>NZ_JAKUMP010000024.1:0-52590 GCF_026341415.1 Pseudomonas sp. MCal1
AGCCCGGGACGCTCCGCGTCCCAAAGCGGACGCAGAGCGTCCATTGAGGCATTCCCACGCGGAGCGTGGGAACGATCGGGGTGAGGGGGAGTATCGGGGGAAGGAGTCAGACCAACAGCTCTTGCAAGGTCGCCAGGCTGTCGGCCTCATCCACGGTCTTGTCCTGGCGCCAGCGCAGCATGCGCGGGAAGCGCACGGCGATGCCGCTTTTGTGCCGGCGGGAGAGGGCGATGCCTTCGAAGCCCAGTTCGAACACCAGGCTTGGTGTCACGCTGCTGACCGGACCGAATTTTTCCACGGTGGTCTTGCGCACGATGCTGTCCACTTCGCGCATTTCCGCATCGGTCAGCCCGGAATAGGCCTTGGCGAACGGCACCAGCGCCCGCGCACTGGAACCGGGCGGGCCGTCCCACACCGCAAAGGTGTAATCGCTGTAGAGGCTGGCGCGGCGCCCATGCCCGCGCTGGGCGTAGATCAGCACCGCGTCGACGCTGAACGGATCGACCTTCCATTTCCACCACACGCCCATGTCCTTGGTGCGGCCGACGCCGTACATCGCATCCCGGGCCTTGAGCATCATGCCTTCGACCCCAAGTCGCCTGGAGGCCTCACGCTGGCGGGCGAGATCGAGCCAGTCATCACCCGTCAGGAGCGGCGAAGGCAGCAGCACCGGGTTGTTGCATTTGGCGATGACCTGCTCCAGTTGCTCACGACGTCTGGCCTGGGGCTGGTTGCGCCAGTCTTCGCCCTGCCATTCGAGCAGGTCATAGGCGAGTACCACCACCGGCGCGTCTTCGAGGATTTTGCGGTCCAGCGACTTGCGGCCGATCCGCTGCTGCAACAGCGCGAAGGGTTGCACCGCCGGAGCCTGCGTCGTCTGGGGATCGAACGCGTCTTCGGTGACCGGGCGGTTGTTCTTCCACACCACGATCTCACCATCGATCACTGTGCCGTCAGGCAACCCTTGCACCAGTGTGTCGAGTTCGGGAAAACGTTCGGTGACCAGCTCTTCGCCCCGGGACCAGACCCACAATTTGCCGTCGCGCTTTACCACCTGCGCCCGGATACCATCCCACTTCCACTCCACCTGCCAGTTGCTTGCAGGCCCGAGCAGGGTGTCGAAGGTTTCCACCGGTTGCGCCAGCGCGTGGGCGAGGAAGAACGGGTAGGGCTGGCCTCCGCGCTGGGCGTGTTCATCGCTGGATTCGGGCGCGATCAGTTTCAGGTAGCTGTCAGCGCTCGGCCGGTTGGACAAGTCGGTGTAACCCACCAGCCTTTGCGCCACGCGTTTGCTGTCGAGCCCGGCCATGGAAGCCAGGGCTCGGGTCACCAGCAATTTGGACACGCCAACCCGGAAGCTGCCGGTGATCAGTTTGATGCACAGCATCAGGCTCGGTCGATCCAGTTGCGCCCACAGTGCGGGTAACTGGTGGGCGAGGTATTCCGGGGTTTCACCGCGCAAGGGCAGCAGTTTGGCTTCGATCCATTCGGCGAGGCCGGCCTCGGAGGTGTGCGGGTGTTCCGGCAACACCAGCGAGATGGTTTCCGCCAGATCGCCGACTGCTTGATAGCTCTCCTCGAACAGCCACGGCTCCAGCCCGGACACTTCGACCGCCAGATCCCGCAGGATCCGCACCGGCACCAGTTGCCGAGGCCGCCCGCCGGACAAAAAGTACACCGCCCACGCGGCATCCTGCGGTTGCGCCTGAGCGAAGTAGGTCTGCATGGCCGCCAGTTTGGCGTTGCTGGAGGTGGTGGCGTCGAGTTCGGCGTACAACCCGGCGAAGTCTTTCATGGCTGCACCTCGGCGACGGCGGGCGTGGCGGTGGAATGCTCTTCTTCATCGTCACCGTATTCAGTATTGAAGCCTTGGGCGTCGAGCCCTTTTTCGCGCAGATGGCGCACCAGTACACCAATCGAGCCGTGGGTGACCATGACCCGTTCGGCACCGGTCTGTTCGATGGCCCACAACAGGCCGGGCCAGTCGGCATGATCCGAAAGCACGAACCCGCGATCGACCCCGCGCCGCCGGCGGGTGCCGCGCAGGCGCATCCAGCCGCTGGCGAAGCTGTCGCTGTAATCGCCGAACCGGCGCATCCAGCTGCTGCCGCCGGCCGACGGCGGGGCGATGACCAGCGCCTGGCGCATGATCGGGTCGTTCTTTTTCACGTCGCCGGCGTAGATCGTCGGCGGCAGGTAGACGCCGGCCTCGCGGTAGACCCGGTTCAGCGGCTCGACCGCACCGTGGCTGAGGATCGGCCCGAGGGTTTCGTCGATGCCGTGGAGAATCCGCTGGGCCTTGCCGAACGAATAACAGAACAGCACGCTGGCCTTGCCGGCCTCGATGTTGGCCTGCCACCACTGGTTGATCTCGGCGAATACCTGCGCCTGTGGCTGCCAGCGATAGATCGGCAGGCCGAAAGTCGATTCGGTGATGAAGGTGTGGCAACGCACCGGTTCGAACGGCGCGCAGGTGCCGTCGGGTTCGATCTTGTAGTCGCCGGACGCGACCCAGACTTCGCCGCCGTATTCCAGCCGCACCTGGGCCGAGCCGAGCACATGGCCGGCGGGATGAAAACTCAGGGTGACGCCGTGGTGGGTCAGGCGCTGGCCGTAGTCGAGGGTTTGCAGGTTGATGTCCTGGCCCAGGCGCGCGCGCAAAATCCCTTCGCCAGGGCTGGCGGCCAGGTAATGCTGGTTGCCGCCACGGGCATGATCACCGTGGGCATGGGTGATCACCGAGCGCTCGACGGGCCGCCACGGGTCAATGTAGAAATCCCCGGCGGGACAGTAGAGGCCTTCGGGGCGAGCGATAACAAGGTCCATGGTGTTACCGGAATGGAGGACTTGTTAGCTATGAGGCAGGCGCGAAGTCAGAAGTTCTATCGAGTTTTTTACTGTCACATGATCGGTCCCACGCTCTGCTTGGGAATGCAGCCCGTGACGCTCCGCGTCCCTTGAGGCATTCCCACGCGGAGCGTGGGAATGATCAACTGTGGGGGGATTACTTGCCGGGGGTAAGCGTCAACCGCGTCTTGCCATACACCCGGTCAAAGTTCTGCGGCTGCATCGGCAGGCCGATGTACTGGCCCTTGAGCCACGGATCGATGCCGTTCAGGTAGTTCGGGCTCACCGGATTACCCGATTGCCCCGTCCCGTTCTGCCCCATCAGCGGCTCGCTCTGACCGAAGTCGACGATGAAACGCATCGACGGCGCACGGGTGGTGTTGAAGTCCTGGCCCCAGGCAAACGCCGCCATGTTGAGCGTGGTGTGGTCGCCGCCCGCCGCGATCGGGCCGCGAACAGTCTGGCCGTTGGCATTCTTCCACTCGTAGCGGTGCAGTTTGCCCCACTGCCACGACCGGCGGTCGCCACCCAACTGACTGTCGCCAGCGCTGATCGCAGCCGCCAGACTGCGGGCGAGAATCGCCGGTTTGTCTTCTTTTTGTGGCGTACGGGCGTCGTCCCAGAACGGACTGTCTTCGCGGCCCAGCAAGTGATCGGCCTGTGCGGCGTAGGACAGATCGCCGTTGGCGATAAACGCTTTCCACGCCGGACTGTTTTGCGGGCCGAGTTCGTCGAGGAAAATCTGCTTCATGCTTTCCTGCAGGAACAGCTCGTAAATCGCCGCATCGGCGGAAGTCGGGCTGAGCTTGCCGTCGAACGCCATCAGACGGGTGTAAGCCTCGCGGGCCTTGCTGCGCTCGGCGTCCGGCAGCGCGTCGATCGCCTGTTTCAGCGGCTGCGCCATGCCCGGTGCTTCGAACATTTTCTTCAGCTTGGCAGCGAAGGTGGTGGTCTGGTCGTACTGCATGGCGATCACGCTGCGACCGTCGTGTTTGCCGCTGCCGGCCAGTTCAGCCAGGCGCTCGCCACGTTCCGGCGCCGCCCAGGAATTGGACAGTTGCATGCCGTAGCCATGGGGAATGACCCGCTGGTTGGCGGTGCCGAGCCAGCCCTGGGCCGGATCCTGATCGTAGGGATGCAGCATCGGGTCGGCGTAGCCGTCCCAGTCGAAGCGACCTTCCCAGCCCGGCGACGGCAGCAGGCCTTCGCCCTCACGGCGGTTCGGGAAACGTCCGGTGACTTGCCAGCCAATGTTGCTGGCGTCGGCAAACACCAGATTCAACGCGATGGCGCGGATTTCCCGGCTGGCGTCCGAGGCGCGTTCAACGTTCTGGGCGCGGCTCAGATCGAAAAACGCATCGAGGGATTTGTCGTCGGTGAAGCTCGGCGTCTGCAGGGCCAGGCCGAAACCTGCGCCCTGCGCGGCGGCTTGAACACTGTTGAGCAGCGCGCCATGGCGGGTTTCGTACACCGCTTCGCGAATTGGCCGCTGGCCTTTGACGAAATAGGTTTCGTTGCGCACGGCGACCGGTTGCCACTTGCCGTTGACCTCGTAGGACAGCGTGCTGCCCTGACGACGGATTTTTTCCAGGAACAGGTCCTGGTTATCGCCGAGCACGCTGGTCAGGCTCCACGCCACCTTGCCGTTGAAGCCGCCGAGCACCATGGGCAGACCCGCCACGGTCACACCGGCGGCCTGGTATTTCGGTGCGCGGATCTGCACGAAACTCCACAGCGACGGCGCGGCCAGCGGGCCATGGCTGTCGCTGGCCAGCAGGCTCTTGCCGCTGCGACTGCGTTGCGGGGCGATGGCCCAGTTGTTCGACGACTGAGTGCCCAGCAGGTTGATGGCGGCCAGTTGTTCGCTGGCGTTGCTCAGTTCCGTCAGCCCCGGAATCTGCCCGTTGAGCTTGATGCCTTGCAGCTTGTCGGCCTCGGCCAGCGGCAGGTTTTCGTCAGGGGCGGACGGCGTCAGCCACGCCAGTTTGTCGTTGGTCACCGTCTGCGCCAGCACCAGCGAAGCGATTTCTTCCGGTAGGTTGGCCGACTGGCTGAAATTCAGCAGGCAGAAGATCAGCGCCGAATCTTCCGGTTTCCAGTACTCGGGCTTGTAGCCGCTGGATGCCAGATCCCCCGGCAGTTTGTCGGCGTAGCGGAACAGGTAGGCGTTGACGCCCCGGGCATAGACTTCGAAGAAGCGCTTGAGCCGTGGCGACGAGGCCTTGTACAGCTCGCCGGCGCTTTTCTTCAGGTTGACGGCGCGCATGTAGCGGTCGGCGTCGAGCATCGACGAACCGGACATTTCCGCCAGACGGCCCTGGGCCAGCAGGCGCAGGGTGACCATCTGATTGATCCGGTCGCTGGCATGCACGTAGCCGAGGGCGAAGAGTGCGTCGTGGAAGCTGTTGCTTTCGATCAGCGGCATGCCCATGGCATTGCGGCGTACCGAAACGTTCTGCGCCAGGCCCTTGAGCGGCTGCACACCGGAGGTCGGCGGGAGGGTGTCCTGGGCGTTCCAGGTCTGACAACCGGTCAGGCTCAGAACACCGGCCACTGCTGCGGCAACGCCGAACCGGGGAAGAAAATGTGAAAGGGCTGGCGAGGCCATGGCAAAGCTCCTGCGGGGGTGTAGAGGCTGGGGGCGCAATAAAGCCGCTACGTTAGTGAGCAGGTGGGGGCCGCGCAAGCGGGGCGAGCGGTTATTTGTTCCCGCTCATGCAGATCGTTCCCACGTCGAGGCGCCGAACCGTCTGCGCGGGAATGCAGTCCGGGCCGCTCTGCGGCCCATTTCCACGCGGACGATTCGACGCCTCTGCATGGGAACGATCAAGACAGGTCAGGACTTTGGCGGATTGATCTTCTGCACCAGCGCATACGCCTTCACGGTCGCCGGGCGATCCTTGATGTGGTTGAACCAGCGCTGCACGTTCGGGAAGTTTTCCAGGTTCTGGCTCTGCCACTTGTGCGAAACGATCCACGGGTAGATCGCCATGTCGGCGATGCTGTATTCGCTGCCGGCGACGAACTCATTGTTCGCCAGTTGCTTGTCCAGAACCCCGTACAGGCGCGCGGTTTCGTCGATGTAGCGCTTGATCGCGTAGGGGATTTTTTCCGGGGCGAACTGGCTGAAATGATGGTTCTGCCCGGCCATCGGCCCCAAGCCGCCCATTTGCCAGAACAGCCATTGCAGCGCCACCTGGCGGCCACGCAGATCCTTGGGCAGGAACTTGCCGGTCTTTTCCGCGAGGTACAGCAGGATCGCCCCGGACTCGAACAGCGACAACGGTTCGCCGCCATCGGCCGGCTCATGATCGACGATGGCCGGGATGCGGTTGTTCGGCGAGATTTTCAGAAAGTGCGGCTGGAACTGCTCGCCCTGGCTGATGTTGATCGGGTGCACGTCGTAGCGCAGGCCGGCCTCTTCGAGGAACAGGGAAATCTTGTGGCCGTTGGGCGTGGTCCAGTAATACAGGTCGATCATGGAAAACTCCAAATCAGGAAAATGACTTACGTGCGGACAGCAAACGCCGGCTTCAGGTTGTCCTGTGTGCGTTTGATAGCTTGCTTACTCACAGGAGGTGATGCTCAAGTACGGGAAATTCAATGACCCTGCGTGAGAAAAATCGCCATGGAGCTCAAGGCCAACGCTGCACTTATCATCATCGACCAGCAAAAAGGCATTCTGGAACCGCGTCTGGGGCGGCGGAACAATCCGTCGGCCGAAGAGCGGATCCTCGATTTGCTGGGCTTCTGGCGGCGCAGCGGGCGGCCGGTGATTCATGTACAGCACCTGTCGCGCTCGCCGCAATCAGTGTTCTGGCCAGAGCAGTCAGGGGTGGAATTTCAGGACCGGTTCTTGCCGCAGGACGGCGAATGGCTGATCCGGAAACAGGTACCGGATGCGTTTTGTGCGACGGGGCTCGAGGCGAAGCTGCGTGAGGCGGGGATCGGGCAGTTGATCATTGTCGGCGTGGCGACGAACAACTCGGTGGAGTCCACGGCACGCACGGCGGGCAATCTGGGGTTCGAGGCGTGGGTGGCGGAGGATGCGTGCTTTACCTTCGACAAGGCTGACTATTTCGGCACGTGGCGTTCGGCGCAAGAGGTGCATGCCATGTCGCTGGGGAATCTGCACGGGGAGTATGCGACGGTGGTTGGCAGTGCGGAGATTCTTGCGGCCCGATAGGGCTTTGCTGAATGTGCCGCCGCCATCGCCGGCAAGTCGAATCGTCGCACCGCAGCTCCCACATTCGACCGAGTTGCTCCTGACGGAACGCGATCCCTGTGGGAGCGAGCTTGCTCGCGAAAGCGGTGTGTCAGGCGAAGTCGGTCTTCGCCCGAAGCATCAAGCGCCGTGGCACTTCTTGAACTTCTTGCCGTTGCCGCATGGGCAAGGGTCGTTGCGGCCAACGTCTTTCAGGGCATTGCGCACCGGTTCCTGGTGGGCGTGGCCGCAGTTCGGGCCGTGGACATGGCCATGGTCGTGATCATGGTGGTGGTCATGATCGTGGTTGCAGTCAGGGCCATGGACATGAGGTTGCTGGGTCATCGGGGTCACTCCGTAATCAAATCGGCGGGGATTATCACGCCATTGCGCGCCAGGTGCACGTAGTGAGCGATGAATAAACCGGTTTCCATCTCGCCTTCCAGCCGATAGGGAATCTGCTGGTTCGGGTTTTTCAGCATTTTCACCACCTCTTTGACCTTCGGCCACAGGTTGGTACGGATCGGCACGTTGTAGAACGCGCTGCTTTTGGGGTTCACCGTGATCCAGTGTTCGTGCTCGCCTTCGGCCAGCAGCATGTCGGCCAGGTGTATGCGGTATTCCAGGCCGCGCACGGTCAGGTCGCTGTCGTTGGGGTTGTCGATGCGAAAGTGCAGGATGAATTTCTGTTCCAGCAACCTGGCGCGTACTACTTCGACTTTCACCAGGTGCACGGCGGGATCGCGGGAGTCGTCGCTGAACCAGGACGCACAGCCGCCGAGCCCCAGAAACACGAGCAGTGAAAGGACCTGAAATGTGCGCCAATGACCGAGCATGGTTTAACTCCCTTTGCGGCCCAGTCTAGCCTCAGCTGCCGAAATACCCCGCACAGCATTTCTTGAACTTCTGGCCGCTGGCGCACGGGCAGGCGTCATTGCGGCCCAGCTTCAGTTGCACGGTCGGGTCGATGAAATACCAGCGCCCGCTGTTCTGCACGAACGACGAGCGTTCGCGGTGGCTGTGCTCGCCCTGACCGTCATGCCAGCGCGCAGTGAACGTGACGAACGCGTGTTCCGGCTGGCCGCCGAACACTTCCGAGCTTTCCACGTCCAGACCGAGCCAGGTGCTCTGGGCGCTCCAGTTGCTGATCGACTGGCGATCCAGCCCCGCTTGCTGGGCGGGCAGGGTGGTGGCCACCAGATAATCGACCAGACCCAGCACGTAGGCGCTGTAGCGCGAACGCATCAGGGCTTCGGCGCACGGGGCCGGGTGGCCGGCGTGATAAGGACCGCAGCAGGCATCCAGCAGGTTGCCGCTGCCGCAAGGGCAAATGGCTGTACTCATTGCATTACCACCAGTATTTCCCGAAGTTTTCCGGATTGGCCCAGAACCGCGAATTGAGCCAGTCGGGGACTTGTTTGTAGTCAAGCAGATCGTAGGTGAAGAGGGTCAGCACCTGTTCGTCCCGGGCGAAGCGTTCGCTGGCCTGCAGGGCCAGGGAATAAAAATCGGTCTCCTGCCAGCCGCTGGCCGGCAGATCCGCCAGCACCGCGATGCGGCTGGCGTTGAGGTTGCGGATCCCGCCCAAAAGATTGAGGCCGTCGCGCTTGGGCAAATGTTCCAGGCAATCGACCACCAGCGCCAGGTCGAAACGGCGCGCCGCCAGTTCGGCCGGCAACGCACCGGGCGCGGCGTGCGCGACGCAGGTCTGCGGGTGCGCCTGCTTAAAGGCAGCCAGCGCCGGGAATTCGCTGGCGCCGATCAGCAGCAGGCGTGCCGGGGCGTAGCGGTCGAGCAGGGTGGCCAACGCCTGCTGCGGGGTGCGGGAAGAAATGGCAACGTTCATCGAAGGTCCTCAATCAGAGCGCCAAGACTAGCCTGCCCGGACGCCAAGGCCTAGATCTCTGGCCTGCGGGTTTGCGGCAAATTCGCCGAAGTCCCGTGAACAGGCGCACAAACGGCAATGGCCTATTGCTGGCGGAGATTAAAACTCCGGTCTTTACTCCCTGAATCGGTTCTAAGCCGATCCCTCAGGAGAAAACTAGATGAGCATAGTTCGGACAGCATTACCCTTGGTTCTGCTAACCAGTGTGTTGACTGGTTGTGCAGGTTTGCAGAAAACCGACTGGCCGACCTGTGCGGCAGTCGGCGGTGTCGTCGGTGCGGGCCTCGGTGCGACCGAAAGCTCCGCATGGGCGGGGTATGGCGCGTTACTCGTCGGCGGTACGGCAGCAGCCTATTGCTGGGTTCACGGTGATGGCGATGAAGACGGCGATGGTGTGCCGGACAGTCGCGACAAGTGCCCGGGCACGCCTAAAGGCGTACAGGTCGATGCTGACGGCTGCCCTCCACCAGCCCCTGCGCCAGTGGTCGAAGAAGCTGTAGTGGTCAAGGAAGAAACCATTGTCATCCGCGATGTTCACTTCCAGTTCGACAAGGCCACGCTGACTCCGGCCGACAAACTGGTCCTGGATAAAGTCGCTTCGCGCCTGAAACAGGAATCCAGCACGGCGCAACTGACCGTGACCGGCCACACCGACAGCGTCGGCAGCGATGCCTACAACCAGAAACTGTCGGACCGCCGTGCGCACTCGGTGGTCAAGTACCTGGTCGAAAGCGGCGTACCGCAAAGCAGCTTCGTGTCGGTGACCGGTGCCGGTGAAAGCCAGCCGGTGGCAGACAACAAAACTGCCGACGGTCGCGCGTTGAACCGTCGTACCGAAATCAAAATCAACCGCTAGCCCCCCTCGCATCCGCGGCTTGTGCAGTCGCGGATGCGGGTCTTTACTCCTGTGTAACCGGTATGGGCCGGTGACACAGGAGCTTTAACGATGAGTGTTCTTACAAGGTCCGTCTTGCCGGTTCTGCTGCTGGGCAGCCTGTTGACCGGTTGCGCCACCCACAGCGATGGCACCGCTCCCCTCAATCAACGTACCTGGCCGATCTGCAGCCTTATTGGCGGACTGGTCGGCGGCGGTCTCGGCGCGCTCGAAAATAGCGGCTGGGCCGGCGGTGGCGCTGCGCTGGGGATCCTCACTGGCGGATTGATCTGTTACGCCCAGGATGGCGATGAAGACGACGACGGCGTATTCGATCGCCGCGACCGTTGCCCCGACACCCCGGCCAACACTCCGGTCGATCATCGTGGCTGTCCGTTGCCGCAATACCCGGTCACCGAGAAACCGGCCGAACCGGCCCCGCAAACCGAAGTCATCACCCTCAACGACGCCGGCAACGTGTTGTTCGATTTCGATAAGTCCGATTTGAAACCCGCTGCCAGAAGCCAGCTGGACACGTTGATGGACAAACTGTGCAATGCCGATGTGGTGAGCATCAAAGTCATCGGCCACACCGACAGCAAAGGTTCGGATGCTTATAACCAGGCGCTTTCGGAACGTCGAGCCAGCAGCGTGGCGGAATATTTGCTGAGCCAGGGCCTGGCGCCGAACAAACTCACCAGTGAAGGGCGCGGCGAGAGCGAACCGGTCGCCGATAACAATACTGATGAGGGGCGTGCGCAGAACCGTCGGGTGGAACTGCACATCAATCGTTAGATAACGTCTGTAGTCTGCAGGCTAGAGCTGTCGGTCGATGAATCTCGTCGAACCGGCAGCCATCCGGCGACGGACCGGTTTTTTTCATTTTCCCCTCTGGCTTATCCCCTGCAGAAGCCGTTACTGTGCGCCCAAAGAATAATTCGCAACACGGGGGAGCGTATGAAGGTGTTCTGTGGGCTGGGGCGATTGTTGACCCTGCTGTTCTGCTGCGTTGTGCTGGCCAATCAGCTGGTGCCGTTTGTTCATCCGCTGCACCTGATGGTCAATCTGGCCGCCGGTCTGCTGCTGGCGATCCACCTACTCGAAGTGCTGCTGTGCAATCGCAGCCTCAAGGGCCGTCCGCACCCCTGGCGTGATCGTGGCCGCATCCTGTTGTTCGGCGTATTCCACCTGCAAACCATCCCGGCCCCGGCCGCTCCGGAGGCTTCCCATGCGTAAACTCTGCCTGCTCGCTGCATTCATCAGTCCCCTGGCCTGCGCCCAGGTGGTCAGCGTCGAAACCAACTCCCTCATGCGTCTGCCGAACACCGCCAGCACCTTGCAGCTGGAAAAACTGGTGGTCGCCGATTACGGCACCTTGCTGATTCCTTCGAACGTGACCGAACTGAATGTCGGTGAATTGCAGCTGGGCCACGAAGCACGCATCGCCATCGTGCCGAGCGAACAGGCGCTGGATATGAAAGTCATCCGCGCCGAACTCGCCGAAGGCAGCCAGATCACCGCCCGTGGCGCGCCGGGGACGTACGAAAAAGCCGCCCGCGCCGGGCGCAATCTGAATCTGCAATTCAAAGCGTTGAATGCGCCGAAACTGGTGGTCGATGCCCGTGGCGGTACCGGTGCGCCGGGTTTTGTCGGGCTCGATGGCGCCAACGGTCAGGAGCCGGGTTGCACCTGGGGTCAGGCAGGGCGCGGTTTTGATGGCAGCAACGGTAGCGACGGTCAGCCAGGGGCGCCGGGCGCACTGGTGCGTCTTGAAGTGCCGCGGGAATTTCCGGCCGAGCTGATCAAGGTCGAAGTCGCCGGCGGTGCCGGTGGTCCGGCCGGTCCTGGGGGCAAGCCGGGTGCGGGTGGCAAGTCCAAGGGCTGTCTGGTCTATCGTGCCGATGGTGGCAAGAGCGGCAAACCGGGGGCCGACGGACAGCCGGGGCCTGCGGGGGCGGCGGGGTCTGTCACCGTACAGCGCCTCTGACCGATTGATCGTTCCCACGCTCTGCGTGGGAATGCCTCAAGGGACGCTCCGCGTCCAGTGACGCGGAGCGTCACGGGCTGCATTCCCACGCAGACGGTTCGACGCCTCGACGTGGGAACGACCAGCATCACTTCAGAACGACGGTCGCGCTGCGGCAATCGCCACCAGCACCATCCCGACCAGCAGATTGAACCCCACCACCTTGCGAATCCGCCCCAGCACTGCCGCACCGGCCGGCCAATCCTTCGCCTGCACCGCCGTGCGCAGTTCCGGCAGCATCAATGCCTGAATGCGGATGAACAGCGCAGTCATCACCACATACAACCCCATCATCACTTGCACGTAACGCGGCGCGCTATCGAAGGCGATGTGTTGCAGATGCAACATGCCTACTCCGGTCACCGGCAGCAAAATCACCGCCCCCCACACCCAACGAAAAAAACCTTGAAACACTTCCACCCAGAGCGTCAGGCGCCCGGGACCGTCCAGCGCCTTCATCGCCGCAGGACGCAGCACCATCCAGGCGAAAAACATACCGCCGACCCACACCAGCGCGGCCAGTACATGGATGGGGTAAACGAGGCTAAAAGGTGTCATTGGGGTACTCCGTTCTGCGCGGGATCGATTCGCGGGGTATGATAGCCCCCCATTCGAACCACTGAAAATTTATCCAGCGTTTTTTGCGCCCGACACTCAATGATCAGCACTGAACTCAAAACCACGATCCAGGGCGCCTACTCGCGTTTTCTAGAGGCCAAGAGCCTCAAGCCGCGTTACGGCCAGCGCCTGATGATCGCTGAAGTCGCCAAGGTCCTCGGGGATATCGACACCGATGACGAAGGCCGGCGCAGTGGCGACCCCGCGATTGTCGCGGTGGAAGCCGGCACCGGTACCGGCAAGACCGTGGCCTACAGCCTGGCGGCGATCCCGACGGCGAAGCTGGCCGGCAAACGCCTGGTGATCGCCACCGCCACCGTCGCCCTGCAAGAGCAGATCGTCTACAAGGACTTGCCCGACCTGATGCGCAACAGCGGGCTGAACTTCAGCTTCGCCCTGGCCAAGGGCCGTGGCCGCTACATGTGCCTGTCCAAGCTCGACATGCTGTTGCAGGAAGGCCATGCCCAGACCGCCACCGCCCAGTTGTTCGAAGAAGAAGGCTTCAAGATCGAGGTCGATGAGGCCAGCCAGAAGCTGTTCACCAGCATGATCGAGAAGCTCGCCGGCAATAAATGGGACGGCGACCGCGACAGCTGGCCCAACGCGCTGGAAGACGCCGATTGGGCGCGCCTGACCACCGATCACAGCCAGTGCACCAACCGGCATTGCCCGAACTTCGGCCAGTGCGCCTTCTACAAGGCCCGCGAAGGCATGGGCAAAGTCGACGTGATCGTCACCAACCACGACATGGTGCTGGCCGACCTGGCGCTGGGCGGCGGGGCGGTATTGCCCGATCCGCGCGACACCATTTATGTGTTCGACGAAGGCCATCACCTGCCGGACAAGGCCATCGGCCACTTCGCCCATTACACGCGCCTGCGTTCCACCGCCGACTGGCTGGAAACCACCGCCAAGAACCTCACCAAACTGCTGGCCCAGCACCCGCTGCCGGGTGACCTCGGCAAGCTGATCGAGCAGGTGCCGGAGCTGGCGCGGGAGATCAAGACCCAGCAGCAGTTCATGTTCACCGCCTGCGAACAGATTGCCGATTTCAAGCCCGGCGAAGACGTTGAGGGCCGCGAACGCCCGCGTCATCGCTTCATCGGCGGGGTGATTCCCGAACACATGCGCGAGATGGGCATCGAGCTGAAAAAAGGCTTCGCCCGCCTCAACGATCTGTTCACCCGCCTGACGGATCTGCTCAAGGAAGGCATGGACGGCGAGGTCAACATCGGCATCGCCAGCAATCAGGCCGAAGAATGGTATCCACTGTTCGGCAGCCTGTTGTCCCGTGCCTCCGGCAACTGGGAACTGTGGACCGCATTCACCGCCGAAGACCCGGAAGACAACCCGCCGATGGCCCGCTGGCTGACCCTGGCCGAAAGCGGTTCGCTGTTCGATATCGAGGTCAACGCCAGCCCGATCCTCGCCGCCGAAACCCTGCGCCGCAGTCTGTGGAACGTGGCCTACGGCTGCCTGGTGACTTCCGCGACCTTGACCGCGCTCGGCACGTTCGATCGCTTCCGCATGCGCGCCGGCCTGCCGAAAAAAGCCGTCACCGCCGTGGTGCCGAGCCCGTTCCATCATGCCGACGCCGGAGTGTTGCGGGTGCCGGACCTCAAGGCCGACCCGCGCGATGCGGCCGCCCACACCGCCGCGATCATCCGCGATCTGCCGGAACTGGTGGAAGGCTCTCGCGGCAGTCTGGTGTTGTTCTCGTCGCGCAAACAAATGCAGGACGTGTTCGACGGCCTTGACCGCGACTGGCGCAAGCAAGTGTTCATTCAGGGCAACCTGTCGAAGCAGGAAACCCTGAACAAGCACAAGGCGCGGGTCGATGGCGGCGATTCCAGCGTGCTGTTCGGTCTTGCCAGTTTCGCCGAGGGTGTGGACTTGCCAGGGGCCTATTGCGAGCACGTAGTGATTGCCAAGATCCCGTTTTCGGTGCCGGACGATCCGGTCGAAGCCGCGTTGTCTGAATGGATCGAAGCCCGGGGCGGCAATCCGTTCATGGAAATCTCGGTGCCCGACGCCTCGCTGAAGCTGGTTCAGGCCTGCGGTCGTCTGCTGCGCACCGAAGAAGACCGCGGCACCATCACTTTGCTGGATCGGCGACTGGTCACCCAGCGCTACGGCAAGGCGATCCTCAATGCGTTGCCTCCTTTCCGTCGTGAAATATCCTGAGACATCGGTGGGCAGTTTTGCCCGCCGCGCTGTCTATCTCTCTGTCATTGCTTTTCCATTGGCCCTTGTGGGTCGTTAGGGAGAATTCCGTTCTCATGATTCGTCGTTCGTTGCCTGCCATTTTTGCCCTGGTTTTCGCTGGCCCCTTGCTGGCGGCACCTGCCGGCCAGCAGACCCTGTTCAACTTTGTCCGCCCCGCCGATGTGGTGAAAGTGGCGACCGAAAACGCCGACCTGCCGCAAGCCAACGCCGAGCAGACCCCGGAAGGTGAAGTGCTGCGCCGGGTGACGTTCAATCCGACGGCCCGCCCGACCTTGCGTCTGTCCCCGCAGACCGGTGCCTGGGACTGGTCGCAGTCCGGCATGATGAGCCTGCGCATCCAGAGTGCGATGAACTGGGCGGTGACCGTCTACGTACAAATCCAGAGTAACGACGGCAAGACCCTGGTCAGCCGCGTTGATCTGCCGGCCGGCCCGGCGCAGACCTTGCTGGTGCCATTGACCGCGACCTCGCCACTGAGCCAGGGCATGAAGGCCGGGCCAGTGATGCCGATGACGATTGACGGGCAGCGCATCCTGCTGGCGAGCAGCAGCGGTGAGCTGGATCGCAGCCAGGTGGTATCGGTCAGCCTGTCGATGGACCAGCCGAAAGCCGCGCAAAGTCTGTTGCTTGAGCGTTTTGGCGTGCAGGACGAAGGTGAGGTGATCAAATCCGCCTACGGCAATCTGGTGGATGCCTATGGCCAATCGACTCGCGGTAAGTGGCCGGAAAAAGTCGCCAACGACGAACAACTGAAATCCGCCGCCGCCAAAGAACAGCAACAACTGAAAACCTGGCTGGCCGAGCGCGAAAAGTCGTCGCTGGACAAGTTCGGTGGCTGGAATAAAGGCCCGGCGTTCAAGGCCAGCGGTTTCTTCCGCACCGAAAAGCGTGACGGTCGCTGGTATCTGGTGACGCCCGAGGGCCATCCGTTCTATTCCTTGGGCGTAAACACTGTCAGCCCCGAGGTCAACCAGACCTACGTGGCCGGTCGCGAATACATGTTCGAATCCCTGCCCAAACCAGGAGAGCCGCTGGCCAGCCACTTCGGCGAAGGTGACAACCGTGGCGGTAACGGTGTCGATCAGGGCCGTGGTTACAATTTCGGGCGCTGGTACGACTTCTACGGCGCCAACCTTCAGCGCCTGTATGGCGAGCCGTGCATCCCGGACAGCGGCAACAAAGCCGGAGTGGCCGAAGCCGCCAAGGCTGGCGCCGCAGAAGAGGCGGCAACCAACGCCAGTGCACCGGTAGCCGCCTCCGAACAGCCGAAAGCCGGGGTCGCCGAGTCGGCTGCCACCACCGGGCAAAGCGTAGCGACACCGTGCAACAACACGGTCGACGAGCAAAAGTGGGCCAGCCACACCCTTGATCGCCTGCAGGCCTGGGGCTTCAACACCGTCGGTAACTGGAGCGCCCCCGTCCTTGGTGACGCCGAGCGCATGCCGTACACCTTGCCGCTGTCAATCGTCGGCGACTACACCAGCATCAGCACCGGCACCGACTGGTGGGGCGGCATGCCTGACCCGTTTGATCCACGTTTCGCCATGGCCACCGAGCGCGCCGTGGCGATTGCCGCCCGCGATCATCGCGATGATCCGTGGCTGATCGGCTACTTCGCCGACAACGAACTGGCCTGGGCCGGCCCCGGAGATGATCCGAAATCTCGCTACGCGCTGGCTTACGGCACCTTGAAAATGACTACAGACGTGCCGGCCAAACGTGCGTTCCTCAAGCAGTTGCGCGACAAGTACCGCAACCAGGCGGGGCTGTCGAGGGCCTGGGGGATTGATCTGCCGGCATGGGAATTGATGGAAGACCCGGGTTTCGAGGCGCCACTGCCGAATCCGGAGCATCCGGAAATCGAGGCCGACTTCAAATACTTCCAGAAGGTTTTTGCCGACACCTACTTCAAGACCATTTCCGACTCGCTGAAATGGCACGCGCCGAACCAGTTGCTGCTCGGCGGCCGTTTCGCCACCAGCACCCCGGAAGCGGTGGCCTCCTGCGCCCAGTATTGCGACGTGCTGAGCTTCAACATGTACACCCTGCAACCGCAGGACGGCTATGACTTTGCCGCGTTGCGCAGCCTCGACAAACCGGTGCTGATCACCGAATTCAACTTCGGCTCCACCGACCGTGGCCCGTTCTGGGGCGGCGTGACCCCGTTGAGCAAGGAAGAAGATCGCGGTCCGGCCTACGCCAACTTCCTCAAGCAGGCGCTGAGCGAGCCGTCGATTGTCGGCGTGCACTGGTTCCAGTATCTGGATCAACCGGTGACCGGCCGCCTGCTCGATGGCGAGAACGGTCACTTTGGTCTGGTTGGCGTCACTGATCTGCCGTTCCAGGGTTTTGTCGAAGCCGTGCGCAAGAGCAACCTGGCGACCGTCGATCAGTTGAACAAAGAGGCGCAAAAAGCGGCTGCCGCATCGGACAAGGCTGGCCACGAAGCCGAAGGCGGCCGCAAGGCTGACGCCGGCAAAGGCCCGGGGCAGGGCGCTGGCCACAGCGGCGGGCATTCCGGCAACGGTCACTGATCGTTACGAAACCTGAAGACCGCCCGGCCCGCAGCAGTTCCCAAAACCCTCACGGGCTGGAACAATGCGGGCCACTTTGTAGAGCGTTTTCGCCGGGGAGTTGCGGGTGCAGATTCAGGGACATTACGAGCTTCAATTCGAAGCGGTGCGCGAAGCCTTCGCCGCACTGTTCGACGATCCCCAGGAACGCGGCGCCGCGTTGTGCATCCGGGTCGGCGGGGAAACCGTCCTTGACCTCTGGTCCGGTACCGCCGACAAGGACGGCGCCGAGGCCTGGCACAGCGACACCATCGCCAACCTGTTCTCCTGCACCAAGACCTTCACCGCCGTCACCGCGCTGCAACTGGTTGCCGAAGGCAAGTTGCAGCTCGATGCGCCAGTCGCCCGTTACTGGCCGGAATTCGCTGCCGCCGGCAAGGAATCCGTCACCCTGCGCCAATTGCTTTGCCATCAGGCCGGTCTGCCGGCCCTGCGCGAATTGCTGGCACCTGAAGCGCTGTACGACTGGCAAACCATGGTCAACGCCCTCGCGGCCGAAGCACCGTGGTGGACGCCGGGCACCGGTCACGGCTATGCCGCGATTACCTACGGCTGGCTGATCGGCGAATTGCTGCGGCGCGCCGACGGCCGCGGGCCGGGGGAATCGATTGTGGCGCGGGTCGCCAAACCGCTGGGGCTGGATTTCCATGTCGGTCTGGCCGACGAAGAATTCCATCGCGTGGCGCACATCGCCCGGGGCAAGGGCAACACCGGTGATGCGGCCGCCCAGCGCCTGCTGCAAGTGACCATGCGTGAGCCGACAGCCATGACCACCCGGGCCTTCACCAATCCGCCTTCGGTGCTCACCAGCACCAACAAGCCGGAATGGCGGCGCATGCAGCAACCAGCGGCCAACGGCCACGGCAATGCCCGCAGTCTGGCAGGGTTCTACGCCGGTCTGCTCGACGGCAGCCTGCTGGAAAGCGAAATGCTCGACGAATTGACCCGCGAACACAGCCTCGGCGAGGACAAGACCTTGCTGACCCGCACCCGTTTCGGTCTCGGCTGCATGCTCGATCAACCCGACGTGCCGAATGCCACTTACGGCCTCGGCCCGCGTGCATTCGGGCATCCGGGTGCCGGCGGTTCCATCGGTTTTGCTGATCCGGAGCACGATGTGGCCTTTGGATTTGTGACAAATACACTGGGGCCGTACGTCTTGATGGATCCGCGCGCGCAGAAGCTGGCGCGGGTACTTGCCACTTGTCTGTAAAGCGTCGCCCGAGGTTCCAGGGCCGGAACCTCATGGCGATTTTCGTTTCAAAGCGTCTGTTTATCCGGGCGAAAGTCCTCTGATTGTTCACTAATTCTTTTTGTGGGTTTCCAATGTCGTCCAAACAAACTCTCGCCCTGGCCCTGTGTTTCGCAATCACCGGTTGTGCACAGACTCCGAAGAACGACGCCGATGGCGGCAGCTGGTGGCCGTTCGGTTCTTCCGACAAAGTCGCCGCCAAGGAGCCGGCTCCGGCACCTGCACCGTTGAAACCGGCTGCTGCCGCGCCGGTGGCCAAGGCCGAGAGCAGCAACCCCTGGTACTGGCCGTTTGGTTCGGACGACTCGGCGGACAAGGCTGAAGTGAAAGCTGAAGCCAAGCCCGAGGCAAAACCGGTCGAAGTCGCCAAGGCTGAGGCCGACAAGGGCGGCAAATGGTGGTGGCCGTTTGGCGGCAAGGAGCAGGACACGGCCAAAGTCGTGCCGATGCCCGATCCGAAAGTGACTCAGGCCTGGCTGGATGATTACGAGCCGCGCCTGCGCACCGCGATCAAGGACAGCAACCTGCAACTCGAGCGTCGTGAAAACGTACTGGTCGTAACCGCGCCGGTGGAAGGCTCGTTCAACCCGGATCGCCCGGCGATGCTGTTGCCGGTAACCCTCGGCCCGTTCACCCGCGTGGCGAAAATCCTTGAAGCCGACCCGAAAACCGCCGTGCTGGTGCTCGGTCACAGTGACACCACCGGTGCCGCTCCGGCCAACATCAAGCTGAGCCAGGAACGTGCCCAGGCGGTGGCGGCGATCTTCCGTCTCAGCGGTCTGCAGCGTGATCGCCTGATGCTGCGCGGCATGGGTTCCGAAGCACCGCGCGCCGCCAACGACAGCGTTGAAGGCCGTGCCCTCAACCGTCGTGTCGAACTGCTGGTGACCCCGCAGAACACCATGGTTGCGCTGCTGAGCAAGTACAACATGCCAGCACCGAAGCCAGTGACCATGGTCGCCGCTCAGGACGTCAAGCCTGCCGCCAAACCGGTGACCCCGGCGCCGGCTGCGAAGAAGGCCGCCGTACCGGCCACCAAAAAGGCCCCGGCCAAGAAAGCTGCTGCCAAGGCTCCAGCGAAGAAGGCCCCGGCCAAGGCTCCGGCGAAAAAGACCGCGCCCGCCAAAGCTGCCGCAACCGACAAGAAAGTCGCTGCGACCGATACCACCAAAAAGTGATCCGCTAACGAAAAGGAATGCGCCGTGACCCAGTCTCTGGCAGATATGCGTCGTGATTACACCCGGGACGGCCTGACCGAGGCGCAAGCCCCGGCCGAGCCCTTTGCGTTGTTTCACCAGTGGTTTGCCGAAGCGGTGAAAACCGAACAGGCGCCAGTGGAAGCCAACGCGATGACCCTGGCCACGGTGGATGCGGACGGCCGTCCGCATTGCCGCATTCTGCTGCTCAAGGGGCTGGACGAGCAGGGCTTCACCTTCTTCACCAACTACGAGAGTGCCAAGGGCCAGCATCTGGCCGCGAACCCCTTTGCCGCCATGACGTTCTTCTGGCCGACCCTGGAGCGCCAGGTGCGGATTGAAGGGCGGGTGGTGAAGGTCTCGCCCGAAGAGTCCGACGCGTATTATCAGGTGCGACCGCTGGGCAGCCGACTGGGCGCCTGGGCTTCACCGCAGAGCCGGGTGATCAACGGCCGGGGTGAACTGGAAGACTTGCTCAAGGCGACCGAACAGCGCTTCACCGACACTCAGCCTCACTGCCCGGAACACTGGGGCGGCTACCGCTTGCTCCCCGAACGCATCGAGTTCTGGCAGGGCCGCGCGAGCCGTTTGCACGATCGCCTCAACTACCGTGTGCAGGGCGCCGAGTGGATTCTTGAACGTCTGGCACCCTGAGCAGTCTACCGAGCGGGATAACCTGCCGCAGCGGCCTCAAGCCACTTCGGCAGGTCCCGGCGCTTGATCTTCTGTGCCTGAGCCTGCTCCAGCCGTTCAAGCATGAATGCGCGTTTGCCTTCATCCTTGCCGGCCAGTGACAAGGCCAGATCGCGATCCATCCAGCGTTTGATCCGCACATACAGCCACCAGTGGAAGTACAGGCCGGCGGCGGTGGTGACGACAATGATGAAGTAATCCATGGAAATCCTCGGGTCGACGACGCAGGAAATGGAATTTGGCGCTACTGTTGGGTGAGTTCGCGGGTGCCTGTACCGGACCTGAATGAAAGCAACTTTATCCGGGCCACGTCGTGACAGGCGTCAAGCTGCGGAGTTTAATGAATACCTGTCCTTTGGAGTTGATGCTATGCGTAAGTCTGTTCTGCTGGTTGCTTCCTTTTCCACGATGGCGATGTTGCTGACCGGCTGCCAGTCGAGCCTGACCGGTGACTCCTACTCCCGTGACGAAGCGCGTCGCGTGCAGACGATTCGCATGGGCACCATCGAATCCCTGCGTCCGGTGAAAATCGAAGGCACCAAGACCCCGATCGGCGGCGCCGCCGGTGCAGTGGTCGGCGGTGTCGGCGGCAGCGCCATCGGCGGCGGTAAAGGCAGCATCGTTGCAGCCGTTATCGGTGCCGTGGCCGGCGGCCTGATCGGTTCGGCCACTGAAGAAGGCCTGACCCGCACTCAAGGTGTCGAAATCACCGTGCGCGAAGACGACGGGAGCATGCGCGCCTACGTGCAGCAGGTTCAGGAAAATGAAGTGTTCCGCGTCGGTGAGCGGGTACGGATTTCGACTGTCGGCGGGACCAGCCGCGTTTCGCACTAAGCGCAAACGAGCGGTAAAGGAAAACCCCGATCAGGTGACTGGTCGGGGTTTTTGTTTGGTGTTCAGCAGGGATCGCGATAGACGAATGCGATTTGGTAGGACGTATCTTTAAAGGCGTGGGGGATTTTCGACGTGAATAAGGGCCGACATTAAGAGAAGTCGAAGGCTTGTGATCTAGATCAGTTTATCGAGTACGAACTCTTTAAACCAAGGTGGCTGTACGTCTGATTTAATTTCAATCAGCTCCCCGTCCGTAATCTCTGCTACATGTGTCAGTCCTTCGCTACCTTCGTCGGAGTTATCAAAGATATAGGCTCTGTTCGAGGTGAGGATTGCGTCCGATAGAAGCGCCAGAGATCTCCAATAACGCTTTCGTATCTTTTCAGGAGGAACGTTGTGACCACCCTGCGATACGCGATAGGCAACCCTGGCAACATTGATTTCCGGGTCGGCTGTTGCAACGTAATAGACGTAAACCCTATACCCGGATCTCTGGGCTTCGTAGAGCAAATCGACCTTGTCTGAGGAGGACATTACAGTTTCGAACGTAAAACTGATTTTCTCTTTGATCAGAGAACGCCGTATGAAGTCGGAGAGAGCGGAGGCTACATATGAGTCGATTTGAGTATCCGAGAAGCTGAGCCTGTCACCTTCAATCGCAATCGAATCCAATTTTGCCAATGACTCCGGAGCTTTTTTCAGCAGGGCGTGGCTGCGGAAAAAGTCGAAAATGTCATTTTTGTGAGATTCGATGCGATAGGTGGTGAAATCAAAATATCCAGTGTCCTTGATTGCACGCTCTATATCATCCGGGTTTATGTAATTGCCTAATAGATGCGCAGGAACCAACCGATTAAAGGTGCTTTTTCCTGATCCATTTGGTCCGGCGAATATACGTATCCTCGGTGTGCTCAAGAAACGACCTGTTTAGACAGTTTGCTGATGTGCAGGCGAGTCCCGCTTTTCAGGTTTCCATAGGTGCCGATCGAACGCAGTGCGACTGAAGACTTTTCTGTCACTTCAAACAACTGACCATCTTTGGCGACAAGCACCGCAGCCCCATTGGCAAGTGCCATTTTGTAGGCGTTATTGAACGCTTTCAGGGCAATGTCCGGAATATAAGATTCCTGCACGGCGATCTGACTGTCCGTCATGGGGCGCTTTTCTGCTTTGCGTGACATGGAAAACTCCGAAAAAACGTTCTGGGGTAACGCTGCTGTCAACAGAAGATATAGCACACTTGAAAGGCTCAGGTTAAGCGCTGCGAGCAGCACCAACGGGACACTTACCAACGGTTTGCAGGGGGCTGGAGCCCAATCATGTGTGTGAATCTTTCATTGAATCCTGGGCCTTCCAGCGAGAGGCGCCGTATTGATCGTGTTAACTGCTTTGAGTGGATCTTTTTCTGCTCGCCGCCAACGTCACCGCATAACCGATCAATGCCGCGAACACCGAACCGGTGAGAATGCCCATCCGGTCCATCCCGGCGTATTCACTGGCACCCGGCACGAAGGCGAGGGAGCCGACAAACAGGCTCATGGTGAAGCCGATCCCGCAGAGGATTGCCACGCCCAGCACCTGGCCCCAGTTGGCGCCCTGAGGCAGTGCGGCGATGCCGGATTTGACGGCGAGCCAGGTCAGGCCGAACACGCCGATGGTCTTGCCCAGCAGCAGGCCGACGGCGATGCCCATCGGAACGTGGTGGGTGAAGCTTTCGGCGGTCACGCCGGTCAGCGACAGGCCGGCGTTGGCGAAGGCGAACAGCGGCAGGATGCCGTAGGCGACCCACGGGTGCAGCGCGTGTTCGAGGGTCAGCAGTGGCGAAGGCTCGGCATTCCTGGTGCGCAGCGGAATGCAGAAAGCCAGGGTCACACCCGCCAGCGTCGCGTGAACACCGCTCTTGAGCACGCAGACCCAGAGGATCAACCCGATGATCATGTACGGTCCGAGCTTGACCACCCCGAGCCGGTTCATCGCCACCAGCGCCGCGATGCACGCGGCAGCGAGGCCCAGCGACAGGGTCGAGAGCTCGCCGGAGTAGAAGATCGCAATGATCACGATGGCGCCGAGGTCGTCGATGATGGCCAATGTCATCAGGAACAGCTTCAGCGACACCGGCACGCGCTTGCCGAGCAAGGCCAGCACGCCGAGGGCGAAGGCAATGTCGGTGGCGGTCGGAATGGCCCAGCCGTCGAGGGCGGCCGGGTTGTCACGGTTGAGGAACCAGTAGATCAGCGCCGGCACCAGCATGCCGCCGATGGCCGCCGCGCCGGGCAGGACGATCTGCGACGGTTTCGACAACTGGCCGTCGAGCACTTCGCGCTTCACTTCCAGGCCGATCAGCAGGAAGAACAGCGCCATCAGACCGTCGTTGATCCACAGCAGCAGGGGCTTGGCGATCTTCAACGCGCCGATCTGCGCCACCACCGGAGTGTCGAGCAGGCCGCTGTACAACCACGACAGCGGCGAGTTGTTGATGATTAGAGCCAGGATGGCCGCGGCGATCAGTAACAGACCGCTGGCAGCTTCCAACTGAAAGAAACGCGTGAAAGTGCTACGCAGAGGCAAGGTCGCTCTCCATCGATAAAGTCAAAAGGTGGCACACCCTAACCCGTACTGTTAGTTGTTAAAACAAAAGTTATATTCTTTTTTGTTATATATGGTTACAAGGCGCATGCCAGACCTGCAGCAGAGCCTAGCAGTTGCCAAAGGTATTGAAGCTCAGCTGTATCTGTCAGTGCTGTAGGTTTTTTCCTAAGCTTGGGGGCTGAGCCTGTGAAGGCACTTCTGCCCGATTCAATGAGAACGACAGCCATGAGTGACAACCGACAGTGGGCCCGCGAAGCCATCCGGATCATCGAAGCGGACTTCCAGCGCAGCGCCGACACTCACCTGATCCCCTTGCCGCTGCCGGGGTTCGCGGGCATCGAGTTGTACTTCAAGGATGAATCCAGCCACCCGACCGGTAGCCTCAAGCATCGGCTGGCCCGTTCGCTGTTTCTCTACGCCTTGTGTAACGGCTGGCTGAAACCCGGCGCGCCGGTGATCGAGGCGTCCAGCGGTTCGACGGCGATTTCCGAAGCGTACTTCGCGCGGATGCTCGGCCTGCCGTTCATTGCGGTGATGCCGGCGACCACGTCCAGGGAAAAGATCGCGCAGATTGCGTTCTACGGTGGCCAGAGTCATCTGGTGCAAGACCCGACGCAGATATACGCCGAGTCCGAACGCCTGGCCCGCGAGCACGACGGTCATTTCATCGACCAGTTCACCTACGCCGAGCGCGCCACGGACTGGCGGGCGAACAACAACATCGCCGAGTCGATCTTCCAGCAGATGCGCTACGAGCAACACCCGTGCCCCACCTGGTTGATTTCCAGCCCCGGCACTGGCGGCACCACCGCGACCCTCGGCCGTTACGTGCGTTATCGCCAGCACTGCACCCGTGTGCTCTGCGCCGACGCCGAGCGTTCGGTGTTCTTCGACTACTACCAGACCGGCGACGCGAGTTTGCGGCTGGATCACGGTTCGCGGATCGAAGGTATCGGCCGGCCACGGGTAGAAGCGTCGTTCCTGCCGAAGGTGATCGACGCGATGGTCAAGGTGCCGGACGCCTTGTCGCTGGCGGCCATGCATTACCTGGCGCAGCGTCTGGGCCGGCATGTGGGCGGGTCGAGCGGGACCAACCTGATCGGTGCGTTGATGGCGGCGCAGCAGATGAAAGCGGCGGGGGAGTCGGGGTCGATCGTGGCGATCCTGTGCGATGGCGGCGAGCGCTACGCGGACACCTATTACGATCAGGCGTGGCTCAAGGCGCAGGGCTATGAGCTGGAGGGATTGATAGCGGTCGTGGCGGCGAGTGCCGAACGGGGTGAGGCGCTGCCGGCCAGCGTATTACGCGCCAATATCTGACGCCGAATACCTCTGTGGGAGCAAGCTCGCTCCCACAGGGGTTGTGTCACTTCAAAGCATGTTTATCAGGCTTCGAGGCCCAGGATGTCTCGTGCCACGGCTTCCGCAATCCGAATCCCGTCCACACCCGCCGACAGAATCCCGCCCGCATAACCCGCGCCTTCGCCGGCCGGGAACAGACCTTTGACGTTCATGCTCTGCAGCGCCTCGTTACGCGTGATGCGCAGCGGTGACGAGGTGCGGGTCTCGATTCCCGTCAGCACCGCATCGTGCAGTGAATAACCGCGAATCTGTTTCTCGAACGCCGGCAATGCTTCACGAATGGCTTCGATGGCAAATTCCGGCAGCGCCAGGGCCAGATCGCCCAGAGCGACGCCCGGTTTGTATGACGGCTCGACTTCGCCCAACTCGGTCGAAGGAATGCCATTGATGAAGTCGCCGACCAATTGCGCCGGCGCCTTGTAGTCGCTGCCGCCGAGGATGAAAGCGTGGGATTCCAGACGTTCCTGCAACTCGATCCCGGCCAGCGGGCCGCCCGGATAATCGACTTCCGGGGTGATGCCGACAACGATGCCGGAGTTGGCGTTACGCTCGTTACGCGAGTACTGGCTCATGCCGTTGGTGACTACGCGGTTCGGCTCGGAAGTCGCCGCCACCACCGTGCCGCCCGGGCACATGCAGAAGCTGTAGACCGAACGGCCGTTTTTGGCGTGGTGCACCAGTTTGTAGTCGGCAGCGCCGAGTTTCGGGTGACCGGCGTATTTGCCCAGTCGCGCGCGGTCGATCAGCGATTGCGGGTGCTCGATGCGGAAACCCACCGAGAACGGCTTGGCTTCCATGAACACACCACGGCTGTGGAGCATGCGGAAAGTGTCGCGGGCACTGTGGCCCAGCGCCAGAATCACGTGTTTCGAATGCAGGATCTCGCCGCTGGCCAGTTCGACGCCGACCAGTTGGCCGTCCTCGATCAGCACGTCGGTGACACGCTCCTGGAAGCGTACTTCACCGCCCAGAGCGCGGATTTCTTCACGCATGGTCTCGACCATGCCGGTCAGACGGAACGTACCGATGTGCGGCTTGCTGACGTAAAGAATTTCTTCCGGCGCGCCGGCCTTCACGAATTCATGCAGAACCTTGCGGCCGAGGAATTTCGGATCCTTGATCTGGCTGTACAGCTTGCCGTCGGAGAACGTGCCCGCGCCGCCTTCGCCGAACTGCACGTTGGACTCGGGGTTGAGCACGCTTTTACGCCACAGGCCCCAGGTGTCCTTGGTGCGCTGGCGCACTTCGGTGCCGCGCTCGAGGATGATCGGCTTGAAGCCCATCTGCGCCAGCAACAGGCCGGCGAAGATCCCGCACGGGCCGAACCCGACCACGATCGGGCGCTGGCTCAGGTCGCTTGGCGCCTGGCCGACGAATTTGTAGCTGACATCCGGCGCCATGTTGACGTTACGGTCGTCGGCGAACTTGCCCAGCACTTTGGCCTCGTCGCGCACTTCGAGGTCGATGGTGTAGATGAAGCACAGTTCGGAGGACTTTTTGCGCGCATCGTAGCTGCGCTTGAACAAGGTGAAATCGAGCAGGTCATCGCTGGCGATGCCCAGGCGTTGCACGATGGCAGCGCGCAGGTCTTCGTCGGGATGGTCGATCGGCAGCTTGAGTTCGGTGATTCGTAACATGACAGGATCCGGTTCGCGGGGCGCACAACTGCGCCAGGGCGTTTGAAGGCGGCGATTATAAGCCGCAACGGCCGGATCTCGTGAGGGTAAAACGATCAGTCGTTACGTGAACCGCCGAAATACCCGCAACCGCGCTGTACCATGCCGTCGATACGCAACTCGGCGCTCATGTGCTGCACGCTGCCGGTGTTGCTGTCGACGCAGCGCTGCGGCGCTACCCACAACTCGATGCGCTGGTTGTTGGCTTCGCTGCTGAGGTTGAAACGACCGTCGCCCAGTTGCTCTTCGACGTAGGGCACGGCGAGTGGTGGCTGGCCTTCGCGGTCGATGACCAGGCCCTTGCCGCTGACCTTGACGTTCCATTCCGGACCATGGCCGGCGGCGCGCAGGATCAGCTGTTTGAAGTTGGGGTCGTCACAGGCAGTGCCGGAACGTTCGACGCGATAGAGCTGCGTCAGGTCGAGGCGGTCGCCGGCGATCTTTCCGCGCACGTCTGCGAACAACTTGCCCTGTTGATCGGCCAAGGTGGCGGCCTCTTGCAGGATGCTGGTGCCGCCGATGTCATTGACCACGTACTGGCGCTGCTCGCCGCACGCCTGGAAAACCAGTTTGCCGTCGGCAGCGGTCAGTTGTCCCTGCATCCGCGTCTGGCCGACGTGGGAGGCACTTTCCCGCGCACCATCGAACAACTGGCACGCGGCAAACAACGGGAGCAGGGCAACAACGATCAGGGAACGGGCAACACGCATCTTTGGCTCTCCAGACAAGTGTCGCCACGTTACGCAGGCTGACCGTTCATCACAAGGGTTTAGCCCACGTGAAATGTCTGACCTGTCTGCAAGCCTTCGACACTTTTGGCGTAGGCCAATGCCACATCCGCCGCAGGAACCGGCTTGTAGCCACGGAAGTACGGGGCGTAACTGCCCATGGCTTCCACCAGCACGGTCGGGCTGATCGAGTTGACGCGCAGACCGCGTGGCAGCTCGATGGCCGCTGCGCGGACGAAACTGTCGAGCGCGCCGTTGACCAGTGCCGCCGACGCGCCGCTGCGGATCGGATCGTGGCTGAGCACGCCGGTGGTGAAGGTGAAGGATGCGCCGTCGTTGGCGAATTCGCGGCCGATCAACAGCAGATTGACCTGGCCCATCAACTTGTCTTTCAGGCCGAGGGCGAAGCTGTCTTCGGTCATTTCACCCAGCGGGGCGAAGGTTACGTTGCCGGCGGCACACACCAGCGCGTCGAACTTGCCGGTCTGTTCGAACAATTTGCGAATCGATGCGCTGTCGCTGATATCCACCTGGAAATCGCCGCTGTTGCGGCCGATACGAATGACTTCATGACGCTGCGACAGCTCTTTGTCCACCGCCGAACCGATGGTGCCGCCGGCGCCGATCAACAGAATTTTCATCGTGATTGCCTCAAGTGATTGAACGAGGTTTCAGTCTAGAGTGGTTTTTTCTGCGGATAAGCGCACTAATGGGCAACCTTTGGTTTTCAAACGGAAACAATCCATGAGCGAGATGGATGATCTGGCGGCGTTCGCGGTGTTGATCGAGGCCGGCAGTTTTACCCTGGCGGCGCAGCAATTGGGGTGCAGCAAGGGGCAGCTGTCCAAGCGTATCAGTCAGCTGGAGGCGCGTTTTTCCGTGGTGTTGCTGCAACGTACGACGCGTCGGCTGAGCCTGACCGCGGCCGGTGCGGCGTTGTTGCCACAGGCACAGGCGCTGGTAGTCCAGGTAGAGCGAGCGCGTCAGGCATTGGCGCGATTGAAGGACGACATGGCTGGCCCGGTGCGTATGACGGTTCCGGTGTCGCTGGGAGAAACGTTCTTCGACGGTTTGCTGTTGGACTTCTCGCAGAAATACCCCGAAGTGCAGATCGAACTGGAGCTGAACAACAGCTACCGCGACCTGTCCCGCGACGGCTTCGATCTGGCGATTCGCACCGAGGTCGCCAATGACGAGCGACTGGTGGCCAGGCCGCTGCTGGCCTGGCAGGAAATGACCTGCGCCAGCCCCGCCTATCTGGAACGTTTTGGCGAACCACTGACGCCGCAGGCACTGGCCGAACACCGTTGCCTGCTCAACAGTCATTACAGCGGTCGCGAGGAATGGCTTTATCACCAGCAACACGAACTGCTGCGGGTGCGGGTGTCGGGACCGTTCGCCAGCAATCACTACAACCTGTTGAAGAAAGCCGCACTGGCCGGCGCCGGGATCGCTCGCCTGCCGTCCTATCTGTTGCAGGCGGAATTGGCTGACGGCCGATTGCGCTGGCTCCTTCGCGATTTTCAGACCCGTCGCATGCCGATGTACCTGGTGCACCCTTATCAGGGAGGATTACCGAAACGGACTCAGGTGCTGGCGGATTACCTGATCGGCTGGTTCAAACTCAGCGGCGAAGCGCTGGACCGGTTGTAGTGCCTGGCGATCAGGTGATCGATCGACACTTTGCCCGGCCCGGTGGCCATCAGGTACAGCAGAACCGCTGCCCAGGTGCCGTGAGTCGGGTAGGCGTCGGGGTAGACGAATAGCTCGATGACCAGCGTCATGCCCAGCAAGGCCAGCGCTGAAAACCGTGTGGCGAAGCCGATCAGGATCAGCATCGGGAAGAAGTGCTCGGCAAACGCCGCCATGTGCGCGGCGATGTCCGGCGACAGCAACGGCACGTGGTATTCGCTCTGGAACAGCGGAATCGTCGAGTCCGCCAGATGCGGCCAGCCAATCTGGAATGTTCCGTCGATCAGGTCGATGGCCAGGCCCTCGACCTTGGTCTGTCCGGATTTCCAGAACACCGCCGCGATGGAAAAACGCGCGATGAAGGCGATCAGGCTGTGTGGGATTTTTTCCAGCAGCGCGATGGCGCGCGCAACGAGACAGTTCATGACGACACCTTTGGATAGAAATGAGTGATGACTTGGCGGTTGATCAGCAGGGCGAGGGTCTGGCTGAGGTCGAAGGCTTCGGCGGACTCCAGCGCCTGCGTGAGTGACAGGCCGGCCTTGAGGTGGCGAATGAACTGGCCGGCGCCGCGATCCACGGCGAACACCTCGACCTCCAGTCCGTTGCGCAGAATCAACGCGTGTTGGGCGTGAAGAGGATCGATCCCGGCCAGTGTGGCGTCGTGCTGATGCGCGGCCCAGATGTTCACTACGGCGAAGCTTGAATCGAGCAGATGCAGCGAAGGGTGCAGGCCGATGCGCAGTTCATTCAGCGCATCGGCATCTGCAAACACGGCGGCGATCCGCTCCTGACTCAAAGGCAAAGCATCGGCCGCGTGATAAGCCAGCGTGCGCAAGCGTTCCAGCCGCGCGACGTCGGCCAGATAGGGGACGCTCGCGGCAGGTTCGAATCTGCTGATGAAGTCCGCCAGCTCACTGCCGTAGTCGCTCATCAACGGACTGTGTGGCGGATGGCTTTGCACGAAAACGCCGGCCATGGCCTGGAAGAATTCGTCACCCACCAACTGCATCACCACGGGATAGCTGTCGGCCAGTGCGTTGATCAGCGAACCCTGCACGTTGTTGCGGTAGACCGCGAAACGGCTGGCAGGATCGGCGCCGTTGGTGCTGCACAAACCGTCGGGGCAGGGCAGCCCGGTATCGAGCAACGCAGCGCTGAACGCGGTTTGATTACTCATGGCCGAGCTCCCGCACCCAGCAACAGCGCATCGGCCTGCTGCGCTTCTGCCAACAGCACGTTAAAGGCCGGCACCTGATTGTCCCGTTCGATCAGCGTCGCCACCGGGCCGACGCGTTCCAGCGCTTGCCGGTACAACGACCAGACGGCTTGATCGATTGGCGCGCCGTGATCGTCGATCAGCAAACGATCACCGTGGCTGTCGGAGTCTTCAGCAAACCCCGCCAGATGAATCTCGCCCACTGCGCGCAGAGGTAGTGCGTCGAGATAGGCCAAGGGATCACGTTGATGGTTGATGCACGAGACGTAGACGTTGTTCACGTCCAGTAACAGGCCGCAGCCACTGCGCCGGACGACTTCACGGATGAAATCCGCTTCGTCGATGGTCGAGCGCTCGAACGCCAGATAGGTTGCCGGGTTTTCCAGGAGCATCGGGCGTTTGAGGGTGTTCTGCACCTGGTCGATGTGGTCACAGACGCGGTTCAGCGTCGGTGTGTCATACGCCAGAGGAAGCAAATCATTGAGAAACACCGGGCCATGGCTGGACCAGGCCAGGTGTTCGGAAAAGGATTGGGGTTGATAGCGCTCGATCAGTGCCGCCAGGCGTTTGAGGTGCTGGACATCCAGCGCGCCTTCGGTACCGATAGACAGCCCGACACCGTGCAGCGACAGCGGATACGCCTCGCGGATCAAACCCAGAAAATGATGGAACGGGCCGCCGGCCACCATGTAGTTTTCGGCGTGGACCTCGAAGAATCCGATGTCCGGAAGAGAACCGAGCACTTCACGAAAGTGCCCGGTCTTGAGCCCCAGCCCGGCGCGGGGCGGGAGCCCGGTGAGGGCTGCCCGAGTGCGGGGGGAGGCATGGTCGCAGGAGGTGATCATGTTCGTCACTCGGGCAGGCCGTGGATCAGGACTTGGCCTTGAAGGCTTCCATCTGGCCGAAACCGGTCGGCGAGGTCTTGCTTTCGGTGGTGGTGCAGGTGCCTTTCGGTACGAATTTCCAGGCGTTGGCCTGGTAATCCATTTTCGCTGTGCCTGCGCAGGTGGTGCCGGCGCCGGCGGCGCAGTCGTTATGACCTTTCATGGCCACGCCGAAGCATTTTTCCATGTTGCTGTTGTCGGCGGCCTGAGCGGTCGAAACGGCGGCCATGCTCAGGGCAGAACCGAGGGCCAGAACCAGGGCGGTGGCGGACAGGGTGCGGGTGGTAGCAGTCATGATGTTTCTCCGGTCTTTTACTTGGATTGAACAAGCGAATGCGCTTGCTTGCCCCACTAGAGAAACGACTTGGCGATGCGTTACAGCGATCGGTAAAAGTTTTTTTCCGGCACAAACAGAAAACGGCCCGAAGGCCGTTTTCTGTTTGCTGCGATCCATCAACCGCCGAGGTACGCCTCGCGTACTTTCGGGTCGGTCAGCAGCGCTTCACCGGTGCCTTGCATGACCACCCGGCCGTTCTCCAGCACGTAGGCGCGGTCAGCGATTTTCAGTGCCTGGTTGGCGTTCTGCTCGACCAGGAATACCGTCACACCATCCTTGCGCAGCTGTTCGATGATGTCGAAGATCTGCTGGATGATGATCGGTGCCAGGCCCAGCGACGGCTCGTCGAGCAGGAGCAGTTTCGGCTTGCTCATCAGCGCGCGGCCGATGGCGAGCATTTGCTGTTCGCCGCCGGACATGGTGCCGCCACGCTGGTTGAAGCGTTCTTTCAGGCGTGGGAAAAGTCCGAGAACCTTGTCCATCTGTTCCTGATAGTCGCCCTTGTCGGTGAAGAATCCGCCCATGGACAGGTTTTCTTCGACAGTCAGGCGGGCAAACACCCGACGGCCTTCCGGCACCACGGCGATGCTTTTGCGCATGATCTGCGACGAGTCCTGGCCGACCAGTTCCTCACCCATGTAGCGGATGCTGCCACTGTGGGCCTGCGGCGAACCGCACAGCGTCATCAGCAGCGTGGACTTGCCGGCACCGTTGGCGCCGATCAGGGTCACGATCTCGCCCTGGCGGACTTCGACGTTGACGCTGTGCAGGGCCTGGATCTTGCCGTAGAAGGTGGAAACGTTTTCGAACTGCAGCATTTACGCTTCCCCCAGGTAGGCTTTGATCACTTCAGGATTGTCGCGGATCTGTTCGGGCGTGCCGTCGGCCAGAGGCGTGCCCTGATTGATCACGACGATGTGGTCGGAAATGCTCATGACCAGTTTCATGTCGTGTTCGATCAGCAGCACGGTCACATTGTGCTCTTCACGCAGCACGCTGATCAGCGCCTTGAGGTCTTCGGTTTCCTTCGGGTTCAGGCCGGCGGCCGGTTCGTCGAGCATGAGAATCCGCGGACGGGTCATCATGCAGCGGGCGATTTCCAGGCGACGCTGCTGACCGTAGGCCAGGGTGCCGGCGGGGCGGTTGGCGAACTCTTTCAGGTTGACCTTTTCCAGCCAGTACTCGGCGAACTCCATGGCCTCGCGCTCGCTCTTGCGAAACGCCGGGGTCTTGAACAGGCCGGACAGGAAGTTGGTGTTCAGATGACGGTGCTGGGCGATCAACAGGTTCTCGACCGCCGTCATGTCCTTGAACAACCGCACGTTCTGGAACGTGCGCACCACGCCTTTGAGGGCGATCTTGTGGCCCGGCAGGCCCTGGATCGGCTCGCCGTCCAGCAGGATGCTGCCGCCCGACGGCTGGTAGAAACCGGTCAGGCAGTTGAACACGGTGGTCTTGCCGGCGCCGTTCGGCCCGATCAGTGCCACCACCTGTTTTTCCTTCACGGTCAGGGCCACGCCGTTGACCGCCAGCAGGCCGCCGAAGCGCATGCTCAGATTTTCGACTTTCAGGATCTCGCGGCTCATTTGCGCAGCTCCATGTGAGGACGTTGCATGGGCAGCAGACCTTGAGGTCGCCAGATCATCATCAGCACCATCAGGGCGCCGAACATCAACATGCGGTACTCACTGAACTCACGCATCATTTCCGGCAGCAGGATCATCACCACAGCCGCGAGAATCACGCCCAGCTGCGAGCCCATGCCACCCAGCACCACGATGGCGAGGATGATCGCCGACTCGATGAAGGTGAACGATTCCGGCGTCACCAGACCCTGACGGGCGGCGAAGAAGCTGCCGGCAAAACCGGCGAAGCTCGCGCCCAGGGTGAACGCCGACAGCTTGATCACGGTCGGGTTGAGACCCAGCGCACGGCAGGCAATCTCATCTTCACGCAGTGCTTCCCACGCACGGCCGATCGGCATGCGCAGCAGGCGGTTGATGATGAACAGCGCCGCCAGCGCCAGCAGCAGGGCAACCAGGTAGAGGAAGATCACCTTGTTGATCGAGTTGTATTCCAGGCCGAAGTACTCGTGGAAGGTTTGCAGGCCTTCCGCGGCCTTGCGTTCGAAGGTCAGGCCGAAGAACGTCGGTTTCTCGATGTTGCTGATGCCGTTCGGGCCGCCGGTGATGTCGGTCAGGTTACGCAGGAACAGGCGGATGATTTCCCCGAAACCCAGGGTCACGATCGCCAGATAGTCGCCGCGCAGACGCAATACCGGGAAACCGAGCAGGAAGCCGAACGTCGCCGCCATCAGGCCGGCAATCGGCAGGCAGATCCAGAAGCTCAGGCCATAGTAGTGCGACAGCAGCGCGTAGCTGTAGGCGCCGACGGCGTAGAAGCCGACGTAACCCAGGTCGAGCAGACCGGCCAGACCGACCACGATGTTCAGGCCCAGGCCGAGCATCACGTAGATCAGGATCAGCGTCGCGATGTCCACCGCGCCACGGGAGCCAAAGAACGGCCACACCAGCGCACCGATGATCAGCGCGATGATGAAGTAGCGCTGGGTGGTCGGCAGGGTCAGGAAGTTGCTGGCCTTGGCCGGGATCAGCGGCATGCCAGGCGACGAACGCCACGCCTTGCTGATCTGCTGGTTGAACAGCACCCGCAGGAACATCAGCACCGAGCAGATGGCGATGGTCGCCAGAATGGCCGGGCTGGTGTTGTGCACTTCCAGGTTGATGCCGACGATGGTCAGTTTCAGACCCAGTACCGGATAGGCCACGGCCCAGACCAGCAAGGCGCTGAACAGCGCCTGTTTAAGATTCCTGTTCATACTTTCTCAACCTCCGGACGGCCCAGAATGCCGGTCGGACGGAACAACAGCACCAGAACCAACAAGCCGAAAGCCACGACGTCCTTGTACTGGTCGCCGAAGATATCGGCGCCAAAGGCTTCCGCCACCCCGAGCACCAGCCCGCCGAGCATGGCGCCGGGGATGCTGCCGATCCCGCCCAGTACCGCAGCGGTGAAGGCCTTGAGGCCGACGAGGAAACCGGCGTTCGGGTTGATCACGCCGTATTGCATGCTCAGCAGCACGGCCGCGACGGCCGCCAGCGCAGCACCGATGACGAAGGTCAGGGCGATGATGTTGTTGGTGTTGATGCCCAGCAGGTTGGCCATCTTGATGTCTTCGGCGCAGGCGCGGCAGGCGCGGCCCAGGCGAGAGCGGGAGATGAACAGCGTGAGGCCGAGCATGGCGATCAGGGTCACCACGAACACCACGATTTGCATGTAGGAAATCAGCACTTCATGTGCGCCACCTGGGCCGAAGGCAAAATTGCCCGGAATCAGGTTGGGGATAGCTTTGTCCTTGGAGTCTTGCGCCAGCAGAACCGTGTTCTGCAGGAAGATCGACATACCGATCGCGGAAATCAGCGGGATCAGACGGTTGCTGCCGCGCAACGGGCGGTAGGCAATGCGTTCGATGCTGTAACCGTAGGAGCTGGTGACGACGATGCTGGCGATGAAAGCCACGGTCATCAACAGCGGGACGCTTTCGAGTCCCATCATGGTCAGCCCGGCGATGGCGATGAACGCCACGTAGGAACCGATCATGTACACCTCGCCGTGGGCGAAGTTGATCATTCCAATGATGCCGTAGACCATCGTGTAGCCGATGGCGATCAGGGCATACATGCTGCCAACGTTCAAGCCGTTAACCAGCTGTTGGAAGAAGTGATAGATGTCAGGCATTACAGCGCTCCTAAAAACCTGATACGCATTTCACTGGTGGAGTCATTTTCCCGCCCGGTCCCGTGGATCTTTATCCACTTCGAATCCGGGTTTTGCCAGCGAACCGCTGATGACGGTTTTGAGATTTTCAGGTGGGGAGACTGGCGGATCACGCCAGCGCGGCCCAATACATTCGTAAAACAAAGCCCACGGCACGCCGTGGGCTTTATTGGCAGTCAGTCAGGCAGCGCCTTACTGAGGCGACACTTCGGTTTTAGGTTTGCCGTTGTGCCACTCGTAAACCACGAATTTGAAGTCCTTCAGGTCGCCCTTGGCGTCGAAGCTCAGATCGCCGGTCGGGGTCTTGAAAGTACCGGCATGGATGGCTTCAGCCACTTTGGCAGGGTCTTCGGACTTGGCCGCAGCGATACCGCCGACAATCACTTCAACTGCCGAGTAGGACGGGAACACGAACGGACCGCTCGGGTCTTCTTTCTTGGCCTTGAATGCATCGGCCAGGGCCACGTTGGCCGGATCCTGGTCGAAGGATTTCGGCAGGGTCACCAGCAGGCCTTCGGACGCGTCCTTGGCGATCTGGGTGATCGAGTCGTTACCCACGCCTTCCGGACCCATGAACTTGGCTTTCAGGCCTTTTTCCTGGGCTTGACGCAAGATCAGGCCCAGCTCCGGGTGGTAGCCGCCGTAGTAGACGAAGTCGACGTTGGCTTGCTTGAGTTTGGCGATGATCGCGGAGAAGTCCTTGTCGCCGGCGTTGACGCCTTCGAACACGGCAACCTTGGTGCCTTTCTTCTCGAGGGTGGATTTGACGGCGGTGGCGATGCCTTCACCGTACTGCTGCTTGTCGTGCAGCACGCCGACGATTTTCGGCTTCACGTGATCGGCAATGTAGTTACCGGCGGCAGGGCCCTGGGCGCTGTCCAGACCGATGGTGCGGAAGACCATTTTGTAACCACGGTTGGTGATGTCCGGGCTGGTGGCAGCCGGGGTGATCATGATCACGCCTTCGTCTTCGTAGATATCCGAAGCAGGCTGAGTGGAGCTGGAGCACAGGTGACCGACCACGAACTTGACGCCGTCGTTGACGACCTTGTTCGCAACCGCTACCGCTTGTTTAGGATCGCAAGCGTCATCGTATTCAACGGCTTCGAGCTTCTTGCCGTCGACGCCGCCTTTGGCGTTGATCTGTTCGATGGCCATTTTCGCGCCACTGAACTGCATGTCGCCGTACTGGGCTACTGGACCGGTTTTGGGGCCGGCGATACCGATCTTGATGGTGTCAGCCGCGAACGAATGGCTGGCAACCCCGGCCAGAACCATAGCGGCAAACAGTTTGGAAATCTGCTTAGTAGCCTTAGTCATAGTGCTCCACTCTTACTGTTGTATTTTTTAGAGTCCTGACGCCGTAGCAGCAGAACCGGGACAGATATCTGGGCGATACCCTCCGGAAAAGCCCCCGGCAACTGTACCGGTACAGTGTAGAGCGCCGGTTGTTGGCCTGGGAAGCTGGCGCCAGGGGGCAAAACCTGAGGGTGTCGCTTAAATGAAAGAAAAAGACAGAATTGCGGCTGGGCGTTCAGAGGGTTTATGCCCAATCATCAGCATTCCCTGGCGTTCCTGCTCTTTTCATTCGGTACGGCCTTTTGCAACCGGGTTTTTCTGCCGGACCACCGACGTTATCATTCGCGCCGATTTCTTTTCCGGACAGTCCCATGAATCAAGAACCTAGCACCCTCTATGCCAAGCTGCTTGGTGAAACCGCAACTATTACGTGGAAGGAGCTGGAGCCCTTCTTTGCCAAGGGTGACCTGTTATGGGTCAGCGCCGAGCTGGATTTGATCGCCGTAGCAGAGGCAATGGCATCGAATCAGAGCGCGAAAGTGGCTGCCTGGCTGGGCGAAGATAAGGTCGCCAAGCTCTCTGCGCCGCGGGCGCAAGACATTCTTGAGCGCGATCCCGAGTTGTGGTCGGTTGTGGTGCGACCGTGGATTCTGATCCAGGAAAGGGCGTCGCGCTGAATCGATGCCCTTTTGTGGTGCGTGTCACTGCCGGGAAAAAGTGTGTAGCCGAGTAGCGTGATGGCACGTTGCCGTAGAGAAATGCCACAAGCGTGGGTGGCATAACGGTGACGTAAACGTAACGGGCACAGTTCAGTAAGCAGCCTAACGGCTGCTTAATTGTTTCGGGATGTTGGAAAGACTGAAATTTCCAGGGAATTTCGGGGCCTCATCGCTGGCAAGTCGAGTCGTCGCACCGCAGCTCCCACAGGGGCCGAGTGAACACAATATTGTGGACACCACGAAAACTGTGGGAGCTGGCTTGCCAGCGATGGGGGCGACCCGGTCTTCGATCAGACCGAGTAAGACTTGCCAGTATGGTTATTGAGGGAAATAACCTTGGTCTTGCCGATCCGGTGACGGTAGATCTCGCGCAGGTACTTGATCGACTTCTTCACGCAATCGCGCGACAGGCGAATGTCGTTGATCGAGACAAACTTCTCTTTGTCGTTGATCAGCTCGCGGTACTTCTTCTCGTACATCGGCTTGATCGCATACCAGTTGGTATCCAGGATTTTCGCCGGGTTCTCGAACTCGTTCAGCAGGTCGTCGATGCGGTCTTCGTCGAATGCTTCGCTGATGATGAAATCGAGGATCGAATTGTCCAGGGTGTCGTCGAAACGGTACGGGGTCTTGGCGAAGCAACGCTTGATGAACGCCACGATCAGCGTCAGGAAGTCGTCCGACAGGCACGGGCTCTTGGCGATCAGGGTGGTCAGCGACAGGTTGGCCGAGGCGCCGATCACCAGCGCGTAGCGCTTGAGCGTGGTGTTGGGGAACAGGCTGTTGAGGTGGGTCTTCAACCGGTTCAGGTCCATGTACGACAGCTTGTAGTCTTTTGGCAGCGAAACGATCGAGACCACCGACGAGCAGTTCTTGAAGAAGTGCAGGTCGTGCAGCGCGGCCGCGTCGTAGCCGGAATTCTTGTACTGCTCCAGCGACGCGCGATAGCGCTTGGACTCGATCGGCAACAGGCTGATGCCTTCGATGGCCTGGGTCACTTTGTTGAAGTGCGGCAGGTCGATCGAGCGGAAGAACAGGTCGTCGATGTTCAGGCGCTGCGGCTCTTTGTCGAACACCTTGAATTTGTCGCTGCTCGGCGGCGGCGTTTCCGGCACCACGGACTCGGCGTAGGCAATCGCCACCGGGCCGGCCAGGCTCATGAACAGGTCGTTGGCATCCAGGCGAATGGTCTCGCCGATGTCGATGCCGGCGCGACGGAAATAGTTCTGGTCGTAGTCGGTCGTAACCGCCTGGGCCGTCAGAATGTTGAAGATCTGCTGCGAGATATATTGGTTGGCGTGTTTCTCCATCGCATTGACATCAATGTTCTGGATGTTGCCGTCATCGCTCTCTTCGGCGTAACGCATGATGTCGTTGGAGATCAGCATCATCGCGTTCCATGGGCGGATACGGCCCATGACGCTGGCTTCGCTGCTGTCTTCGTTGGCGAAGTTGTACGAGAAATCCCATTCTTCCGACAGGTATTTGCACAGCAGGCGACCGGCGTTGATGTGCAGCGCCTCGGACATTTCGCTGCGGTGGTCGGAAATGTTCGGCAGTACGCAGATGCCGCTGGTGAAGATCGGTTCGAACACGAACGAATGACCGCTCTTGCCGTCATGCTCGTCCATCGGCTTGGTGTCGAACGTCTTGTTCATGTACGAGTGCTGCTGGGCTAGGCCGAATTCCGAGGCCATGCCCGAACCGGTACCGCCGCCGGCACTGAAGATCGAGAAATACAGGCGCGACTGGTTGGCCTTGATCCCGCAGCTGTCGATCAGGTACGAGTGGATCATTTTCCAGTCAGGGCTGGAGAAGCGCTGGGTGTCCTTGTTGAGGATGATCTTCGCCAGATACTGGCCGAGGATCGGCGCGTTACCGGCGCCACCGGCGTGGACTTCCGACAAGTCCATGATCTTCATCTTGCTGTAATCGCGCAGGAAACCGCTTTTTTCGCCCTTGCGCGAGAAACGGATGCGCCCGGCAATGTCCTTGTCGAGGTCGCCGAGCATCACCAGCGGTTCCACCAGAAACACCGGTTTGCTGCCCTTGTTCGGGCCGATTCGCAGGTTGGTCTTGATCCACTGGGCCGGGCTGTAGCCTTTGTCGGCCAGGCGACGCTCGCTCGAAGGACGATCTTCGTTGTTGAATTCGTTGAGGTAGAACTTGCGCGCGTTGTACACCAGCTCCGCCACGTCGAGGGCGATGTTGGAGCCGCAGCGACCGAGGCCGATCAGGCACACCGAGGGGAATTCCTGGTCGTTGTGCTGTTCGTTGTCGCCTTCCAGATGCGGCGGGCGCGGGAACACCAGGTCACGCAGGCCATCGAGATTGTCGAGGATGCGGTCGGTATTGGTTTCGGTGAAATACAGGTATTGCTGGGTGCCCAGCGGACGCGAAGGTGGCAATGGCTTCATTGGGGCAGGGCTGTTCGCCGCAGGGCTCAGAGTCAGATCGGATACCGCAGTGGCCGGATTGTTTTTAGAAGTCATTGTGCGCCATTTACCTGGACTGGTTGGATCGGCGACCGCTGTCGTCGAGCCTCACGGAATGGGAATCTCGCGTCTTTTTTCTGCGCGTGTTTGGCCCGTGCGTCAGGGTGATGGCCTGAGTGCCGCGCGGGGGAATCCTTTCCTGATTGATGATGGATCGGCCATTATTCGGCGATCTTTAATCAAAAGGAGGCTAAATGATGTCAACGCGACCTTCGTTGGGGTTTGCCGGAATCGGCCTGATGGGCCTGCCGATGTGCCGCCGTCTGCTGGCCGCCGGTTATCCGTTGACCGTGTGGAACCGCAACCCGGCCAAGTGCGCGCCGCTGGTCGAGGCCGGCGCCCGGCAGGTGGCGACCCCCGCCGAACTCTGTGAACAGGCTGATGTGGTGATGTTGTGCCTGGCGGACACGGCGGTGGTGCGCGAGGTGGTGTTCAGCCCGGCCGGCGTGGCCGAAGGGGCGAAACCCGGTCAGTTGCTGGTGGACTTTTCCAGCCTCGAACCGACGGCCACCCGAGAAATGGCGGCTGAGCTTGCCGGCAAGACGGGCATGGCCTGGCTCGATTCGCCGGTGTCCGGCGGAGTGGTCGGGGCCGAGGCCGGCAGTCTGGCGATCATGGTCGGCGGTGATGCCGCGGACCTTGATCGGGTACGCCCGGTGTTGCTCGAACTCGGGCAGCGCGTCACGCACATGGGCGGCGTCGGCACCGGCCAGGTGACCAAGGCCTGCAATCAGATGATCGTCGCCTGCAATGCCTTGGTGATCGCCGAAGTGGTCGCGCTGGCCGAGCAGTCCGGGGTCGACGCCAGCCTGATTGCCGAGGCGCTGGCCGGTGGTTTCGCCGATTCGAAGCCGCTGCAGATCCTCGCCCCGCAAATGGCCGAAAGCCGTTTCGAGCCGGTGAAGTGGCACGTGCGCACGCTGCTCAAGGATCTGGATACCGCAGTGAAGTTTTCCCGGGAAACCGGCTCGGCCACGCCGATCAGCGGATTGGCCGCACAACTGATGCGCCTGCATGGGGCACAAGGCTTTTTGCAGAAGGATCCAGCGACACTGGTGCAAATGTACCGCGCGCCAGACTCAGCGGATTGACCGTGTGCGCGTGTTTGCGCTGGTTGATTTCCTCCAGCACCGGGCGCAGTTCGGCCAGCGGAACCGGGCGACTGAGCAGGTAACCCTGAATGAAGTCGCAGCCCGAGCGCTCGAGGAACTCGTATTGCTCCAGGCTCTCGACGCCTTCGGTGACCACCTGTAAATGCAGGGTGTGCGCCATGACGATGATCGCCTGGACGATCTCCATGTCGGCGGTGGCCTTGGGAATGTCGAGGATGAACGAGCGATCAACCTTCAAGGTGTTGAGCGGCAGGCGCTTGAGGTAGGCCAGCGACGAATAGCCGGTGCCGAAGTCGTCGATCGACAGTGACACGCCGAGGGCGCGGATCTGCCGCAACAGCACCAGGGTGTTGGCGATGTTGCCCATCAAGGCGTTTTCGGTGACTTCCAGTTCCAGCCGTTCCGGGGCGACGCCGGCGCTGCGCAAGGCATGCTCGATTTCATTGGCCAGTTCTTCCCGGGCCAGATTCAGCGGTGAGCAGTTCCAGGCGATCTTCAAGTCTTCGCAACCATGGCGCGACAACTCGCCGAGGTCTTCACAGGCCTTGCGCAGGACCCAGTTGTCGAGCTCGGCGATCAGGCCGTTGTTTTCGGCGATGGCAATGAAGCGATCCGGGGTGAGCAGGCCGTGCACCGGATGCTGCCAGCGGATCAGCGCTTCGAGCTTGGTGACCTTGCCGGTCTTGAGTTCGAAGATCGGCTGGTAATACAGCAGCAGGCCGTTTTCTTCACGCAGCGCATGGCGCAGTTCTTCCTCCAGTTGCAACTCGAGGCTGGCGCGGTTTTTCAGGTTGGAATCGAAGAAGTGCACGCCGTTGCGCCCGGCGCCCTTGGACTGGTACAGCGCAAGATCTGCGTGCTTGAGCAGTTCATCGCAGGTCGTGCCGTCTTCGGGAAACAGGCTGATGCCGATGCTGGTCGTCATCACCATGCGCCGTCCGGCCAGCTCGATCGGCTCTTTCATCTTGAGCATGATGCGCTGGGCCAGATTGCGCGCTTCTTCGCGGTCGCGCAGGCCGATCAGGATGCAGAACTCGTCGCCGCCAAACCGCGCCACCACGTCTTCATGGCTACGGACCGAGCCCTTGATGTGCTGGGCGATAACCTTGAGCAGTTGATCGCCGGCGTCATGGCCGAGGCTGTCGTTGATGCGTTTGAAGTGGTCGATGTCGAGAAACATCACGGCCAGCATGCCGCCTTCGCTGGATTTCTGGCTGAGCTTTTCCGCGAAGATCTGATTGAAACCGCGCCGGTTGATCAGGTTGGTCAGGGCGTCGTAGTTGGCCACGTGCTGCAGCGACATGCGTGCCTGATCGAGCTGGCTGAGGAGGGCGTTGACCCGGCGCAGGTCGTGTTCCTTGTTCTGCAGCTTCTTGTCGGCCAATGCGGCGCTGATGGCGCTGCCGAGGATCAGCAATGTGATCAACGCGACGGTGAGGCCCAACTGCAAGTGACTGGTTTGCGACGTCTGAGTCGGCAATTGCCCCTCGGGCAGCACCAGTTGCAGTGCGGCCATGCCGGTGAAGTGCATGCTGAGGATGCCCGCACCGAGAATCAACGCCGCCACGTATTTGAGCATCTGGATGTGCAGGCCGTTGCCTTCGCGCAAATGACCGGCCACCCACAGCGCGGCGAAGCTGGCGCCGATGGCGATCACGATCGATGAGATGAACAGAGTGGGTTGGTAGTAAGTCGTGGCGGCGGATTCGATGGCCGTCATGCCGACGTAGTGCATGCCGGCGATGCCCAGGCCGATGACGATGGCGGTCTTGAGGTATTCCAGCAGGCTTGGTTGGGGCGTGCTCAGGGTGTGCATCGCCAGCCAGGATGCGAGTAACGCAATTAACAGCGAAAACAGGGTCACGGGCAGATCGTACTGAATGTCGATCGGCGCCTGGAACGCCAGCATGCTGATGAAATGCATGGCCCAGATGCCGCCGGCCAGGCAGGTTGCGCCGATCCAGCGCCACAGTCGCTGCGAACCGGGTTCTTCAGCGTGGGCGACCCGTTCGGCCATGTCGAGGGTGGCGAAACTCGCGGCGCAGGCGACCAGGTAGGCCACCAGCACCAACAGGGGATTGTGTGTGCAATTGAGGATGACCTGCCCGCTCTCCGGCTGCTCGGCAACAAATTGCAAACCAAGCCATTCCATAGCATGCCCCGTCTCTGAATACGTCCTTACTGCGTCATCAACGCAGGCGAATGTCTGGAGTATAGAGGCGGTTTTTGCCGTGCAAGCGATAGTGGCACATTGGCGCTAATGATTTCGGCATTAGCGTCATAGCGATTGGCGCTAAGTGCCCGGATGCCGGAGTTCAGGCGACTTCGTTCCAGTGCGGTTGCAGTGGCGGCAGGCCGAAACGGGCACGTGCCTTGTCACAGTCGATGTTCTGCGCGCCGTTTTCCCACGATGCTTCGAACTCGCGGCAGGGGCTGGAACGCTTGTCGTAGATCGTGCAGGCCACTGACTTTCCGACTTCGCCTTCCAGCGCGGTGCAGCGCGGCGCCTTGCGGTCGGTGCCGATCATCGCGACCCGGCTGGGCGTGATCTGAGTGACCAGTTCATCGGGGACTGTCCCGCCGGAGGACGCGCATTCACCCCAGAAAAAAGAAACACGAAAATGGGAACAGCAGGCACCGCAATTCAGACACGGACTGGCTTCGGACATGGGCGGGGGTATCAAAGGGATTGATTGGCAGGATCCGGACGGATCCGGCGGCCATTCTAGGCTTTGCCACGGCGTTGGGAAGGGGGGCGCGAAAGTATTTTTTCATTGCCGGATTTTTCCGCAAAACCCCCGGTTTCAGGGGGATTCGAAGCATTTCAAGGGCTTACGTTTCGTTACACGGCCATGGCTTGTCATCAGGCTGACGAATGATGACAGACAGCCCCGACGAGCGTGACTAGATTGCAGGTTCCGGGCTCGGATGCGTTGGCAGTGAAGCCCCAATAACAATAAAGAGACGGACCCATGCAGAACTCGACCCAAGCGGCGAATGCCTGGCGCATTCTGTTCCTGCTGTTCCTCGCCAACCTGTTCAATTTCTTCGACCGCACCATTCCGGCGATCATCATCGAACCGATCCGCATGGAATGGCACCTCAGCGACTTCCAGCTCGGGATCGTCGGCACCGCGTTCACGCTGGTCTACGCGATTGCCGGATTACCACTGGGGCGCCTGGCCGACACCGGTTCGCGCAGCAAACTGATGGGCTGGGGCCTGGCGACCTGGAGCGCGCTGACTGCCGTTAACGGTCTGGTCGGCAGTTTCTGGAGTTTCCTGCTGGTGCGCATGGGGATCGGCATCGGGGAAGCGAGTTACGCACCCGCCGCCAACTCACTGATCGGCGACCTGTTCCCGGCCCATCGCCGCGCTCGGGCCATGGGCATTTTCATGCTCGGCCTGCCGCTGGGGCTGCTGCTGGCTTTCTTCACCATCGGCTGGATGGTCAAGGCGTTCGACAGCTGGCGCGCGCCGTTCTTTATTGCCGCCGTGCCAGGGTTGGTGCTGGCGGTGTTCATGTTCTTCATCAAGGAACCCAAGCGCGGCGCGGCGGAAACCGTGCAGGTGTCCCAGGAGAAAGTCGACAAGCCGATCCGCCGCGTTCTCGCCGTGCCGACCTTCCTGTGGCTGGTGATGGCCGGGCTGTGCTTCAACTTCGCGACCTACGCCTGCAACTCGTTCCTGGTGCCGATGCTCCAGCGTTATTTCCTGATGCCGTTGCAGGAAGCGGCGGTGGCGACCGGCGTGATCGTCGGTGTGACCGGGCTTGTCGGGTTGACCCTCGGCGGCTGGATCGCCGACAAGATTCACCAGCGGGTGGCCAACGGGCGACTGCTGTTTGCCGCGTTCAGCCTGATCATCTCGACCCTTTGCACGGCGTGGGCGCTGCATGCCGGGCGTATCGAGATCGGGGTGTTTGTCGCGGTGTTCAGCGTTGGCTGGCTGTTCGCCTACAACTTCTATACCTGCGTCTATACGGCGATTCAGGACGTGGTCGAGCCACGCCTGCGGGCTACGGCGATGGCGCTGTTCTTCGCCGGGTTGTATCTGCTCGGCGGCGGCCTGGGGCCGGTGGTGGTGGGTGGTTTGTCGGATCACTTCGCCAAGTCGGCAATGGTCTCGGCGGGTGCCGAGCAGATGACCGAAGCGTTCAAGGCTGTCGGCCTGCATGATGCGATGTACCTGATTCCGGCGGCGCTGTTCCTGACCATGGTGTTCCTGTTCCTCGCGTCGCGGTGTTTTGTGCGGGATGCGAAGCGGATGAAGGAAGGGCTGGTGGCAGTGGTTGAGCCGCAGAGTCAGGCCGTTACCGCTTGATGACCTGCATCGCCTGATCGTTCCCACGCTCTGCGTTGGAATGCAGCCCGGGACGCTCTGCGTCCCATTCGAGAGCTGGAACGCGGAGCGTCCCTTGAGGCATTCCCGCGCGGAGCGTGGGAACGATCTGCGGTGTACAAAAAAGGCCCGCATCACTGCGGGCCTTTTCATTTTTGGCGATGGAGCAGGGCGGTTCAGCCCGCTACCAGCACCCGGATCGCTTCCAGTCGCAGCGCCGCTTTGTCGAGCATCGCCAGACCTTGTTCACGCTGCTTGCGCAGGGCGTCCAGTTCGCTGTCGCGCACGGTCGGGTTGACTGCTTGCAACGCGGTCAGGCGCGCCAGTTCTTCGTCGGTGTCGGCTGCCAGACGACGGCGGGCTTCGGCGACGCGCTCGGCGTGGCGTGGGGCGACCTTGCTTTCACCGGCGTTGATCCGTGGCGTCAGCTGGTCGCGCTGGGCCTGGATGAACTTGTTCGCGCTGGCGCGCGGCACGCTTTCCAGTTGATCGTTCAGGGTTTCGAAGGCCACACGCGACGACAGGTCGTTGCCGTTGGCGTCGAGCAGGCAGCGCAGGGCGGCCGGCGGCAGGTAGCGACCCAGTTGCAGCGAGCGCGGGGCAACCACTTCGCTGACGTAGAGCAGTTCCAGCAGTACGGTGCCTGGTTTGAGCGCCTTGTTCTTGATCAGCGCGACGGCGGTGTTGCCCATCGAACCGGACAGCACCAGATCCATGCCGCCCTGTACCATCGGATGTTCCCAGGTGATGAACTGCATGTCTTCGCGCGACAGCGCCTGGTTGCGGTCGTAGGTGATGGTCACGCCTTCGTCGTCGCCCAGCGGGAAGCTGGCGTCGAGCATCTTCTCGCTCGGCTTGAGGATCAGAGCGTTTTCCGAATGGTCTTCGCTGTCGATACCGAAGGCGTCGAACAGGGTTTCCATGTAGATCGGCAGGGCGAACTGATCGTCCTGTTCGAGGATGGCCTCGACCAGCGCTTCACCTTCGCCGGCGCCGCCGGAGTTGAGTTCCAGCAGGCGGTCGCGACCGGTGTGCAGCTCGGCTTCCAGCCGCTCGCGCTCGGTACGCGCTTCGTCGATCAGCGCTTGCCACTGGCCATCGTCGGCTTCTTCGAGCAGCGGCAGCAGGCGCGGGCCGAACTGATGCTGCAAGGCGTTGCCGGTCGGGCAGGTGTTGAGGAACGCGTTCAACGCTTCGTGGTACCACTGGAACAGGCGCTCTTGCGGGCTGGTTTCCAGGTAAGGCACGTGCAGTTCGATGATGTGCTTCTGGCCGATCCGGTCCAGACGACCGATCCGCTGCTCCAGCAGGTCCGGGTGCGACGGCAGATCGAACAGCACCAGATGGTGGGCGAACTGGAAGTTGCGACCTTCGCTGCCGATTTCCGAGCAGATCAGCACCTGCGCGCCGAACTCTTCGTCGGCGAAGTAGGCGGCGGCGCGGTCACGCTCGAGGATGTTCATGCCTTCGTGGAACACCGTGGCCGGGATGCCGGAGCGCACGCGCAGGGCGTCTTCCAGGTCCATCGCGGTTTCGGCGTGGGCGCAGATCACCAGCACTTTGGTGCGCTTGAGCATTTTCAGCTGGTCAATCAGCCACTCGACGCGCGGGTCGAATTTCCACCAGCGTTCTTCTTCGCTGGCGTCCGGCTGGGCCTGGAAACTGACTTCCGGGTACAGCTCGGCGTGTTCGCCCAGCGGCAGTTCCAGGTATTCGTCCGGGCACGGCAGCGGGTACGGGTGCAGTTTGCGCTCCGGGAAACCCTGCACGGCGGCGCGGGTGTTACGGAACAGCACGCGGCCGGTGCCGTGGCGGTCGAGCAGTTCACGCACGAGTCGGGCGCTGGCTTCGCTGTCGCCATCGTTGACGGCGGTGAGCAGGGCTTCACCTTCGTTGCCGAGGAAACCGTGGATGGTCTTGTGCGCGGCCGGCGACAGGCGCCCCTTGTCCAGCAGCTCCTGAACGGCTTCGGCCACCGGGCGATAGTTTTCGCTCTCGGCGCGGAAGGCGGCCAGGTCATGGAAACGGTTCGGATCGAGCAGGCGCAGACGGGCGAAGTGGCTGTCCTGACCGAGTTGTTCCGGCGTCGCGGTGAGCAGCAGCACGCCGGGAATGACTTCGGCCAGTTGTTCGACCAGCGAGTATTCCGGGCTGACTTTGTCTTCATGCCACACCAGATGGTGGGCTTCGTCGACAACCATCAGGTCCCAGCCGGCAGCGAACAGGGCGTCCTGCGCCTTTTCATCGTCGACCAGCCACTCCAGCGCCACCAGCGCCAGTTGGGTGTCTTCGAACGGGTTGGTGGCATCGCTTTCGATAAAGCGCTCTTCGTCGAACAGCGCGACCTGCAGGTTGAAACGGCGGCGCATTTCCACCAGCCATTGGTGCTGGAGGTTTTCCGGAACGAGGATCAGCACGCGGTTGGCGCGGCCCGACAGCAACTGGCGATGGATCACCAGACCGGCTTCGATGGTCTTGCCCAGACCCACTTCGTCCGCCAGCAATACACGCGGCGCAATGCGGTCGGCGACTTCACGGGCAATGTGCAACTGGTGGGCGATCGGTTGTGCACGCACGCCACCCAGGCCCCAGAGCGCAGACTGCAACTGGCGGCTGGTGTGTTCCAGGGTGTGATAGCGCAGGGAGAACCACGCCAGCGGGTCGATCTGGCCGGCGAACAGGCGGTCGCTGGCCAGACGGAACTGAATGAAGTTCGACAGCTGGGTTTCCGGCAGGGTGACCGCTTCGTTCTGCGCGTTGAGGCCGTGGTAGACCATCAGTCCGTCGACGTCGTCGACTTGCTGGACAGTCATCTTCCAGCCTTCGAAGTGCGTGATCGAATCGCCGGGCGAGAACCGCACGCGGGTGAGGGGCGCATTCCGTAGCGCGTACTGGCGAGTCTCGCCAGTGGCCGGGTAAAGCACGGTCAACAAGCGGCCGTCCTGTGCCAGAACGGTGCCTAAACCAAGCTCTGCTTCGCTGTCACTGATCCAGCGTTGCCCCGGTTGATACTGCTGCGCCATGCTGCCTGACTCCCACCTTGAAAAAGCGGGCTATCTTAACGGAATGAGGGCCCGAGGCCAAAGGATAAGGAGCCTCGGCCCGGCTTTTAAACGCAATCGGCCAATTGCAGGGAAGATTAGGTCATGCATCGGTTTTACGGGATGTTGCGGCACCCCTGAGTGCCAAACCGGTCACAAGTTTGCGACCGATGGCTCAAGGCACCCTGGGCGCCGCCGATAACCTGCTGACAGGAGACCCTTCATATGCTGCCACCGATGCTCCCCCTGAGCGCCGTGCCGATCACTTCCCAGCAGGATCCGATCCGCCAGCGACCGGATATTCCCCCTGTGGTGCCGGTGCAGGAAAGCTCCAACGAAAGCACCATCGACTTGCAAAAGCGCGATCCGGAAGAGGACGGCTATCTGCTGCGCGAAGAGCAGCGCCGCCAGCAGGAGCGCGATCGCCGGCGCCGCGAAGCCGACGATGACCCCGAAGCGCATCTCGCCGTGCCCGGTACCGAACTGAATGCCGACAACACCGTGCCGGTGGCACCGCTGATGGAAGATCAGCCGCGTCAGGGGCTTTGGGTCGACATCGAAATCTGAGGCCGGGCGGCCAATTCCGTCAGGTTTTCCAGCAACACGTCGATCTCTTCCTGCGTGTTCAAATAGCTCACCGCCACCCGCGCGATATTTGTCAGCCCGCGCGCCTGCATGTCCAGCGGCGTGTAGGCCACGCCATTGGCGCCGATGTTGATTCGCCGTTCGGCCAATGTCTGCTTCAGCGCCACGCTGTCCCAGCCTTCCAGCGTGAAGGCGATCAACCCGGATTGTTGGTGGGTCGCTCCGAGATCCCGCAGCGTCAGGCCGGGAATCGCCTTCAGGCGTTGGCGCAATTCGCTGCTCAGTTGTTCGATCCGCTGGCGAACCGGGATTGCGCCGAGGCGGTTGTACTCTTCCAGCGCATTGGCCAGCCCGGCCAGCAGGGCCAGCGATACTTCACTGGTTTCAAAGCGGCGCGCGTCGTCGCGCAGGGTGAATCGTCTGCCGTCCCACGGCGCCGACAATACATCGCGTTGCACGGGGAGCAGCCGTTGCAAAAATGCCGGCCGGATGTACATCAGCGCCGTGCCGCGCGGGCCGCGCAGAAACTTGCGTCCGGCACCCTTGAGCATGTCGCACTGCAAAGCCTGAACGTCACAGGGCAACTGCCCCAGCGCCTGACCGGCGTCGATGAAATAAGGGATGCCGTGGCGCCGCGCCACGCGGCCGATTTGCGCGGCGGGATTGATCAGGCCGCCGTTGGCCGGCAGCCAGGTGAGTGCGATCAGCCGTACCTGGCCGTCGATCATCTGCGCCAGAGCTTGCGGGTCGACCGCACCATGGGCGTCACAAAGAATCACTTCAAGCCGCGCGCCGGCCTTCACCGCTTCGGCCATGCTTGCCAGATTGCCGGCCCATTCATGGCGGCCCACCAGAATTCGCTCCCCGGGCTGCCACGGCCCCAGTGCGTTGAACGCCTGACTCCAGGCTGCCGAGCCGCTGCTGGCGAAGGCGATGTCCTCGGGTTCGGCGTTGAGCAGGGCGGCGGCCGCGTTGCGCGCGCGTTCCTGTACCCGGTTGTCTGCCGATTCCATTGGCCCGCCGAGCGCTTCGCGTTGCAACTGTTCGATCACTGCGTCGAGGGTAGCCTGGCTTGGCAGCGAGGCGCCGGCGTGGTTGAAGTGGATCACCTGGGCGCAGCCGGGTGTGGCGGCGCGCAGGTGCGTGAGGTCGTCGATGTTCACGGCTTGATCTCGAAAATCGCGTCGATTTCCACCGCCACGCCGGCCGGCAGGCTCGACACGCCGACTGCGGTGCGCACGTGACGGCCCTTGTCGCCGAGAGCGTTGACCAGCAGATTCGAGGCGCCGTTGGCAACGACGCCCTGAGCCTTGAAGTCCGGTGCGGCGGCGACGAAAACCCCGAGGCGCAGGATGCGCACCAGTTTCGACAGGTCGTCACCCAGCGAATGGCTCAATTGGGCGAGCAGCCCCAGGGCCGCCAATTCGGCGGCGTTGGCACCTTCTTCCTCGGAGATCGCTTCGCCCAGTCGCCCGATGAACGCAGGTTTGCCGTCGAGCAACGGAATCTGTCCGGAGATGAACAAATTGTTCTGGCTGACCACGTGGTTGACGTAATTGGCGATCGGCTGGCTCGGTTCGGGCAGGCGCAGGCCGAGTTGTTGAACGCGTTGGCTGAGGGAATCGGTCATGGGAAGTCCTCCTGAGTGAAGGCTTCAGCATGTTGTCCCGGGGGAAGGGCGACAAACGGATAGATTTAATCCGACGTATCCAAAAAATTCACGCGTTCGCGGTTTCCTCCAGCCACTGGCAGAAGCTTTGCGCCGCCGGTGTGGGCGGGCGTTGCGGGGTGACCAGCCAATAGCCGATATCGCCGAGCATCGGCGGCGTGTCGAAGGCCGGCACCAGGGCGCCTTCCTTGATTCGTCGTTCGATCATTCGCTGGCGACCCATGGCAATGCCCTGACCGGCCACGGCCGCTTCGACGACGATGTTGTAGTCGTGGAGCATGACGCTGGGCACATGAGCCAGATCGATGCCGCTGTGTTGCTGCCAGTCGATCCATTCGAACGGCTGGTGCGATTTGGCCATCAGCAAGGGCCCGTTGTTCACGCCTTTGGCCTTGAAGGCCGGGCTGCACACCGGTGTCAGGGTTTCGCCCATGAACCGGCGGGCCTCGACTCTCGCCCAGCCGCCCTTGCCATAGCGGATCGCCAGATCCACCTCGCCGGCGTCGACGTCGGCCAGTTGCACGGCGGGCAGCAGCTCGACATGGATGTTCGGGTATTTCGCGTGGAAGTCCGCCAGACGTGGTGCCAGCCATAAAGTGGCGAAGGAAGCGAGCAGACCGATGCGCAGAGTGGTGGGGCGCTCGCCGCGCAGTTCGTGGGTGGCGGCGGCAATCGCGGCCAGGGCCGGTTGGATTTGCCGGTAATACTGTTCGCCGGCAGGTGTCAGATCGATCGCCCGGGTGCGGCGCACGAACAATCGCTGATCGAGGAATTCTTCGAGTTTGTGCACCTGATGGCTGATCGCGCTTTGGGTCACCGACAGCTCATCGGCAGCCTTGATGAAACTCAAATGACGGGCCACGGCTTCAAAAGCGCGCAAGGCCATCAGCGGGGGCAGATCCTGATGCAGGGGCACGGCGCAGATCCTTCGTATTAACGGCAAAGCGCCGATTGTGCGGGCAAATCCGGTGGGCGGTACATGAATTGTTGTACAGCGTTTAGGTCAGTGGCTGGTCAGCGCCTGCGTCAGGCCGCATTATTGGCGCAGTCCTGTCGGTGAACCGGCAGTTGTGATTCAGTCCAAGCGATGCACCGAACGCCATGAGCCAAGACGACAAGCTGATCGACCTCAACACTGAACGCGCCAAGCGTATCCATGACCTCAACGAGAAGCGCCTGAATGAGGTACGCCAGGCTTTCGAGCAGGCCATGCCGTTGGGCAAGCCGAAAAAAAAGCCAAAAAACAAACCGAAAAAGCGTTGATCTCCCCTGCATCCTTTGATGCAGGTCAGTTATTTCCCTTCCTTTCCTCCGTGCGGTGACCGGCATTGATCCCGGTCAATTCCTGCGCCTGCCTGATTGGTTAACTTGGTTCCATCGCAGCAGAGCAGGGGCCAGGAGGCCAGTCATGTTTTTCGATAACGTGGTGTTTGCCGGGGTCCTGACTGTGGGCCTGATGGTTCTGTTTTTTGCAGGGTTTGGATTTTTTATCTGGAAGGATGCGAACAAGCGCAAGAAGCGTTGATTCTTCTGGATTTGATGAGCACGCAAGGCATTTTGGGCAACTTCGGTTGCCCTTTTTTTTGTCTTCCTGGCGGCCTTTTGGCCGACCATGCTTTGAGTGTTTTTTGTGAATATCGGTTTTTCGGGTGTTGCGGCTGGCGGACTGCTTTTGCTTTGATCGTTCCCACGCTCTGCTTGGGAATGCCGCCCGGGACGCTCCGCGTCCCATTTCTGGAATGTCTAGTCCTGAAATAGGTTTACACCTGTTTCAGCCTCAAAACGCCCGATGCACCGCATCGGGTGTTTTGTATTTC
>NZ_JAKUMP010000025.1:0-43673 GCF_026341415.1 Pseudomonas sp. MCal1
TGCGCCAACAGTCAGAATCGAGCCTTGTCCCTCCTCCTCCCTTCAAGTACCAGCATACAAGCGAGCTTGCTCGCGAAAGCGTCGTGTCAGCCGGCATCAACACTGGATGACACACCGCAATCGTCGGATCGCCACCCGGAACAAGCTCGCTCCCACATTGGTTTTTCGTTTCATCAAAAGGAGAGGGCATGCGCGACTACAAGTGGCTGCACGAATACTGTCTGAACCGCTTCGGTTCGGCGGCTGAACTGGAAGCCCATCTGCCTGTTCCCAAGACCCCGGCGCAACTGCGCAAGATCAGCGACGACCGCTATCTCTCGACCATGGCCCTGCGGGTGTTCCGCGCCGGGCTCAAGCACAGCCTGGTGGACGCCAAATGGCCGGCCTTCGAAGAAGTGTTCTTCAAGTTCGACCCTGAAAAAGTCGTGCTGATGAGCGCCGAACACCTTGAGCGCTTGATGCAGGACGCGCGGATCATCCGCCACCTGGGCAAACTCAAAAGCGTGCCGCGCAATGCGCAGTTCATTCTGGACGTCGAGAAAGAGAAGGGCAGTTTCGGTGCGTTGCTCGCCGACTGGCCGGTGACCGACATCGTCGGTTTGTGGACGTACCTGAAAAAGCATGGCAGTCAATTGGGCGGCCTGTCGGCGCCACGCTTCTTGCGGATGGTCGGCAAGGATACCTTCGTGCCGAGCTACGACGTTGTGGCGGCGTTGAACGCACAGAAGATCGTCGACAAGGTGCCGAGCAGTCTGCGGGATCTGGCGACGGTGCAGAACGCATTCAACCAGTGGCATGAAGAGAGCGGTGGACGGCCGATGAGCCAGATTTCGATGATGCTGGCGTACACCGTCAATCATTGAGTTCAAAGCGATCGTTCCCACGCTCCGCGTGGGAATGCATAAAGAGACGCTCCGCGTCTCAGGGACGCAGAGCGTCCCGGGCGGCATTCCCACGCAGAGCGTGGGAACGATCTCGGAGATAGCGGTCTGTCAGGCGACGGAAACTTCGCCTTCGCCCGCCAGTTTGCGATTCAACTGATACCGCCACCGCACAAACAGCAACGCCGAGCAGAACACCGCCAGACTGGCGATCATCTCCAGCACGCCGAACAACTGCCGGCTCGGGTCATACGCCGCCAATGCGCCCTTGATGAAATACAGATTCACCACAAAGCACATCCACGAGTGCCCGCGTGCGCTGCCCATGATCATGCCCGGTGCAAGCACGATCCACGGGATCAGCTCGATCAGCAGAATCACCCACGGCCGCGCGCCGTGCAGGTCGGCGAACACCAGGTAATACGCGGCGAGCAGTCCGGCCAGGGCGAAAAAGCACAGCAGACTGATCACCCGCATTGCTCGCACCCGTGGCTCCAGCCACTCGACGGCCGGCAGGACTTTCGGCTTTCTGGCCATCTCAGTTCCCCAGTTTCTGGGCCGTTTTGGCCAGACGTGCACCGAGGGCGCGGCACAGCGCCACTTCGTGTTGATCGAGACCACTTTTGCCATCGGCCCCGGCGTGATGGCTGGCGCCGTAAGGCGTGCCGCCGCCCTGGGTTTCCAGCAGCGCCGATTCGCTGTAGGGCAGGCCGGTGATCAGCATGCCGTGGTGCAGCAGCGGCAGCATCATCGACAGCAGAGTGGTTTCCTGCCCGCCGTGCAGGCTGGCTGTGGACGTGAACACCCCGGCCGGTTTGCCGACCAGCGCGCCGGTCAGCCACAGGTTGCTGGTGCCATCGAGGAAATACTTGAGCGGCGCGGCCATGTTGCCGAAACGGGTCGGGCTGCCGAGGGCCAGGCCGGCACAGTTTTTCAGGTCATCCAGCGTGGCGTACAGCGCGCCTTCATCCGGAATGTCCGGCGACACCGCTTCGCACTCGGTGGAGATCGCCGGCACGGTGCGCAGGCGCGCTTCGAGGCCGGCCTGTTCGACGCCACGGGCGATTTGCCGGGCCATCTCGTTGGTCGAGCCGCTGCGGCTGTAATAGAGAACCAGAATGTACGGCGCACTCACGGCAGCAGCTCCAGGATCTGCTCCGGTGGACGGCCGATGACGGCTTTGTCGCCGGCTTCAAGAATCGGTCGCTCCATCAGCTTCGGATGTGCGGCGATCGCGTCGATCAATTGTTTCTCGGTGAGACTGGCATCGGCCAGGTTCAGGGTCTTGTATTCGTCTTCGCCGGTGCGCAGCAGTTGCCGTGCGCTGATTCCCAGCTTGCCGAGCAAGGTCTTGATCTGCGCGGCGTCGAGCGGCGTTTCGAGGTAGCGCACCACGTTCGGCGTCAGGCCACGGGCTTCGAGCAGTTCGAGCGCACCACGGGATTTCGAGCAGCGCGGGTTGTGATAAAGCGTCAGATCGGTCATGGGCGGGTCGCTTCTTGCGTAGAGTGGCGGCTATTCTAACTGTGCAGCGCGCAATCCAGAACCTTGAGAGGCGATGGGTCGCAGGCGCATTCAATTTTGCACAAGGAACACGACATGACACGGGCACTGGCAGCGGCATTGACGATCATCGGGGCGTTGATGCTCGGGGGCTGCGGTAACGACTACGGCATCGACCAGAACGGGCAGAAAGTGGCGTCCGAGCGCCTCGACAAACAATGGATCGTGCTCAACTACTGGGCCGAATGGTGCGGCCCGTGCCGCACGGAAATCCCGGAACTCAATCACCTGGCCGACGAACTCAAGGGCAAGAAGATCGGCGTGTTCGGGGTCAATTTCGACAACGTGCAGGGTGAAGAGCTGAAGAGTGCCAGCGAAAAACTGGGCATCAAGTTCACCGTACTGGCGCAGGATCCATCGGAACTGTTCGAACTGCCGCGCAGTGAAGCCTTGCCGGTGACTTACATCATCGACAACAAGGGCAAGGTGCGGGAGCAGTTGATGGGCGAGCAGACGGCGGCGGGAGTGATGGCGAAGCTTGAGGCGTTGCAGGCGACCAACTGATTCGCCTTGGCTGATCGTCGCTGATCGTTCCCGCGCTCCGCGGGGGAATGCATCCCGTGACGCTCTGCGTCACAGCGGACGCGGAGCGTCCTGGGCGGCGTTACCCACGCAGAGCGTGGGAACGATCAAATGCTGCGCGTGGGAATGGTCGAAGGATCAGCCTTCTTCCAGCCACCAGCGCAACGGCTTGCCTTCAGCCGGCCAGAAGCGCATCTGCTCGATCGGCGAAATGTCCCAGCGCTCCACGTGCTCCAGCGCCTGGAGGAAGCGCTGCTCCTGCTCCATCAGCGCCGGTGCGCAGAGTTTGCGGGTCTTGCCGATCTTGCCGAAGCTCAGCTTGTCGCCTTCCAGGGTGTACGGCGCGAACCAATGGTTGCAGCCGCCATTGCCATACGCCCGACCATCATCGCCGAGGGTCACGGTCAGGTGGCTGTAGTCCATCAGCGGACGCTCGCCGATCCATTCAAGAATGTAGCTGCGGTTCTGTTGCAGTTGCACAGGCTCCGCGGCGCAACCCATCAGGCCGGCGCCGACAACGGCGGTCAGGGCCAGGTGTTTCATCACGCCGGCTCCTGGCAGTTCGGGCACAGGTGCTTGTCGCCGACGGCTTTCCAGCCCAGTTCCGCGATGCGTGCGGTGGCGGCCGGTTTTTCCGCAGGCTTGCCCAACTTGGCGTCCACGGCGAATTCGAAGCTCAATTCCTTGGCGCAGCTGTCGCAGTTGACCTGCCAGGTGTGGATCGCCAGTTCACCGAACACCGGGCCGGTGGTCATGGCAGTCCATTGGCCTGGCGGATTGATCAGGTGGCGGACGGTGTCGACGGTCAGGCGCATGGACAAGTCCTTGCTGCCTTTGAGGGTCACGACCAGCACGTCGCCGATGCGAATCGAGCCACCGTTGCCGGTGACCTGATAACGGCCCGGAACCAGGGCGCGGCATTCGGTGAGGGTGTGTTGCGGGTTCATCAGGGTGTAGCGAAAATCGTGTTCGACCATGGGTCCTCCAAATATGCGCGACATGCTAGCACGGGCTTGATTGCAGAATGATGCGCGCGTGCGACCTTCGATCCGGTTCAAATCGACACCGCAGTCGTGGCAAACTGCCGCCTTCATTTTCAAGGAACGGAACATGGCGCTGATCGAATGTTATGAATGCAAGCGGAGCATCAGCTCCGAAGCCACGGCGTGCATTCATTGCGGGGCTCCGCAGGCAGAGGCGCAGGCTCCTCACGCCGAAAAGGGCAAGTCGACGATTTCCTTTGGCAGCCTGCCGCGCAACAAGGCGGTGCCCGAGGCCTACGTTCCGCCACCGGCCCCCGAGCGGCCGAAGATAATGCCGGCTGCTGCAGGCCGCCGCCGTCGTTCGCAGCCGGTCGAGGCGGGGCTGAACCCGGACGGTTCGCGCCCGGTGGAAGGCTGGTTGAAGATCATGGCGTTCCTGATGCCGCTGGTGTTTGTCTGGTTCCTGCTGCGCAGCGGGCACTCCCTCAAACAACGTTTACTGGGGTTCGGCTGGCTGGCGCTGTTGATCCTGTGCGTGGCGATTACCCCGACGCCGCCTCCGGTCTGAGTCCGATCGCTCAGCCTTCGACCTGGTTCAGCGGCGTACCCGCCGCCCAGGTCGCGATGTTGTGCAGAGTGGTCGCGGCAATCGCGCCCAGCGCCTCATGGGTCAAAAACGCCTGATGTGCGGTGACGATCACATTGGGGAACGTCAGTAGCCGCGCCAACACGTCGTCCTGTAGCGGCAGGTCGGAACGGTCCTCGAAAAACAGCTGCGCTTCCTCTTCGTACACATCCAGTCCCAGATAACCGAGCTGGCCGTCCTTCAAGGCGTCGATCAGCGCCGGCGTGTCCACCAGACCGCCGCGCCCGGTGTTGATCAACATCGCCCCCGGTTGCATGTGCGCCAGCGAATCGCGGTTGATCAGGTGTTTGCTCTGTTCGTTGAGCGGGCAGTGCAGGCTGATGATCCGCGACTGCGCCAGCAGGTCCGGCAGGCTCAGGTAACGGGCGCCCAACGCTTCGACGTCAGGGTTCGGATAAGGATCGTAGGCCAGCAATTCGCAGCCGAAGCCGTGCATGATCTTCGCGAAGGTCGCGCCGATCTGTCCGGTGCCGACGATGCCGACCGTTTTGCCCACCAGATCGAAACCGGTGAGCCCGTGCAGGCTGAAGTCACCTTCACGGGTGCGGTTGTAGGCGCGATGCAGGCGCCGGTTGAGGGCGAGGATCAATGCCACCGCATGCTCTGCCACCGCGTGGGGCGAGTAGGCCGGCACGCGCACGACGGCCAGCCCGAGGCGTTTGGCGACGGCCAGGTCCACATGGTTGTAGCCGGCCGAGCGCAAGGCGATCAGGCGTGTGCCGCCGGCAGCCAGGCGTTCCAGCACCGGCGCACTCAGGTCATCGTTGATGAACGCGCAGACCACCTCGTGATGTTCGGCCAGCGCCGCCGTGTCGACACTGAGCCGCGCCGGCTGAAAGTGCAGTTCGATACCGGCCGGACAGTCGGCGGCGAGGAAGCTGTCGCGGTCATAGGTCTGGCTGCTGAAAACGATCGTGCGCATGAAATCCTCCTGGAGCATCGACGCGGGCGCAAATCACCCGCGACAACTTTAGCCGCGTCGGCGTTGACCGGCATTGCCGTGGATCAGGCGCTGATCTTCGCCTGGGCCGCCAGACGATTGATCGCCCGTTCCAGCTCGTCCAGCGCGGTCGAGGCCTTGGGATCCTGCTGCTTGAGCAGGGTTTCGCTGCGTTGGCAGGCGGCGCGCAATTGCGGCACGCCGCAGTAACGGGTGGCGCCATGCAGGCGGTGTACCCGTTCAAGCAGGCCGTTCTGGTCCTGATTGTCGCGGGCGGTGCGGATGGCTTCGCGGTCGGCCTCGAGTGAGGCCAGCAGCATTGCCAGCATGTCCGCTGCCAGATCGGCCTTGCCGGCAGCCAGACGCAGGCCTTCTTCGTGATCGAGAATCGGCAGTTCCTGATTACCCAGCAGACTTTCGCCACCACGGTCCGGCGCCTGATTACGCAATGCCAGGCCGGTCCACTTCAGCACGACCTGCGCCAGTTGCCGCTCGCTGATCGGCTTGGTCAGGTAGTCGTCCATGCCGCTTTGCAGCAGCGCACGTTTTTCATTGGCCATGGCGTGGGCGGTGAGGGCAACGATCGGCAGCGGCGTGCAGTGCCGCTCGCTTTCCCACTGGCGAATCGTCTCGGTGCTCTGGCGTCCGTCCATGCCGGGCATCTGCACGTCCATCAGCACCAGATCGAAGGTTTCGTTCTGCACCGCCTTGACTGCGGCGTAACCGCTTTCCACGGCCAGCACCTTGGCACCCATGTCTTCGAGCAGTGTTTGCACCAGCAACAGGTTGGCCGGGTTGTCGTCGACGCACAGCACTTTCGGCGCACGGCTCGACAACGGTTCGCCCGGTTCGCTGCGCGGCTGGCGCGGGTTGACCATGTCCGACAACGCCCGGCGCAGTTTGCGGGTGCAGGCCGGTTTCGACTGCAGCTGGCTGTGAGGGTTGGGCACCGAAAGGTGATACAGCGTCAGTTCGGTGGTCGGGCACAACACCAGCACTCGACAACCGAGGTGTTCAAGGTCCCAGATGTGCTGGTTGAGGCGTTCCGGCGGCATGTCGTTGCTGGTGATGCCGAGCACTGCCAGATCGATGGACTGATCGGTCTGATGGGCACCGGTGACGCCATTGGTCAGGCTTTCCAGCGTATTGAATGGCGTGACGTCGAGGCCGCAATCCTCCAATTGATGCTGCAAGGCCTGACGCGCCAGTTCATGGTTTTCCAGTACCGCCACCCGACGCCCGAGCAATGGCGCGACGGGCAGGTCTTCGGCGTCGTCGCGGGTCTTGGGCAGGTTCAGGCTGATCCAGAACTCCGAGCCTTCGCCCGGCGTGCTGTCGACGCCGATTTCGCCGCCCATTTGCTCGATCAGGCGTTTGGAAATCACCAGCCCCAGACCGGTGCCGCCAGGTTGGCGCGACAGGGAGTTGTCGGCCTGGCTGAAGGCCTGAAACAGTGCGCGTACGTCCTGGCTCGACAGACCGATGCCGGTGTCCTGAATACTGATGCGCAGTTGCACGCTGTCGTCGTTTTCTTCTTCGAGCATGGCACGGGCGACGATGGTGCCTTCGCGGGTGAACTTGATCGCGTTGCTCACAAGGTTGGTCAGGATCTGCTTGAGGCGCAGCGGATCGCCGACCAGCGACAACGGCGTGTCGCGGTACACCAGACTCACCAGTTCCAGCTGCTTGGCGTGGGCCGCAGGGGCGAGGATGGTCAGGGTGTCCTGCAACAGGTCGCGCAGGTTGAACGGGATATGGTCGAGCACCAGTTTGCCGGCCTCGATCTTCGAGAAATCGAGGATCTCGTTGATGATCCCCAGCAGGCTGTCGGCGGACTTTTCGATGGTGCCCAGATAGTCGAGCTGGCGCGGGGTCAGCTCGCTTTTCTGCAACAGGTGGGTGAAACCGAGAATGCCGTTGAGCGGCGTGCGGATCTCGTGGCTCATGTTGGCGAGGAATTCGGATTTGATCCGGCTCGCTTCCAGTGCTTCCTTGCGGGCCAGGTCCAGCTCGATGTTCTGGATCTCGATGGTTTCCAGGTTCTGGCGTACGTCTTCGGTGGCCTGATCGACGCTGTGCTGCAATTCTTCGCGAGCGTTTTGCAAGGTGCCGGCCATGCGGTTGATGCCGGACGCCAGTTCATCCAGTTCCTGACTGCCCAGCGGCGGCAGGCGGGTTTCCAGGTGACCGTCCTTGAGCTGCGCGACGGCCTGTTTGATCTGGCTCAGCGGGCGGTTGATCGTGCGGCCCATGCGCAAAGCCAGTAACGCGGTGCCGGCCAGACCCGCGCCGATCAGCAGCAGGCTGGCGAACAGGCTTCGATAGCCGCGCAGTAACATGCCGTTGTGCGACAGCTCCAGTTCGACCCAGCCGAGCAGTCGGTCGGACTCTTCCGGGATCAGCTCGCCGGCGAGGTTGCGGTGTTTGCCGAAGACCGGCAGCAGATAGCGGGTGGCGTCGTTGCCGCTGCGTCGCAGCAAGTGCGCGCTGTCGCCGCTCGGCGCCTGGTTGAGCATGGTCGGGCCGGCGTGGGCGAGGGGAGAGCGGTCGGGCGCGAGGAAGGTCACGGCGCGCACGTCCGGTTGTTCGAGGGACTGGGTGGCGATGCGCTCGAGCAGTTCGGCATCGCCGTGGCCCATGGCCGGTGCGACCAGCGGCGCCAGTTGCTCGGCGATCATTTCGCCGCGCTGCATCAGTTGGGTCTGCAGGTCGGACTGCTGCGTCCAGGTGAAATACCCGCCCAGCACCAGTGCCATCAGGCTGGTCGGCAACAGGGTCAGCAACAATACGCGACCTTTGATTCCCAGTTTCTTGAGCACGCCTTTCTCCTGCATCCCGCTGATCGTTGACTCACACGTGCGTCCGGCACGCGGTATCGGCGCAGTGTAGCGATTTGCTTGCGGGCAATCTTGGGAAAAATGATGTCGCCGTCCTTCGCTCAAGCAGTGGTCATCTGTCCGACAGGTCAAGCTTGGGTTGCCGGGCGCCGGGCAATCTTGAATAATCGCCCAACTGAGAATTATTTGCAGATAGTCATGACTCCTGTCTCTATTGGCCAGCCCCGCATTCTTTCCATCGAAGACGATCCCGTTCTCGGTGCCTATGTCCATGAGCATCTGGGCCGCAGCGGCTTTCAGGTCACCTGGTGCCAGAACGGCAGCGAAGGCCTGAGCATCGCCCGGCGTCAGCCGTTCGATGTGGTGTTGATGGATATTCTGTTGCCGGGGCTCGACGGATTGAATGTCCTGACCCAGCTGCGCCAGAGCCATTCCACCCCGGTGCTGCTGATGTCAGCCCTCGGTGCCGAAGCCGACCGCATCAGCGGATTCCGCCTCGGTGCCGACGACTATCTGCCCAAACCCTTCAGCATGGCCGAGCTGCATGTGCGGATCGAAGCGATTCTGCGCCGGGTCGCCCTCGACCGTCGCCCGGCGGCCATGGCTCCGGTGGTGCCGGTCGGCGGGCTGCGTTTCGACGATGAACAGTGCGAGGTGTTCTATCTCGATCAGCCCGCCGGACTGACCCGCAGCGAATACCGCCTGCTGGAAACCCTCGACCGCAACGACGAGGAAGTGCTGAGCAAGGCCTTCCTTTACCAGCACGTTCTTCAGCGCGGTTACGCAGCCCACGACCGCAGCCTCGACATGCACATCAGCCAGATCCGCCGCAAACTCAAATCGGTCGGTTACACCGAGCGGGAAGTGCGCACGGTGTGGGGCAAGGGTTACGTCCTGAGTGCCGTCGATGAAAGTGTCTGACCTGCCGGGCCGGCACTCGCTGTTCTGGAAACTCGCCTGCCTGCTGGTGGCGTTCTGTCTGCTGATGATCTGGCTGAGCTGGTCCTGGGGCTGGTACATGGAGCAGCGCAATCAGTTCCTCTCCGACGACGCCCGTCGCACCCTGAGCGGTTATGCCGCCGAGGCCGAGCGCGCGTGGCAGCAGGGCGAGCGCGATGGCATCGATAGCTGGCTGCAAGGCATGCAGCTGCGCGAAGCCGGTTGGGTCGGCGTGATCGGCAGCAATCTGCAGTCGCTGGGCAGCCAGCCGTTGAGCGCTCAAGAACTTCAGCGCCTGACCTTCCTGCGAGGCCTTGACTGGCCGATTCATAAAAAGGGCCGACCGTGGCTGCGGGTTCCGTTCCCCATGGATCCGACTGCCGGCAGCCTGGTGATCGAGTTGCCCGAGCGATTCCTGCCGGGGAAATACCGGGTGTTCTGGCGGGTCATGACCAACGGTGTGATTCCCGGCCTGTTTACGCTGCTGCTGTGCGTCGGTCTGTATCGTCTGCTGGTGGTGCCGCTGAACAATCTGCGCGAGCAGGCCAAGGCGTGGCGCGCCGATCAACTGAATGTGCGGCTGTCGAGCGGTATCACCCAGCGCCCCGATGAACTCGGTGAACTGGCCCGCGCCTTCGACTCGATGTCCGAACGCCTGCAATCCACCGTGGCCCTGCAACAGCAACTGCTGCGCGACCTGTCCCACGAACTGCGTACCCCCCTGAGCCGGCTGCGCGTCGCCAGCGAAAGCGAGCAGCAGCTGCAACCGTTGCGCGAGCGCATCGGTCGCGAAGTCGACGTGATGCAGCGTCTGGTCGAGGACACCCTGCAATTGGCCTGGCTCGACACCGAGCGCGCGCCGCTGCCGGACGAAGCGATCCAGATTCAGGCGCTGTGGGAAATGCTCACGGAAAATGCCTGCTACGAAAGCTGCTGGCCAGTGGGGCAGTTGCAGTGCGGCGTTGACGCTTGCTGCTGGGTGCGCGGCAATCTCAACAGCCTGGCCCAGGCTCTTGAAAACATTCTGCGCAATGCGATTCGCCATTCGCCACCCGGCGGCATCGTGCGGCTCGACGGCCGGCGGGATGGCGATTACTGGCACCTGTGGCTGGAGGACGAGGGCGGCGGCGTGGCCGAAGCTGATCTTGAGCGAATCTTCTCGCCGTTCATCCGACTCGACGGCTCGCGGCCGGGGGACGACGGGTTTGGTCTGGGACTGAGCATCGCGAGGAACGCGGTGCAACGCCAGGGCGGAACCCTGTGGGCCGAGAACGGCCCATCGGGATTACGCTTGAATCTGCGGCTGATGGCGGATGACAGTGCTGTCAGTCCCGACATCGTTGCTGGCAAGCCAGCTCCCACCATGGACATGGCCCGCCCGCCGATTGTGTGAGCGGCACAGGAAAGTCTCACCACTGGCGAGACTTTTAATGCTTATTCCAAGAAACCATAAGCACCACACTTTGCGTGATATGGCACGCGCAGGTTTGCCGGTATGATAGGCGCCCCCGCTGTCCGGATTGCGAAAAACGCCATGACCTTGCAGTACCCAACCATCGCCGATTGCGTCGGCAACACGCCGCTGGTGCGTTTACAGCGCCTGCCCGGTGTCACCAGCAACACCCTTTTGCTCAAGCTCGAAGGGAACAACCCGGCGGGTTCGGTAAAGGATCGTCCGGCATTGTCGATGATCACCCGTGCCGAGTTGCGCGGGCAGATCCATGAAGGCGATACGCTGATCGAAGCGACCTCGGGCAACACCGGGATTGCCCTGGCGATGGCCGCTGCGATCAAGGGTTACAAGATGATCCTGATCATGCCGGACAACTCCAGCGCCGAGCGTAAAGCGGCGATGACCGCTTACGGCGCAGAGCTGATTCTGGTCAGTCAGGAAGAGGGCATGGAAGGCGCTCGCGATCTCGCCCAGCGGATGGAAGCCGAAGGCCGTGGCAAGGTGCTGGATCAGTTCGCCAACGGCGACAATCCTGAAGCGCACTACACCACCACCGGCCCGGAAATCTGGCGTCAGACCCAGGGCTCCATCACCCATTTCGTCAGCTCCATGGGCACCACCGGCACCATCATGGGCGTGTCGCGCTACCTCAAGGAGCAGAACGACAACGTACAGATCGTCGGCCTGCAACCAATGGAAGGCTCGGCCATTCCCGGCATCCGCCGCTGGCCGCAGGAATACCTGCCGAAGATCTATCAGGCCGAGCGCGTCGACCGTATCGTCGACATGGCGCAAAGCGAAGCCGAGGACGTCACCCGTCGTCTGGCCCGTGAAGAAGGCATTTTCTGTGGCGTGTCCTCGGGCGGTGCGGTAGCAGCGATGTTGCGCCTGTCCAGGGAAGTTGAAAACGCGGTGATCGTCGCGATCATCTGCGACCGTGGCGACCGTTACCTGTCGACCGGCATTTTCGACGCACCCAACTGATGGCCAGGCATGAGAGAGGCCTGCGCTTTCAGCCCACCGGCGGCAGCAAGGCCCCGCAAATCCCGACCGGCAAAAAGCAGCGCCTGAGCATCGAGCGCCTGGCCAATGACGGTCGCGGCATCGCGTTTTTCGAAGGCAAAACCTGGTTCGTCCTCGGCGCCCTCGCCGGTGAAGAGGTCGAAGCGCGGGTGCTCGGCGCCCACGGCAAAGTGGTCGAGGCGCGCACCGAACGCGTGTTCAGTGCCAGTGAATTGCGTCGTCCTGCACCTTGCCAGCACGCCGGACGCTGCGGCGGTTGCAGCGTCCAGCATCTGCCCCATAACGAACAGCTTGCCCTCAAACAGCGCATGCTCGCCGAGCAGTTGTCGCGAGTCGCCGGTGCCGAACCGGAGGAGTGGGCGGCGCCGTTGACCGGTCCCGAATTCGGCTACCGTCGCCGTGCCCGGATCGCCGTGCGCTGGGACAGCAAGGCCAAAAAGCTTGAAGTCGGTTTCCGTGCCGCCGGCAGCCAGGACATCGTCGCGATCAGCGAATGCCCGGTGCTGGTACAGCCCTTGCAGCCGATCATGACCCGCTTGCCGGAGATGCTTCGTCGCCTGAGCAAACCTCAGGCGCTGGGGCATGTCGAATTGTTCAGTGGCTCGTCACTGGCCGTTCTGCTGCGTCACATGGCGCCGCTGTCCGACGCCGACCTGACGATCCTCAAGGATTTCTGCGCATTCCACGAAGCGCAACTCTGGCTGCATGGCGAAGGCGAACCGCAGCCGGTGGATGAGGCACAGTCGCTCGGCTATCGCCTGGAGCAATGGGACCTGCAACTGACCTACCGGCCGGGGGATTTCATTCAGGTCAATGCCGGTGTCAACGAGAGCATGGTCGCCCAGGCGCTGGACTGGTTGAAACCGACAGGCGATGAACGCGTGCTCGATCTGTTTTGCGGTTTGGGCAATTTCGCTTTGCCGCTGGCGAAAGCCGCGTGTGAAGTGGTGGCGGTCGAAGGCGTGCAGACGATGGTCGATCGCGCGGCGGCAAATGCCGCTAGCAACAATTTGCATAACACAAAGTTTTTTCAGGCCGATTTATCCCAGCCTTTGACCGATGCTCAGTGGATCGGAAACGGCTTTTCTGCGGTACTCTTGGACCCACCGCGCGACGGTGCTTTCGAGGTGGTGCGCAAGCTGGCGACCCTGGGCGCCAAACGGCTGGTGTACGTGTCGTGCAACCCTGCAACTCTGGCGCGCGATACGATCGAATTGATCAAGCAGGGCTACCGGTTAAAACGTGCCGGGATTCTCGATATGTTTCCTCAGACGGCGCATGTCGAGGCCATGGCGTTATTTGAAGCGAGCCAGGATGGCTCGTCTGATCCGACTGGTCGTCCGTAGCGCTCGTATTGGCCCCGCGAGCGCGAACGGGCATTGAAGGTCAGTGATTTGACGCATTGAATCTGCGTCGTAGGGAAGGTAAAGCAAGATGGTACAGGTGAGAGCACACCAGCCGATCAACACTGACGGCAGTATCAATCTCGAGGCTTGGCTCGATCATGCGGTCAGTGTCGATCTGGCACTGGATCGCGAAGCCTTGAAAGAGGCCTGCGAGTACGCTCGCCAGGCCGAGCAACAGTCCAATGCGGCGAAGAATCTCTGGGCCGAAGGCAGCGGCAGTTTCAGCACGGGCCTTGAGATCGCGGAAATTCTCGCCGACCTCAAGCTTGATCAGGATTCGCTGGTCGCGGCGGTGCTTTACCGTGGCGTGCGCGAAGGCCAGATCGAGCTGTCGGCGGTCAGCCAGCGCTTCGGCCCGGTGGTCGCCAAGCTGATCGACGGCGTGCAGCGGATGGCCGCAATCAGCGCCAGTCTCAGCCCGCGCCAGTCGATGGTGATGGGCACCCAGGGTCAGGTGGAAAACCTGCGCAAGATGCTGGTGGCGATGGTCGACGACGTGCGCGTCGCGCTGATCAAGCTCGCCGAACGTACCTGCGCGATCCGCGCGGTGAAAACCGCCGACGACGAAAAACGTAACCGGGTCGCCCGGGAAGTGTTCGACATCTATGCGCCGCTCGCGCATCGACTCGGCATCGGTCATATCAAATGGGAACTGGAGGACTTGTCCTTCCGTTACCTGGAACCCGATCAATACAAACAGATCGCCAAGCTGCTGCACGAACGGCGGCTGGATCGTGAGCGTTTCATCTCTGACGTGATGACCCAGCTCAAGGACGAATTGCAGGCCACCGGCGTCGAAGCCGACATCAGCGGCCGGGCGAAACACATCTATTCGATCTGGCGCAAAATGCAGCGCAAGGGTCTGGAATTCAGCCAGATCTACGACGTGCGTGCGGTCCGCGTGCTGGTGCCGGAAATGCGCGACTGCTACACCGCGCTCGGCATCGTCCACACCCTGTGGCGGCACATCCCGAAAGAGTTCGACGACTACATCGCCAACCCGAAAGAAAACGGCTACCGCTCGCTGCACACGGCGGTGATCGGCCCGGAAGGCAAGGTGCTGGAAGTCCAGATCCGGACCCATTCGATGCACGAAGAGGCCGAACTCGGCGTCTGCGCGCACTGGCGCTACAAGGGCACCGACGTCAAGTCCGGCTCGAACCATTACGAAGAGAAAATCTCCTGGCTGCGTCAGGTCCTCGAGTGGCACGAAGAGCTGGGCGACATCGGTGGTCTGGCCGAACAGTTGCGGGTCGATATCGAGCCGGATCGGGTCTACATCTTCACCCCCGACGGTCACGCCATCGACCTGCCGAAAGGCGCGACGCCGCTGGACTTCGCCTACCGCGTGCACACCGAAATCGGTCACAACTGCCGTGGCGCGAAGATCAACGGGCGCATCGTGCCGCTCAACTACAGCCTGCAGACCGGCGAGCAGGTCGAGATCATCACCAGCAAGCACGGTACGCCGAGCCGCGACTGGCTGAACCCGAACCTCGGTTACGTCACCACGTCGCGGGCGCGGGCGAAGATCGTGCACTGGTTCAAGTTGCAGGCACGCGATCAGAACGTCGCGGCGGGCAAGACCCTGCTCGAGCGCGAGCTCAATCGTCTTGGCCTGCCGGCGGTGGATTTCGACAAGCTGGCCGACAAGGCCAACATGAAAACCGCCGAAGACATGTTCGCCGCCCTCGGGGCCGGCGACCTGCGTCTGGCGCAACTGGTCAATCTGGCACAGCAACTGGTCGAGCCGGAACGCGGCAACGAACAGCTGGAACTGATTCCACGCAAGGCCACCGGCTACAAACCGGGCAAGCGCGGCGACATTCAGATCCAGGGTGTCGGCAACCTGATGACCCAGATGGCCGGCTGCTGCCAGCCGTTGCCGGGCGATGCGATCGTCGGCTACATCACCCAGGGCCGTGGCGTGAGCATTCACCGTCAGGACTGCGCCTCGGTGCTGCAACTGGCCGGGCGCGAGCCGGAGCGGATCATCCAGGTCAGCTGGGGGCCGGTGCCGGTGCTCACCTATCCGGTGGACATCGTCATCCGCGCCTACGACCGTTCCGGTCTGCTGCGTGACGTTTCGCAGGTGCTGCTCAACGAGCGGATCAACGTGCTGGCGGTCAACACCCGCTCGAACAAGGAGGACAACACCGCGCTGATGTCCCTGACCATCGAGATTCCGGGGCTGGACGCGCTGGGACGGCTGCTGGGGCGGATTTCCCAGTTGCCGAACATCATCGAAACGCGGCGTAACCGGACTCCATGAAACCGATCTACAGCCTTGAAGACCTGTTGCACCTGATGAACCGGCTGCGGGATCCGCAGTACGGTTGCCCGTGGGACATCAAGCAGACTTACGCGACCATCGTCCCGCATACCCTTGAAGAGGCCTACGAAGTCGCTGACGCCATCGAGCGCGGCGACTTCGACCACTTGCAGGGCGAGTTGGGCGATCTGCTGTTTCAGGTGGTGTATTACAGCCAGCTGGCGCGGGAAGAGGGGCGGTTCGAATTCGCCGGCGTGGTTGACAGCATCACCCGCAAGTTGATTCGTCGTCACCCGCACGTATTCCCCACCGGTGACCTGTATGCGCCGCTGGATGTGCCACGTCTGAGCGAAGAGCAGGTCAAGCAGCGCTGGGAGGAGATCAAGGCCGAAGAGCGCGCCGAGAAATCCGCCGAGCCGCAGCAACTGTCACTGCTCGACGATGTGCCGGCCGCGTTGCCGGCGTTGTCCCGCTCGGCCAAGTTGCAGAAGCGCGCAGGGCAGGTCGGTTTCGACTGGCCGGATGCGTTGCCGGTGCTGGACAAGGTCCGTGAAGAGCTTGATGAAGTGCTCGAAGCCATGTCCGAGAATGACCCGCAAGCGGTGGCCGACGAGATCGGCGACCTGCTGTTTTCCGTGGTCAATCTGGCCCGGCATCTGAAGGTCGATCCGGAAACCGCATTGCGTGGCGCCAACGCCAAGTTCGAGCGACGTTTCCGTTTTATCGAACAGGCATTGCGCGACACCCACCGACCCATGGAAGATTGCACCCTCGAAGAGTTGGACGCCCTGTGGGGCGAAGCCAAACGTCAGGAAAAGAATTTGCCCAGCTGCGGCTGAGCCGTTGCCCAAGTGAGTAAGCATCAATGAGCCTTTCCCTTCGCGACCAGTTGCTCAAGGCAGGTCTGGTCAACCAAAAGCAGGCCAAGCAGGTCAGCAAGGAAAAACAGAAGCAACAGCGCCTGGCCCACAAAGGTCAGATCGAGCTGGACGATTCCCAGCAGCGCGCAGCCCAGGAAGCCATGGCCGAGAAGGTCAAGCGCGACCAGGAGCTGAACCGTCAGCAGCAGGAGAAGGCTGAAGCCAAGGCCCGTGCGGCGCAGGTCAAGCAGTTGATCGAAGTCTCACGTCTGCCGAAGCTGACCACCGAGGACTACTACAACTTCGTCGACGACAAGAAGGTCAAGCGCATCTCCGTCAACACGCTGATGCGCAACAAGCTCAGCAGCGGTTCGCTGGCGATCGTGCACCATGCCGGCGGCTACGAAGTGATTCCTCGTGAGGCGGCCCTGAAGATTCAGGAGCGCGATCCACAGCGCATCGTGCAGCTCAACGAGAAGGTCGAAGAGGTCAATGCCGAGGACGATCCGTACGCGGCCTATGTGATCCCGGATGATCTGATGTGGTAAGCGGGTTTCACCGGGCTGCGAAGCGCCCTTGAAGCACCCAGCAACGACAAACCCCGCTCATCGCGGGGTTTGTCGTTTTCAATGCTGTGGTTTTGATTCAGGCGGATTTCAGATCCCGCTGGCGTTCTTGCAGTTCCAGTTCGGCCTTGTAGTTGTGGGCGTCGATCTCGTTGTGGAACATGCCGACCAGCAAGTCTTGTTGGTGCACATCCCAGATCCGTACGCCGGCAGCTACGCCTTCATGGGACATGTGTGAATCGTCGCGTTCAGTTACTTTTACAGTCATCTGCTAGCTCCAATCTCTGTTATCTGCAACAAGGCGTGTGCAGGGCTCTTTTATAAAATTTGTTAGCCTGCTAAGTAAACGCCTGATTTGTGCAATCTATTTTTGCGAAATCTGCAACAGCGCTGGAGCCCGCATAAACCGCGACATTCAGTCGCAGGGCGGTAAGCTGCATGACAAACGTTTCATCTTGGCGCCGCTGAAAATGCCTTTCTCCAGGCGAAAAAAAACGCCCCGAACCAGTCGGGGCGTTTTCGTGTGCGGCTCAGCGAGAGGGAATTACTTGCCTTCCCAGCGCTTCAGCACGAGGGTGGCATTGGTGCCACCGAAGCCGAAGCTGTTGCTCATCACGGTGTTGATGGTGGCGTTCTCGCGGGTCTTGGTCAGCACCGGCAGATCGGCCACTTCAGGGTCCAGTTCGTCGATGTTGGCGGAACCGGCGATGAAGTTGCCTTCCATCATCAGCATGCAGTAGATCGCTTCGTGAACGCCGGCGGCGCCCAGGGAGTGACCCGACAGGCTCTTGGTGGAGCTGATGGCCGGGGCCTTGTCGCCGAACACTTCACGCACACCTTTCATTTCCGCGATGTCGCCGACCGGAGTCGAAGTACCGTGGGTGTTCAGGTAGTCGATCGGGGTGTCGACGGTGGACAACGCCTGCTGCATGCAGCGGATGGCGCCTTCGCCGCTCGGAGCCACCATGTCGTAGCCGTCGGACGTCGCGCCGTAGCCAACGATTTCCGCGTAGATCTTCGCGCCACGGGCCAGAGCGTGTTCCAGCTCTTCAACCACGACCATGCCGCCACCGCCGGCGATGACGAAACCGTCACGGTCGGCGTCGTAGGCGCGGGAGGCTTTTTCCGGAGTGTCGTTACGCTTGCTGGACAGGGCGCCCATTGCGTCGAACAGGAACGACTGGCTCCAGTGCTCTTCTTCACCGCCACCGGCGAACACGATGTCCTGCTTGCCCATCTGGATCTGTTCCATGGCGGTACCGATGCAGTGAGCACTGGTGGCGCAGGCAGAGGCGATGGAGTAGTTCAGGCCCTTGATCTTGAATGGCGTGGCCAGGCAAGCCGAAACGGTGCTGCTCATGGTCCGCGTTACACGGTATGGGCCGACGCGCTTGACGCCTTTCTCGCGCAGGATGTCCAGCGCTTCCATCTGGTTCAGGGTCGACGCGCCGCCGGAACCTGCGATCAGGCCGGTACGCGGGTTGGACACCTGCTCTTCGGTCAGACCGGAGTCAGCGATGGCGTCTTTCATGGCCAGATAGGCGTAAGCCGCTGCGTGGCCGACGAAGCGATAGATCTTGCGATCGATCAGCTCTTCAAGGTTGAGGTCGATGGAGCCGGAAACCTGGCTACGCAGACCCATTTCGGCGTATTCCGGGTTGAACCGGATGCCAGGGCGGCTTGCACGCAGGTTAGCGGAGACGGTCTCTTTGTCATTGCCCAGGCAAGAAACGATGCCCAGACCAGTGATAACGACGCGGCGCATGCGAATAACCCTTAGAAGTTGTCAGTGGAGGTGAATACGCCGACGCGAAGGCCTTCGGCGGTGTAGATTTCGCGACCGTCGACAGTCACCGAACCGTCGGCAATGGCCAGGTTCAGCTTGCCCTTGAGGACGCGCTTGATATGAATGTTGTAAGTAACTTTCTTGGCGGTCGGCAGGACCTGGCCGAAGAATTTCACTTCGCCCGAACCCAGCGCACGGCCACGGCCCGGCAGGCCTTGCCAGCCCAGGAAGAAACCGACCAGTTGCCACATGGCGTCCAGACCCAGGCAGCCCGGCATCACCGGATCGCCTTCGAAGTGGCACGCGAAGAACCACAGGTCAGGGTGGATATCCAGCTCGGCGACCAATTCACCTTTGCCGTACTTGCCGCCTTCTTCGCTGATCAGGGTGATGCGATCCACCATCAGCATGTTCGGGGCGGGCAGTTGCGCGTTACCTGGGCCGAACAGCTCACCGCGACTGCAGCGCAGCAGGTCTTCCCGAGTAAAGGCGTTTTGTTTGGTCATGCGAGCTCCTCAATAATCCCATGCGGCAGGTGGGGCAAATCTTCCCGGCCGATCGATGCGTTCATGCCTCGTACCGGCAGCCTACTCATAGACTATTGCGTTGTAGTGAAAGTCACAGCACCAAGGACATGAATGTACACTTGTGCACTGAAATTTTTATTCAAGCCCCTTTTGAGGCTCGTCAGGGTGCCTAAGACTGCCGCACTTTCGCTTTTCACGCCAGTCGCAGATGCTCGAAAGGGCCCAGTCACTGCACCCAGCGCTGCAGAATCTGCTGCAGATCATTGCGTTTGAATGGCTTGGCCAGGTAATCGTTCATGCCCGCCGACAGGCAGTTTTCCCGATCGCCCTGCAACGCATTGGCGGTGAGGGCGATGATGGGCACATGGCCGCAGCCGGGCAGGCGGCGGATCTGTCGGGTTGCCTCGTAACCGTCGATGAGCGGCAAGCGGCAATCCATCAGGATCGCCTCGAAACGGCTGTCGCCGGCACTGCGCACCGCCTGCACGCCGTCGGTGGCGACGCTGACGGTAAAGCCCAGGCTGCGCAACATCGCTTCGATCACCGTCTGGTTGACCGGGTTGTCCTCGACCAGCAGCACATTGCGCCCTTCGCCGTGACCGTCGCCGTTCAGCGTGCGCGGTGCCGCCAGCGCAGGGAGTGCCTGCTTATATAAAGCCAGAGGAATTTCCAGGGTGAATACCGATCCGCGACCTTCTTCACTCTGGGCGCGCAAGGTGCCGCCCATCCGCTCGGCGAGAGTGCGGGCAATCGGCAGGCCCAGGCCGGTGCCGCCATAACGACGGGAAATCGAACTGTCGGCCTGCTGGAACGCGTTGAACATCAGTTCCAGGCTCTGCGGCGAAATGCCGATGCCGCTGTCACGCACCGCGCAGGTGAACCACAGCAATTCGTGATCCAGCGACTGCCACTGCGCCTCGATGCTGACGCGCCCCTGTTCGGTGAACTTCAAGGCATTGCCGACCAGGTTGACCAGAATCTGCCGGATTCGTGTCGGATCGCCTTGTACCTGCAAGTCGCGCATGTCTTCGGGGATTCGCAGTTCCAGGGCCAGCCCGCGTTGTGCGGCGCTGTGCTGGAACGACTGGGCGCAGGCGCCGATCAGGTCGGCGAGGTTGAACGGAATGTGCTCCAGTTCCAGTTCCGAACGCTCGATGCGCGAGAAATCCAGAATGTCGTTGATCACCTTGAGCAAATGCTCGGTGGACTCGGAAGCCAGCGCCGCGTACTCGACCTGTTCCTCGGTCATTTCGGTGGTTTCGAGCAATTGCAGCATGCCCAGCACGCCGTTCATCGGGGTGCGCAGTTCATGGCTCATCATCGCCAGGAAATCCGATTTGGCGTTGTTGGCCTTTTCCGCCTCCTCGCGGGTCTGGATCAGTTGCGCCATCGCCTGATGCTGCTCGCGGCTGGCCTGTTCCAGCGCCTGGGCCAGATTGTTGATGTGTTGCGAAAGGGCGCCCAGCTCGGTGTCATCGACAATCGGCAGCGGGGTTTTGTAGTCGCCGTCCTGAATTGCCTTGACCGCATTGCCGATATCACGGATCGGCTGCGACAGGCTTCCGGCCAGTCGCCGCGCCAGAACAAACGTGAACAGCAGGGCGAACAACGCCAGAATTGCGGCCTTGAGCAAAATTTCCTGTTGGCGCTGACTGAAGGCGTCGTTGGACAGACCGACGATCACCCGGCCCAGATAATCCTCGCTGGCCACGCCGGGGCTGCTTTTGCCGTCCTGAAAGAAATCGTTGTGCAGGGCGATGCGTTGCAGCCGCACCGGCGCCTGGAACACTTCGACCTGATGCGGGCGGTTGTGCGCATCCGCCGGCTGTTCGACGTAGGCCAGAATCCGGTTGGCGCTGTCCTGCACTTCCAGAAATCGCACATTCGGCGTGGCCAGCGTGGCCTTGAGCAGGCTTTCCAGCACCTCGTTGTTGCCGGAAATCACCCCGTATTCGGTGGCGGGTGCGAGTTGGTTGGCGATCAGTTGGCCGGTGTGGTTCAGCTCCTGACGCAAATCCTGAATGCGCACGAAGGTGAAAAAGCTGATCAGCAGCAAGGTCAGCAACAGCGCAGGGCCCAGGCTGATCAACTGGGTGCGGGTGTTGATGTCCCAACGGCGGAAAATCATGGGCGGCGCTCTCCTTCGGCCAGCTCTGCGGCGACAGACGCTTCATTGATCGGTTCTATCCCTAGGGAACGAGCCACCTGCGCATTACTTGAGACTTTAAAACGCTCGGGGTAGAGCGTGCGCGGCCAGGTGGCCGGTGGCCGGTCCAGCAACTCGTCGAGGACTGCCAGCCAGTCGTTCTGATCGCTGTAGGTACTGGCCAGGCTGCCGGCACGGACGAAAGCGACATTCGGCCCGACCAGCGCCAGTTGCCGAGAGTAACTGCTGAGCAACAGGTTCTTCGCGGTTTTCGGGTTGTACAGGTCAGGGTCGTCAAGGCCCAGCAACACGTCGCTGTTTTTCAGCACAGTCTGCAAGGGGCGGCTGTCGTGGGTGTTGTCCCAGCGCTGCGGGACGATTTGCAGATTCAGCGGCTGGGCCGCCGATTGCAGCTCCTTGAGCAGGAACTCGCTGTGCTGATCGAACAGCACGCCGACGCGCCCGGCCTGGGGCAGAATCCGGCGGATCAGTTGCAACTGACGACTCAGCGGCGGATCGGCCCACAGCAGGCTCAAGTGGGGTGGCTGCATGTCGCCGAAGCGTTGCCGGGCCTGCAAGCGGCTGATGCGCAGGACCAGAGTCGCCGGGCCCTGGCTTTCCTGCATGCGCCAATCGAGGCTCGGCAAATCGAGCAGAATCAGGCGCAGACTCGACGGCAACTTGCCCGGCGCCGGCAGGCTCGCCAGTGGCTGGAAATGCACGCGGTCGGTGGGGCGCAGTTCGCTCAGGGCCTGGACGAACGATTGCACGCCGGGGCTTTCCTCGGCGCCGGTCAGCAGAATATCGGCCGCCTGCACCGCCACGCCATGCAGCCACGCTGTCAGGAACAGACAAAGCCCGGCCAGCCATTGGCCGAGCGTTGGCATCTTCCGTGACATGGCGTAACGCATCTAGAACTCCAGCTCGGCGCTGAAATACACCACCCGGCGTTCGTCGTAATTGTTATCGACGAAGGTGGTCGGCTCATGGTCCAGGCGTTGTTGCAGCACACCGGCCAGTTGCAGTTGGGCCTTGCCCAAGGCGATGCGTTTGGCGATGCGCGTGTCGACCCGCTCGAAACGGTAACCGTTGAGCGCGTTGTCAGCATAGTAGAAGAGGGCGCTGTTCCAGCCCTGGCCCCAATCGCGCAGCCAGCCCGCCGAGCCGCTGTTGCGCGCGGTGAATTGCTGATCCAGCGGATTGCTCGCCTCGGCGTCGACGAAGGCATACGTCAGGCGCAAGCGGTCGGCCGCACTCAGGCGCCAGTCCATTTGCGTTTCGGTGCCGCGAAAGCGCGAATCGTTGGCGTTGCTGGCGATGTACTGATTGTTGCGCAGCGGCTCGCTGATCATCCCGGTGATTTCGTCGTAGAACAGCTTCACGTCCAGCGCCAGCCCCCACTCCGGGAAATAGCCGTTGTAGCCCAGTTCCCGCGAGCGCATGTGTTCCTGGTCCAGATCACCGGGGCCCCGGGTCTTGACGAAGTAGCGGGCCGAAGACTGGCCATAGGCGGCGGGCCGCAGGTTGGTCACCTGATAACTCCAGTTGACGTTGTTCTCGAACATGTCCGGCGAGCGGATGGCTTCCGAATACACCGCGCGCAGGCTGTGTCGCGGGTTGAACAGGTAGTTGACCGCAAACCGGGGCGTCAGCGAACTGCCGATCAATTGCGTGTCTTCGAACATGGCGCCGCCCTGCAACAGCCAGTGTTCGCTGGCGCGCCATTCCAGTTGGCCGAAGGCGCGCCAAGTGGTGTCGTCGAGCGTGCCGTTGAAATAGGTCTCGGAATCGGCCCGGTCGTAACGATAGTTCAGGCCGCTGACCAGACGCAGGCTGTCGGACAGGCTGAGGGTGTCCTGCAATTCCAGGTCGTAACGCGATTCCCGGGCACTCTGGTCGATGTCGCCGCACAGGGTCTGGCGCGCGCCGTTGCGCCACTGGTCCAGCACCTGATTGGCCAGGGCCATTTCCTGCGGTGTGCCGGCGGGTGCGCCGGGGCCGGTGAACAGCGTCATGTTGCGCGCCAGGCGTTCGGTGTAGTTCGGGTTGAGTTGCCACAGCTCCGTCAATTGCGGGCTGAACGACACTTCGGCGTCACAGGCACGCCAGGTCTGCTGACGGTCCCAGTGTTGCGCAGAACCTTGCACGTAAAGGCTGTGATCGGGATTGAGGTCGAGATTCCAGCGCACCGAGCCGGCGTAGTCCTTGGCAACCACGTCGGAATTGTTCCCGGCAGCGGTAATCCCGGAGAACACCGGTCGGTAGGTATAAGGCCGCTGATTGGTCCCGTCCTTGGCGTTGACCTGCCAGTCCAGGCTCTGGTTGTCGCCCAGGGTCTGGCTGACCGCGAGGCTTAAGCGGTTCAAGCGGCGGTTGTCGCGGTAATCGGCGCCGGTGCGATCGCTGTCAAAACCGTCGTCTTCCAGACCGGACAGCGACAGACGCAGATCGCCGCCATTCCAGCCGGTGCTCTGGCTGGCATAGAAGTCGTTGATGCCGCGCTGGCCGCGTGTCAGCTTCAGCCGCGTGCCGTGGCTGTCCGCCGGGTTGCGGGTGATGATGTTGACCACCGCCATCAGCGCATTGGCGCCGTAGCTGACGGTGTTCGGGCCGCGAAAGACTTCGATCCGCTCGATGTCTTCCATGGCCACCGGGATGTCGCTCCAGTCCACGGTCGCGAGTCCGGCGCGATACACCGAGCGGCCGTCGATCAGCACCTGCATGCGGCGGGCTTCAGTGGCGTTGGTTCCGTGATAATTCACCACGGCCTGATTGCCGCTGATGCTGCCGACCATCATCCCCGGCACCAGGCGCAGCAGTTCGCTGATGTCCCGGGCGCCGCTGGCGCTGATCAGTTCGCTGTCGAGCACCGTCATGCTGCCCGGGACTTCCGCCGGCGACTGCTTCAGGCGGGTGGCGGTCAGGATCTGTGGCAAGGCCTCACTGTCGACAAACAGGTCATCCGCCAACAGCACCGGGCTGAACAGCAGCGCCAGCAGCAGGGACGAACGCGGTGAAGGGGGGCCAGAAAACACGACGCAGCCTTGATGGCAGAGAATTGGCGCGCATGTTAACCGAGGGCGACGACTTTTCCAGTCACGTTGCAGGCATTTTCCTCGGTTTTATTGGTCTTCTTCCTATAAGTGCGGGTAATTGACGCCGGGGCTGTCCGAGAGGGGGACGCTCCGTATAATGCCGGCATCGCCACTGGTATGGATTAACGGATTACATATGACTGAACAGCGCCCGATTGCGGTCCTGGGAGGCGGAAGTTTCGGTACCGCCGTGGCCAATCTGTTGGCCGAGAACGGCCATCAAGTCCGGCAGTGGATGCGTGACCCCGAGCAGGCCGAGGCCATCCGGGTCAAACGCGAGAACCCGCGTTACCTCAAAGGCATCAAGATTCTGCCCGGCGTGACCCCGGTCACCGACCTGCAGGAAACCCTCGACGCCTGCGATTTGTGTTTCGTGGCATTGCCGTCCAGCGCGCTGCGCACAGTGTTGGCGCCGCATGCCGAACGCCTGAGCGGCAAGATGCTGGTCAGCCTGACCAAAGGCATCGAAGCCCACACCTTCAAACTGATGAGCCAGATTCTCGAAGAGATCGCCCCGAAGGCGCGCATCGGCGTGCTGTCCGGGCCGAACCTGGCACGGGAAATCGCCGAGCACGCGCTGACCGCCACTGTGGTCGCCAGTGAAGACGAAGAACTGTGCAAAGCCGTGCAGGCCGCGTTGCATGGCCGTACTTTCCGCGTCTACGCCAGCGCCGACCGATTCGGCGTGGAACTGGGCGGGGCGCTGAAAAACGTCTACGCGATCATCGCCGGCATGGCGGTGGCGCTGCAGATGGGCGAGAACACCAAGAGCATGCTGATCACTCGCGCCCTGGCCGAGATGACCCGGTTTGCGGTGAATCAAGGCGCCAACCCGATGACCTTCCTCGGTCTGGCCGGGGTCGGCGATCTGATCGTCACTTGCTCGTCGCCGAAAAGCCGCAACTATCAGGTCGGTTTCGCTCTTGGTCAGGGCTTGAGCCTCGACGAAGCGGTGTCGCGTCTCGGTGAAGTGGCCGAAGGGGTCAACACCCTGAAAGTGCTCAAGGCCAAGGCCCAGGAGGTTGGCGTGTACATGCCGCTGGTCGCCGGACTGCATGCAATCCTGTTCGAAGGGCGCACGCTTGAGCAGGTGATCGGTCTTCTGATGCGAGGCGAGCCGAAAACCGACGTCGACTTTATTTCCACCAGTGGTTTCAACTGATTCAGCAGGGAGCAGGGCATGAACGATCCGAAAACCGAAGCCAAATATGAATCCATCCTCCTGCGGGCGTTGTGGATGATCATCTACGTGCTGGTCTGGCAGGTAGCGCAGTTCATCCTCGGCGCGGTGGTGCTGGTGCAGTTGATCTATCGTTTGATCTATGGCGCCCCGAGCGCCAGCCTGATGAATTTCGGCGACAGCCTGAGCCAGTTTCTGGCGCAGATCGGTCGTTTCGGCAGCTTCCACAGCGACCAGAAACCCTGGCCGTTCGCCGACTGGCCGGCGCCGCGTACTCCGGAAGGTGAGGCGCCACACGTTGTCGCGCCGGCACCGCATCCGGCCCGGGATGAGGAACCCAAGCTATGAAACTCTGGGTATTGCGTCACGGTGAGGCCGAGCCCTACGGCTCACGCCCCGACTCCGAGCGGGAACTGACCGCCCACGGTCGCAAGGAAGTGTTGAGCAGCGCAGCCCGCTTGATGGGCCAGCCGCTGACCGCCATCTATGCCAGCCCGTACCTGCGGGCACAGCAGACGGCGCAACTGGTGCGCGAAGCCCTGGGCTTTGAGCCGGAGATCCGCACCGTCGAGTGGTTGACCCCGGAAGTTGACCCGGACCGCGTGGCCGAGCAACTGGTTTCGGTGAGCAACGTTTTGTTGGTCAGCCACAATCCGCTGGTGGGAAATCTGCTCAGCTACCTGCAACACGGTGCCGGCTATCCGCCGGAAAAAGTCAGCACCGCCGGGCTGGCCGAGCTCGAACACAGCGAGTTGCTGATCGGTTCGATGAAGCTGAACAGTCTTAAACATCCCTGAAATTTTTTGTACGAAATAGTCAACCAAGCACTTGCTTGGTTGACTACGCTTGCTCCAGACCAAAAAACAGGAGCGAGTCGAATGTCTTCTGCCTTCCGTTTGCCGCTGGACGTGTTTTACGAACGCGAGGCCCGGCACCCGCGTCAGCGTTTTCTGGTGCAGCCGATCGGCGGCGGGCAGGTCGAAATCCTGACCTGGGCCGACGTTGGCTATCAGGCCCGCTGCGCCGCGCACTGGTTGCGATCCCGGGAGTTGCCGCCAGGCAGCCATATCGCCCTGATCTCGAAAAACTGCGCGCACTGGATCATCGCCGACCTGGCGATCTGGATGGCCGGGCATGTCTCGGTACCGCTCTATCCGAACCTCACCGCCGAATCCGTGAATCAGGTGCTCACCCACTCCGAAAGCGTGCTGGCGTTCATCGGCAAGCTTGATGACTGGCCGGGCATGTCAGCGGGTGTACCGGCCGGTCTGACAACAGTCAGCCTGCCGCTGCATCCGCCGGGCACGTTCGATTTCAACTGGGACGATGTGCAGCGCAGCTCGCCGATCCAGGACGATCCGCGTCCCGCCGCCGAGCAATTGGCGACGATCATTTACACCTCCGGCACCACCGGCCTGCCCAAGGGTGTGATGCACAGCTTTGCCAACCTCGGGTTCGCGACGACGCGCGGCACGCAGCTGTTCGGTCTCAATGAGAACGACCGGCTGCTGTCGTATCTGCCGCTGTGTCATGTTGCCGAGCGGATGTTCGTCGAACTGGCGTCGATCTATACCGGGCAGACGGTGTTTTTCGCCGAGAACCTCGATACCTTCCTCGCCGATCTCAAGCGGGCGCGGCCGACGGCGATGTTCGGTGTGCCGCGGATCTGGACCAAATTCCAGATGGGCGTCTACAGCAAGATCCCGGCGAAACGCCTGGATTTCCTGCTCGGTCTGCCCTTCATCGGCAAGCGGATAGGCCATAAGGTGTTGGCCGGGTTAGGGCTGGATGCCCTGCGCGTGGCGCTGTCCGGTGCGGCGCCGGTGCCGCTGACCTTGTTGCGCTGGTATCAGAAACTCGGGCTCGACGTGCTGGAGGTCTACGGCATGACCGAAAGCTGCGGTTATTCGCACATCTGCCTGCCGGGGCAATACAAGGAAGGCTGGATCGGTCGGCCGTGTCCTGACGTGGAAGTGCGTATCGATGAGTCCGGCGAAGTGCAGGTGCGCAGCCAGGCGAACATGCTCGGCTATTTCAGGGAGCCGCAGAAAACCGCCGAAACCCTCACCGAAGGCGGTTTCCTGCGCACCGGCGACAAAGGCGAACAGGACGCCGAAGGGCGTTTGCGCCTGACCGGGCGGCTCAAGGAAATCTTCAAGACCAGCAAGGGCAAATACGTCGCTCCGGCGCCGATCGAAAATCGGCTGGCGGTGCATTCGCGGATCGAACAGGTCTGCGTGGTCGGCGATGGCCTGAGTGCGCCGCTGGGGTTGTGCGTACTCTCGGCCGTGGGCCGGCAAGAGCCCCGCGCACCGCTGCATTCGAGCCTGGAAAAACTGCTGGAGGAAGTCAACGCCGTACTCGACAAGCACGAGCGCCTGCGCCGGCTGGTGGTGGTCAAGGACAGTTGGGCGGTGGAGAACGGCTTTCTCACGCCGACCCTGAAAATCAAACGCAACATCATCGAAGACACCTACGGAGCACGTTTCGAAGAATGGAGCGAGCGCAGTGAGACGGTGCTGTGGCAGGATTGAGCGTCGATCAAAACAACAAAGGAAGCCTGCGATGACCTTGTGGCGCACCACTCCGAACATCGAGCAGTTGAACGCAATCCAGAAAAACACCATCGGCGAAGTGCTGGACATTCGCTTCGAGTCCTTCGACGAGGAGTCGCTGACGGCCAGCATGGTCATCGACCATCGCACCCATCAGCCTTACGGCCTGCTGCACGGTGGCGCCTCGGTGGTGCTGGCCGAGACCGTCGGCTCGATGGCCAGCTACCTGTGCATCGATGCCAGCAAGTTCTATTGCGTGGGGCTGGAAATCAACGCCAACCACTTGCGTGGCCTGCGCAGCGGTCGGGTGACGGCGGTGGCCAGACCGATTCACATTGGCCGCACCACCCATGTCTGGGACATCCGCCTGACCAGCGATGAAGGCAAGGCCAGTTGTGTGTCGCGTCTGACCATGGCGGTGGTGCCGCTGGGAGAACAACCGCCGGCGCGTTGATGGCTCAAGCGTCATAGCCCTGACCGGACTGTCATCATTCCTGGCAGTTACGGTCATTGCTGTAGGACGTGGTCTTACGGACAATCAACGCCTGTTTTCCGCTCATGGATTTGCCGGTATGTCGCAACCGATCTTCTTCGCCCACGCCAACGGTTTCCCTTCGGGTACCTACGGCAAACTGTTCGCGGCGCTGGCGCCCGAGTACCGGGTCGCGCATCTGGAACAACACGCCCATGACCCGCGTTTCCCGGCGGGTGACAACTGGTACCACCTGGTCGACGAACTCATCCATCATCTTCAACAGCAAGATGAACCGGTGTGGGGCGTGGGCCATTCCTTCGGCGGCATGCTGCATTTGCACGCCGCACTGCGTTGCCCGGAACTGTATCGGGGTGTGGTGATGCTCGACTCGCCGGTGCTGACCCGCACCGATCAATGGGTGATCCGCGCCGCCAAACGCTTTGGTTTCATCGACAAACTGACCCCGGCCGGCCGCACGTTGGGGCGCCGCGAAGAGTTTGCCGATCTGGACAGCGCCCGTGGTTATTTCGCCGGCAAGACCTTGTTCCGCAGCTTTGATCCGGAATGCTTCGATGCTTATCTGCAGCACGGTCTGCACAAGGTCGGCGACAAGCTGCGCCTGCGCTTCGATCCTGCGACCGAGATCAGCATTTATCGCGGCGTGCCGCACACCAGTCCTGCTCATACCCGGCAATTGAAGGTGCCGCTGGCAGTGGTGCGTGGACACAAGAGCCGGGTGGTGATGAACCATCACACCCGGTTTGTCGGGCGTCTGCCTCAGGGCGAGGCGCTGACCGTGCCCGGTGGGCACATGTTTCCCCTTGAACGCCCGCAGGATACGGCGTTGCTGCTGAAAAGCCTGTTCACCCGATGGGAAGGTCGCCAGCAAAAGGATTGCGCATGAACCCCGCCGTCGAAGAAGTGCGCCTGAGCCTGCCGCATATCGAACTGGCGGCGCACCTGTTCGGCCCGGAAGACGGGTTGCCGGTGATCGCCCTGCACGGCTGGCTGGACAACGCCAACAGCTTCGCGCGCCTGGCGCCCAAGCTTAAAGGCCTGCGCATCGTGGCACTGGACATGGCCGGTCACGGGCACTCCGGGCATCGCCCGATTGGTGCCGGTTACGCACTTTGGGATTACGCCCATGACGTGCTGCAGGTGGCCGAGCAACTGGGCTGGAAACGTTTCGGCCTGCTCGGGCATTCCATGGGCGCGATCGTTTCGCTGGTGCTGGCCGGCTCGTTGCCCGAACGCATCACCCATCTGGCGCTGATCGACGGGGTGATTCCTCCTACCGACAAAGGCGAAAATGCCGCCGAGCGCATGGGCATGGCCTTACAGGCACAGCTCGATCTTCGGGAAAAGCGCAAACCGGTCTACAACACCCTCGACCGGGCCATCGAAGCACGGATGAAAGGGCTGGTGGCGGTCAGTCGCGAAGCCGCCGAACTGCTGGCGCAACGCGGCCTGATGCCGGTGCCCGGCGGTTACACCTGGCGCACCGACAACCGCCTGACCTTGCCGTCGCCGTTGCGTCTGACCCAGGAACAGGCGATGGCGTTCGTGCAGCGCATTGCCTGTCCCGCGCAATTGGTGGTCGCCGCCGACGGCATGCTGGCCCGACATCCGGAGCTGCTGGAGCGTCTACCCTTTGACCGGGAGCAGCTGCCGGGCGGGCATCACCTGCACCTGAACGATGAGGCCGGGGCCGAGCTTGTCGCAGACTGTTTCAATCGGTTCTTCGCCATTCCTTGACTTGCTCCCGGCAACTGTCGAGGCTGGGCGGGTTGAAATGGGAGACAACCAAGATGGATTTCTACACCGCTGCGACTTCGAACTGCCCTCAAGGCACCCAGGCCATGTCCCTGCGATGAGCCTGTCCATGCGATCTATCAGTCTGCTGGCGCTGTGCTGTTTCAGTCCCTTTCCATTCGCTGCCGACCTGCCGGGCAGTCAGGATCTGCCGATCGTGCCGCGTGTGGCCGATGCGCAGATCGTCGACTATCGCCCTGCCGCAGAGCTGGAGCGGATCTACCCGCTCGGCTCGATCCGCAAGATCAGCGGCCAGTTGCGTTTCGACGGTCAGGTCAGCGCCCGGGGGCAAACCACCTCGGTGACCTACGAGTTGCCGCCGGAACATTCCGCCACCGAAGCTTTCACTCTCGCTCGCGAAGCCCTGCAAAAGCAGGATGCCCAACTGTTGTTCTGGTGCCAGGCCCGGGATTGCGGCGAGAGCAGCCTGTGGGCCAACGAGGTGTTCGGCAACGCCAAACTGTACGGTGCCGACGAGCAGCAGGCCTATCTGCTGCTGAGGCTCGCGGCGCCGCGCGACAACACGCTGGTGGCGCTTTACAGCATCACTCGCGGCAATCGCAAAGCCTATCTGCACGTTGAACAGTTCCAGGCGCTGGCACCGCTCGGTGACCTGCTGCCGACCTCGGCCACGCTGCTGCGGGAGTTGAAAAGCACTGGCGAACTGGATTTTCCGAAGCTGGTTGGCGATCCGGATGATACCTGGCTGCGTTTGCTGTCCCGTGGTCTGAACCTCGACACCACCTTGCGGGTCACGGTGTCCGGGCCGAAAGCCGAGGCCTGGCGGCAGGCGTTGATCGGGCAGGGCGTGCGTGCCGCGCGAATGGAAACCGGCAGTGTCGATGGCGAAGGTCTGCGCATCGATCTGTTGCGGTAGGTGTATCGGGCGGGCACGCGCCGCGTGTTCGCCTACTCTTTGGATGAATGTTTTTTTCGAGACCTCGCATGCTCAATAACGATCGCCTGTTGGTGCAGATCCTGTTGCTGGTGCTGTTCGGCGCCAGCCTGTGGGTGATGGCGCCGTTCTGGTCGGCGCTGTTCTGGGGCGCGGTGCTGGCGTTTGCCAGTTGGCCGCTGATGCGTCTGCTGACCCGCTGGCTCAGTGGCCGGGAATCCCTCGCGGCCCTGTTGCTGACCATGGGCTGGATGTTGCTGGTGGCGGGGCCGCTGGTGTGGCTCGGCTTTAACCTGGCCGATCACGTGCGTGATGCCACGGCGTTCATCAAGGATGTGCAGGTCGATGGATTGCCCGAGGCACCGAGCTGGCTGGGCGGCGTGCCGCTGGTGGGTGAACGGCTGGTGGGAATCTGGAACAGCATCGATCAGCAGGGCGCGGCCCTGATGGTGACGGTCAAACCTTATCTGGGGCAGGTCGGCAACTGGTTGCTGGCGCGCAGTGCGCAGATCGGCAGCGGAATTCTCGAGCTGACCCTGAGCATTGTTTTCGTGTTCTTTTTCTACCGTGACGGACCGCGATTGGCGGCGTTCGTGCACAGTCTGCTGCAGCGCCTTATCGGTGATCGGGCCGGTTACTACATCGATCTGGTGGCCGGTACGGTGCAGCGGGTGGTCAACGGGGTGATCGGTACGGCGGCGGCACAAGCGATACTGGCGCTGATCGGGTTCCTGATTGCCGGGGTGCCGGGGGCGCTGGTGCTGGGGATCGTGACGTTCCTGCTCAGTCTGATTCCGATGGGGCCGCCGCTGGTATGGATTCCGGCCACGGCGTGGCTGGCCTGGAAGGGTGAGTACGGAATGGCGGTGTTTCTCGGGATCTGGGGGACGTTCGTCATCAGTGGCGTGGATAACGTGCTCAAACCGTATCTGATCAGCCGTGGCGGGAATCTGCCGTTGGTGATTGTGTTGCTTGGGGTGTTTGGCGGGTTGATTGCATTTGGCTTTATCGGCTTGTTTATCGGGCCTACGCTTTTGGCGGTCGCTTATAGTTTGTTGACGGATTGGAGCAAGAGTCAGGCTCGGGTCGACGATCGGCGTTGATGGTGAGCCTTGGCGGCCGTTCACTCGCCCCGGCGTTCGGCCCTCGCTGGCTCGGGTTCCTTCGCTCCGACGTCCCTCCGGGGGGCATCGACGTTGTCGATGAGTCCGGCTTCGCCAAACGGCACTGCGTGCCAATCCCCGGATGAACACCTCCACTCAGCCTTCCGAAGGGGCGGGCGGATCAAGATCAAGAGCGCTGTCGAGCTGACGCTCATCCTGTTTTTTGGATTACCTCACGTCGCCACATTCAAATACTTGCCCACCGATGCGGTGTTTTCGAGCGAGTACTGCTTGCTCAGGTTGGCGATCATGCGGTTCAGCGCTTCGGTAGTGGTTTGGTTACTGCTGGCGGTTTCTTCGTCGCTTGGGTGTTCGCGAGCTGCATGCAGTGCAGCTTTCAGTTCGTCGCTGCTGACGCCACCGCTGCTGTCGCTGTCCAGCACCTTGAGCAGGGCGGCAGCGGTGTCGGTGTTGTTCGAGGCGGTGCCGTCGCTGACCTGCAACGCGCTGTTCAGTTCGGTGGCGGTCACCGTGCCGTCGCCGTCAGCATCGAGTTGGCTGAACAGTTCGTCGCTGGAGGCTTGAGGGGGCGGTGGTGGCGGTGGGGCCATGGCGGTCATTTCTTCGGCGCTGAGGCTGCCGCTGGCGTCGCTGTCCAGATCGCCGAATTGTTGGTTCAGGCTGACCAGCAGGCCGTCGTTGGACTGTTGCGACAGGGCGCTGCCCAGTTCGTCCTGATCCACCGCGCCGTCGCCGTTGCTGTCGAGTTTGGCGAACAGTTCCTTTTGCAGTTGCTGGCTGCGGGCGTTTTGCGTGGAGGTGCTGCTGGTGCTGGTATAGCTCGTGTAGTTGCTGACGCTACCGATCATCGGGCTCACTCCTTGGACTGGAAAACCGGTGGGTGTACCGGCTTATGCAGCCTCCAGTCGCAACGTGTCGTGGGTATGTGAGGTTTGTACCGGTCGGTACACAGTCAGGCGCAGTGGCGAGGCAGTTGGATCACGGCGGTCAGGCCGCCGCCGGGTGTTTCTGCCAGGGTCAGTTGTCCGCCCTGGCGCTGCGCCGCTTCCCGGGCGATGGTCATGCCCAGGCCGACGCCGCCGGAGTTGCGGTTGCGTGAGCCTTCGAGGCGGAAGAACGGTTCGAATACGGCTTCACGCTTGTCCGCCGCGATGCCCGGGCCATGGTCGATGACGTGGATCAGCAATTGTTCGCGCTGGTCTTGCAGTTCGATGAGCGCGTGGCCGGCATAGCGCAGGGCGTTGTCCATCAGGTTGTTGATGCATGAGCGCAGTGCCATCGGCTGCACCTGCAAGGGTGCGCAATGGCCGCTGACCTGCACGTCCGCGCCTTGATCCTGGGCGTTTTCGCAGAGGGATTCGACCAGCGCCTGCACGTCCATCAGTTGCAAGGCTTCGCTGGTGCGCTGTTCGTGCAGGTAGGTGAGGGTGGCGTCGAGCATGCCGATCATGTCGTCCAGGTCCTGGCGCATCTGGCCTTGCAGTTTGTCGTCGTTGATGTTTTCCAGGCGCAGTTTCAGCCGCGACAGCGGGGTGCGCAGGTCGTGAGAGACGGCGCCGAGCATCCGCGCCCGCTGCTGCACCTGTTCGCGGATGCGCTGCTGCATCAAGTTGAACGTGTGCGCAGCCTGCCGTGCTTCCCGGGGGCCGGTTTCGTCCAGCGGCGGGCTGTCGAGGTCTTCACTCAGGCGTTCGGCTGCATCGCTCAGGCGCTGGATAGGCCGGGTCAGCAGTTTGGCGCCGTACCAGGCGGCGATGATCAGCGAGATGAACTGAAAAGTCAGCGGCACGATCGGCCCGCCGAACCAGGGGCGCGGCGGGCGGGGCGGGTAGCGCGGATCCTGTGGCGGCTGTTTGCTGTCGAGGCTTTCCGAGAACTCCGGCGGCGGTGGCGGTGGTGGCGGGCCGTAGAGGCGGAACCAGGCGAAGGCCAGCAAATGCGCCAGGACGATCGCCACCAACAGCACGCCGAACAGGCGGCCGAACAGCGTGTCGAAGCGCGCCCGCATCAGCCGATGTCTCGTGCGTCGAACAGGTAGCCTTCACCGCGTACGGTCTTGATCAGTTGCGGGGCTTTGGGGTCATCGCCGAGTTTTTGCCGCAGACGCGAGACCAGCAGGTCGATACTGCGGTCGAAGGCTTCGATCGAGCGACCTCGGGCAGCGTCCAGCAACTGTTCGCGGCTGAGGACCCGGCGCGGACGTTCGATGAACACCCAGAGCAGGCGGAATTCGGCGTTGGACAGCGGCACCACCAGACCATCGTCAGCGATGAGCTGGCGCAGGACGCTGTTCAGGCGCCAGTTGTCGAAGCGGATGTTCGCACGCTGTTCGGTGCGGTCGTCGCGTACCCGACGCAGAATCGTCTGGATCCGCGCCACCAGTTCCCGAGGTTCGAACGGCTTGGCCATGTAGTCATCGGCACCCAGTTCCAGGCCGATGATCCGGTCGGTGGGTTCGCAGCGGGCGGTGAGCATCAGGATCGGGATGTCCGACTCCGCGCGCAGCCAGCGGCACAGCGACAAACCGTCTTCGCCGGGCAGCATCAGGTCGAGCACCACCACGTCGAAGTGTTCGGCCTGCATCGCCTGGCGCATCGCCGCTCCGTCGGTGACGCCGCTGGCGTGAATGTTGAAGCGGGCCAGGTAGTCGATCATCAGTTCGCGGATCGGCACGTCATCGTCGACGATCAGGGCACGAATGTTCCAGCGCTTGTCGTCTTTCTGCTCGTCGTTAACGGAGACTTGGGAGTTGTGCATGAGGCTGTTCATCTGCCAGTAGGCCGCCAACCACAAAGATAGGCTGCGAGGTTGTGGTTTCAGCATAGGCGTCCGGCCGTGAGGCGGGAAGGGCTGCTGTAAGGACTTGTTGCGGCTGGCGAGGCTAGCGCGGGCGCATGTTGCCGGCGTGTCGGTTGTGTATCGGCTTCGACACAATATCCTGCAGGGCTATGCTGATCACGGTTGGCGCGACGATTTACCGATCATCGGGTGCCGCGCCGTCGCCGGTTCCGCTACAATGCGCGCCGATTTCGACTTGCCTGAGAGCCCACCCATGTCCGCCTGCCAGACTCCTATCATCGTCGCCCTGGATTTCCCCACCCGTGACGCCGCACTGAAGCTGGCCGACCAGTTGGACCCGAAGCTGTGCCGGGTCAAAGTGGGCAAGGAATTGTTCACCAGTTGCGCGGCGGAAATCGTCGGCACCCTGCGTGACAAGGGTTTTGAAGTATTCCTGGACCTGAAATTCCACGACATTCCCAACACCACGGCGATGGCGGTCAAGGCCGCTGCCGAGATGGGCGTGTGGATGGTCAACGTTCACTGCTCCGGTGGCCTGCGCATGATGGCGGCCTGCCGTGAAGAGCTGGACAAGCGCAGCGGCCCGCAGCCATTGCTGATCGGCGTGACCGTGCTGACCAGCATGGAACGTGAGGATCTGGCCGGTATCGGTCTGGACATCGAGCCGCAGGAGCAGGTGCTGCGTCTGGCGGCACTGGCCGAGAAGGCCGGGATGGACGGTCTGGTGTGCTCGGCGCTGGAAGCCACTGCGCTGAAAACCGCGCACCCGTCGCTGCAACTGGTGACCCCGGGGATTCGCCCGGCGGGCAGCGCCCAGGACGATCAGCGTCGCATCCTGACTCCACGTCAGGCCCTGGATGCGGGTTCCGACTATCTGGTTATCGGCCGTCCGATCAGCCAGGCGGCAGATCCGGCCAAGGCACTGGCCTCGGTGGTTGCGCAACTGGCCTGAGCGAACAGCTGAAGCATCAAGAAGGGAGCCCAATGGCTCCCTTCCTTGTTTTCAGACCTTCAACACCAGCTTGCCGAAGTTCTCACCGCTGAACAGTTTGCCCAGGGTTTCCGGGAAGGTTTCCAGGCCTTCGACAATGTCTTCCTTGCTCTTGAGCTGACCCTTGGCCATCCAGCCGGCCATCTCCTGGGCGGCGCTGGCGTATTGTGCGGCGTAGTCCATCACCACGAAGCCTTCCATCCGCGCGCGATTGACCAGCAGCGACAGGTAGTTGGCCGGGCCTTTGACCGCTTCCTTGTTGTTGTACTGGCTGATGGCGCCGCAGATCACCACGCGTGCTTTCAGGTTGATACGGCTGAGCACGGCGTCGAGGATGTCGCCGCCGACATTGTCGAAATACACGTCCACGCCTTTCGGGCATTCGCGTTTAAGGCCGGCCAACACGTCTTCGCTCTTGTAGTCGATGGCGCCGTCGAAGCCCAGTTCATCGACCAGAAACTTGCACTTGTCGGCGCCGCCGGCAATCCCGACCACCCGGCAACCCTTGATCTTGGCAATCTGCCCGGCAATGCTGCCGACCGCGCCCGCTGCGCCGGACAACACCACGGTGTCGCCGGCCTTCGGTGCGCCGACATCGAGCAGGGCGAAGTAGGCGGTCATGCCGGTCATGCCCAATGCGGACAGGTAAACCGGCAGCGGTGCCAGTTTCGGATCGACCTTGTAGAAACCTCTTGGCTCGCCGAGGAAATAATCCTGCACGCCAATGGCACCGTTGACGTAGTCGCCAACGGCAAACCCCGGATTGTTTGACGCGATGACTTTGCCTACGCCCAAGGCGCGCATGACTTCGCCCAGACCCACCGGCGGAATGTAGGACTTGCCTTCATTCATCCAGCCGCGCATGGCCGGGTCGAGGGACAGGTATTCGTTCTTGACCAGAATCTGCCCCGCCGCCGGTTCGCCGACCGGTACTTCCTGATAGGTGAAGGTCTCGCGGGTGGCGGCGCCCACCGGGCGTTTGGCGAGCAGGAACTGGCGATTGGTCTGGTTGGTCATGACAGGCACTCGAAATGAATGAAGCCTTGTTGATAGACCTTCATGCGCGATGTCGCAAGGTTGGCTCACGGGGCGAATGCAGGCCGATCCAGTACGGTGATAGTCCCCGGCGGGGTTTCATCACTGCGATTCATGCAAGCCTAACCGGCCTTTTGATAGTGCTGACGTCACTCAGGCCCCTGTGGCTATGCTGCCTTCATCAATCCCCCGCATTCGAGGACATAACAATGAGCATGACGTTTTCCGGTCAGGTAGCCGTGGTCACCGGCGCGGCCAACGGCATCGGCCGCGCGACGGCCCAGGCATTCGCCGCCGAAGGTCTGAAAGTGGTGGTGGCCGATCTGGATGCGGCCGGGGGCGAGGGCACCGTGGCGCTGATTCGTACAGCCGGCGGCGAAGCGACTTTCGTGCGCTGCAACGTGACCGTCGAAAGCGAAGTGAAAAATCTGATGGACGAGGTGATCAATACCTACGGCCGTCTCGACTATGCCTTCAACAACGCCGGGATCGAGATCGAGAAGGGCAAACTGGCCGAAGGCTCGATGGATGAGTTCGATGCGATCATGGGCGTCAACGTCAAGGGCGTCTGGCTGTGCATGAAGTATCAGCTGCCGTTGCTGCTGGCCCAGGGCGGCGGGGCGATCGTTAACACTGCGTCGGTGGCTGGGCTGGGCGCTGCGCCGAAGATGAGCATCTACGCGGCTTCCAAGCATGCGGTGATCGGCCTGACCAAGTCCGCCGCCATCGAGTACGCCAAGAAGAAAATCCGCGTCAACGCCGTTTGCCCGGCGGTGATCGATACCGACATGTTCCGCCGCGCCTATGAGGCAGATCCGAAGAAAGGCGAATTCGCCAACGCGATGCACCCGGTCGGGCGCATCGGCAAGGTCGAGGAAATTGCCAGCGCCGTGCTGTACCTGTGCAGCGATGGTGCGGCCTTTACCACCGGCCATTCGCTGGCCGTGGATGGCGGCGTGACCGCCTTCTAAGGCGACATTGACTGATGCTTGAAAGAATCCGCCCTTCGGCGGATTTTTTTTTACTTGGGGAGCGGTTCCGTGAATCCGCTAAACAATGTGTATCAAATGGTGAGAACGGAGGCTTTTGGCGGTTTTGTCGCACAGCCTGAAGGGCGCGGCTGTGATTAACTGCCGCCAGCAAAATGGACAGGAGTTTGCGTGCTCATGGAATTGAGAATTGACCGACTGGCAATGGTGCCGGTCGTACAGCAGATTGTTGACGGATTGATCGAGTGGATCATGCAGGGGCAGCTGCCGCCGATGACGCGTCTGCCCTCCGTGCGAGAGATCGCGCGGTGCAATCTGCTCAGCCAGTCCTGTGTCATGGAGGCTTGCGAGCGGCTGGTGGCGCAAGGGGTTCTGGCCTCGCGTCAGGGCTCGGGTTTCATGGTGGCGGCTTCGTTGCCCGGTTGCTGCAAGGCAATCGATGGCTCAGGGTGCGAGAGGGAGCGCAACGGGGGCGATCCGGCCTCCGGCTGGCGCAGCGGTTTGACGCTGGGAAGTGGCGTGCTGCCGGAGAGTTGGCGCGAGCCCGACGATCTCGGTTATGCGATCCGCGAGGTAACACGGGCCGACATGGCCAGCCTGTTCAACTACAGCACGCCACTGGGCCTGCCGGCGTTGCGCGAGCAGATCGTCAAGCGCCTGGGATTGCTGAGTATCGAGGCTGTCGAGGGGCAGGTGATGACCACCGCTGGCGCCAGCCACGGGCTGGATCTGATCGTGCGCACGTTGTTCAAGGCCGGCGATTGTGTCGTGGTCGAAACTCCCGGTTATGCGCCACTGTTCGATCTCCTGCGCTTGCATGGCGTGCGCATGCTGGAGGTTCGCCGCACGCCGGTCGGTCCGGATGTCGAGGCGCTCGAGGCGTTGCTGCGGCAGTTTCGGCCCACCGCGATGTTCATCAACAGTCATCACCACAATCCTACGGGCAGTTGCCTGTTGCCGGCGGTCGCTCGACGCATCCTCGAATTGAGCAGAATCCATGACCTGCGGCTGATAGAAGATGATGTCTACGCCGACCTGCACAATGGCAGTGGCACTCGCCTGGCTGCGCTGGATGACGAGGGGCGAGTGATTTACCTCGGCAGCTTTTCCAAGACCCTGAGCAGCTCGCTGCGAGTGGGTTTCGTGCTGGCCGATGGTGAGCTGATCGAGCGGATGGCGCGGGTCAAGATGATCAGTTGCATGGGCACCTCGAGGTTCTCTGAGGCGGTGCTGGCCGGGATGCTGGCCAGCGGCGCCTATCGCAAACTGGTGCAGCGCCAGCGTCAGCGCCTCAATACCGATCGTGTGGCGGCCTTGCAGGCCCTGGAAGATGCTGACTGGGAAGTGTTCGGCAAACCCTCGGGCGGGCTGTTCATCTGGGCGCGCGCGCCACGGGCTGGTGAGCAGCATTTGCGCAGGCAAGCGTCGCGCTGCGGGGTGCAGTTGTCTTGTGCAACCTCGTTCAGCCCCAGTGGCGAAGCCTGCGACTGGCAGCGCATCAATGTGGCTTACGCCTGTGATCCACGGGCGCGACAGTTTTTTCGAAGCACGACCGTGGATCGACCTCAAGCGTTCTGAAAACGACGCGTGCGTAGCTTTTTGCCATTATTCCGACGCCAGAGACTTGTGCTGCTTCAAGGCCGTTGCGAATCTTCGGTAACAGACTATGGCAGGGGACTACGCGCAATGATTTCGGCCGTGCAAGGACGTTTTGCCAACCTCGGTATGGCGAAAAAACTGGGTATCGGGTTTGTGCTGGTGTTGTTGCTGACTGCTCTGGTGGCGGCCATTGGCGTCTGGTCACTGCAAACCATCAGTCATCGCTTCGACGGGCTCAAGCAGATGTCATCGCTCAACAGTGGCCTGCTCAAGGTGCGGCTGCTGGAGCAGGATTACGCCTTGCACGGCAATCCGAAAACCGTCGATGCCTTGCACGAGGGTGTCGATGGCCTGATCGCCATGGCCGACCAACTCAAGATTTTGTCGCCGGGCAACGAGTCGGTCATGAGCGACGTTCAACAGTCATTGGGCGCATACCGCAAGGCGTTCGATGAATTCGTCTCGTTGTCCCAGGCCAAGGACCTGGCGCTGGAAATGGCCAGTTGGTCGGTGTCCAGCGTCGCCAACAATCTTGATGTGTTGCAGGCCGGTCTGGCCGACGACGGTGCGTACACGCTGAAAGACAGCGAGGGCAAGGACGGGGCGCAGTTCATCGAGCAGGCTGGGCAGGTCAGCCAGGTCTCACGCTTGATGTTGCAGGCGATGAACGAAGCGCGGGTACGCCTGGATCAAAGCCGCAAGGGTGATGACAGTGCCGGCCAGGGCAATATCGAACAGGCCGCGCAGGCTCAGGCCCAGGCTGAACAGCTCAAAACCACGGTCAAGGACGAAGGCTATCTGACGGTGCTCAATGAGGTCTCCGGACACATTGCCGGTTTCAGTGAAAAGCTTGCCGAGTACACCGGGTTGCTGGCCCAGGAAAAGACCGTCTATCAGCAGTTGCATCAGCGGGCCGACGAAGTCGTGGCGCGGGTCGATCAGGCGTATGTCGCGCAAGACAGCGCGATGCAGGGCGAACTGAAAAAGAATTCGGTGCTGATCATTGGCTCATCGGCGCTGGCGTTGCTGGTCGGGCTGATCGCGGCGTGGGTGATCACCCGCCTGATCGTGGCGCCGTTGCGCAGCGTGATTCACGTGGCGCAACAGATTGCTGCCGGTGATCTGAGTGCAACGATCGAGGTCTCCCGCCGCGACGAAATCGGCCAGTTGATGCTGGCCATGCAGCAGATGGGCGCGGGTTTGAGCACGATTGTCAGCGGATTGCAGGCGGGGATCGAGCAACTGGCCAGTTCGGCACAATCGCTGTCTGCGGTGACCGAACAGACCAACCTTGAGGTCAGCAGCCAGAAAGAGGAAACCGAACAGGTCGCCACGGCGATGAATCAGATGACCGCCACCGTACACGATGTGGCGCGCAATGCAGAAGAGGCGGCGCTTGCGGCGCAGACTGCTGACGGCAAGGTCGAAAGTGGCCAGCAGGTGGTGCGCCAGAGCATGGCGCGGATTGAGCAGTTGGCGGATTCGGCGACGTCGGCCAGTTCGAGCATCGAAAGCCTCAGTGCGGAAATCCAGAATATCGGCACGGTGCTTGAGGTGATCAAGAGTGTTGCCGAGCAGACTAACCTGCTGGCGCTCAACGCGGCGATCGAGGCAGCGCGGGCGGGTGAGCAGGGCAGGGGCTTTGCGGTGGTCGCCGATGAAGTGCGGGCGCTGGCTCGGCGCACTCAGCAGTCGACCGAGGAGATCGAGCGGCTGGTCAGTGCCTTGCGTTCGGCGGCGCATTCATCGGTGCAGCAGATTCAGAGCAGCGGCGAGCTGGTGAAGCTGGCGGTGAGTGATGCGTTGCAGACCGAGAGTGCGTTGGGGAGTATTGCGGCGGCGGTTTCGTTGATTCAGCAGATGAACCAGCAGATTGCGGCGGCGGCCGAGGAGCAGAGTTCGGTGGCGGAGGAGATCAATCGCAGTGTGACGAGTATTCGGGCGAGTGCGGATCAGTCTTCGATTGCCATGCGGGGGAATGCGGCTTCGAGTGTTGAGCTGGCGCAGTTGGGGAGTGAGCTCAAGGGGATGGTGGGGCATTTTCGGCTTTGACCTTGGCGGCCTTCGGGCCGACCAGGTTCCCGTTTTATTGCGTTTATATCCGTTTCTGCGGGTGCTGCTGCTGGCGGTTTCGCCCTTACGGCGAGTCACTTTTTTCAAACGCCAAAAAAGTAACCAAAAACGCTGGGCCCCGGCGTTCGGCACCTCGCTTTGGCTCGGTGTTCCTTCGTTACGGGATTCATCCGGGGGCATCGCCTACGGTTTGCTTCGCTGCACCTCCTCTCGATGCATGCGGCTTCGCCGCACGGTCGCTGCGCTCCCACCCCCGGATAAATCCCTCCACTCAGCCGGCCGATGGGGCCGGTACGTCAAAAGCCTTACTCGAGCTAACGCTCATCGTGGTGAGGAGTGGGTGCGGCTGCTTTTGCTTTCTGTGGGAATGAGCTTGCTCGCGAATGCTGTTTGCCAGTCGGCTGAGGGCTTTCTGGTTTACTCCTGAACTTAAGCCAACAAAAAAGCCACCTCTCGGTGGCTTCTCTCTTTGACTGGACTCAGTCGTAGATCACTTTCTTCTTCCAGTCCGCGTCAGCCTCGACATCTTTGAGGCCGGCGGTCAGTTGGTTTTCTTCGCCTTCGACCGGGGCGATTTTGTCCATGACCTGGGCGTTGGCGCGGGCCAGGAGTTTTTCCAGGTATTGGAGTTGTTCGGCGTAGATTTGCGGGTCCTGCTGTTTGCGCAGGTATTGCACGCCGCGTTCGAAGGCGAGGCGGGCCTGGCCTGGCTGGTTTTGCTGGAGGGCGTGCTGGCCGAGGTTGTTGAAGAACTCGATGTGCAGCAGGACGAGGATGTGGCGTACTTCGCGGATCCAGTGTTTGGCTTCGTTCGGTGGCAGGAAGCCGTCCTGGGCGGCGCGGGTGATCTGACCGTGGAGGGCTTCGAGGAGGAAGCGAACGTCTTTGGCCTTGGCTTCGGTCTGGATCGGGGCCGGCGGGTTGTTGACCGGGATCGATTCGCCCTGGGCGACGAGGGCGCTCAGTTCGGTGATGCGGGCCTTGGTGGTGGCGCTGGTTTTTTCCAGGTTCAGCAGGCGCTGGCAGACATTCAGCTCAAGGCGGGTCAGCAGCAGCTTGAGGGCCGGGGTCATGAACTGGCCGGGGAAGGTTTCGGTCAGTTCGCCGCAGCGGCGCAGGCGGTCGTTGAGTTCGACCTTGGTGCGGGCCTTCTCCAGTTTGGTGTTTTCCACCACATGGTTCATGTAGCCAATGGCGATCAAGATTGCGATCCCGGCTATGACTAGCAGGGTGATCATGAGTGGTGTCACCGGTAAGACCTCTTTATAGGGTTCGCGTGCGAGTGTAGTGGCTTGGCATGGAGGAGCCTAGCGCCGCTCGACGGGTTTGGATCGGCGAAGCTGTTATCTGTATCGGCCAGGGAGCCGCTTATATAAATGCTGGCCCTTGGGGTGCAGATTGCCATCACCTTTGCGGTGGACTATAACGCCTTGGCGAGTGTCGGAATATAGGCGTCAATCGTCGGGCGACGCAAAAGCCGGAAACGGCCGGTAAAGCAGGTCGAAGTCATTGATTTAAATAAATTTATATCTGGGGGTTGACGACCTTTCAATCCATCCATAGAATGCGCGCCACTTGCAGCGTAAAGCACACAGCGAAACGCAGCAGGGAGTGAATGTTGTAGTGTGTCCCCTTCGTCTAGTGGCCTAGGACACCGCCCTTTCACGGCGGTAACAGGGGTTCGAGTCCCCTAGGGGACGC
>NZ_JAKUMP010000026.1:0-33067 GCF_026341415.1 Pseudomonas sp. MCal1
ATGTGTTTGCTCGCACGAACATCATCAATCAAATCGGCGTTCTTGTTTGTGTGTTTCCCGAGATTCCGTGAAGAACCCTTTTTTTGCCCTTACTTCAGGGCCTGGATGAACTGTGGATCGCTGTACAGATTCTTCAGCAAGTCCTGCAGCATCGGGTTGTAGGCGTTGGTCGCGTTGGGGATCGCGATAAAGCCGAAAAAGCTGCTGTTCCACTGATGGCTGACATCTTTGGTGGCGTCGTACACCACATCGTTGCCATTGCGCAGGGTGAAGCGCGCAGCGATGGTGCCGTCACCTGTGCCCATGCCGGCGTTCAACTGGTTTTTCACCACCAGCACTTGCAGATGACGCGTCGCCTGCGGATCAAGCAGACCGGCCTTGCGCAGTTCTTCGGTGATTGCGTCCTGGATATGCGCCGGGATGCTGCCTGTCGGCGACTTGATCGGGTTGGCGCGGACCATCAACGAGCCTTCGCCCGATTCGGCGGTGACCTGCGGATTGCTGATCGCGTGCAGCGGCGGGGTTTGCTTGAGCTTTTGAACGTTGTCGAAGCTTGGCTCGTAGCGGGTCATGGTCATGCCACAGCCTTGCAGGAGCAGAGCAAACAGCGGGACCAACAGCAGCGATTTTTTCACGGCAGTTCCTTGCGCGTAGAAGAGGGGGGCGAATTATGGGCAGAGTGCCATCATTGGGCAACTGTCTTCGCCGCCTCATTCACGTTGCCGCAACAAGCCCTCGATCTGCGCCAGTTCCCAGGTACTTAACAGGCTCACCGGATCGGTGCCGAAACGCTGCCGGGTGTCGAGGGTCCATTGGCGGCCGTCCGGGCAAAAACAATCAGCGCAGTGATGCAGGCGCTGGCCGTCGAAGTCCAGCTGCAAACGCCAGCCTTCGATTTCGACCGACACCCGATCCGCTCGCGCGCTCGTCACCCGCAAGGTACACACGCCCAACGCGGCATCGCGCAATCGCTGGCAAACTTCGCGGCTGGTCAATTCGGTCGGCATCCTGGGCTCCATAGCCTGAAACAGCGCGTCAGCATAGAGCGCACGCCAGCGGATGTCAGCGATCACTGGCCCACGCCGGTGCATTTGCGTAACATCCGCAACCCTCTTTTTCCGCGGCGCTCTTGTGCGCAAATGCATGCGGCCGCGCCCGTCGACCGCTCTGTCAGGTAAGCCATGAAACCGATTCGTCTGCGCGCCGATGTCCTGGCCGGACTCACCACCTCGTTTGCCCTGTTGCCCGAATGCATTGCGTTTGCGCTGGTGGCTCATCTCAATCCGCTGATGGGCCTGTACGGCGCCTTCATCATTTGCACGTTGACCGCGTTGTTCGGTGGCCGGCCGGGCATGGTTTCCGGGGCCGCCGGTTCGATGGCGGTGGTGATCGTCGCGCTGGTGGTGCAGCACGGTGTGCAGTATCTGCTGGCGACGGTATTGCTCGGCGGTTTGATCATGATGGCGTTCGGTCTGTTGCGACTGGGCAAACTGGTGCGCATGGTGCCGCACCCGGTGATGCTCGGGTTCGTCAACGGTCTGGCGATCATCATTGCGCTGGCGCAACTGGAGCATTTCAAGAGCGGTGAGCAGTGGCTCAGCGGCACGCCGTTGTACCTGATGACCGGGCTGGTGCTGCTGACCATGGCCATCGTCTATGTATTGCCGCGCCTGACCCGGGCTGTGCCGCCAGCGCTGGTGGCGATCCTCGGTGTCGGTTTGCTGGTTTATGTGCTCGGTCTGCCGACCCGTACCCTCGGCGACATGGCGCACATCGCCGGCGGCTTGCCGACGTTCGCCTTGCCGGACATTCCGTGGACACTGGACACCCTGCGCATCATCGCGCCTTACGCGATTCTGATGGCGCTGGTCGGCCTGCTGGAAACCCTGCTGACCCTCAACCTCACCGACGAAATCACCGAAACCCGTGGCTACCCGGATCGCGAGTGCGTGGCGCTGGGTGCGGCAAACGTAGTCTCCGGCGCGTTCGGCGGCATGGGTGGTTGCGCAATGATTGGCCAGACTGTGATCAACCTCAGCTCCGGCGGACGCGGACGCTTGTCCGGCGTAGTGGCGGGTGTGTTGATTCTGCTGTTCATCCTGTTTCTGTCACCGCTGATCGAGCGGATTCCGCTGGCGGCGCTGGTGGGGGTGATGTTCGTGGTGTCGCAACAGACTTTCGCCTGGGCGTCATTGAGGGTGCTGAACAAAGTGCCGCTCAACGATGTGCTGGTGATCATCGCGGTAACGACCATCACCGTGTTCACCGACCTGGCCACGGCGGTCTTGTGCGGGATCATTATCGCGGCGCTGAATTTTGCCTGGCAGCAAGCGCGCGAGCTGTACGCCGACGAACATCTGGAAGCGGACGGCAGCAAACTCTATCGCCTGCACGGCACGCTGTTCTTTGCCTCGACCACGCCGTTCCTCAATCAGTTCGACCCGGCCAACGACCCGCAGCGGGTGACGCTGGATTGCCGGCACCTGAGCTTCGTCGATTACTCGGCCATCGCGGCGCTGAAAACCCTGCGTGAACGCTACGCCAAGGCCGGCAAGCAGTTGCAGGTGTTTCACCTGTCCGAGCGCTGCAAGAAGTTGCTGAAACGCGCCGGGGTCGATCACGACTGACGCGTCCTACGCAGTACAAAATTCAATGTGGGAGCGAGCTTGCTCGCGATAGCGGAGTATCAATCGACAAAGATGCCGACTGATCCACCGCCATCGCGAGCAAGCTCGCTCCCACAGTTTTTTGCATTACGCTGGATTTTCAATGGCGGGGAAGTCGATGTCGGTCAGCGCCACGTTGTTCAGGTAGTTGGTGAGGGTCTGCGCGGAGACGATGGCGATCACTTCGATGATCTTCTTGTCGTCGATGCCGGCAGCGCGGGCGGCGGCGATCTGTTCATCGCTCAGATGACCACGGGTTTCGGTCAGTTGATGGGCGAGGGTGGCAAAAGCATTCAATCGACCGTGACGTGCTTCGATGATTTCCTCTGCTGCCAGCCCGGCCTTGCTGGCGAACAGGGTGTGCGCCGCCAGGCAATAATCGCAACCGTTGACTTGCGAGGTGGCCAGATACACCGCCTCTTTTTCCTTGGCGCTCAGGGACGTTTTGCCCAAGGTTGCCGAGATTTGTACGTAGGCATCCAGCGCAACGGGCGCGGTGGCCAGGGTCTTGAACATATTGGGCAGGAAGCCGATTTTTTTCTGCACGCCTTCAAGTGTCGGGCGAGTGGCGTCGGTGGCGGTTTCGAGGCTGAGAGGGGCGATGCGGCTCATGGTGATTCTCCAAAAGTCCGGTGCGAAGTGCGCCGGGGATGGAGTGAATGCTACGGAACGCGGCTGGTGCTTTGGGTGCAAATCGTCGAGGATATGCGACAGATCGTCCAAACCTGTCGTTGCGAGAATCAGTCATGGATCGCCTTTCTACGTTACTCAGCCATTTCGGCGTCAATGCCGGCACCTTTCACAGCGGCACGTTTTGCGGGGTGAGCGCCTACGGCGGCGATCAGGTGTGCGGGCATGTGCATCTGTTGCAGGCGGGGGAGCTGCTGCTCAAACCGGGCAATGATCCTGAAATCTCGCTCAATGAACCGACCCTGATCTTTTTCCCCCGCCCCATGGCCCATCGCTTGTTCGCCAACGAAGCCATGGGCACGCAATTGGTGTGCGCATCGCTGACGTTCGACGGCGGCGCGGGTAATGCCCTCGCGGCAGCGCTGCCGGATTATCTGGTGCTGAAACTCGCCGACCTTCCCGAAATGGCCAACACTCTGGAGTGGCTGTTCAAGGAAGCGTTCGATGGCCATTGCGGGCGCGAAGCGGTGATGGATCGGCTGTTCGAATTACTGGTGATTCTGTTGTTGCGCCACCTCATCAGCAGTCGCCACCAGCAGCCGGGCATGATGGCGGGACTGGCGGATCCGAAGATTTCCCGAGCCTTGAACCTGATGCACGACCAACCGGCCAAGGCCTGGAGCGTCGCTGAACTGGCGAGTGCCGCCAACCTGTCTCGCGCCGGTTTCGCCGAACACTTCCGGCGGGTAGTGGGGCAGACGCCGGTGGATTATCTGGTGAACTGGCGGATCAGCCTCGCGCAGAAACGCCTGCGCGAGGGACGACCGATTGCCCTGATCGCCGAAGAGGTCGGTTATGAAAGTCCCTCGGCGCTGGCCCGGGCGTTTCGGCGCAAGACCGGGCTCAGCCCGCGGGAATGGAAATCCGGCGCAAGCTGAAAACTATCTGGCGAATTTCTTTGCCCCGGCCACGCACAGGATCACCCCCAGCGTGACCACCAGCATGCCCGCGCTGACGTGCTCATGGAGCAAGGTCGCGGCCAGTGCCAGGCCAAAAAACGGCTGCAGCAATTGCAGCTGTCCGACCGCCGCAATCCCGCCCTGCGCCAGCCCGCGATACCAGAACACAAAACCGATCAGCATGCTGAACAGCGAAACGTAGGCCAGGCTCACCCACGCCGACAGGCTGATACCGCTGAGCGAGGCGGGCGCCAGCCACACACTCAGCATGGCCATCACCGGCAACGACAGCACCAGCGCCCAACAGATCACCTGCCAGCCGCCGAGGGTGCGCGACAGTTTGGCGCCTTCGGCGTAACCGAGGCCGCAGGCGAGAATCGCCGCCAGCATCAGCAGATCGCCGGTGGGCGAGGCGGTCAGTCCTTGCGAGATCGCAAAACCCGTCACCAGCGAACTGCCCAATACCGAAAAAATCCAGAACACCGGACGCGGTCGTTCACCGCCGCGCAGTACGCCGAAAATTGCCGTCGCCAGCGGCAGCAATCCTACAAACACAATGGAATGCGCCGACGTTACGTATTGCAGCGCCAGGGCCGTCAACAACGGGAAACCCACGACCACGCCCAGCGCGACAATCAGCAATGACAACCACTGGTCCCGCGCCGGGTACCGTTCGCGAAACAGCCACAGCAGACCTAACGCCAGGACGCCGGCGATGGTTGCGCGGATGACCGTGAGAAACACCGGGTCGAATTCCAGCACTGCCAGCCGCGTGGCCGGCAACGACCCGCTGAAGATCACAACGCCGATGAAGCCGTTGATCCAGCCGCTGGTTTTTTCCAGCGCCGGGGTGCCGAATTGGGTGGTTCGTTCCATACGCGTTGCGCTCAGAGGTGGGTTGCGTTGCAACAATCCTAGGGTCGAGAATCAGCACAATCAAAGAATTGTCATGGATACAGCCCGACATGCCGCGCTCCCGTTACAAAACCCTCGTCGACACCTATGCGGCTGACATTCGCGCCGGTCGCCTGCTGCCCGGCACGCGTTTGCCGACTCACCGACAACTGGCGGCCAGCGAAGGACTGGCGCTGGTTACCGCGTCGCGGGTGTATGCCGAGCTTGAGGCCATGGGTCTGGTCAGCGGCGAAGCCGGGCGCGGCACCTTCGTGCGGGAAACCTCGTTGTTGCCGGGGCAGGGCATCGACCAGAAGGACGTCGCGGTCGGCATGATCGACCTGAACTTCAACTACCCGTCATTGCCGGGGCAGGCCGAATTGTTGCGCACCGCGTTGCGGCAACTGGCGTTGTCCGGCGACCTCGAAGCGCTGCTGCGCTATCAGCCTCACGCCGGTCGCCAGCATGAGCGGGCCTCGGTGGCACGACACCTGCAAACACGGGACTTGAATGTCGAGGCCGAGCAGGTGCTGATCGTCAACGGTGCCCAGCAAGGGCTGGCGGTGACGCTGATGGCCTTGCTCAAACCCGGTGATGTGATCGCCGCTGACGCCTTGACCTATTCCGGATTCAAAGTGTTGGCCGAAGCGCTGCACCTTGAAGTGGTGGCGATTCCCGTCAATGAGCAGGGCCCCGATCTGGCGGCCCTCGACAAGCTCTGCCGCCAGCGCCCGCTGCGTGCGGTGTACAGCATGCCGACCCTGCACAACCCACTGGGCTGGGTGATGCCTCTGGAGCAACGTGAGGACTTGATCGCGATTGCCCGCCGGCATGATCTGACGATCATCGAAGACGCGGCCTACGCCTTTCTTGTCGATACCCCACCGCCCCCGTTGGCGGTTCTGGCACCGGAGCGCACGGTCTACGTTTCAGGCCTGTCGAAAAACATCGCCACCGGCCTGCGCGTAGGCTTCATCGCCGCGCCGGTCGCGCGGGTGGCGGCACTGGAGCGGATCATCCGCGCCACCACCTGGAACACGCCTGGCGTGATGACCGCCATCGCCTGCGGCTGGCTGGACGACGGCACCGTCACCTTGCTCGAAGCACAAAAGCGTAGCGACGCTCGGGCCCGGCAAACCCTGGCCGCGCAGATCCTCGACGGCCTGCCGACCGTGGGCCATCCCTCTTCGTATTTTCTTTGGCTGCCGCTGCCGGAAGATGTCCGGGCCGACCATATCGTGGTCGAGTTGATGCACGAACAGGTTTCCGTCACCACCGCAGAACCCTTCACTGTGTCCGCCCATGTGCCCCACGCAATTCGTCTGGCGCTGGGGTCGGTGGACATGCTTGTCCTGCGTCAAGCCTTGCTCAAAGTCCGTCAGGTGGTGGGTGCCTACCTGTAGCGCAACTTGCCGCGCCCGATTACCCTTGGCGCCGCCGACGATCTGGAAAACCCCTGATGAAAAACGCTGCATTCACTCTCGCCCTGATCCTCAACGCAGGCCTGTTCAGCACGCCGACACTGGCAGCCGGTGACGCCGAGGCCGGCGCAAAAATCTTCCCGCGCCTGTGCGGCGGTTGCCATCAGGTCGGCGAATCCGCCCGCCCGGGCTTCGGCCCGGAACTCAACGGCATCATCGGCCGCCAAGCGGGGACGTCGGCGAATTACGTGTACTCCGACGCCATGAAAAACTCCGGCCTGACCTGGGATCGTGAAACGTTGACGAAGTATCTGAAAGATCCGAAGGGCGTGGTGCCGGGGACTCGGATGATCTTTTGGGGGCTGAGTGACGAGGAGAAGATTGATAATTTGTTGGCGTATTTGCAGACATTTCAGTCCGAGTAGTCGCGGCTGACCGGTTACAACACCAGAATCTTCGGTGACGTGATCAAACTGAAACGGTGCAGTAAGCACCGGTTGGACGTGAAAAAGCCCGGCTGATCAGGCCGGGCTTTTTGTTTGTTCAGCAGTAGAGCGTCAGATTCAGGCGACGCGACGTTCGATCAGACGATCAGCGCCACCTTCAGCAACGCGACGTTCAATCAGGCGATCAGCGCCACCTTCAGCAACACGGCGTTCGATCAAACGATCAGCGCCACCTTCAGCCACACGACGTTCAATCAGGCGATCAGCGCCACCTTCAGCCACACGACGTTCGATCAGACGATCAGCGCCACCTTCAGCAACACGGCGTTCGATCAGACGATCAGCGCCACCTTCAGCCACACGACGTTCGATCAGTCGATCAGCACCACCTTCAGCCACACGGCGTTCGATCAAACGATCCGAACCACCCTCAGCCACACGACTTTCAATCAACCGGTCCGAACCGCCTTCGGCGATCATGGTGTGGGCGGGTTTGGCTGCAAAAGCGTTGACTGCAAGAACCGAGAAAGCGATGCCGAGAAGGATTTGGCGTTTCATGATCGTGTGCTCCAGGGGTGTTGTTTGTTGGGTATGGAGCGGATGTTACGCCGCGGATTTTTTATGAGAACTTCATTGACGTGATGGTGACTATCGACGCCAGCAATGAATGCCAGGACCCTTGTTCTAGGGCGCCAGCGGCCGAATGCACAGCTCTCCGGTGGCGCGGATCAATGCCAGATCATGCAGTGCATCACGACTCAGACCGGTGCGCGCCTTGGCCAGCCACGCCGGACAGTTCGGGTCGTGGCGGTAGGGTGTGAAGTCGGCATATTGCTGCAACAGACGGGTTTGCAACTCATCCAGACGCGGGCGAATCTGCTTGCCCAGATCCGGGCGCGGCGTATCGGGCGCCGCACCGGCCGCTTGCCATTGTGCGAGCAAACCGTACTGCACCAGTTTGTTGGCCTCAATCTGCGCGGCGATCAACTGCGCGACGTCTTCCGGGTCGAGCTGGCGTTCGGTGGCGAGCTTGCGCGCGTTGTCGAGCACCTGCGCTTCACGGGGACTGTCCTGGATCGGCTTGCCGCTGTCCCATTTAGTCAGGGCGACGAGGTCACCGATGTTGAGGCGTTCGTTCAGGGTGTTCATCAATCCTTGCACTACCTCGGGCGAGGGCGCAGGGCTGGCGTGGGCAGTCGACGCCAGTACAGTCAATAAAGTGCAGCTCAGCAGAAACGGGGAACGGCGCATGGGAGGGATTCACTTCCTGTCGTGATGGAAAGACTATGCAGATGGGTCGAGGTGCAGATTACGAAGTTTTAATGCAAACGGGTACGACCTGAACGGCATTGCATACCTTAGACTCTGTCATCAGCTCCTGCCCCGAGATGGATCCTCAATGCAAACCCCTGCTCATTCCCCCCTCTGGAAAACCTACCTGCTGTTCCTGGCCCCAATGGTGCTGTCGAACTTCCTGCAATCGATGTCAGGCACGGTCAACAGCATCTACATCGGCCAGATGCTCGGCACGCAGGCGCTGGCGGCGGTGTCCGGCATGTTTCCGATCATCTTTTTCTTCATCGCGCTGGTCATCGGACTGGGCGCCGGGGCAGGGGTGCTGATCGGTCAGGCGTGGGGGGCGCGTGAGTCGCATATGGTCAAGGCGATTGCCGGGGCGACGCTGTTGCTGGGGGTATTGATCGGGCTGGTGGCGGCGGTGCTGGGCAGTGTGTTTGCGCGCCAGGCCTTGCAGGGGTTGGGGACGCCGACGGATGTGCTGGATGATGCGGTGGCCTATGCCCGGGTGATGATGTGGACCTTGCCGGTTGTGCTGGTGTACGTGCTGTTCACCCAGTTGTTGCGTGGGGTGAGCGACACGCTGTCGCCGATGCTGGCGCTGTTATTGTCGACCATTGTCGGGCTGGCGCTGACCCCGGCGTTCATTCGTGGCTGGTTCGGCCTGCCGCAACTGGGCATTCAGAGCGCGGCGTTCGCAGGCCTGGCCGGAACGCTGGCGGCGATGGCGTGGCTGTCATGGAGCCTGATCCGCAAGGGCCATCCGCTGGCGCCGGATCGCGAGTTTTTCGCGTCGCTGCGACTGGACGGCGCGATTCTCGGCAAAGTGCTGCGTATCGGTCTGCCCACCGGGGTGCAGATGATCGTGCTGTCGCTGTCGGAGCTGGTGATTCTGGCGCTGGTCAACCAGCACGGCTCGCAGGCGACGGCGGCGTACGGTGCGGTCACGCAGATCGTCAACTACGTGCAGTTTCCGGCGCTGTCGATTGCGATCACCGCGTCGATCCTCGGCGCCCAGGCGATCGGTGCCGGACGGCTGGAGCGGATGGGCCCGATCCTGCGCACCGGGTTGTGGATCAACGTGTGCCTGACCGGTGGTTTGATCCTGGCGGGCTACCTGTTGTCGCACTGGTTGCTCGGATTGTTCCTGACCGAAGACTCGACCCGGGCGATGGCCGAGCATTTGTTGCACATCATGTTGTGGAGCCTGCTGATCTTCGGTTTCCAGGCGATCATCGGCGGCATCATGCGCGCCAGCGGCACGGTGCTGGTGCCGGTGGGCGTGGCGATCATCTGCGTGCTCGGCGTGCAATTGCCGGCGGCCTACTGGCTGGACGGGCAGTTCGGTCTGCAGGGCGTGTGGATGGCGTTTCCGATCGCGTATCTGGGGATGCTGGTGTTGCAGACGCTGTATTACACGCGGGTTTGGAAGCATCAGAAGATCGAGCGATTGGTGTGATGAAGCGATCCGGGTAGATATTGGCGAGGCTGGCGTAACCGCCGGATGTTTGCTTAAGTCATTCGAGACCCATCGGGCGCCGGAGCATTCCATGTCGATTCGATTGTTGTTGGCGGCCGCGTGTTGCTTGATCGTCGTCCCTGCCGCGCAGGCGGTTGAGTACACCCGGGTCAATACCACCGCCAGCCAGATCAGTTTCACTTACAACCAGATGGGCTCGCGGATGTACGGCACGTTCGGCAAGTTCGACGCGACGCTGGATTTCGACACCGACAACCTCGCCAGTGCCCGCACCACACTGCACATCGACCTCACCAGCATCGACGCCGGCAGTGAAGACGCCAACACCGAACTGGTGAAACCGGCATGGTTCGACACCGAAAAATTCCCGGTGGCAGTGTTCGAATCGACCCGCTTCAGCCCGGCCGGGGACAACCGTTATCTGGTCGACGGCCACCTCACCCTCAAAGGCATCACCCGGGAGGTGCAGGTGCCGGTGCAGCTCAAGCCCGACAGCAGCATCGGCATCTTCGACGGCGAACTGGTGCTCAAGCGCGACGAGTTCGGCCTCGGCGCGGGGGAGTGGGCCGATACCGTGGTGTCGAAGGATATCGACATCAAGTTCAAGGTCGTTACCCCCGCGCAGTGACCGGCCTCAATACGCCCGCCAGTGCCCCGGCATCCAGCGCCATTGGTTGCCGGCCCAGCGGTAATGCCCGGCGACCCAGTGATAGCCCGGCGCAGGCATTGCCGGAACCACTTCGACGATCGGGGGTGGCCGATGCGGGCGAGCCGGTTCGACGACACAGCCTGACAAAGCGATTGCCACCAGCGTGGCAGCGAGCAAGGGTTTCATGGTTTTCGGGGAACGCGGAACGTTCATGACAGCTCCTCAAGGCCTGCGTCGGGAAATCAAAGCAGCTGAAAATTGGACGCCAAATCGGCGAAAAGTCCGTTCTCGGGCAGATGAAATTTTTGTCAGGCTTGCACAAGGTATGATGTCGCGGTTCGCCGGTCGCTAAAGCTGCGCGGCAACTTGTGTTTTACCGTTGGAGTCCGCCCGCCATGCCCCGCATCACCCACTACAAATCCCCATGCCCCGAAGGTGTCAACAGCCAGATCCTGCAGATGGTGGTCGATAACCTGACCGACATCAGTGCCATCGGCCTCGGCCCGAGCAACCTGCTGTACAACGTCTATCAGTACGCGGTGGGCTACGAGGTGCATCTGTATCTGGAGGCATTGAACGGCGAGAAGGGCACAGAAGTGGAACTGCTGGTGGCCACCGACGACGATGATCCGGAGCAGGTGACCGGCTTCCTGTTGTACCTGCCGGTGCAGGGCGATTGGGAGGCGTGCAACGTGGCCTATCTGGCGGTGCGCGAGGGGCATCGGCGTCAGGGCGTGGGCCGTTCGTTGATCGCGGACATGGTGGCGCGTTACCCCCATGCCGAGTTGACCTGCAGCGTCGGCAAGGTGCCGTATTTCGAGGCGCTGGGCTTTGAAGTGCTGGGTCGATTGGAGACGCAGGTGCTGATGAGCACCCGGCATTACCGCAGCAACGGGCTGCGCGGTTTCATCGACACCACACCGATCTACCGCTCACTGGAAGTGCAGCAAATCCACACCTACCTGCTGCAAAAACACGGCAAACGGGCAATGCTCGATGCGGAGAAACAGCGCGACCGGCATCTGGATCAGGTCACTCGGCGCACTGAAGAATTTGTCCGCCAGCGCCTGACCGTTCACTGATTCTCTTCGAAACGGCAAAAGCCCTTGTTGCGATCAGCGCAGCAAGGGCTTTTTTGTGCCGGTGATATCAGGACAGTTTCACGTTCATGGTGATGCGCGCCGTAAACACTTTCTTGCCCTCGGCATCATGGACATCCACCGGCACGATCTTGTCGCCTTCGGTCTGCCAGTCCAGCCCGTCGCCATTGGCCACGGCGGTCACGTCGGTCTTGGCCTTGGCCAGGTATTCGACGGTCATGCCTTTGGGAATCCAGCGCGCGCCGGCGGGAATCGACACGTCGGTCATCATCCCGGCCGCCAGTTCGGCGGCATTGCACAGGGCGATGGCATGCACGGTGCCGAGGTGGTTGGTGATCTCGCGGCGAAACGGCACTTGTACTTGCGCCGAACCGGCGCGCAATTCAGTCACCAGCGGGTTGATGGTGCTGAAGTACGGCGCGACCTGGCAGGCCATCTGGCTGAACGCCTGGGAACCGACGCTGTTGAACATGCTGAGAAACTGACTCATGGAAGAAGCCTCGCGGTTAGAAATTTACAGAATGATGTTCCGTTACAGAATAATGTTCTGTAACGGAACGGTATTCTGTCCGCGGGAAATCTGTCAACCTGTGCGCGTTTCGATGACCGGCACCGATGTGCCCTTTACCCGGATTTTCAACGCCCATGGACACCGCAGATCTACTCGAACGCAGCTACCCCGGCCGCCGCGCCGAACTCAAGCGCGACATCTTTCGCAAGGCCTTGCGCCTGTTCAACGAGCAAGGCATCGAGGCCACCACCATCGAAATGATCCGTGCCGAGTGCGACACCAGCGTCGGGGCGATCTACCACCATTTCGGCAACAAGGAAGGACTGGTGGCCGCGCTGTTCTTCACCGCGCTGGAGGATCAGGCGCGCCTGCGTGACGCCTATCTGGCGGAGGCGGCGACCACCGAAGAGGGCGTGCAGGCGCTGGTCTACAGCTACGTGGATTGGGTCGAGAACCAGCCTGAATGGGCGCGGTTCCAGTATCACGCGCGTTATGCCGTGACCCGGGGCCCGCACAAGGATGAACTGGCCGAGCGCAACAAGACCCGCAACCTGGGCCTGCGCAACTGGCTGGCCGAGTCCGGACGCGCCGCTGAACTCAACGAGTGCCCGGCCGAACTGTTGCCGTCGCTGATCGTCGGTCAGGCCGACAGCTATTGCCGGGCGTGGCTGTCCGGGCGAGTGCAGGGCAGCCCGAAGGCGTATCGCGAATTGCTGGCCCAGGCCGCATGGCGTTCGATCCGTCGCGAACCCGAACGCTGATTTTCAGAGACAAAAAAAGAGCCTCAAGACTCTTTGATGGGGAGGAAGTAGAGCCCGCGAGGCTCAAGATGCGCATGAAGCCAGGTGCGGGCTTGATTGGGGTTCAGAGCACCCGCACCTACGCAGCAGCCTGGTGGCCCAGGCGATTGCGTAACTCCATCGTAGGAAGGTGAGGTTATGCACTCAAGTACCGTCAGTCACCTGCATTTGAGGCGCGGGCGGCTCCCTCCACCCCAGGGGCATCAGCGTGTCAGCGAGCGCCCGGCCAGCCGGCTTTTCCGAGGGCTGCGAGCAGGGTGGCAGCATCCAGCCCCGGCACCGAATGCCCGTTGCCTTCGGTACTGTCGCTGGCCAGCAACGCGTTGATGATCGCTTCTTCCACCGCCTCGGTCGCCGCCAGAAAGAGCTCGCTGATGTGGTCGTTGTTGACCATGCGCAGGCCGTCGCAGGTCGGTGCACCTTTGCCTTCATAGGCGGCGGGCGGGACATGATCGTTGCCGGTGGCGAAGGCGATGAAAATGTCGCCGCTGTGATCCTCGTTGCCGCCGCCGGTGCGCGCCAGACCGAGGCTCGCCCGTTGCGCCAGCCGCGTGCATTGATGTGGCAGCAACGGCGCATCGGTGGCCAGGCACACGACGATCGAGCCCATGCCCGGATGCGGCAACGAAGCGCGCAGGAACGGCGAATCCACCTGTTCCATGTAACGCCCGACCGGGTAGCCGTCGACCCGCAACTCGCTGCGAATCCCGTGGTTGGCCTGGACGATGGCGCCCACCGTCCAGCCACCCTGAGCCTTGCTCAATCGGCGTGATGCGGTGCCGATCCCGCCCTTGAATTCATGGCAGATCATGCCGCTGCCACCGCCCACCGCGCCTTCCTGCACAGGGCCGTAAACGGCATTGTTCAGCGCTTCGGCCACATGTCTGGGCTGCACATGAAAGCCGTTGATGTCGTTGAGCAGACCATCGAAGGTTTCCAGCACCACCGGCATGTTCCAGTAGAGCCGACCGTCGTCCGGTTGCTGCTCGCGATCCAGTTCGATCAAGGCATCGCGCACCACACCCAGGCTGTGGGTGTTGGTGAAGGCGATCGGACTGGTCAGCAGGCCGGCCTCACGAATCCATTCCAGCCCTGTGGCATCGCCGTTGCCGTTGAGTACATGAACGCCAGCGAAACACGGTTGCGCGTTGGTCGAACCGACGCGGGGTTCGATCAGGGTGACGCCGGTGCAAATGTCACGACCGCTGGCGCTGCGGCCGCGCACGTTGCTGTGGCCGACCCGTACGCCGGGTACGTCGGTGATGGCGTTGAGCGGGCCAGGCTGCAATTGGCCGATGCGGATATGGAGATCGCGGGCACGTGGTTTCATTGATGTTCTCTCTATTGGAAGGCAGTGATTTGAACAGTTGTTACTGGCCATTCTTGATCTTGCTCCAGACCCGCGTGCGCACTCGCTCGGTGGCTTTGGGCAATGGCTCGAGGGTGTACAACGTGGCCATCGCCGTGGCGGACGGGTATACCGCCGGGTTGTCCCGAGTGGTCCGGGCAACCAGTGCCGTGGCGGCGCGATTGCCATTGGGGTAGGAAAGGTGATCGCTGACCGGCGCAATCACTTCGGGCCGCAGCAAATAGTCAATGAACGCGAGACCTTGAGCCGGATGCGGCGCGTCCTTGAGCAACACCAGCGTGTCGAACCACACCGGCGCGCCTTCCTTCGGCAGGCTGTACTGAATTTTCACGCCGTTGCCGGCCTGCTCGGCGTTGGTCTTGGCTTCAAGCATCGCGCCGGACCAGCCCACTGCCACGCAAATGTTGCCGTTGGACAGATCGCTGATGAATTTCGAGGAATTGAAGTAGGCGATGTGCGGGCGCAGTTTCAGCAGCAGCGCTTCGGCTTTCTGATAGTCCGCGGCGTTGGTGCTGTTCGGCGGCAGGCCGAGGTAGTGCAGCGCGACCGGGAGCATTTCCGAGGGCGAATCAAGCATCGCCACGCCGCATTCGCCGAGCCTGGCCAGGTTTTCTTCCTTGAACACCAGATCCCAGGAATCCACTGGCGCCTTGTCGCCCAGCACGGCACGTACCTTGTCGACGTTGTAGCCGATGCCGTTGGTGCCCCACAGATACGGCACGGCGTACTGGTTGCCGGGGTCGTTGTTGGCCAGTTTGCCGAGCAGATCGTTGTCAAGGTTCTTCCAGCCCGGCAGTTGTTCGCGGGGCAACGGGGCGAGGGCGCCGGCCTTGATCAGGGTCGGCAGGCTGAAGTTGCTCGCCACCACCACGTCGTAGCCGCTGCGGCTGGTCATCAGTTTGCCTTCCAGCACCTCGGCGCTGTCGAAGGTGTCGTAGACCGGTTCGATACCGCTGTCACGCTTGAAGTCATGCAGGGTGTTCGGGCCGATGTAGTCGTACCAGTTGTAGACATGCACGCTCGGCGCATCGGCCGCCTGCGCACTCAGCGCTGCGGACAAAACGCCCATCAGCCCCAGGTTGATATACCCACGATGACCACGCATGATGCGGCACTCCTGGCCTGTTGGCAGGCCGGTGATGAACAGGAGTGGTCAGCCTATCGGGCGGGCCGCACCGCACCCATTCCCATCATGGGTTACTCAAAAGGGGTAGTGCGTGGACGCGTTGCTGCAGGAATTGCCGGTGCATCAGAGCCTGTCGCGGGTGTTCGCAACGGTCGGTCAGGACGGTTTCTGGCGGGCGCTGGTGGATACGCTGCGGTTGCTGGTGCCGCTGGACAATGCGCTGGTGGCGGTGATGCAGGCGGGGCGGCCGCCGCAATTGCTGATCGACTTCGACAGCCAGGGGCGCGCCGACGAGCAGGAAGAACTGGCCGGTTACTGTGCCGGCATGTACCTGCTTGATCCGTTCTATCAGGCCGCCGTCGCCGGGATCGCCGACGGTCTACACAGTCTCGCGTCCGTGGCGCCGGACCAGTTTCTGCACAGCGAGTACTACTAGAGCTACTTCCGTTCGGTGGTCGGCGCGGATGAGCTGCAATTTCTGGTCAATCTCGATGACGGCGTGCTGGGCTTGTCGATGGGCCGCTCGACGGCGTTCAGTTTGCAGGAGCAGGGGCGCCTGCTCTGCGTGCGGGACTGGGTGCTGTCAGCGATGCGCCGGCATGTGCAGTTGATGCCGCCGCAAGGCGCAGCGGTCGAGGCGCCGGTCGGTGATATTGCGGCGCTGCTCGACCGCTTCGACGCCCGCCTGACTGTGCGCGAAATCGACACGGCGCGCCTGATTCTCCAAGGCTTTTCCAGCAAGGCCATCGCCCAGCACATGAACATTTCGCCGGAGACCGTGAAGGTGCACCGGCGCAATCTCTATCACAAGCTCAACGTCACCGGGCATGGCGAGTTGTTTGCGCTGGTATTGCGCCCGCGCTGACGGGGTCAGCCGATCTGCTTGAACAGCAGCGCCTTCAGGCCGCTTTCAGGATCGACATCGGGAAACTCCGGCGGATTCTCCAACCTTTGCTCGAAGCGCAGGCTTGGCGCTTCCTGGGTTACGCCGTCGATCAGGAAGTCCGAACCGAACGAAGGATCGTTCATGCACGCCAGCACCGTGCCTTGCGCGGTGAGCAGTTCCGGCAGACGACGCAGCACACGCCGGTAATCCTTGGTCAGCAGAAAACTGCCTTTCTGGAACGACGGCGGGTCGATGATCACCAAATCGTACGGGCCGCTGTTGATGACCTTGCCCCAGGATTTGAACAGGTCATGGCCCAGGAAACTCACCTTGCTCAGGTCATGCCCGTTCAACCGGTGATTGTCGCGGCCCCGGCTCAGGGCGGCGCGGGACATGTCGAGGTTGACTACATGGCTGGCGCCGCCCTCGATGGCCGCCACCGAGAAGCCGCAGGTGTAGGCGAACAGGTTCAGCACCCGTTTGCCCGCCGCTTGTTCGCGCACCCAGTTGCGGCCATAACGCATGTCGAGGAACAGCCCGGCGTTCTGCTTGCGGCCCAGGTCCACGCGGTATTTCAACCCGCCCTCGGCGATGGTCATTTCGTCGATCTCGTCCCCCAGCAGCCATTCGGCGGTGCTTTGCGGCAAGTAACGGTGCTGGATCAACAAAGTATGGGCGCCGGATTGCTGCCATTGCTCTGAACCGGTGATCTCCAGCAACAGACGTTTAAGGTCTTCCAGCTGCGAAGCCTCGGGCTCCTTGAACAGCGACACCAGCACCACGCCCTGCAGCCAGTCCACGGTGACTTGCTCCAGCCCCGGCCAGCAACGTCCGCGCCCATGGAACAGGCGCCGGGTTTCGGTCGGTGCCGACGTCAGCGCCGTGAGCAGATGGGTGTGAAGAGTGGCGAGGGCTTGAGGGTTCATCAATCGGAATCGGCCAGCAAAAGGGTGGGCATTTTAACCACAAACAGGCCGTGACGAGGGCTTGCCGACCGACGTTATCGAAAAGACCTGTATCTAAAATGAATTTCTGTACAAGGTGTCGCTCATACCAGATAAGCAGCGGGTTCAATCCGCTGAAAATGTTCATGTTGTTCAGGGAGTGCCAGTTCATGTGTCCAGTTCCGTCGTCGAGCGCGCACCTTCCTGACGGGTTGATTCTGGTAGTGGAAGACGATCCGTTGATTCTGGAGTTTCTGTGCGAAATTCTTCAGGAGGAAGGTTTCAAGGTGGAGCCGCAGACCAGCGCCGATGCGGCGTCGCAATACCTGGAGGAGCACGCGCCGGAAGTCGCGCTGTTGCTGACCGATATCACTATGCCCGGCACGCTTAACGGCGCCGACCTGGCCAATCTGGTCGGTGATCGCTGGCCGGACAAACCGGTGATGGTCATGTCCGGCTATGAAACACCGGAAACCTCGGGCGTGAAGCATCCGGTGGCGTTCATCAAAAAGCCCTGGGCCATCGGGCAGTTGCTCGATTGCGTCGACGGTGCGTTCAAATCCAAGGCGCCGCGGCTGCACTGAAGCGTCTCGCAGGTGCTACATTGCCGGGCATCGTTGCCCGGCCCCTTGCGAGGAAGTGATCTTTTGTCTGCTCACGATGCTGTTTTCAATCGCGCGTTCGGCGCGTTCCTGTTCGACATGGACGGCACCGTCCTCAACTCCATTGCCGCTGCCGAGCGAATCTGGTCCGCCTGGGCCGTGCGCCACGGGGTGGACGTCGACACGTTCTTGCCGACTATCCACGGAGCGCGCGCCATCGACACCATCACGCGTTTGAACCTGCCGGGCGTGGACGCCGAGGCGCAAGCGGCGTTCATCACCGAGGCGGAAATCGAAGACGTCGAAGGCATTGTCGAAATCCCCGGTGCGGCGGCGTTTCTCAAGTCGTTGCCGGCGGATCGCTGGGCCATGGTGACGTCGGCGCCTCGGGAACTGGCGTTGCGGCGGATGGCGGCGGCAGGGATTCCTGAGCCGACGGTGATGATCACCGCCGAGGACGTGACCGCTGGCAAACCTGATCCGGCCGGTTATCGGCTGGCGGCCGAGCGTATGGGCCTGGAACCGGCGGACTGCCTGATCTTCGAAGACGCCACCGTCGGTATTCAAGCCGCTGAAGCCGCCGGTGCGCTGTTGATGATCATCACCACGACTCACCAGCATCCGCTTGAAACCGCCCACGCGACCATCGCCAGCTACCGCGACCTCACGCTGAACATCGACAGCGACGGCCAGTTGCGCCTGCAACCTCAATAAACACCGGGCACCAAGCGCCAGCTGCGCGCGCAATAGGCGTCGTATTCGGCGCCGAACTGCGTGCGCAGCAAGGCCTCTTCGGAGTGGATGCGGGCGATCAGCGGGATCAGCGTCAGCGCAGCCAGCAACAGGCCGACAACCGAGCGAAACGCCAGCGCCCAGCCGATCGCATTGATCACCAGCCCCAGATAACTGGGGTTGCGCAGGTGCCGATAAATGCCCTCGGTCACCAGCCGATGCCCCGGCTGAATCGCCACCAGCCCGCTGAACCGATGGCCGAGTACAAACACCGGCCACAAGCGCAACACGCCACCGACAATGAACAGCAACGCTCCCAACCAGCGGGTGCCTTCGCGGCCGATGGTCCAGAAACCGATGCGGTCGCAGTAAGCCGGCAGAACGGCACTGACCAGACCGATCACGGCGAACGCCGGAATCACCCAGCGATTGGCCCGATCCTCGCGTTCGCCGGTGCTCAGGTTCACTTCCGTGAACAGCGACGCCACCACCATGGCCAGCGTGGCCAGCGCCACCACGACCAGCGCCCCGTGAGAAAAAAACACCGCCACGCCACCGATGCCCCACATAGCCAGGCCCAGATAGGCGAGGGTGGCGAGCACTGCGACCACGGTCATTTGCGCTGACATTTTCATAGGCACCTCACAGCTGTTCCGTTCAGTGTAGATCCCGGCACGATCCCCGGCGTTTAACCGCTGGCAGGGCCGTGGACCAAACTCCAGGCTGAGACCTTCCGATCATCCGATTCGCCGCTTCGGGAGTCCGCCATGCTGTACATCCGCACGCCGCTGATCGTCCATCCAAGTCTGTCGACCGCATCCCGGCGCATCTGGCTGAAGTTGGGAAACCAGCAAACGTGCGGCTCGGGGGTGAGTATCAGTGCGCAACGGTTGGGGGAGTGGGCGCGGATGGGGATTTGAGCGCTCAGGGATTGCACGTTGACCGCCGGCTCCGTCCAGCTCCACCGCCCACTTCAATTCCCCACACTCGAAATCCACATCGCCGCAATCCATGGCGTCGATATCAAGGCGACTGCACTACAATTCTCGCTGGCCGGTCCGGCCGGTTTCTGGCAGGCCATGCGTGAAGCGAAACGGGTGTCCTGACGTGCACCATTACCCATTGATGAGGTGAAAGCATGAAGATCGATCTGAGCGGAAAACTGGCGATTGTCAGCGGCAGCACGGCGGGCATCGGTTTGGGCATCAGCCAGTCGCTGGCCGAGGCAGGCGCTACGGTGGTGGTGATCGGTCGCGACGCGGCCAAGGTCGAGCAGGCGCTGGCAAGCATTCGCGACAAGGTGCCGGGCGCGCAACTGCGCGGTCTGACGGCGGATCTGGGCACGGCCGAAGGCGCGCAGAAACTGTTCGCCGCCGAACCGAAAGCCGACATCCTGGTGAACAATCTCGGGATTTACAACGCCGTGGATTTTTTCGACGCGCCGGACGATGAGTGGACGCGCTTTTATGAAATCAACGTGATCTCCGGCGTGCGCCTGTCGCGGCATTACGTACCGGCGATGGTCGAGCAGGGCTGGGGCCGGGTGATTTTCCTGTCTTCGGAATCCGGCGTGGCTACCCCGGCCGACATGATCAACTACGGCGTGACCAAAAGCGCCAACCTCGCGGTGTCCCATGGCCTGGCCAAACGCCTGGCGGGCACCGGGGTGACGGTCAACGCGATCCTGCCCGGGCCGACCTTGACCGACGGAGTCGAGGAAATGCTCAAGGATGCCGCCGCCGAGTCCGGCCGCAGCCTGCGGGACGAGGCAGACGCGTTTGTTCGAAGGGCCCGTCCGAGCTCGATCATCCAGCGTGTGGCGGATGTCGAAGAGGTCGCGCACCTGGTCACCTACATCGCTTCACCGCTGTCCTCGGCCACCACCGGCGCCGCGTTGCGGGTCGACGGCGGCGTGGTCGACAGCCTGACTATCTGAATTCATTGAGAGAGACTTTTCATTTATGGCAACAGCATCGGCAACGATCGACATCCCGGCTTCGGCCGATCAGGTCTGGCAATTGATTGGCGGCTTCAACACCTTGCCGGACTGGCTGCCGTTCATTCTCAACAGCGAACTGAGCGAAGGCGGGCGCGTGCGCACTTTGCAAACTGCTGACGGCGCGGTGGTGGTCGAGCGTCTGGAGACGTTCGATAACGCGGGCAAAACCTACAGCTATTCGATTCTGCAGGCACCGTTTCCGGCCACCGATTATCTGGCGACGATTCGTGTTGAAGCACAGGGGCAGGGCGCGCGGGTGACGTGGTCGGGGCGCTTCACGGCCAAGGGCGTGAGCGATGAGGAAGTGGTGGCGTTGTTCAGCGGCGTCTATCAGGGCGGGCTCGAAGCGCTGCGCGCCAACTACCCAACATAACCCGTGATGATCGTTCCCACGCTCTGCGTGGGAATGCCTCAAGGGACGCTCCGCGTTCCAGCTCTGGAAGGGACGCGGAGCGTCCCGGGCTGCATTCCCACGCAGAGCGTGGGAACGATCTATGAAGGTCAAGCCTGTGAAATCAGACTTTGCCGACAATCCAGCACCAGCTTCGCCCCGCCCAGATCGCTGCGTCCCACCTCAAGGCTGAACCCGTGCAGGTTGACGATCGCCGCGACGATCGACAGCCCCAGGCCAAAACCATTTTGCAGTTGCCCGCCCTCGGCGCGGTAGAAACGCTGGAACACCGCTTCCCGCTCGGATTCGGGAATGCCGGGGCCGGAGTCATGCACTTCGATCCGCGTATGCCCCGCATCATTGACCCCGCGCAACACCACCGTACCACCGGCCGGGGTGAACTTGATCGAGTTGCTCAACAGGTTCGCCAGGGCTTCAAACAGCAACGCCCGGTCACCGTTCAGCATGGGCAGGGTTTCTGGCATGTTCAGTTCGAAACGCAGCTCGTCGTCTTCGGCCAGCGGCAGATAGAATTCGTGCAGTTCCTGCAACAACAACACCGGATCAAGCTCGACAAACCCCGAGCGCCGCTGACGATCCTCAAGTTCCGAAATTCTCAGCAACCCGCGAAACCGTGCCATCAGCGTATCGGCCTCGGCCAGCACCAGATCCAGTTGCGCCGCTTCCGGCGAGCCTTCGCCGGCCTGTTGCTGCATGCGATACAACTGCGCCCGCAAACGGGTCAGCGGGGTGCGCAGGTCATGGGCGATGTTGTCGCACACGCCTTTGACTTCATTCATCAGGCGCTCGATGCGATCGAGCATGGCGTTGACGATGGCGGCGAGCATGTCCAGCTCATCGCGGCGATTGGACAGCGGCAAACGATGAGTCAGGTCGCCGGCGACAATCGACTGGGCGCTGGCCTGGATCGCCCGAATCCGCCGCAGCGGCCGCCGACGCAGCAAATGCCAGCCGATGATCCCCGGCACAATCGTCAGCGATACGCCCCAGAACAACGCATGCAGAATGATTTTCGTCACCGCGAACAGCGAACCGTTGTCCCGCAGCAGCACCAGCCAGCGGCCGTCGCGGGTCGGGGTGGCGACCGCGTCGCAACTGTCATTGGGCAGGGTCGGATCGTCGGAGTCGGCGCATTCGCTGAGCATGTGGATCTTGCCGTCCAGCGGCAGCCCCTCGGGGATCTTCTGCAACGCGCCGCCGAGGTAGCGGTGCTGGGCGTCAAACAGGCCATAGGCGTCGATGCCGCGAATGTCGAAGGTCATGCTGGCGGCGAGCGCGTCTTCCAGTTGATCGCCGCGAAAGTGCGAAAACAGATGCTGACGTTGCATCAGCGAATGCTTGGCGAGGTTGTCGAGATAACCGGAAACCTCGAAGTACATGACCCCCATCAGGATCGCACTCCACGCCACGAACAACGAACTGTACAGCGCCAGCAAGCGGCTGCTGGAGGAGCGCCAACCGTCAGACGGGTTCGGCAATGACATAACCCGAGCCTCGCACTGTGCGGATCAGCGGGACATTGCCCGGCGGGTCGATCTTCTTGCGCAGGCGGCCGATGTGCACGTCGATCAGGTTGGTGCCGGGATCGAAGTGATAGCCCCAGACTTCCTCGAAAATCATCATCCGCGACAGGATCTGGCCGCTGTTGCGCATCAGAAACTCCAGCAGTTTGTACTCGGTCGGCAGCAGCGTCAGCACCTGTTCGGCGCGACGGGCTTCGTGGCTGATCAGGTCGAGTTGCAGATCCGCCACCTGCAAGGTGGTCGGTTGGGCGCCGTTGCTGTTCTGCCGGCGCAGCAACACTTCAACCCGGGCGGCCATTTCATCGGTGGCGAACGGTTTGGTCAGGTAGTCATCGCCACCGGCGCGCAAGCCGCGCACGCGCTCGTCGACGTCGGAGAGGGCGCTGATCATCAGGATCGGTGTGGCCACGCCCATGGTGCGCAGGGTGGTGACGATGGCCAGGCCATCGAGTTCCGGCAGCATGCGGTCAAGGGTGATCAGGTCGTAGTTGCCGCTGACGGCGCGGTCCAGGCCTTCACGGCCGTTGTCGACCCAGTCCACGTCGAGGCCGTGGCTGCTCAGTTCGGCGACAATTTCCCGGGCGGTCACGGCGTCGTCTTCGATGGTCAGGATGCGAGTCATGGTGGGCCTGCTGGTCTGTTCAAACGCAATGGCAGCATTTTGCCAAGATTTTGCGCTGGCGCTTTAAATTAACTTTCATGTTTTAGCGGATAGAAACGCGATGGCGCGGCTTTTGTGCCAATGCATAAAACCCGCTGATATCGACCCGTTGTTGCAAATTGCATGGTCCTGGGAAGTTCATAATTTTTAACTGATTGAATTAAAACGAATTATTTAATGTTGGCGACTGGCACGGTCACTGCAATTCCTCTGATGACGAGTTGTAACACCATTTTTCATGCCTGGAGCACTACAACAATGAATAGATCCTCTGATGGGTTTTATCCTGCCTACGAAGGAGAGTCGAGCAACGTCTCAGGGGTGTCCTGGGGCGCGATTTTCGCAGGGGCTGCCGCTGCAGCGGCACTGTCGCTGATTCTGGTGCTGTTGGGTTTCGGTCTGGGCTTCTCCGCCGTTTCACCCTGGGCCGGTGAGGGCGTCAGTGCCAAGGGCCTGGGCATTTCAACCATCATCTGGCTGGCCGCCACACAAATCATCGCTTCGGGACTGGGTGGCTACATCGCCGGTCGCCTGCGGGTGAAATGGGCCAACATGCACGGTGACGAAGTGTACTTTCGCGACACCGCCCATGGCTTCCTCGCCTGGTGCGTAGCAACGCTGGTTACCGCGACGCTGGTGGTCGGTTCGGTCAGCAGCATCGTCAGCGGCGGTGTGCAGGCCGGTGCAAGCGTTGCCGGTGGCGCAGCCAGTGCGATGACCCAAGCAGCCGGCACCGCAGCGTCCAACACTGACAGCGATCAGTACGGCTACTTCGTCGACAGCCTGTTCCGCGACGATCGTCCCGCCGCCGTCAGCGATGACGCCGCCCGTGGCACCGTGACCCGGATCTTCGCCCAGAGCCTGGCCAACGGTCAGCTCAGCGCCGAAGACCGTAGCTACCTCGCCCAACTGGTCGCCCAGCGTACCAACCTGACCCAGGCCGACGCCGAACGTCGGGTCGATGAAATCTACGCCCGCACCCAGAAGGCAATCGCCGACGCCAAGGTTAAAGCGCAACAAGCTGCCGACACCGCCGCCAAAGTCGCTGCCTGGACTTCGTTGTGGATGTTCATCGCGCTGCTGGCCGGTGCGTTCTTCGCCAGTCTCTCGGCCACCTTCGGCGGTCGCCGCCGGGATGCGGTCGAGTACGTCGAAGTCGAAACCTACACCACGACCACGCTGCCGCCAGTCCGTTAATCAAGGAGAACCACCATGCGCTCACTACTGCTGTTTTTCCTCGGCGTTCCAATCCCGATCATCATCCTGATCGCCCTGTTCGTGCACTGATTACTTGAGGCATATGCCTTGGCCGCTTCCACCTTCGGGTTGAAGCGGCTTTTTGCTGTCTGCGCGGGCCGAAGGCGCAGAACCGACCAGTCATTTCCATGGCGTGGATCAATATTCGTCGGCGCAATATCCCCTACCGTGAAATTTCCAGGCCCTTGCCGCTGGATCGACTACATTGCTTGCGCGCACTTTGCTGCGCGAGCAGGAATAACCTGCCGGCCCGATAGAGAGCGATAACCCCCACGAGCCGGCGAGGTGTAGTGCAGCAAGGAGCTGTTTCAACCTCACCTGAACCTTTTCACGGATGATCATTGCAATGCACTGCCTAGAAAGAACCTTCGATATCCAGCCTTTGACGCAGGCGGATATGACTGTCCACATCAACGGCCAGCCGGTCACCGCCGCCATTGGCGAAACCGTGCTCAGCGTCATTCAGTCCCTCGGCGTGCGCCAGGTCGCGCGCAACGATCACAACCAGATCAGCGGTGCCTATTGCGGCATGGGCGTGTGCCAGTGCTGCCTGGTGAGAATCAATGGCCGGCACAAGCGCCGCGCCTGCCAGACCGTGGTGCGCGAGGGCATGCTGATCGAAACCCAGGCCAACCGTATTCACGGGCAGGAGGTGCTATGAGCCTGCATCCGGTGATCGTCGGCGGTGGTCCGGCGGGAATGGCTGCGGCCATCGAACTGGCCCTGCACGGGGTGCGCTGCACCTTGCTTGAAGAAGCTTCGCGTCTTGGCGGCGTGGTCTATCGCGGGCCGCTGCGTGACGGGGTGCAGCTCGATTATCTGGGGCCGCGTTATTCCGAGGCGCTGGGCAAATTGCACGGTGATTTTCAGGAGCAGTCCGGGCTGATCGACGTGCGTCTCAACCACCGCGTGGTCGGCGCCGAAGGCACGCGCTCGCTGGTGGTGCTGGACGGCGACGAGCGTTTGCACGAAATCCAATACCCGCAGTTGCTGCTGGCCGCCGGTTGCCACGAGCGCAGCGTGCCGTTTCCTGGCTGGACCTTGCCCGGTGTGATCATGCTCGGCGGTCTGCAATTGCAGATCAAAAGCGGCGTGGTCAAACCGCAGGGGCCGGTGGTGATTGCCGGCACCGGGCCGCTGTTGCCACTGGTGGCGACCCAGTTGCATGCGTCGGGCGTGAGTGTGGCGGGTGTCTACGAGGCCTGCGCATTCGGCAAGATCGCCAAGGAAAGTCTGGCACTGCTGAACAAGCCGCAGCTGTTCCTCGATGGCTTGAGCATGCTCGCTTATCTGAAACTGCACGGCATCCCGATGAACTACGGCTGGGGCGTGGTCCAAGCGCACGGCGAAGGCGAACTGAAAAGCGTCAGCGTGGCGCCGTACTCGGCAACGTGGGAGCCGGACATGAGCCGCGTCGAACGCTTCGAAGCGAAGACGCTGGCGGTCGGCTACGGCTTCATTCCGCGTACGCAGCTGAGTCAGCAGATGGGCCTGGATCACGGCTTCAGCGACGACGGCTACCTGCGCGCCAATGCCAACATCTGGCAGCAAAGCAGCGAGCCCCATGTGCATCTTGCCGGTGACATGGGCGGTATTCGCGGCGGCGAAGCGGCGATGCTGGCCGGCAAGATCGCGGCGACCTCGATCCTGCTGCAACGCGGTGTGCTGGAGGAGGAACTGGCGCGAGTCCGTCGCGACCGTTACCTGGGCAAACTCAAAGCCATCGTGCGTTTCCGCGCGGCGGTGGATCGCTACACCGAACGCGGTGTCGGGCAGACCGCATTGCCGGCCGCCGACACGGTGATCTGCCGCTGCGAACATGCGACCCGCGCCGACATCGACCGCGCCCTGGAGCAGGGCGTACAAGACATCGCCAGCCTGAAAATGCGCACTCGCGTAAGCATGGGCGATTGTCAGGGGCGGATGTGCGTCGGCTATTGCAGCGACCGCTTGCGTCAGGCCACCGGGCGCAAGGATGTCGGCTGGCTGCGACCGCGTTTCCCGATCGATCCGATTCCCTTTTCCGCGTTCCAGTCCCTCGGCACGGAGGCCGTTTCCCATGAGTAAGTTCTATGACGTGGTCATCGCCGGCGGCGGTGTGATCGGCGCGTCCATCGCCTATCAGTTGTCCAAGCGCAAAGACCTCAAGGTCGCGTTGATCGACGCCAAGCGTCCGGGCAACGCGACCCGCGCTTCAGCCGGCGGCCTGTGGGCGATTGGCGAGTCGGTGGGGCTGGGCTGCGGGGTGATTTTCTTCCGCATGATGTCGGCCAACCGCAAGCGCGAAACCCAGGGCGCGGCAGTGGCGGTGGACTCCAGCACGCCGCACATCCTGCCGCCGTCGTTCTTCGATTTTGCCTTGCAGTCCAACGCGCTGTACCCGGCGCTGCACCGTGAGCTGAAAGACAATCACGGAATGGATTTCAAGTTCGAAAAGACCGGGCTCAAATTCGTCATTTATGACGATGAAGACCGGTTGTACGCCGAGCACATCGTCGGCTGCATCCCGCATCTGGCCGATCAGGTGCGCTGGCTCGATCAGGCTGCATTGCGCGAGTCCGAGCCGAGTGTCAGCCATGAAGCGCGCGGTGCGCTGGAGTTTCTCTGCGACCATCAGGTCAGCCCGTTCCGCCTGGCCGACGCCTACACCGAAGGCGCCCGGCAGAATGGCGTGGCCATGTTCGTCAACACCAACATCACCGGCGTGCTGCACCACGGTCGGCGGGTGACTGGCGTACAGACGGCCGAAGCCGGGGTGTTCCACTGCAAGACCCTGATCAACGCCGCGGGTGCCTGGGCTGCAGACTTGAGCGAATGGGCGACCGGCATCCGCATTCCGGTGAAACCGGTGAAAGGTCAGATCCTGCTGACCGAACGCCTGCCGAAAATCCTCAACGGTTGCCTGACCACCAGCGATTGCTACATGGCGCAGAAGGACAACGGCGAAATCCTGATCGGCAGTACCACCGAGGACAAGGGCTTTGACGTCACCACGACCTGGCCGGAAATCGCCGGGCTGGTGCAGGGCGCGGTGCGTTGTCTGCCGGAACTGGCGGACATCAACCTCAAGCGCACCTGGGCCGGGCTGCGGCCGGGCTCGCCGGACGAGTTGCCGATTCTCGGGCCGATGGCCGGAGTGGAGGGTTATCTCAATGCCTGCGGGCATTTCCGCACCGGCGTGCTGACGTCGGCGATTACCGGAGTGTTGCTGGACAAACTGGTCAACGATGAACCGCTGCCGCTGGACATCACGCCGTTTCTGGCGGATCGGTTTGAAGTGGCGCCGGCCAAAGAAGAGAGGGAGCTGGAGATGGCCTGAACCTGTGGGAGTTTCCCACCTGATCGTTCCCACGCTCTGCGTGGGAATGCCTCAAGGGACGCTCCGCGTTCCAGCTCCGGAACGGACGCGGAGCGTCCCGGGCTGCATTCCCACGCGGAGCGTGGGAACGATCAACTCTGAAAACGTCATGGCTTGCCCGATTGTTCTTCCAGTTGATCCGACTCGAACAACCGGGCCAGTTCCGCCCGCGCTTCCTGGGCGGTCTGCAGGACTTTGGCCGCGTCGTCGTACACCGCGTGTTGAGCCTCGAGCACCTGTTCGTCATGGTGCTTGAAGCGCTTGATCCGTGCATCGGCCTGGGCCTGGGTCAAGCCAAGGCCAACCAGCGTGCGGCGGCTCATTTCCAGACTTGAGTAATAAGTTTCCCGGATCGGATCGGCGCCGACATCCACCAACCGATGAACATGCTGCCGGTTACGCGCCCGGGCGATGATTTTCATGTGCGGGTAGAGCTTGCGCACGATTTCGGCAGTCTTGATGTTGGTTTCCGGATCGTCCGTGGCAATCACGAAATATTCCGCCTCACCAACCTTGGCCGCGTTGAGGATTTCCGGGCGCATCGGGTCACCGTAGAACACCGGCACACCACCGAAACTGCGGGACAGTTCGATGGTTTCCACCGACGTATCCAACGCCACGAACTTGATGTTCTGCGCCCGCAGGATCCGCGCCACGATCTGACCCATCCGGCCCATGCCGGCGATCACGACACGTGGGGTTTCGGTTTCGATCTGGCGGAATTTCTCCGGCACTTCTACCGGCTGCACTTTCGGGCTGACCAACCGTGCGCAGACCAGCAGCAACAATGGTGTGACCGCCATCGACAGGGTGATGGTCAGCACCAGCAGGTCGTACAGACGCGGTTCGAACAGGCCCTGATCGCGACCGATCTTGAACACCACAAAGGCGAATTCACCGCCCGCCGCCAGCACAATGCCGAGGCGAATCGCGCTGACCTTGTTCAACCCACCGGCCAGACGCCCGACCACAAACAGCAACGGCAACTTCAAGGCGATCAGCAGCAGCGTCAGCCCCAGCACCGTGATCGGCGCGCTGAGCAGCAGACCGAGGTTGGCGCCCATGCCGACGCTGATGAAAAACAGCCCCAGCAGCAGGCCCTTGAACGGCTCGATCTGCGCTTCCAGCTCATGGCGATATTCCGAATCCGCCAGCAGCAATCCGGCAAGAAACGCGCCCAACGCCATCGACACGCCGACCATGTCCATCAGCCACGCGGTGCCGATCACCACCAGCAACGCAGTGGCGGTGGAGACTTCCGGCAGACCGGTTTTCGCCACCACGCGAAACACCGGACGCAACAGATAGCGCCCGCCGATCACCACCACGGCGATGCTGCCGAGCACCTGCAAACTGTGGCGCACATCGTCGGCAGTGCTGGTGTGGTGATCGACGCCCGCAAGCATCGGCACCAGCGCGATCAGCGGGATCGCGGCGATGTCCTGGAACAGCAGAATCGCAAACGCCAGCCGTCCGTGCGGGCTGGTCAGTTCCTTGCGCTCCGCCAGGCTTTGCAAGCCGAACGCGGTGGACGACAGCGCCAGACCCAGGCCCAAGACAATCGCGCTGTTCAGCGGCTGGCCGAACACCAGCAACGCCAGCACACCAATCACCGAACCGGTCAGCAGCACCTGCGCCAGACCCACGCCGAATACCGATTTGCGCATCACCCACAAACGTCGCGGCGACAGCTCCAGACCGATGATGAACAACAGCAAAACCACGCCCAGTTCCGAGATATGGCTGACGCTTTGCGGATTGCCGATCAGGCCCAGCACCGACGGGCCGATGATCACTCCGGCAAACAGATAGCCGAGCACTGCGCCCAGTTGCAGGCGCTTGGCCAGCGGAACGGTAAGCACGGCGGCCAGCAGAAAAACGACGGCGGCTTGTAACAGATTGCCTTCATGGGGCATGAGCGGAACTCCAGTAACGCGGTACGGCGGGGGCGACAAGGATAAAGGTTGCAACAATGGCAGATCTACCGCATGCCCGGCTTGAGCAGATGTGCTTGTGTAATAATTTGCATCAATTGGTTACATTTATAGCCTCAGCGAATCAATCCTCCAGAGTCTTCCATGGCCATCAACTTCGACCTCAACGACCTGCAAGCCTTTCGCGCGGTGGTCGAGCAGGGCAGTTTCCGCAAGGCCGCCGACACCGTGCGCCTGTCGCAACCGGCCCTGAGCCGACGCATCGAAAAGCTCGAAGACGCCCTCGGCGTGAAGCTGTTCGAACGCACCACGCGCAAGGTCAGCCTGACCCAGGCCGGACGCGGTTTCATGCCCAGCGTCGAACGTTTGCTCGACGATCTGGACGTCGCGTTGCTCGGCATCAGTGAAGTCGCCTCGAATCGGCAGGGCCACGTGACTGTCGCCTGCGTGCCGTCGGCGGCGTATTACTTCATGCCGAGCGTGGTCGCCCGCTATCACCGGCAGTTCCCGCGCATCAAAGTCAAAGTCCTCGATTCCAGCGCCCACGACGTGCTGAGCGCGGTGGTCAATGGCGAGGCGGATTTCGGTCTGAGTTTCATGGGCACTCAGGAGGCGGGCGTGGATTTCGAGCCGCTGGTGCAGGAGAGCTACGTGGTCGCCTGTCGCCGCGATCATCCGCTGGCCGGGCGCAGCAGCGTGACCTGGGACGAGTTCTACCGGCAGGATTACATCTCGCTCGACAAGACCTCGGGCAACCGTTTTCTGCTGGATCAGGCTTTGGCCAAAGTGGTGCCGCAACGCCCGAGCATCTGCGAGACGCGGCATGTGACGACCATGATCGGTCTGGTGGAAGCGGGGCTGGGCGTGGCGGCGGTGCCGTTGATGGCGATGCCGGCGGCGGATCATCCGATCCTGACGCGGGTACCGCTGACCGAACCACAAGTGATGCGCAGCGTCGGCATCATCAAACGCCGGGGCCGTACGCTGACCCCGGCGGCATTGGAACTGGAGCGGCTGGTGGTGGAAATGAAAGTCCAGCCGCCGACGGTCAGCGCTTGACCGAATCCAGCCCGGTGGCCTGCACGTCAGGCTGGGCGGCAGGCGCGGCCAGATAAGCGAGCAAGGCTTTCGCTTCCTCTGGATGCTGCGCACCCACCGGAATCCCTGCTGCAAATCGTGTTACCGACTGCACCGACTCCGGAATCTTCGCCACAAAACTCACCCCTGGCACCGGCAGCAACTCGCTGACCTGCTGGAAGCCCAGTTGATAGTCGCCCGTGGCGACCACCGAGCCCACAGGGATTTTCGGGATCATCTTCGCCTTCGGTTTCAGCTGATCTTCGATACCGAGTTTCTTGAACAACTGCTGCTCGATGTACACGCCGCTGGCGCTGTCGGAGTAGGCCACCGATTTTGCATCCAGCAGGGTTTTCTTCAGGGCATCGACATTGCTGATGTCCGGTTTTGGCGCACCTTCGCGCACCACCAGGCCGATTCGCGAATCTGCCAGTTCTACCCGCGACGCCGGGTCGACCTTGCCTTGCTTGATCAGATCATCGAGGGCGTAGCCGACCATGATCACCACGTCGGCCTTTTCGCCACGGGCAAGGCGATTGGGGATTGCCTCCGGTGCCTTGCCCATCGACGGGCCGAGTTGAGTGTCCAGGGTGTTGCCGGTGGCAGCGGCGAATTTCGGCCCGAGGATCTTGTAGGCAGCGGTAAAACCGCCGGAGGTCATGACCCGCAACTCTTCGGCCTGGGCCGCAATGTTGAACGCAAGACCGGCGAGCAGGGCTGTAACGGTAAACAGTTTTTTCATGGTGATGTTCTCAGGCAGTAGCAGGTTGCAGACGACCGCCGGCGCGGCGATACAGATACAGCGTCGCACCCAGTGCGCAGAGCGCGCCGATGCTCATCCAGTAACCCGGAGCGGCTTTGTCGCCGGTGTACTGGATCAGGAAGGTCGACATCGCTGGCGTGAATCCGCCGAACACGGCGGTGGCGAGGCTATAGGCCAGGGAGAAACCGGCCACGCGCACTTCTACCGGCATGATTTCGGTCAGGGCCGGAATCATCGCGCCGTTGTACAGGCCGTAGATAAACGACAGCCACAACAGCGACAGCAGCATATGGCTGAAGCTTGGCGCCTGCACCAGATACGACAGCGCCGGATACGTGGTGGCCAGGGCCAGCAACGCCATGGCGATCAGCACCGGACGGCGCCCGACACGATCGGACAACGCGCCGCCAATCGGCAGCCAGAAAAAGTTGGAAACGCCCACCAGCAGAGTCACCAGCAACGCATCGGAGGTGCTCAGGTGCAGCACGGTTTTACCGAAGGTCGGTGCGTACACGGTGATCAGGTAAAACGCGGTGGTGGTCAGGGCAACCATCAGCATCCCGCCCAGCACTACGCCCCAGTTCTGACCGAGGGTGCGGAACACTTCCTTCATGCTCGGACGATGTTTACGAGCGGCGAACTCTTCGGTTTCCGCCAGATTGCGTCGCAGAAAGAAGATGAACGGGACGATCATGCATCCGACGAAAAACGGAATCCGCCAGCCCCAATCGGCGACCGCTTGCGGTGCCATCCACTGGTTCAAGCCATAACCCAGCGCAGCGGCGACGACGATGGCCACCTGCTGACTGGCCGACTGCCAGGCGGTGAAGAAGCCTTTGCGACCGGGCGTGGCGATCTCCGAGAGATACACCGAAACCCCGCCCAGTTCCGCACCGGCGGAGAAGCCTTGCAACAGCCGCCCGATCAACACCAGCGCCGGGGCAAACAGGCCGATGGTTTCATATCCGGGCACCAGCACAATCAGGATCGTGCCGCTGGCCATGATCGACAGGGTGACGATCAGACCTTTGCGCCGACCGACGTCATCGATGTACGCGCCGAGCACAATAGCCCCCAGCGGACGCATCAAAAAGCCTGCGCCGAACACTGCAAAAGTCATCATCAGAGAGGCGAACTCACTGCTCGCCGGGAAGAACACCGCCGCGATCTGCGTGGCGTAGAAGCCGAACAGAAAGAAGTCGAACTGTTCGAGGAAGTTACCCGAGGTCACCCGGAAAATGGCGCCGGCCCGCGAGCCGCCGTGTGGGATTGAGGCTGTCATAGAAAAGTACTCCACCGCTTTTATGACGTGCGCGACGGGGAGGCGGCGCACGGTTTTTATTGGGGCGGATAGTGGCGCGCAGGGATCGATTTGTTAATTGCATAGTTGGCATGGATTGATGTGCGGAGCGGATCAATGCAGTTGTTCCTATTTAGCGACTGTTCCTACAAAGACTGACGAAGCGCCTTACATAAAATCACTGCCTTCCCTTGATAGCGTGCCCGCCAATTCTCGCGAGCACGAACCACGGACGGTTTGGACATCGCGCTCTTTTCCTCTTTGCTTAAGGA
>NZ_JAKUMP010000027.1:0-21542 GCF_026341415.1 Pseudomonas sp. MCal1
TTCCGTTTCGACTGCGCCGGAAGTGGGGCGAATTATAGAGACTCAGAATCTGCCGTCAACACTTAATTTCGCTTTTCTTTCAATAACTTGCGAAAAGGCCAAAAAACACTCAAGACCCTCTATATAGAAGAAGGATTCAGCATCCCCCCCCTTCTATATAGAAAGAGCCATCAGAGCACCCCATCCTCTTTCATCGCAGCGACTGCTCCCGCCCCAAGACCCAGTACCCGCTGCAAAACGTCGAATGTATGCTCGCCCAGCAAAGGAGGCGCATGGCGATACTCGACAGGCGTCCGCGACAACCGGATCGGGCTGGCCACCTGCGGCACCGTCCCCGCCAGCGCATGAGGCAGCTCAATCGCCAACCCGCGAGCCTTCACCTGCGGATCCTCGAACACCTGCGACAGATCATTGATCGGCCCACACGGCACCCCTGCCTGCTCCAGCTGAGCCACCCACTCGGCAGTCGTCTTGAAGACAGTCGCCTGGCGGATCAACGGAATCAGCACAGCGCGGTTCGCCACCCGCAACTTATTAGTCGCGAAACGCGGATCGTCCGCCCACTGCGGCTGCCCGGCCACTTCGGCAAATTTTCGGAACTGTCCGTCATTACCTACCGTGAGAATGAAGTCGCCGTCTGCCGTAGGAAAATCCTGATACGGCACGATATTCGGATGCGCATTCCCCAGCCGTTTCGGCGCGGTCCCGGTCGTCAGATAGTTCATCGCCTGGTTGGCCAGGCACGCCACCTGCACATCCAGCAGCGCCATATCGATATGTTGCCCACCGCCAACATGATCGCGGTTAGCCAGCGCGGCCAGGATCGCCACAGTCGAATACAGGCCGGTCAGAATATCCGTCAGCGCCACACCCACCTTCACCGGGCCGGCGCCTTCATCGCCTTCAGGACGTCCAGTGAGGCTCATCAGCCCGCCAAGCCCCTGGATCATGAAGTCGTAACCCGCACGCTTCGCATACGGCCCGGTCTGACCGAAACCAGTGATCGAGCAATAAATCAGATCCGGATTGACAGCCTTCAATGACTCATAGTCCAAGCCATAAGCCGCCAGACCACCAACCTTGAAGTTCTCGATCAGGATGTCCGACTTGGCAGCCAGCTCACGCACAAGCTTCTGACCCTCGGGACGCGTGAAGTCGATCGTCACAGATTGCTTGTTACGGTTGGCCGACAGGTAATAAGCCGCCTCGCTGGTGTTCTCACCATAGGCGTCTTTCAGGAAGGGCGGCCCCCAGGCCCGGGTGTCGTCACCATTACCCGGGCGCTCGACCTTGATCACTTCCGCCCCAAGGTCGGCCAGGATCTGACCAGCCCATGGGCCGGCCAGCACACGCGATAAATCCAGTACCCGCAGATGCGACAGCGCGCCCATGGTCGCTCTCCTGTTAATAGAACGCCTGCAGGCCGGTCTGCGCACGACCGAGGATCAGCGCGTGAACGTCGTGAGTACCTTCATAGGTATTCACCACTTCCAGGTTGACCAGGTGACGAGCCACCCCGAACTCATCAGAGATCCCGTTGCCTCCCAACATGTCACGCGCCATGCGAGCGATCTCGAGAGACTTGCCGCAAGAGTTGCGCTTCATGATCGAAGTGATCTCAACCGCAGCAGTGCCTTCGTCCTTCATGCGACCCAGACGCAGGCAGCCTTGCAGTGCCAGAGTGATTTCGGTCTGCATGTCAGCCAGTTTTTTCTGGATCAACTGAGTAGCAGCCAGCGGACGGCCGAACTGTTGGCGATCCAGGGTGTACTGGCGAGCGGTGTGCCAGCAGAATTCAGCCGCACCCAGCGCGCCCCAGGAGATGCCATACCGTGCGGAGTTGAGGCAGGTGAACGGACCTTTCAAACCGCGCACGTCCGGGAAAATGTTCTCTTCGGGAACAAACACGTTATCCATGACGATTTCGCCGGTGATCGAAGCTCGCAGGCCGACCTTGCCATGAATCGCCGGAGCGCTCAGACCTTTCCAGCCCTTCTCCAGAACGAAACCACGAATGTCGCCCGCATCGTCCTTGGCCCAGACCACGAACACGTCGGCGATCGGGCTGTTGGTGATCCACATCTTGGCGCCGGTCAGGCTGTAGCCGCCTTCGACCTTGCGTGCACGCGTAATCATCGCGCCCGGGTCGGAACCGTGGTTCGGCTCGGTCAGACCGAAACAGCCGATCCACTCACCGGAAGCCAGTTTCGGCAGATACTTCTGTTTCTGTGCTTCGGTACCGAATTCGTTGATCGGCACCATCACCAGCGAAGACTGCACGCTCATCATCGAACGGTAGCCGGAATCAACACGCTCGACTTCACGAGCAATCAGACCGTAACTGACATAGTTGAGGCCGCTGCCACCATACTGCTCGGGAATGGTCGCACCCAACAGGCCGACTTCACCCATTTCACGAAAGATTGCCGGGTCAGTCTTCTCATGGCGGAAGGCTTCCAGAACGCGCGGCGCGAGGCTCTGCTGGGCGAATTGCTCGGCAGCGTCGCGGATCATGCGTTCTTCTTCAGTCAGCTGTTGATCCAGTAGCAGTGGATCGATCCAGTTGAAGCTAGCTTTACCGCCCATGAGTGAGTCCTCGCAAATCGGGTGAATTAACGTGGCATTGATCCTAGGCCCGCTTCGCCCTCCCGGCAAACGAGGATTTCGCATCCTGTTGTGCTAATTTCTCACTCCGAAACGTCGCGAGATGCCGATTAAGCGATGTATTAGTGAGGTTGACGTACATGCGCCGCAAGATACCCAGCACCACCGCCCTGATCAGCTTCGAAGCCGCCGCCCGTCACGAGAGCTTTACCAAGGCCGCCGAAGAACTTTCCCTCACCCAGGGCGCCATTTGCCGACAGATAGCCAGTCTCGAGGACTTCCTCAGTGTCGAACTGTTCCGACGCTCCCGTCGCGGAGTAAAGCTGACAGAAGCGGGGCTTTCCTACAGCCGTCGAGTAGCGACCCAGCTCGATGCCGTCGAGCGCGACACGCTGTCAGTGATGGGTCAGCAAGGCACCAACGTGATCGAGCTCGCCGTGGTGCCCACCTTCGGCACGCAATGGCTGCTGCCAAGATTGAAGGACTTCCAGCTCAAGCATCCGGAAGTAACGGTCAACCTGACCAACCGTACCCGCCCTTTCCTGTTTGCCGACACCGAGTTCGATGCTGCCATCTACTTCGGCGATGCCGATTGGTCGGGTACCGAATCCCACAGACTGATGGGTGAGAATCCGATGCCGGTGTGCAGCCCCACCCTGCTCGGCAACAAAACTCACCTGACACCCGATGAAATCGCCGATCTGCCGCTGCTCCAACAAACCACCCGCCCCTACGCCTGGCGACAGTGGTTCAACTCACAACACCTAAACATCCCCCGCGACATGACAGGTCCGCGCTACGAGCTATTCTCCATGCTGGCCCAGGCGGCCATGCACGACATGGGCATCGCGCTGATCCCGCCATTCCTGATTCAACGCGAATTGGCCGAGAAACGCCTGGTGATTGCCAACCCGAACGCGCTCTCCAGCATCAAGGCGTATTACCTGATGATTCCGGAGCGAAAGGTCGAATCGGCCTCCCTCAAGGCTTTTCGCGATTGGCTGGTGAATCAGGCACACAGCTACAACCTAGAGGGCTAAAGGGTTTCAGCGATTACTAACCCCGTAGTCAGGAAAATCAAAGCCCTACAGATATAACTATTTGTCGCAAATAGACAGACTGTATCCGAAAGTCGTACAGACGTCCCACAAGCGCCTGCCGACGTGGCTTTGCGCCCTCATTCGCGACTCATTGCGGCCTATTCACGTCACCGATGAGAAAAATCTTCAAATTCATCCAGACTCCTTGAAAGGCACGGCCTGCAAGGGATTCAACTGGCCATCTGCGACATTCGGTCACGGGATGACTTGTAGTTAATTTTCCGTCACCCGCCATAATCCCTTGAAGGGCATAAACTTCGCCTGCAAAATGCCGCGCCCCGCCCTGATTCGGCGGGATCGTGCTGATCGGCCGCCCCAGTCGCACCATCCGTAGTGCATGGGTTTACTCAATAAGATCACGCAGGAGATTTGACGTGCACATTGGTGTTCCTCTCGAAACCCAGACCGGTGAAACACGGGTTGCTGCAACCCCGGAAACCATTAAAAAGCTGATCAGCCAAGGTCATAAGGTCACTGTGCAAACCGGCGCCGGCGTTAAAGCCAGCGTTGTCGACAGTGCCTATGAAGCGGCAGGCGCAACCATTGGCAGTGCCAATGACGCGTTTGGCGCCGAGCTGATTCTCAAAGTGGTCGCGCCAAGCGATGCCGAGCTCACGCTGATCAAGCGCGGCACAGTGCTGGTGGGCATGCTCAACCCGTTCAACAACGACACCATCGCGAAGATGGCCGAGTGCGGGATTACCGCGTTCGCCCTGGAAGCAGCGCCACGTACGTCCCGGGCCCAGAGCCTCGACGTGCTGTCGTCCCAGGCGAACATTGCCGGCTACAAGGCCGTGCTTCTGGCTGCTCACTACTATCCACGCTTCATGCCGATGCTGATGACTGCCGCGGGCACCGTAAAAGCGGCGCGCGTGCTGATTCTGGGGGCCGGCGTGGCCGGGTTGCAGGCGATTGCCACGGCGAAACGTCTGGGTGCCGTCATCGAAGCGTCCGACGTACGTCCGGCCGTAAAGGAACAGATCGAGTCCCTCGGCGCCAAGTTCGTCGACGTGCCTTACGAGACCGATGAAGAACGCGAATGCGCGGTCGGCGTCGGCGGTTACGCCCGCCCGATGCCGGCGAGCTGGATGCAGCGTCAGGCCCAGGCCGTGCACGAGCGCGCCAAGCAGGCCGACATCGTCATCACCACCGCACTGATTCCGGGTCGCAAGGCACCGACGCTGCTCAGCGCGGAAACCGTGGCGCAGATGAAACCCGGCTCGGTGGTCATCGACCTCGCTGCTGCCCAGGGTGGCAACTGCCCGCTGACCGTGGCCGACCAGGTCGTGATCGAGAACGGCGTGACCATCGTCGGTCCGACCAACCTCGCCGGTGAAGTCGCCGCAGATGCCTCGGCGCTGTACGCACGCAACCTGCTGGACTTCCTGAAGCTGGTCTTCACCAAAGAAGGCCAGTTCGAAGTGAACCTCGAAGACGACATCGTCGCCGCGTGCCTGATGTGCCGCGACGGCCAAGTCATCCGCAAAAACGCCTAAGCAGGGATTCAGACGATGGAAGAGCTTATCTCCCCCGGTATCTACAACCTGATCATCTTCGTGCTGGCGATTTATGTCGGTTACCACGTGGTCTGGAACGTTACACCCGCGCTGCACACGCCTTTGATGGCCGTGACCAACGCCATTTCGGCGATCGTGATCGTCGGCGCCATGCTCGCCGCCGCACTGACCGTCACCCCGCTGGGCAAGACCATGGGCACCCTCGCGGTGGCACTGGCCGCGGTCAACGTGTTCGGTGGCTTCCTGGTCACCCGCCGCATGCTTGAGATGTTCAAGAAGAAAGCCCCGAAAGCAAAAGAAGAGGCGCCTAAGTAATGAGCATGAACCTCGTCACGACGCTCTATCTGATCGCGTCGATCTGCTTCATCCAGGCCCTCAAAGGCCTGTCGCACCCGACCACGTCGCGCCGCGGCAACCTGTTCGGCATGCTCGGCATGGCGCTGGCAATCCTGACCACTGTCGGCCTCATCTATAAGCTCGGCGCGCTCTCTTTAGAACAAGGCGGGGCCACCGCCGGCATTGGCTATGTGATCGTCGGTCTGCTGATCGGCGGCACCGCCGGTTCGATCATGGCCAAGCGCGTTGAAATGACCAAGATGCCGGAACTGGTTGCGTTCATGCACAGCATGATCGGCCTGGCAGCGGTGTTCATCGCCATTGCTGCGGTGGTCGAGCCGCAGTCGCTGGGCATCGTCAAGCAACTGGGCGACTCGATCCCGGCGGGTAACCGTCTGGAGCTGTTTCTCGGCGCAGCCATCGGTGCAATCACCTTCTCCGGTTCGGTGATTGCGTTCGGCAAGCTCTCCGGCAAGTACAAGTTCCGTCTGTTCCAGGGCGCACCGGTACAGTTCAGCGGTCAGCACAAGCTGAACGCAGTATTGGGCCTGGCGACGCTGATCCTCGGCGTCACCTTCATGCTGACCGGCAACCTCGCCGCGTTCGCCCTGATGCTGGCCCTGGCGTTCGTCATGGGCGTGCTGATCATCATCCCGATCGGCGGCGCCGACATGCCGGTGGTGGTGTCGATGCTCAACAGCTATTCCGGCTGGGCGGCAGCGGGTATCGGCTTCTCGCTGAACAACTCGATGCTGATCATTGCCGGCTCGCTGGTGGGTTCGAGCGGTGCGATCCTCTCGTACATCATGTGCAAGGCGATGAACCGTTCCTTCTTTAATGTACTGCTCGGCGGTTTCGGCAACACCGCGGACGCCGGTCCTGCCGGTGAGAAGGAAGCCCGTCCGGTGAAATCCGGTTCGGCTGACGACGCAACCTTCCTGCTGACCAACGCCGACACCGTGATCATCGTGCCTGGCTACGGTCTGGCGGTGGCCCGTGCGCAGCATGCGCTGAAAGAGCTCACCGAGAAACTGACCCATCATGGCGTGACCGTGAAGTATGCGATCCACCCGGTGGCCGGTCGGATGCCCGGACACATGAACGTACTGCTGGCCGAAGCCGAAGTGCCGTACGACCAGGTGTTCGAGATGGAAGACATCAACTCCGAGTTCGGCCAGGCCGACGTGGTGCTGGTGCTCGGCGCCAACGACGTGGTCAACCCGGCCGCCAAGAACGATCCGAAATCGCCGATTGCCGGCATGCCGATCCTCGAAGCGTTCAAGGCCAAGACCATCATCGTCAACAAGCGCTCGATGGCCAGCGGCTATGCCGGTCTGGACAACGAACTGTTCTACCTGGACAAGACCATGATGGTGTTCGGCGACGCGAAGAAAGTCATCGAAGACATGGTCAAAGCGGTCGAGTAAACCTCGCCGGCAATACAGAACGCCCCGACTTGTCGGGGCGTTTTTGTTAGCGCAAACCGTCGGACAATTTGCCGCGTTGTTGCAGATCCAGTAACGGTGTTTTACTTGAAACCCGCTAAATAGACGCCTCGTTTGCGACCTTGGTAGCGGGACAGGCGCTCGCGAAATTCACTAGACTGCGCATCCTGCTACTCGCTGCCCGAGAAAATAATCCATGTACCGTGACCGTATTCGCCTGCCTTCGTTGTTGGATAAAGTGATGAGCGCCGCCGACGCCGCTGCGCTGATTGAGGACGGCATGACCGTCGGCATGAGCGGCTTTACCCGTGCCGGCGAAGCCAAGGCCGTGCCCCATGCGCTGGCCGAGCGAGCCAAGGTCACGCCGCTGAAGATCAGCCTGATGACCGGTGCCAGCCTGGGCAACGACCTCGACAAACAACTGACCGAAGCCGGCGTGCTGTCGCGGCGCATGCCGTTCCAGGTCGACAGCACCTTGCGCAAGGCGATCAACGCCGGCGAAGTGATGTTCATCGACCAGCACCTGTCGGAAACCGTCGAACAACTGCGCAATCAGCAACTGAAGCTGCCGGACATCGCCGTGATCGAAGCCGTGGCCATCACCGAACAGGGCCACATCGTGCCGACCACCTCGGTGGGCAACTCGGCGAGCTTCGCGATCTTCGCCAAACATGTGATCGTCGAGATCAACCTGGCGCACAACGCCAACCTCGAAGGCCTGCATGACATCTATATTCCGACCTATCGCCCGACCCGTACGCCAATTCCACTGGTAAAGGTCGACGACCGCATCGGCAGCACTGCGATCCCGATCCCGCCGGAGAAGATTGTCGCCATCGTCATCACTCAACAGTCGGACTCGCCATCCACTGTGTCGTCGCCGGATGTCGACACCAAGGCCATCGCCGATCATCTGATCGCCTTCCTCAAGCAGGAAGTCGATGCCGGGCGCATGACCAACAAGCTCGGACCGCTGCAGGCCGGGATCGGCAACATTGCCAACGCAGTGATGTGCGGGCTGATCGATTCGCCGTTCGAAGACCTGACCATGTACTCCGAAGTGCTGCAGGACTCGACCTTCGACCTGATCGACGCCGGTAAGCTGAGCTTCGCCTCGGGCAGCTCGATCACCCTGTCGGAGCGGCGCAACAGCGACGTGTTCGGCAACCTGGAGAAGTACAAGGACAAGCTGGTGCTGCGCCCGCAGGAAATCTCCAACCACCCGGAAGTGGTACGGCGCCTCGGCATCATCGGCATCAATACGGCCCTTGAGTTCGACATCTATGGCAACGTCAACTCCACCCACGTCTGCGGCACGCGGATGATGAACGGCATCGGCGGTTCGGGCGACTTCGCACGCAACGCGCATCTGGCGGTTTTCGTGACCAAGTCGATCGCCAAGGGCGGCGCGATTTCCAGCGTGGTGCCGATGGTCAGCCACGTCGACCATACCGAACATGACGTCGACATTCTGGTGACCGAGGTTGGCCTGGCCGACCTGCGAGGCCTGGCGCCCCGGGAACGCGCCCGGGTGATCATCGATAACTGTGTACACCCGGATTTCCGCCAGGCGCTGAACGACTACTTCGAAAAAGCCTGCGCCATTGGCGGCCACACGCCGCACATCCTGCGTGATGCCCTGAGCTGGCATATCAATCTGGAAGAAACCGGACGCATGCTGGCCGTGTAATCCGCACAGATTTCCCGCTGGCGCAAACACAGTTTCGTCAGCGGGATTCTCAAAATCCCCAATCCCTACAAAAACTGTACTGCTGTACCGGTCATTTCCTACAGTCTTTCCCTACTTAAACCACCGAACTGGGCAAAAATGCACCAAATAGGCGCAGACAGGTACAGTTTGCGCAATTTTGACCCGTACACCCCCTATAAACAGTTAACTGGTCACTCACAATACAGGTGAACTGTATCTAGAGAGTCTGGCCAAACGAGAGGATCATGGGCACCAGTTAAACCACTACCTAATCCCGCCACAAGCGGAAGGATGTCAATCATGGAACGTACACTCAGTTCCGAACTGTTCTTCGAAGACAAAGCTGTAAAAACCCAGGCTTCCCTGCCTCTGCGCGTTATCGCCAACCTGATGCTGTGGCAGCGCCGCATCTCCAGCCGCCACCAACTGGCTCGTCTGGATTCGCGTCTGCTGGCTGACGCCGGGATTAGCGAAGCACAACGCTACGAAGAGCTGAGCAAGCCGTTCTGGCGCTAAGTAGCGTCGCTGGCTCTGGTCGCTAGACCCACCGCCAGCAACCCGAATTGAATACACAAGACCCGTCGCGGGAAACCGCGACGGGTCTTGTCGTTTCAGGCCTGAAAAACCTGATACCCAAGCCTGAAACATCAGATAGGTACAGTTTTAAAAACCAAACAAACGATAAGTACAGTTGCGAAAAATGTGTTCAGGCCAGCACCCTGACCACTGTGCGAATCCGCAAGGTGAGCCTAAGATCCATGCAGAACGTGGCGAATGCTGTGCGAATGGCGTCTGACCCTCAGACACCGAGCCACCTCTCAATACGGTTTACCCACAGGAGTTCTCCCATGTCCCGCCTTCGTCTGCTCAGCGCCGCCGCCCTGCTGGCCGTAGCTGCCAACGCCAGTGCCAGCAGCTTCATCGTTACTACCGACGCCGTGGTTGGCGCGCTCAAGTCCTCCTCCGATGCCACGTCCGAGGTCACTTCGTCCTTCCGTGACGACAAGATCGTGCTCGCCGCCCGTGACGACGCTGCCAGCTTCGTGGCCAGCGAAGGCGAAATCCGTGGCGTGAAACTGGAGAGCGCACTGGATCACATCCGTCATCAGGCTCCGCAACTGAACGCGACCGACGCACAGCTGGCCCAGGCCATTCTGACGATCTAAGCGACAGGAACATTCCGGGACACGCCGGTCATGTCCCGATGTTTCGGCGCTGGCTCCAGTCCGGGCATTGCGCTAGCCTTGGGACTCGCCAACAGTTGCCGAGTCCCATGCGTTTTCTTTCAAATCTGCTCATCCCCTCCGTACTGATCGCCGCCTGCTGGACTCCTCTGGCAGACGCCTTCGATGTGTCCACACAAAACACCGTGGTCAGCGTCTGGGCCACCGGCATGGTGTCTTCCGCGCCGTTCGACCGTAAACTGATCATCGCCGCGCAGGACGATGCTGCAGCGTTCGTTGCCAGTGACGGCCAGATGCGCGGCGCACAGCTGGAATCCGCCCTGCATTACCTGCGCAAAAGCCGGCCAAAACTTCATGTCAGCGACCTTGAACTGGCACAGGCAATTCTCGTCCAATAGTCATCCCTGTCTTTTCGGAGTCGTTCCATGCGTAGCCCGCTGATTGCTGCCGCCCTTGGCATGCTGTTGTTAGCCGATATGGCCCAGGCGCACACCCTGGTAGCCACCAGTAACATCATCGTCCGCGCCTCCCAGCGCACCATTGATTTCACCTCCGACACCACCACGTCGATTCGCGATTCGAAAATCATCCGCGAAGCCCACGACGACGCCGCCAGTTTCGTGGCCACCGACGGTGATATCCGTGGTGCAAACCTGGAAGCCGCCTTCAATACCTTGCGCACCCGCGTGCCGGAAGCTCGCGACGCCAGTGATCAGGTACTCGCCGAAGCCATCCTCGCACTGTGAAGTCATTCGGCGCCTGGCTGCTGGCCGGGGCGTTGTTGCTGCTTGGCAACAACGCCCACGCCGGCCTGCAATTGCAGCTCAAGACCGATGGCCTGAGCCCCGCCCAACAACAAGCCAGCCAGGCGCTGCTCGATGAAGCCATGCAGGCCTTGCCGCCAAGTTTCATCGAACGCCTGGACCGGCGCATCGATGTCGGCTGGACCGACGACATGCCCGGTAACGCCTACGGCCAGGCGACGCTCGTCTCCGAGCTGGACCTGAACCGCAAACTGCTCGCCAGCCTTACCGACGGCAGTGCGGCGCAAGAAAAAACCAATCGCCCCCACGGCACGGTTCGCCGCGAACTGCTGGCCACAGTGCTGCACGAAATCACCCATATTTACGATCGCGCGCGCTTGTGGCCGGCGGCCGAACGCACGCTGATCCAGCGCTGCACCCGGCGCAACAACAGCGCCGGGCTGATCGGCATTCCCGATGAATGCCGCGGCCAGAACGGTCGGCGCTTCACCCTCAGCGATGATCCACGCCTGCTCGATCTTGCCGGCTGGCAGCAATACGTCGGGCGCCGGGGTGAGCGGGAACAGCACAACCGGCAGATCGCCCGCAGCCCCGATCTCTACGAAATCTCCAGCCCGAAGGAGTTTGTCGCGGTCAACATGGAGTATTTCCTCCTCGACCCGAGTTACGCCTGCCGACGCCCGGCGCTGTATCGCTATTACCAGCAACACTTCGGCTGGGCACCGCCGGCCAAGGATGCGTGCGCCAAAACCTTCGCCTTCCTCAATGCCGGCAACGACTTTGCCAAACAGCCCCTGGGCCAGGTCGATCCGGAGCGCGTGTACGCGGTGGATTACCTGTTGGCCGAAGCCAACCAGAACTGGGTCAGCCGTTGGGGCCACAGCATGCTGCGTCTGGTGATCTGCACACCGGGCCGGCCGCGCGGGCCGGACTGCCGACTGGATCTGGATCAGCATCTGGTGCTGTCATACCGCGCCTTTGTCGGTGACGTGCAGCTGTCGAGCTGGGACGGTCTGGTCGGCAAGTACCCGTCACGACTGTTCGTGCTGCCGCTGGCGCAGGTGATCGACGAATACACCAAAACCGAACTGCGCAGTCTGGCATCTGTGCCACTGAACCTCTCGCGCAGTGAAATCGAGGGCGTTGTCGAACACGCTGCCGAAATGCACTGGAGCTACGACGGCAATTACTTCTTCCTCTCCAACAACTGCGCCGTCGAAGGCCTGAAACTGCTGCGCAGCGGCAGCAACAACGCCCGGCTCACCGGCCTCGACAGCATCATGCCCAACGGCTTGCTGGAAGTATTGAAGGGGCGTGGCCTGGCCGACACCAGCGTGCTCGATGATCCGAAAGAGGCATTGCGCCTGGGTTATCGTTTCGACTCGTTCCGTGACCGTTATCAGGCGATGTTCGATGTCTTGAAGAAGCAATTGCCGATCAAGCAGACAACCGTCGAGGAATGGCTTTCGCTGTCTGCCGAAGAGCGCCGCCCCTGGTTCGAACGGGCCGACTTGCGCACCAGCGCCGCACTGCTATTGCTGGAGCAAGCCAGTTTCCGCCGCCAATTGTTGCTGGCTCAGGATGAAGTCAAGCAACGCTACCTCGGCGCCCGGGAGCTGGAGAACGGCGGTATGGACAAGGCCAATGCGACGTTGCAGCAGATCCTCGCCAACAGCGGCTTCCTCAGTCGACCGGCAGAACTGCTCGATTCCCGGGGTTATGGCCTGCCGCAACCGAGCGAATTCAGCCGGCTTGAAGCGGAAAGCAGCCAGCGCCAGAAACAGTTGCTGGCTCTGACCGGCGATCTCGACAAGGAAGTGCGCGCGCTTCTTGAGCCAAAACGAGCGGCCGAGATCGCGGCCAACGAGGCGAATGTGAAGCAGATCGGCGAGCATCTGCGCAAACTGCACAAAGCGTCCGGCGGACTGGAATTACCCTGAAAAACACCGGCCCTGAAAACAAAAGACCGCAGCCAATAAAGGCTGCGGTCTTTTTTATTGCCTGACGATCAGTACAGAACGCCATCCAACACTTCGTAAACGACCCCGCTGCCCACCGCGATCAGCACGATGTCACCGCCGGCACGACGCCATTCATAACCCGGGTAATACGGCAGACGACTCAACGCCCGGTTATCCAGCCGTTCGCCGTAATAGCCATGGGGCAGCGGCCGGCCACGTACCAGATGGATGCCTGGAGGTGGCGGCGCACCGCGAACGAAGTAGCCATGATTGTCGCGGATCACCTGACGCACCGGGCCGAAATCCCGAGGCGGCGGGCCACCGCGATGGTTGCTTTGCCAATCATGATGATCGCCACCGCGATTGTCGTAGTGGCCCTGTTGCGGGCCGCCGTGGTCGTGATCGTCGCGCGGATCGGCGCTGGCCAACAGCGGCGTGGCGCTGATCATCAGCACGCCCAGACTGGCAATCAGACGTTTCGGCATTTTCATCGGGTCTTTCCTCACTGCACTGACAGCAAAAAGGGATTCAGAACGTGGTTCTGAATCCCTCGGTCTTGCTTGGTTAGTCTGTGCGTGGAGTCTCTAATTCCTCTGTATCAGGAACTTTACCTTCAGCTGACGCGAGCCTTACGCACGCCCTCGGACAGCGCCGAGCAAAGGCTCAACACGCCGTCGATGGCCTGGTCCGGCGTGGTCGCGTTGGCGATGTGATCGATCAGCGCCGAGCCCACCACCACACCATCGGCCAGACGCGCGATGGACGCGGCCTGCTCCGGCGTGCGAATACCAAAACCGATGCTGATCGGCAGATCGGTATGACGACGCAGACGCGCCACCGCTTCCTCGACGTGTTCCAGCGTCGCCGCGCCGGCACCGGTCACACCGGCGACCGACACGTAGTAAACGAAGCCGGAGCTGCCGTTCAACACTTTCGGCAGACGCGCATCATCGGTGGTCGGGGTGGTCAGGCGGATGAAGTCGATGCCCGCAGCCTGAGCCGGATCGCACAGCTCAGAGTTGTGCTCCGGCGGCATGTCGACCACGATCAAGCCATCAACGCCGGCCTCTTTGGCTTCGGCGATGAAGCGCTCGACGCCGAACTTGTGGATCGGGTTGAAGTACCCCATCAGCACCAGCGGCGTGTCGCTGTTGTCCTTGCGGAATTCGCGGACCATTTGCAGGGTTTTGATCAGGTTCTGCTTGGCGCCCAAGGCCCGGATGTTCGCCAGCTGAATCGCCGGACCATCGGCCATCGGGTCGGTGAAGGGCATGCCCAGTTCGATCACGTCGGCACCGGCTTTCGGCAAGCCTTTGAGGATGGCCAGCGAAGTGTCGTAGTCCGGGTCGCCAGCAGTGACGAAGGTCACCAGCGCGGCGCGGTTCTGTTGCTTGAGTTCGGCAAAACGGGTTTGCAGGCGGCTCATCAGTGTTTCTCCTGCTTGGAAGTTTCCATGTGGTGCATGACGGTCTGCATGTCTTTGTCGCCACGGCCGGACAGGTTGACCACCATCAGGTGATCCTTCGGCAGTTTCGGTGCGCGTTTGAATACTTCGGCCAGGGCGTGAGCGCTTTCCAGTGCCGGAATGATCCCTTCCAGACGGCAGCACTGGTGGAATGCGGCGAGGGCTTCGTCGTCGGTCACCGAGGTGTACTGGACGCGACCGATGTCATGCAACCACGCGTGTTCAGGGCCGATGCCCGGATAGTCGAGGCCGGCGGAAATCGAGTGTGCGTCGATGATCTGACCATCGTCGTCCTGCAGCAGGAAAGTACGGTTGCCGTGCAACACGCCCGGTACACCGCCGTTGAGACTGGCCGCGTGCTTACCGGTTTCGATGCCGTAACCGGCGGCTTCGACGCCGATGATTTCCACACTCTTGTCATCGAGGAACGGGTGGAACAGGCCCATGGCATTGGAACCGCCGCCGATGCACGCCACCAGGCTGTCCGGCAGACGACCTTCCTGGGCTTGCAGCTGGTCGCGGGTTTCCTTGCCGATCACGGCCTGGAAGTCGCGGACCATGGCTGGATAAGGATGCGGACCGGCCACGGTGCCGATCAGGTAGAAGGTGCTGTCGACGTTGGTCACCCAGTCACGCAGCGCTTCGTTCATTGCGTCTTTCAGCGTACCGGTGCCGGCGACCACCGGGATCACCTCGGCGCCCAGCAGCTTCATGCGGAACACGTTGGCCTGCTGACGCTCGATGTCGGTGGTGCCCATGTAGATCACGCAGTCCAGACCGAAACGCGCAGCTACCGTGGCGGTGGCCACGCCGTGCATGCCGGCGCCGGTCTCGGCGATGATGCGTTTCTTGCCCATGCGCCGCGCCAGCAGGATCTGGCCGATGCAGTTGTTGATCTTGTGCGCGCCGGTGTGGTTCAGCTCTTCGCGCTTGAGGTAGATCTTGGCGCCGCCGCAGAATTCGGTCAGGCGCTCGGCGAAGTACAGCGGGCTCGGACGTCCGACATAGTCGCGCTGGAAGTAGGCCAATTCTTCTTTGAACGCCGGATCGTCCTTGGCCGCTTCGTATTCGCGAGCCAGGTCGAGGATCAACGGCATCAGGGTTTCGGCAACGTAACGGCCGCCGAACGAGCCAAACAGGCCGTTGGCGTCAGGGCCGTTACGCAGATCGGAGGTGTTCGAAGTCTGGGTCATGGTTCGCTCCAGCGGATTTCACGAGAAGACAATGGCGTTCACTCTACCCCTGACCTTCCAGGCTGAAAACCGATAAGATCGCCACAACCTGTCAGGAAAACTCACAGATATCATGAGCCATGACCTTCCCCCGCTTAACGCCTTGCGTGCCTTCGAAGCCACCGCCCGCCTGAATAGCGTCAGCCAGGCTGCGGAACAGCTGCATGTGACCCACGGTGCGGTCAGCCGCCAGCTCAAGGTGCTGGAGGAGCATCTCGGCGTCAGTCTTTTCGTCAAGGACGGTCGTGGCCTGAAACTCACAGATGCCGGCATCCGACTGCGCGATGCCAGCGGCGAGGCGTTCAACCGCTTGCGCAGCGTTTGCGCGGAACTGACCCAAAGCACCGCCGATGCGCCGTTCGTGCTCGGTTGCTCCGGGAGTCTGCTGGCGCGCTGGTTCATTCCGCGACTGGGACGCTTGAATGCCGATCTGCCGGATTTGCGTCTGCACCTGTCGGCCGGAGAAGGCGATCTCGATCCACGACGCCCGGGGCTGGATGCATTGCTGCTGTTCGCCGAACCGCCATGGCCGGCGGACATGCAGGTGTACGAGCTGGCGAGCGAGCGCATCGGCCCGGTCATGAGCCCGCTGTTCAGCGGCTACCCGCGCCTGCAATCGGCACCGCCCATTGCCCTGCTCGACGAACCCGTGCTGCACACGACTTCACGCCCGCAAGCCTGGCCGAGCTGGGCTCAGCAAAGCGGCCTCGACGCCAAGGCGTTGAAGTTGGGGCAAGGTTTCGAGCATTTGTATTACTTGCTGGAAGCGGCCGTCGCCGGGTTGGGCGTGGCGATCGCGCCGGAACCGTTGGTGACCGAAGACTTGAAGGCCGGTCGCCTGGTCGCGCCGTGGGGTTTCATTGAAACCCCGGCGCAACTGGCGTTGTGGCTACCCAAGCGCGCCGCAGACGGGCGCGCCCGGCAATTGGCGCAGTGGCTCAGGAACGAGCTGCGCCAGGCGGATCACTCGCCGCGCTTGAACAGCAAGTAAGCGGCCAGCAGACCCAGCGCACCGACCGCCACACCGGCAGTCGTCCACGGATGTTCCTGCGCGTAATCGCGGGTGGCGATCCCGGTCTCGCGGGTTTTGACTTTGACTTCTTCGTAGGCATCGCTGAGCAGGCTGCGCGAGTGTTTCAACGCGCTTTCGGCGTTGCCCTTGAGCGCCTTAAGGGTCTTGCGCGACTCGTCCGAAGCGTCGTCCTTCAGGCTTTCCAACGACTTGAGCAGACTCTCGATCTCCGCTTCCATGCTTTGCAACGAGGCTTTGCGTAACGAGGTGTTGGCCATGGTGGCTCTCCTGCATTGGTGATGAGTGGCGTGTGTTGTTTGGGACTTCACGGCTTCCGGAAAGTGCAGAAAATCTGAACTTCCCTTCGCCCAGGACGCCGAAATCAACACGGCAAATCGCTGCTAGGCTCAATTGCACACTTCAAGGAGAACACCATGAGTGACCATCACACCTACAAGAAAGTCGAGCTGGTCGGCTCGTCCACCAGCAGCATCGAAGACGCCATCAACAATGCGTTGGCCGAGGCCAACAAGAGCATCAAGCATCTGGAATGGTTCGAAGTGACCGAAACCCGCGGCCACATCAAGGACGGCAAGGCTGCCCACTTTCAAGTGACCCTGAAAGTCGGGTTCCGGATTGCCAGCAGCTGAGTTTGGTCTACGCTTCTGAACTTGCGCGCTGGCCGAGTGCCATAGGAATGGCAATGCGCTACGAGGTGAGTGCATCGAGCGAACGGCTCGATGCCCGCCTTAATTAATCCGACCAGGGAGTGCGACCGATGAAGAAGTTGATATTGGCAGTAGGTTTGTTGAGCCTTGCGGGTGGTGCGTTTGCTGCCGGCAAGCCCTGTGAAGAACTGAAGGCTGAAATCGCGGCCAAGCTGGATGCCAAGGGCGTTTCCGGGTATTCGCTGGAGGTTGTCGACAAGGGTGCGGCCAGTGACGGCAAAGTCGTCGGCACCTGCGAAGGCGGCACCAAAGAGATCGTTTACACCCGCGGCTGATCACCCCGGAAAAACAAAAGCCGACGCAATGCGTCGGCTTTTTTTGTGCACGGATGCAGGATTTCAGCCCTTCATCACCTGCGCCAGCAACTCGTAGGAATGCAGGCGATCGGCGTGTTCGTACAGGTCGCAGGTGAAGATCAGTTCATCAGCCTGAGTCTGTTCGATCAGCACTTCGAGTTTCGCGCGGATTTTCTGCGGACTGCCGACCATCGCCAGACCGAGGAAATCACCCACCGCCTCACGCTCATGAGGCAACCACAGTCCGTCCATGGTTTTCACCGGCGGACGTTGCACCAGACTTTGCCCACGCATCAGCGCGAGGATTCGCTGGTACACCGACGTTGCCAGGTAATCGGCCTGTTCATCAGTGTCGGCCGCCACCAGCGGCACGCCGAGCATCACGTACGGTTTATCGAGCACCGCTGACGGCTTGAAGTGATTGCGGTAGACGCGGATCGCCTCGTGCATGAAGCGCGGTGCGAAATGCGAGGCGAAGGCGTAGGGCAAACCGCGCTCACCGGCCAGCTGCGCACTGAACAGGCTGGAACCGAGCAGCCAGATCGGCACATTGGTGCCGGTGCCTGGCATCGCGATCACGCGCTGATCCGGAGTGCGCGGGCCGAGGAAGCGCACCAGCTCAGCCACGTCTTCCGGGAAATCATCGGCACTGCCGGAGCGCTCACGGCGCAGGGCGCGGGCGGTCATCTGATCGGAACCCGGCGCACGGCCCAGGCCGAGGTCGATCCGCCCCGGATACAGGCTTTCAAGGGTGCCGAACTGCTCGGCGATCACCAGCGGCGCGTGGTTGGGCAGCATCACACCACCGGAGCCGACACGGATGGTCGACGTGCCACCGGCCAGATACCCCAGCAACACCGAGGTGGCAGAACTGGCGATGCCATCCATGTTGTGGTGCTCGGCGACCCAGAACCGCGTGTAGCCAAATTTTTCGACATGCTGCGCCAGATCCAGCGAGTTGCGCAGCGACTGGGCCGGGCTGCCGTTCTCGCGCACCGGCACCAGATCGAGGGTGGAAAACTTTACGTCGGACAGTTGCTTCATAAACCTGCATCTCCGATTGAGGGTGCAGGTTTGTTCTTGGCGAACGCAAACCTGCCCAATTCATAAGCGTGTTCTGTGCAATGAGGGCATATACCCGAGTTTCAATAGCCGATCAGAAATTTCCTACTAAAAAAGTCAACGATTCAGTTGGGCTGAACTTTGTTCCGGCGTCTATCCTCAGAAGCCTTGCAGGCAAAAACCACGACGGCGCGGCATTTCGCGCCCGATTTGAAGGAGGCACACATGGCTATCGTGAAGAAGGCATCCGCACATTGGGAAGGTGACCTGAAAACCGGCATCGGCTCGATTTCCACCGAAACCGGCGTCCTGCGGGAAGCGCCCTACGGCTTCAAGGCGCGCTTCGAGGGCGGCAAGGGCACCAATCCGGAAGAACTGATCGGCGCCGCTCATGCAGGTTGTTTCTCCATGGCGTTCTCGATGATTCTCGGTGACGCCGGGCTCAAGGCCGACAGCATCGACACCCAGGCGGAGGTCACACTGGATCAGGTGGATGGCGGCTTTGCGATCACCGCAGTGAAACTGATCCTCAAGGCAAAAATCCCGGGAGCAACCCAGGCGCAGTTCGAAGAATTGAGCAACAAGGCCAAGGAAGGTTGCCCGGTGTCCAAGGTGCTGAATGCGAAGATCACTCTCGACGCGTCGCTGGTTGGCTGACGGGATTGAGCCGGATCAGAACCCGCCAGGCAAAAATGTGGTCGTATAAATGACAGCAGCTTTCGCGCATCTTCGTGCGCGCTGCTTCGATGGAGCTTCAACCATGAAACGTTTTGCCTTGGCGGTTATCTGTGGCGTGTTGGCAACCTCGGCCTTCGCAGCGCCCAAAGACTGCGAAGAACTCAAGCAAGAGATCGAAATCAAGATTCAGGCGAATGCCGTGCCCTCCTACACCCTGGAGATTGTCTCCAGGGAGGAGGCTGAAAAACACGACGTCGCCATGATCGTCGGCACCTGCGACAACGGCACCAAAGCCATCATCTATCAGAAGAATGACCGCTGATGCGCCTCAGATGATGCAGTTGACCTCACGGTCCTCGGCGACGATTTCCCGCTTGTCGTTGTACAGGCGGGCACTCGGGGTAAACGCCAACGAACGGCCTTCCAGCCTGTAACGCTGTCCCGCCTCGAAATGATCGTAGCGGATGGTCAGATAGCACAGCCGCTCAACGGGGCCGGTCATCAGGCTGCCGCCTCCGCCGAACACTTCAAAGTCGAAGCGCACCCGTAACTCGTGGCTGCCGGGGGTGACCTGGAAAAAACGCCCGTCAGTCAGCCGCTGGTTGTCGAGGCGCTCGGCCATCAGCAGTTTCCCGCCGGGGGACGGCGTCGAGAATTCGACCCAGGCCATATTGGGATCGACGGGGGGCAACGGTATCTGGCAACCAGTGAGCAAGCCTGCGGCCAGCAACAGCATCAACGTGCGCATGATGGATGTCCGTGAGTTCGGACATCCAGCATAACGCCGATCAGGTTCGCTGGCAGCCCGCCGGCGTGCCCTGTCCCACCACGTTGCGTTGTTGATCGTAGAGCTTGGCCCATGGACGGAAACCGATGCTTCCCGCCTGCAACTGATAACGCTGGCCGGCATTGAAATCCTTGAATTTCACGTTCAACTGACAATCGCGCCACAGCGGCTCGGCATCCGGGCCGATGTTGGTCGCTTCGACCGGGAATTGATAACGCACCCTCAACTCATGGCTGCCGGGCAGCACTTCGAAGTAACGGTGATCGACGGCCGCCTTGTTGTCGACTTCCAGCGCCTGCAGCGCCGTGTCCTGTTGCCGGGCATCCAGATCGATCCAGGCTTGCGAGGGGTCAGGGGTCGGCATTCCGAATCCGGCACAACCGGCAAGCGTCAGCACGCTTCCTGTCAGTATCAACATGCGCATAGCGAAGCTCCAATGGGCGGGATAGTCTTGGGAAGACTTTCCGGGGGATTTTTTATTTTGATCAGGCCGCTTCCAAGCCATGGGTTACTTGATCGCGTTTTGCGGATTTTGTTTCCGGGTGTGATGATTTTGTTGCTCAACGGTTGCTCAAGCCTGAGCTATTACAGCCAGCTGGCCAGCGGTCAGTTGCAGCTTTTGCGGGCGCGGGAGCCGGTGGCCAAGGTGATCGCCGACCCGGCTCGCGACGCCAGACTGCGCACTCACCTGACCCAGTCACAAAAAGCCCGGGCCTTCGCCAGCGAACACCTGCACCTGCCGGACAACCAAAGCTATCGCCTCTACGCCGACATCGGTCGGCCGTTTGTCGTGTGGAATGTGTTCGCCACCCCGGAATTTTCCCTGAGCCCGCAGAACCATTGCTTCCCGATTGCCGGCTGCGTGGCCTATCGCGGCTATTACAGCCAGAGCGCAGCGCGGGGCGAAGCCGCGATTCAGCGCCTGCAAGGCATGGATGTGTCGATCGGCGGCGTCGAGGCCTACTCGACTCTGGGCTGGTTCAACGACCCGATCCTCAATTCGATGATGGGCTGGGGCGACGAGCGTCTGGCGACGCTGATCTTCCACGAACTGGCCCACCAGCGTTTCTATGTGAAGGACGACACTGAGTTCAACGAGTCCTTCGCGACCTTCGTCGAGCAGGAAGGTACGCGGCAGTGGCGAGCGTTTCGGGGCTTGCCCCCGGAAAACGACTCGAAGCTGAAACAACGGGATCAGTTCATTCGGTTGATCCTCGATACCCGCTCACGACTTGAACAGCTCTATGCACAACCGCTGGCGACGACGCAGATGCGCGAGCGCAAGGCGGCGGAGTTCGAACGGTTTCGACACGACTACCGAGCGATGCGCGATGGCCAGTGGGCTGGAGACAAACGCTATGACGCCTGGGTCAATGCGCCATTGAATAACGCACGGCTGTTGCCGTTCGGCCTTTATGACCAGTGGGTGCCGGCGTTTACTGCATTGTTCAGGCAGGTCGAAGGGAATTGGGTCAGGTTTTACGCAGAGGTCGAGAAGTTGGGTGGCTTGCCAGTCGTTGAGCGCAAGTCGGCGTTGAAAGTGCTGGCAGACTCATAAATCTACAGCGGCATTTTTGGCTCCATCGCGAGCAAGCTCGCTTGTATGCTGGTACTTGAAGGGAGGAGGAGGGACAAGGCTCGATTCTGACTGTTGGCGCAG
>NZ_JAKUMP010000028.1:0-7363 GCF_026341415.1 Pseudomonas sp. MCal1
ACCGGGATAGCGAATTCTTTTTCATGAAGATCAAGAGCGTCTTTCCCGGTAATCCGTGAAGAACCAAAAAAAAGCCCACTGTTTTATCAGTGGGCTTTCGGGTCTCACCAGTCAGCGCTTAGTGGTGCTCACGGGTTGCACGGAATTTCACGTCCGGCCAGCGCTCTTCCATCAGGGCCAGGTTGACCCGGGTCGGGGCGAGGTAGGTCAGGTGACCGCCGCCGTCCAGTGCCAGGTTTTCCACCGCCTTGTTGGAGAATTCCTCAAGCTTCTTCTTGTCGCTGCATTCGATCCAGCGCGCGGAGTACACGGTGATCGGCTCGTAGGAGCACTCGACCTTGTATTCCTCTTTCAGGCGGCTGGCGACCACATCGAACTGCAGCACACCGACGGCGCCGAGGATGATGTCGTTGGTGCGCTCCGGGAAGAACACCTGGGTCGCGCCTTCTTCGGCCAGCTGTTGCAGGCCCTGGCGCAGTTGCTTGGATTTCAGCGGGTCGCGCAGACGTACGCGACGGAACAGTTCCGGGGCGAAGTGCGGGATACCGGTAAAGCCCAGGGCTTCGCCTTCGGTGAAGGTGTCGCCGATCTGGATCGTGCCGTGGTTGTGCAGGCCGATGATGTCGCCGGCGTACGCTTCTTCCAGCTGTTCGCGCTCAGAGGAGAAGAACGTCAGGGCGTCGCCGATGCGCACGTCCTTGCCGGTACGCACATGGCGCATCTTCATGCCTTTCTCGTACTTGCCGGAGCAGATACGCATGAAGGCGATGCGGTCGCGGTGTTTCGGGTCCATGTTCGCCTGGATCTTGAAGATGAAGCCCGAGAACTTCTCTTCCACCGGCTCCACGGTGCGCTCGTTGGCCACACGCGGCAGCGGGCGCGGGGCCCAGTCGACCACGGCGTCGAGTACGTGGTCGACCCCGAAGTTGCCCAGTGCGGTACCGAAGAACACCGGGGTCAGTTGACCGTCGATGAACTCCTGCTGGTTGAACTCATGGCAGGCGCCCTGCACCAGTTCCAACTGCTCGAGGAAGCGGTCGTACTCGTCGCCCAGGTGAGCGCGGGCTTCGTCGGAGTCGAGCTTCTCGATAATCCGGGTTTCGGTGCGTTCGTGGCCGTGGCCAGGGGTGTAGACAATGATGTAATCGCCCGCCAGGTGGTACACACCCTTGAAATCGCGGTAGCAACCGATCGGCCAAGTGATCGGCGCCGCCTTGATCTTCAGGACGGCCTCGATCTCGTCGAGCAGTTCGATCGGGTCGCGGATGTCACGGTCGAGTTTGTTGATGAAGCTGACGATCGGCGTGTCACGCAGACGGCAGACATCCATCAGCGCGATGGTCCGCGGCTCTACACCTTTACCGCCGTCGAGGACCATCAGGGCCGAGTCCACCGCGGTCAGGGTGCGGTAGGTGTCTTCGGAGAAGTCTTCGTGGCCCGGGGTGTCGAGCAGGTTGATCATGTGTTCGCGATACGGGAACTGCATGACCGAGGTGGTAATGGAAATACCCCGCTGCTTCTCCATCTCCATCCAGTCGGATGTCGCATGGCGATCGGATTTACGGGATTTCACCGTACCGGCCACGGCAATCGCCTTGCCCATCAACAGGAGCTTTTCGGTGATGGTGGTTTTACCGGCATCGGGGTGGGAAATAATGGCGAAAGTGCGGCGTTTCGCGACTTCGGCGGCCTGGTTGGTCATGGGAAATCGCCTGGCGGTGATTCAAAAAAGGGCGGCGATTATAGCCCAACTCGATTCAATAACCGAACCGTTGAGCACATTAAGGGTGGCCAAATGCTGCCTCGGATGGGAACCTTTTAAAGCACGGAGACGTCCATCCCCTGTTACGACAATTCGTCAGGGGCTGAAAAATCAGCAAGTTAGCCTGACGAGGCTGCGCTCATGGCTCGCTTTCAGACCGTTTTTGCCGGGCTGAAAAAAAGCCGCTTCTCGCGAACGCTGACTCCGGCAGCCAGGAATGGCATGCCACGCGGAGCTGCGTTCGCCGACTAAAAAAAGGAGTCCGCCTGTGGCTATCCGCTATGGCAAAGGGCTGATGGGAGGTGCGGTGGTGATCGCGCTCCTGGCCCTGCTGGTCCACTGGATCGGCATCAACACGATCGAACACTACCGCGACGATTTGTTGTTTTACCTGCAAGCTCATCTGATTCTCGTCCTCGCTTCAATGCTGGCCGCCCTGGTCGTGGGCATCCCCGCCGGTATCTTCCTGAGCCGCCCGAGCATGGTCGGCCGCGCTGAACGCTTCATGCAGATCTTCAATATCGGCAATACCGTGCCTCCGCTGGCCGTGCTGGCGATTGCCCTGGGGATTCTCGGCATCGGCAGCGGTCCGGCGATCTTCGCTCTGTTCCTCGCCTCGCTGTTGCCGATTGTGCGCAACACCTATGAAGGCCTGAAAAACGTTCAGGGTTCGCTGAAAGAAGCCGCCGTCGGCATCGGCATGACGCCGCGTCAGGTGTTGTGGAAAGTCGAATTGCCCAACGCCGTGCCGATCATCGTCGGCGGTGTGCGGGTCGCGCTGGCGATCAACGTCGGTACCGCACCGCTGGCCTTCCTGATCGGCGCCAACAGCCTTGGCAGCCTGATCTTCCCCGGCATCGCCCTGAACAATCAGCCGCAACTGCTGCTCGGCGCCGCGTGCACCGCGCTGCTGGCCCTGCTGCTCGATGGCGTGGTCACCCTCGCCAGCCGTCTCTGGCTGGAACGCGGTTTGCGCCCGTCTTAAGGCTCTTGCGAAGGAATGAACATGAAACGACTTAGCTTGATCTTAGGCTGCGCCCTGCTGTTCGCGGGATTGGCGCAAGCCGCTGAAAAGCCCGTTATCCGTCTTGGCGCCCGGGTATTCACCGAGCAGACGCTGCTCGCGGAAATCACCGCGCAATACCTGCGCAGCAAAGGTTACGACGCGCGGATCACCGGCGGCCTGGGCAGCAACCTGGCCCGCAGCGCCCACGAAAGCGGACAGCTGGACATGCTCTGGGAATACACCGGTGTGTCGCTGGTGGCCTACAACCATGTCACCGAGAAACTCGACAGCGAACAGTCCTACGCCCGGGTAAAAGAACTCGACGCGAAAAAAGGCCTGGTCTGGCTCACGCCGTCGAAATTCAGTAACACCTACGCCCTCGCCCTGCCGAAAAAGGTGGCCGAGGAATATCCGCAGATCAGCAATATCAGCCAGTTGAACGACGTGCTGAAGGCTGAAGCCAAGACCAACCACCTGGTCGCGCTGGACACCGAGTTCGCCAACCGCTCCGACGGTCTGGACGGCATGGTCAAGCTTTACGACATGAACCTGACCCGCAAGAACATCCGACAGATGGACGCAGGCCTGGTCTACACCGCGCTGCGCAACGGGCAGGTGTTTGCCGGTCTGGTCTACACCACCGACGGTCGCCTCAATGCTTTCGGCCTGAAGCTGCTGGAGGACGACAAGCATTACTTCCCGGACTACACCGCCGCTCCTGTGGTGCGTCAGGCCTACCTCGACGCCCATCCGCAACTGGCGGAGCAACTCAAGCCGCTGGCTGAACTGTTCGACGACGAAACCATGCGCCAGCTCAACGCGCGGGTCGATGTCGATCACGAAAGCCCGTCGAAAGTCGCTGCCGATTTCCTGCGCCAGCATCCACTGAATTAAAGGAGGAAAAGTCATGGAATTTTTGAACGCCTTTTCCCACCTCGACTGGCAGCAGGTGATGCACCTGACCTGGCAGCACATCACCCTGGTCGGCATCGCCGTCAGTCTGGCAATCCTCATCGGCGTGCCGCTGGGGATTTTGATGACTCGATTTCCGACGCTCGCAGGTCCCTTGCAGGCCAGCGCCACGGTATTGCTCACCGTGCCGTCGATTGCCCTGTTCGGTCTGCTGCTGCCGTTCTATTCGAAATTCGGCCAGGGCCTCGGCCCGATGCCGGCAATCACGGCGGTGTTCCTTTATTCACTGCTGCCGATCATGCGCAACACCTACCTCGCCCTGACCGGCGTCGAGCCGGGCATCCGCGAAGCTGCTCGCGGCATCGGCATGACCTTCGGCCAGCGCCTGCGCATGGTCGAGTTGCCGATTGCGGTACCGGTGATCCTCGCGGGCGTACGCACCGCCGTGGTGATGAACATCGGCGTGATGACCATCGCCGCGACCATCGGCGCCGGCGGCCTTGGCGTGCTGATCCTCGCCTCCATCAGCCGCAGCGACATGTCGATGCTCATCGTCGGCGCGCTGCTGGTCAGTCTTCTGGCGATTTTCGCCGACCTCATTTTGCAGTGGCTGCAACGTTCGCTGACTCCAAAAGGACTCCTCAAATGATCGAACTTCAAAACCTCAGCAAGACCTTCCAAAGCAACGGCAAAGATGTGAAAGCCGTGGACTCGGTAAGCCTGACCGTCAATGAAGGCGAAATCTGTGTGTTCCTCGGGCCATCGGGTTGCGGCAAAAGCACAACGCTGAAAATGATCAACCGCCTGATCAAGCCGACCTCCGGCAAGATCCTGATCAACGGCGAAGACACCACCGACCTCGACGAAGTGACCCTGCGCCGCAACATCGGCTACGTGATCCAGCAGATCGGTCTGTTCCCGAACATGACCATCGAAGAGAACATCGTCGTCGTGCCGAAACTGCTCGGTTGGGATAAACAGAAATGCCACGACCGCGCCCGCGAACTGATGAGCATGATCAAGCTTGAGCCCAAGCAGTATCTGCATCGTTACCCGCGCGAACTGTCCGGCGGCCAACAGCAACGGATCGGCGTGATCCGCGCGCTGGCCGCGGATGCACCGCTGTTGCTGATGGACGAACCGTTCGGTGCGGTGGACCCGATCAACCGCGAAATGATCCAGAACGAGTTCTTCGAGATGCAGCGCGCGTTGAACAAGACCGTGATCATGGTCAGCCACGACATCGACGAAGCGATCAAACTGGGCGACAAGATCGCGATCTTCCGCGCCGGCAAGCTGTTGCAGATCGATCATCCGGACACGCTGCTGGCGCATCCGGCAGACGACTTTGTCAGCAACTTCGTCGGCCAGGACAGCACCCTCAAACGCCTGCTACTGGTGAAAGCCGAAGACGCGGCAGACAACGCGCCATCGGTGAGCCCGGAAACCCCGGTGGCCGATGCGCTGGAGTTGATGGACGAGCATGACCGCCGCTATGTCGTCGTCACCGACGCCGAGAACAAGGCACTGGGTTATGTGCGCCGTCGCGACCTGCATCGCCAGACCGGCACCTGTGCCCAGTTCCTGCGCGAGTTCAACGCCACGGCGGCGTACGACGAGCATTTGCGCATCCTCTTGTCACGGATGTACGAGTTCAATCGTGCCTGGTTGCCGGTGATGGATGCCGAGCGGGTATTCCTCGGCGAGGTCACCCAGGAGTCGATTGCGGCGTACCTGAGTTCGGGTCGATCGCGCGGAATGAAGACCAATATCGTGTCACCGGCCGAAACGGTGGCCTGACAAAATGCAAAAGGGCTGTTCAACAGCCCTTTTTTTTCGACCACAGGAACCTGAAAGCCGGGGCCTCATTGCCAACGCCAAGCCGGCAATAAATATCAACACATCAAATGGCCGAATCCGTCCGACGGTGTCAGCGTAAATTCATAAATCCCCCCGCACCGCCCCTTCTCGCAGCTAACGTCGCCGATGTTGAAGTGATCGTACTTTCCTGAGACTTGGTGCACATCAGCATCGAACGTGCAGGTATTTTTAACACCAGAAAATTACTGCGGAACATCTGACCGTCATCTCGGTCGGCTACAAAGAGTGATATCCGCGACGCACGTCAGAAGCGTGCAAAAACGCGACATTTTTAGTTGATCTCAGGCCCCTCACGCCCTAAAGTTCGCGCCGAACGTCCATGCTGGAAACGATCCATCCGGCTCAAGTACTGACGACGAGACAGCAAGGCCAAGGGAAAGAAAGACTACATTTCCCATGGCCTTTTTGCTTTCGGCGACATGCCTTGGGAAGTAGGCGAACCAAAGTGGGGATACGGAGGGCGTTCATTTGCACCCATTGATTTCACGAGTTTGCCCATAGGAGCTCCCAGGTATGTCGATCCAGGTCGAAGACTATTTCGCGCGCGAAACCTTTCAGAAAATGAAGGCATTCGCCGACAAACAGGAAACCCCGTTCGTGGTGATCGACACCGCGATGATCGCCCAGGCCTACGATGACCTGCGCGCCGGTTTCGAATTCGCCAAGGTCTACTACGCGGTCAAGGCCAACCCGGCCGTCGAGATCATCGACCTGCTCAAAGAGAAAGGTTCGAGCTTCGACATCGCCTCGATCTATGAGCTGGACAAAGTGTTGAGCCGGGGCGTCAGCCCGGACCAGATCAGCTACGGCAACACCATCAAAAAGTCCAAGGACATTCGCTACTTCTTTGAGAAGGGCGTGCGTCTGTTCGCCACCGACTCGGAAGCCGACCTGCGCAACATCGCCAAGGCCGCACCGGGCGCCAAAGTTTATGTGCGCATCCTGACCGAAGGCTCGACCACAGCCGATTGGCCACTGTCGCGCAAATTCGGCTGCCAGACCGACATGGCCATGGACCTGCTGATCCTCGCCCGCGATCTGGGTCTGGTGCCTTACGGCATCTCGTTCCACGTCGGTTCGCAACAGCGTGACATCAGCGTCTGGGACGCCGCGATCGCCAAGGTCAAAGTGATTTTCGAGCGCCTGAAAGAAGAAGACGGTATCCACCTGAAGCTGATCAACATGGGCGGTGGCTTCCCGGCCAACTACATCACCCGCACCAACAGCCTGGAAACCTACGCCGAAGAAATCATCCGCTTCCTCAAGGAAGACTTCGGTGATGATCTGCCGGAAATCATTCTGGAGCCGGGCCGTTCACTGATTGCCAACGCCGGCATCCTGGTCAGCGAAGTGGTACTGGTCGCGCGTAAATCCCGTACCGCCGTCGAGCGTTGGGTTTATACCGATGTGGGCAAGTTCTCCGGTCTGATCGAAACCATGGACGAAGCGATCAAGTTCCCGATCTGGACCGAGAAGAAAGGCGAGATGGAAGAAGTCGTGATCGCCGGCCCGACCTGCGACAGCGCCGACATCATGTACGAAAACTACAAGTACGGCCTGCCGCTGAATCTGGCGATTGGTGATCGCCTCTACTGGCTGTCGACCGGTGCGTACACCACCAGCTACAGCGCCGTAGAGTTCAATGGCTTCCCGCCGCTGAAGTCGTTCTACGTGTAAGCGAAGCTGTAAATGAAAAGGCCCATGCATGTGCATGGGCCTTTTTTATGGTTCTTCACGGAATCTCGGGAAACACACAAACAAGAACGCCGATTTGATTGATGATGTTCGTGCGAGCAAACACA
>NZ_JAKUMP010000029.1:0-2389 GCF_026341415.1 Pseudomonas sp. MCal1
TTGTTCTGTGACTGCGTACCTTTTGTATAATGGGTCAGCGACTTATTTTCAGTGGCGAGCTTAACCGAATAGGGGAGGCGTAGCGAAAGCGAGTCTTAATAGGGCGTCTAGTCGCTGGGAATAGACCCGAAACCGGGCGATCTATCCATGGGCAGGTTGAAGGTTAGGTAACACTGACTGGAGGACCGAACCGACTACCGTTGAAAAGTTAGCGGATGACCTGTGGATCGGAGTGAAAGGCTAATCAAGCTCGGAGATAGCTGGTTCTCCTCGAAAGCTATTTAGGTAGCGCCTCATGTATCACTGTAGGGGGTAGAGCACTGTTTCGGCTAGGGGGTCATCCCGACTTACCAAACCGATGCAAACTCCGAATACCTACAAGTGCCGAGCATGGGAGACACACGGCGGGTGCTAACGTCCGTCGTGAAAAGGGAAACAACCCAGACCGTCAGCTAAGGTCCCAAAGTTATGGTTAAGTGGGAAACGATGTGGGAAGGCTTAGACAGCTAGGAGGTTGGCTTAGAAGCAGCCACCCTTTAAAGAAAGCGTAATAGCTCACTAGTCGAGTCGGCCTGCGCGGAAGATGTAACGGGGCTCAAACCATACACCGAAGCTACGGGTATCACGCAAGTGATGCGGTAGAGGAGCGTTCTGTAAGCCTGTGAAGGTGAGTTGAGAAGCTTGCTGGAGGTATCAGAAGTGCGAATGCTGACATGAGTAACGACAATGGGTGTGAAAAACACCCACGCCGAAAGACCAAGGTTTCCTGCGCAACGTTAATCGACGCAGGGTTAGTCGGTCCCTAAGGCGAGGCTGAAAAGCGTAGTCGATGGAAAACAGGTTAATATTCCTGTACTTCTGGTTATTGCGATGGAGGGACGGAGAAGGCTAGGCCAGCTTGGCGTTGGTTGTCCAAGTTTAAGGTGGTAGGCTGAAATCTTAGGTAAATCCGGGGTTTCAAGGCCGAGAGCTGATGACGAGTTGCCTTTAGGCGACGAAGTGGTTGATGCCATGCTTCCAAGAAAAGCTTCTAAGCTTCAGATAACCAGGAACCGTACCCCAAACCGACACAGGTGGTTGGGTAGAGAATACCAAGGCGCTTGAGAGAACTCGGGTGAAGGAACTAGGCAAAATGGCACCGTAACTTCGGGAGAAGGTGCGCCGGTGAGGGTGAAGCACTTGCTGCGTAAGCCCACGCCGGTCGAAGATACCAGGCCGCTGCGACTGTTTATTAAAAACACAGCACTCTGCAAACACGAAAGTGGACGTATAGGGTGTGACGCCTGCCCGGTGCCGGAAGGTTAATTGATGGGGTTAGCTAACGCGAAGCTCTTGATCGAAGCCCCGGTAAACGGCGGCCGTAACTATAACGGTCCTAAGGTAGCGAAATTCCTTGTCGGGTAAGTTCCGACCTGCACGAATGGCGTAACGATGGCGGCGCTGTCTCCACCCGAGACTCAGTGAAATTGAAATCGCTGTGAAGATGCAGTGTATCCGCGGCTAGACGGAAAGACCCCGTGAACCTTTACTATAGCTTTGCACTGGACTTTGAATTTGCTTGTGTAGGATAGGTGGGAGGCTTTGAAGCGTGGACGCCAGTTCGCGTGGAGCCATCCTTGAAATACCACCCTGGCAACTTTGAGGTTCTAACTCAGGTCCGTTATCCGGATCGAGGACAGTGTATGGTGGGTAGTTTGACTGGGGCGGTCTCCTCCTAAAGAGTAACGGAGGAGTACGAAGGTGCGCTCAGACCGGTCGGAAATCGGTCGTAGAGTATAAAGGCAAAAGCGCGCTTGACTGCGAGACAGACACGTCGAGCAGGTACGAAAGTAGGTCTTAGTGATCCGGTGGTTCTGTATGGAAGGGCCATCGCTCAACGGATAAAAGGTACTCCGGGGATAACAGGCTGATACCGCCCAAGAGTTCATATCGACGGCGGTGTTTGGCACCTCGATGTCGGCTCATCACATCCTGGGGCTGAAGCCGGTCCCAAGGGTATGGCTGTTCGCCATTTAAAGTGGTACGCGAGCTGGGTTTAGAACGTCGTGAGACAGTTCGGTCCCTATCTGCCGTGGACGTTTGAGATTTGAGAGGGGCTGCTCCTAGTACGAGAGGACCGGAGTGGACGAACCTCTGGTGTTCCGGTTGTCACGCCAGTGGCATTGCCGGGTAGCTATGTTCGGGAAAGATAACCGCTGAAAGCATCTAAGCGGGAAACTTGCCTCAAGATGAGATCTCACTGGAACCTTGAGTTCCCTGAAGGGCCGTCGAAGACTACGACGTTGATAGGTTGGGTGTGTAAGCGCTGTGAGGCGTTGAGCTAACCAATACTAATTGCCCGTGAGGCTTGACCATATAACACCCAAGCAATCTGCAGACTCGAAAGAGA
>NZ_JAKUMP010000002.1:0-482586 GCF_026341415.1 Pseudomonas sp. MCal1
AATCGAATAAAGGTCATCAAACGGATGGCGTACGGTTACCGGGATAGCGAATTCTTTTTCATGAAGATCAAGAGCGTCTTTCCCGGTAATCCGTGAAGAACCTTTTTTTTGGGATGAACGTTTAATGACACAGCAAAGCATGCGGAAGGAAGCCAGGTGTAATTCGAACTACACCAACGGCAGACAAGGTTTCAAACCGGAACAGCCAAGCGCCTGAAACCGGACGTCACGACCGGCCTCTTCGCGAGCAGGCTCGCTCCCACAGGGACGGGTATTGAAGGCCTGATGTGGAATGAAGCGCACATCAGGCCAGGTCGGATCAGACCGTTTCGGGATACATCACGGTGCGCAGCACGCTCACCAGTTCCTGATAGATCGCCTCGACCTCCTCGGTGACCATGCGCATGCGTAAAAAGTCATGCACGTGGCCGCCGAACTCGCGGCATTCGAGCAAGCCGCCCGCCGCCGCCAGACGCTCGGCGTAGGCGCGGCCTTCATCGACCAGCGGATCGAAACCGGCCAGCGCCACGTAGGCCGGGGCTGCGCCGTTGAGGTCGGGGCTCAGCAGTGGCGAGAAGCGCCAGTCGCGGCGATCCTCGATGCTGCGGGCGTAGTGCTGGTAGAACCATTCCAGCGTTTCGCTTTCCAGCAGGTAGCCTTCACCGAGCAAGTCCATCGACTCTCGGCGCTGCGAGGCGTCGGTCACCGGGTAGCAGAGCAATTGCAGGCACGGTTTCAGCGCGCCGGGGGCGCGTGCCTCAAGTGCCAGCACGGTCGCCAGCGTGGCGCCGACGCTGTCGCCGCCAAACACCAGGCGCGACAGATCGAGATCGAATTCGCCGGCCCGTTCGCGCAGCCAATCCAGGGCATCGGCACAATCGTGCAACGCCACCGGGAATTTGTGTTCCGGCGCGCGGCGGTAACCCACCGACAGCACCGCACACGGTGTGCGCGCGCAGAACTCACGGCAAATACCGTCATGGGAGTCGAGGCTGCCGACGACGAAACCACCGCCGTGCAAAAACAGCAGCACCGGCAAGACACCGTCCTTGTGCAACGGACGGTACAGCCGCAAGGTCAGCTCGGCGCCGTCGCGGGCAAGGTGTCGCACCTCACTCACTTCGACATCCGGCACCTCCCAACGCATCTGTTGCGAGGACTGCTCGAACGCCTCCCGGGCCTGCTCGGGTGTCCCTTGGTGAAACGCAACGTTCCGACTGTCTTCGACCAGATCAAGAAACGCCGCTACTTCCGAATTCAATGACATGCACCCCATCCCGGGCCGATGCGCACAATGCGCACCGGCCCTCTCAAAAAGTTAAAGACCGGCTCAACCCGCCGACTGTTGCAGGCAATGCTCGACCAGCGCTTCCAGCTCGGCCTGATACTGCTGCATCAAGGTCTCGATGGTGCTTGGGCGGAAGCGACGGGTGCTGTACATGCAACGCATCGACAGCTTGCCGTCGAACACCTGACCGACAATTTCCAGCCAGTTGCCGAGGTTGGCATCCAGGCTGTAGACATCGCCGATGTGCTCGTGCGCCGGCATCAACATCGCCTGCTCGTCAAAGGTCTGGTCGAACTGTCCCAGATAGTTGAAGGTCAGCCGCGCCTGGGGCAACGCCGCCAGACGCTGTTGCACCGATGCATCCGCCATGTAGCGCAGCGCGCCGTAGCCGACGCCTTTCTGCGGCACAGCAGCCAACTGCTCGCGGACCGCCAGGATCGAAGCGCCAAAATCCTGCTCCGCCAACGGCGCCAGCCGCACCGGGAACATGGTGGTGAACCAGCCAAGCGTGCGGCTCAGATCCAGCCCTTCGACCAGGTCCTCACGACCGTGCCCTTCCAGTTGCACCAGCACCGACTCGGCCTCGCTCCAGCGACACAGCACACGACCGAGGGCAGTCAGCAGCAGATCGTTGATCTGGGTGCCGTACACCGCCGGCGCCTGTTTGAGCAGTTGCCCGGTGCGGGTGGCGTCGAGCCCCATGAACGCTTCTTCGCGAAAACGCACCAGGTTCTTGCCGCGCGGGTTGTCACACGGCAGATCCTTGCCCGGCTGATCCAGTTGTCCGAGCCAGTAATCCAGCTCTTGCCCGACCAGTGCCGGCACCTGCGCCGCCAGGCCATCGGCCCAGGCGCGATAGCTGCTGGTACGCTGCGCCAGTTGCGGCTCGCGACCCTGGCTGAACGCCTCGTACGCGAGTTGCAGGTCTTGCAGGAACACCCGCCACGACACCGCATCGATTACCAGGTGATGCACCACCAACAGCAAGCGCACCTCGCCGTCCGGCAGATTCACCAGCAGGCCGCGCATCAGTGGCCCTTCGAGCAGGTTGAGGCTGCGCTGCGCTTCGTTGACCAGTGCGTCGAGTTGCTCGATGTCGCTGATCTCACGCTGCCACAGCAACGGGTTGTGCTCGGCGATGCACAAGCTGTCCTGCAGCGTTTGATAGTGCTGCAACCAGCGGCCCTGATCCTGATAGAAGCGCAGCCGCAATGAGTCGTGCTGCGCCAGCATCAACCGCAGCGTCTGCTCCAGCGCCGGGGCATCCAGCGCCTGGCGCGATCGCAGCATCATCGCCTGGTTGAAATGATGCGGTTCGCTCATCCCCTCGGCGAAGAACCATTCCTGGATCGGCAACAGACCAAACGCCCCCGCCTGCGCTACATGACTGCTGTCGGCGGTCTGGCTCGAGCGCGCGACCGCTTGCTGGTCGAACAGGTTGCCAATGGTCTGGAAGCGCATCAGGTCGCGCAGCTTGATGTCCAGTTTCAGTTGCGGATGGTTCCGCGCCCGGGAAATCACTTGCAGGCTGAGAATCGAATCACCGCCCAACTCGAAGAAGTTGTCGCTGATACCGACCTGCTCCACTTGCAGGACATCGGCCCAGATCTCGGCCAGCCACGTTTCCTGCTCGTTGCGCGGCGCCTGATATTGATCGGCGCAAAACTCAGGCTCGGGCAGCGCCTTGCGGTCCAGTTTGCCGTTCGGCGAGATCGGCAGGCGTGCCAGACTCATGATCTGCAGCGGCACCATGTATTCGGGCAACTGTGCGCGCAACAGGGTCTTCAGACGCTCGCCGGCGTTGTCGTCGGTGCTGACCACATAGCCGATCAACTGTTTGCCGGAGACGCCGTCACGGGCGATGACCACGGCATCGGTGACACCGTCCTGAGCGCGCAGGCAGGCTTCGATTTCACCCAGTTCGATGCGGAAACCGCGAATCTTCACCTGATGGTCGGCGCGGCCGACGTAATCGAGGATGCCGTCATGGCGCAGGCGCACCAGGTCGCCGCTGCGGTACAGACGGCTGCCCGGTGCCCCGAACGGATCCGGCACGAAGCGCTCGGCGGTGATGGCCGCACGGCCATGGTAACCACGGGCAACCCCGTAGCCGCCGATATACAACTGGCCGGACAAGTCCTGTGGCAGCGGATTGAGATCGTCGTCCAGTACCCACAGCGAGCGTTGGCCGACCACTCGCCCGATCGGCGCATAGGCGGCAGCGCAGGCTTCATTGTTCGGCGCTTTCCAGAGCATTGGCGTGACCACGGTTTCGGTCGGGCCGTAACCGTTGGTGATGTACTGCGGTTGCAACACGCGGCGCACTTGCGCCAGGGTCTGCTCCGGCACCGCGTCACCCCCAAGGCAGTAAATGCGCACCTTCGGCACGGCCATGCCGCTGGCCTCGACATACTCAGCCACCTGTTTGAGGTAGGCCGGCGGGAAGCAGGCAATATCGATCGAACGGTTGAGCAAGGCGTGGCTGGTCTGCTCCGGTGTCCACAGTTCATGATCGCGCAGCACCAGCGTGCCGCCAAAGGCCAGCGTGGTCAGCCAGCGTTCATGGGCGCCGTCGAACGCGAACGACATGAAGTGCAACTCGCGCGTGCCGGCATCCATCTCGTACAACTCACGGATTGCCTGGCAATGCATGCTCAGCGGTCCGTGGGTCACCGCCACACCTTTGGGCAAACCGGTGGAGCCCGAGGTGTAGATCAGGTAGGCGAGGCTGTCATCACAGGTCTGTACTTGCGGGGCCGTGTCGGGGTACTGATTGCCGTCGAAAAGGTCGAGATCAAGCAATGGCAGGTTCGCCGGCAATGGCAAACGCTGGCTGGCGGCGCCACGGCTGATCATCTGACGCATGCCGGAGTCTTCGATCATGAAAGCCAGGCGATCGGCCGGATAGTCGATGTCCAGCGGCACATAGGCAGCGCCGCTTTTGAACACGGCGAGCAGAGCCACCAGTATGTCGAGCGAACGTTCCAGTGCGACACCGATCAGCACTTCCGGACCGGCACCCGCGGCGATCAAATGATGCGCCAGCTGATTGGCACGGCACTCGAGTTGCGCGTAGCTCAACTGTTCGGCACCACATTCGGCGGCAATGGCCTCAGGGCGTTGCGCGGCAATCATCGCCGGCAACAGCGCGCGCCGATGCACCGCCGCCGGTTCTGCGCCCCACTGTTGCAAGGCCTGCCATTGTGGCGCGGCCAGACGCTGCAGGTTGCCCAGACGCTCCGTCGGCTGCCGCATCATGCTGTGCAGCAACACTTCCATGGTCTGGCGGATCCGCTCGACCGCTTCGACACTGAAACGATCACGCAGGAACAGGTACTCGATGGAGAACTCTTCTCCCAGATGCACCGCCAGGTCCATCGGGAAATTGGTCACGTCATGGCTCGCCGAGGCGCCGAAGCGCAGGCCGCCCGGTGCCTGTTCCAGACGCTGGTCGATCGGGTAGTTCTCGAACACGATGATGCTGTCGAACAAGGCTTGCCCGCCCTGCCCCGACCAACGCTGAATATCCGCCAGCGGTGCGTGAGCATGTTCACGCAGATCGAGGTTATAGGCCTGCAGACTGCTCAGCCAGGCATTCAGCGGCTGCGCCGGATCGAGGGTCTGGATCACCGGCAAGGTGTTGATGAACAGCCCCAGCATGTTGCCGGCATTCGGCAACCCTTCCGGGCGCCCGGCCACGGTGGCACCGAACGCCACGCTGTGCTGACCGGTGTAGCGCTGCAACAACAGCAACCATGCGCCTTGAATCAAGGTGTTGGCGGTAATGCCCTGAGCCCGGCAATGCTGCTGCAACAAGGCGGTCTGCTGCGCATCCCAACGGGTGTACAACGCCTGGTGGCCGTGCTCGGCGGATTCATGACGCGGGTGCATCGCCTGGCTCAGCGCGGTCGGTTCCACCAGTGTCTGCAAGTGGCCGCGCCAGAACTGCTCGAGTTGCGCCGAATCCTGCTGCTGCAACCACGCGATAAAGTCGCGGTAACGACCGCTCTCGCCCTCGATCTGGCCGGTGGCGTAGTGCTGCAGGACCTCGCCGAACAACTGCGAACTGCTCCAGCCGTCCATCAGGATGTGATGGCTGGTCCAGATCAACTGGTACTTGTCGGCGTCCAGACGAATCAGGCGCGTGCGTTGCAACGGCATGCGATCCAGCTCAAAACCCTGAACCCGCTGCTGGCGGGCGAACTCGGCGAGTTGCGCCTCATCCATCGGCGTGTCCAGCGCTTGCAGGTCAACAATGCCCTGACGGTGGACGACCTGCACCGGTGACGCCTGGCTGTCTTGCCAGTGGAACGACGTGCGCAGGATTTCGTGACGCTGCACCACGCATTCCCACGCGGCACGGAAGCGTTCGATATCGAGGCCTTCGACCGACAGGTTGAGCTGGTTGACGTAAAGATCGTCGCCATCATCGGACAAGGTGTGGAACAGCATGCCCTGCTGCATCGGCGACAACGGATAGATGTCTTCGATGTCCGCGACCGGCACCGGCAAACCGTCCAGACGTGCCTGGTCCAGCGCCGCCAGCGGGAAGTCCGACGGCGTCAGGCCGTGGTTGCCCGGGGTCACGCAGTGTTCGATCAGCGCCGTCAGTTCACGCCCGTATTCATCGGCCACGGCCTGCACGGTCGCGGTGTCGAACATTTGCTCGCTGAAGCTCCACGACAGGCTCAGTTCACCGCCATACACCTGACCGTTGACCGACAGCCAGTTGCCCAGCGGGGCCTGTTCGCCGAGGTCACTGCCGGCGCTTTCGCCGGCCGGCAGGAACAGCGCGGCTTCGTCGAACTGGCTATCGAACTGGCCAAGGTAGTTGAAGGTGATTTTGGGCACAGGCAGCGCTGCCAGCGTCTCACGCGCCGAGGCATCGCCCAGATAACGCAAGGCGCCAAAACCGATGCCCTTGTGGGGAATCGCACGCAGTTGCTCCTTGATCTGTTTGATCGATTCAGCGAAACCGCTGGCCGGCGTCAGGTGTACCGGGAACACGCTGGTGAACCAGCCGAGGGTGCGGCTCAGATCGATATCGTCGAACAGGTCTTCACGACCATGACCTTCCAGCTGAATCAGTGCCGAAGCATGCCCGTTCCAGCGACTGATGACCCGCGCCAGTGCGGTCAGCAGCAAGTCGTTGACCTGCGTGCGATAAGCCGCCGGGGCCTGTTGCAACAATTGTCGGGTCAGCTCCGGCGCAAGGCGCGTCTGCACACTTTGCGCGTAGCGGTTTTCCAGGCTGCCGTCCGGATGTTCGCACGGCAAAGTGGCGGTCGCCCCGCGCAAGTGCTCACGCCAGAAGGCCTGCTCGTCATCGAGGCTGGCGGTGTGTGCCTGCAAGCGTTCGGCCCAGGCTTTGAAGGCGCTGGTCTTGGCCGGCAACGCGACCTCGCGCCCGGCCTGGATCTGGCTGAACGCGGTTTGCAGATCTTCCAGCAGGATCCGCCACGAGACACCATCGACCACCAGGTGATGCACCACCAGCATCAAGCGCTGAGTGTGATCCGGCAGATCGAACAACACACCGCGCAGCAGCGGCCCGTCGAGCAGATCGAGACTGCCCTGGGCCTGCTGACAGATCCCTTCGATGTCAGCCGAATCCGTCAGCGTGCGCTGCCAGAGCAGTTCCTGCACAGGCTCGGGCGGGCGGTGCGTGGCGGTCCAGCCTTCAGTCGTTTCAATGAACGACAGGCGCAAGGCATCGTGATGCGCAACCAGTGCCTGAAGCACCTGCGCGACGGTCCCGGCATGCAGAGTCATCGCCGGTTTGAGCAGCAGCGACTGGTTCCAGTGATGCCGCTCGGGGATCTCGCTGGCGAAGAACCATTGCTGGAACGGCAACAACGGCGTCGCCCCGCTGACCGGCCCCTGATCGATGCTCAGCACCGTGCCGCCCGATTGTGCGACCGCCGCCAGTGCCTGCACGGTCTGGTGCTGGAACAGATCCTTGGGCGTGAACTGGATACCGGCCTGCCGCGCACGGCCGACCACTTGAATCGAGATGATCGAATCACCACCCAGTTCGAAGAAGTTGTCCGTAGCGCTGACCCGCTCAAGGCGCAGGACATCGGCCCAGATCGTGGCGATGCGTTGCTCCATGTCATTGCGCGGCGCCACGTAGCTGTTCTGCATCAGGCTGGCGTCCGGTGCCGGCAGCGCCTTGCGGTCCAGTTTGCCGTTCGGGGTCACCGGCAGGTTCGACAGCACCATCAAGTGCGCCGGCACCATGTGCGCCGGCAGACTCTCCTTGAGGGCGTCGCGCACGCTGTCGCGCCATTCGCCCAGTTGTGCCTCCTCCACCGGCTGCGTCGGTACCAGATAGGCCACCAGTTGCTTGCCGCTTGGCCCGGTGTGCGCCAGCACCACGGCTTCACGCACCCGGCTCAACTCCAGCAGGCGCGCTTCGATTTCGCCCAGTTCGATGCGGAAACCACGGATTTTCACCTGATTGTCGACGCGGCCCTGATAGTCGAACACGCCATCGGCGCGTTCACGCACCAGGTCTCCGCTGCGGTACAGACGACCGCCCGGCGCCCCGAACGGATCGGGTACGAAGCGTTCAGCGGTCATCGCCGGACGATCCAGATAACCCCGGGCCAGTCCGGTGCCGCCCAGATACAACTCACCCATCACGCCCTGTGGCAATGCGTTGAGGTCAGCGCTGAGCACGCAGGTGCTGCGGTCGCCGATCCGCGTACCGATCGGCGCATAGGCCGCGCCGCACACGTCGCCGCGCCCGGCCTTCCAGATCAACGGGGTGACCACGGTTTCGGTCGGCCCGTAACCGTTGATGATGTGCTGTGGCGCCAGCGCCGCACGCGCCCGTTCGAAACTGTCGTTGGGCACGGCATCGCCGCCGAAACAGTAGATGCGCACCGCTGGCGGCTGGCCGACCTGTTCGGCGTGCTCGGCCAATTGCTGCAAGTACACCGGCGGGAACGCCGCCACCGTCACGCCGTGCTGTTGCATGGCGGCATAGGTCTGCTCCGGACTCCACAGACTGTCATCGCGCAGCAACAGCCGCGAGCCATGGGTCAGCGGGGTCAACCAGCGTTCATGAGCGCCGTCGAAAGCGAACGACATGAAGTGCAGCTCGCAATCGTCCGGGGTCATTTCATAGCGCTGACCGATCGCCTGGCAATGCATCGCCAGCGGTCCGTGTTCCACGCATACACCCTTGGGCTGGCCGGTGGAACCGGAGGTGTAAATCACGTAAGCAAGGTTTTGCGGGTGCACCTCGACCTGCGGCGCCACGTCTGGCCACTCGGCGGTCGGCAACGTGTCCAGATCCAGTGCGCGCAAACCGGTGCTCAGCGGCAACCGCGGGCGCAGTTGCGAATCGCTGAGCAACAGCGCGATGCCCGAATCTTCGATCAGATAGGCCAGGCGCTCGCGCGGATAACCGGCATCCAGTGGCACATAGGCGCCGCCGGCCTTGAGCACCGCGAGCAAGGCCACCAGCATCGATGGGCTGCGCGGCAGGGCGACGCCGACACGCACTTCCGGCCCGACGCCTTCATGGATCAGCACATGCGCGAGGCGGTTTGCCCGGCTTTCAAGCTCGGCGAAAGTCAACGCCTGATCGCCACAACGCACGGCTTCCCGTTGCGCCTGCTGCGCCGCGATCACCGCGATGCGCTGATGCACCAGCAACGGATCCGTGCACGGTTGCGCACGATTGCTGTCCTGCAGACGGCGCTGTTCTTCACCGCTGAGCAGGGTCAACGCGCCGAGACGCGCATTCGCCGACTGCACGAACTGCTCCAGCAACGAAGCCAGTTGCGCGTGCAAACGCACAATCGCCTGCGCGCTGAAACGGGCGGCGGCAAAGCTGTAATGCACCGACAGGGTTTCGCCGAGGTTGACCCCGACCGTCAGCGGGAAGTTGGTTTGTTCACGGGTGTCGACCGCGCCGAAATTCAGACCCAGCGACGAGCCTTGCTCCAGCGCTTCGGAGATCGGGTAGTTCTCGAACACCAACAGGTTGTCGAACAGGCCATCGCTGCCCTGCCCCGACCAGCGCTGGATATCGGCCAGTGGCGTGTGTTCGAAATCACGCAGGCCAACGTTGAGTTCCTGCACGGTTTGCAGCCACTGGCTGACCGTCAGTTGCGGCTCTGGACGGGCAATCACCGGCAGGGTGTTGATGAACAGGCCGACCTGCTGCTCGACCCCCGGCAGATTGGCCGGACGCCCCGACACAGTGGCGCCGAAGGCCACGGTCGATTGCCCGGTGTAACGTTGCAACAGCAACAGCCACGCCGCTTGCACCAGGGTGTTGAGGGTGACTTTTTGCTGACGGGCAAACTCGCTCAAGCGCAATGTGCCCGTGGCGTCGATCCACTGCTGATAGTGCCCGGTACCGCCCTCGGCGCTCGTCGACCGATCCGCCAGCCCCTGGGCCAGGCGGGTTGGCTCATCAAATTGAGCCAGACGCTCGAGCCAGAATTGCTCGCTGAGCTGACTGTCCTGACGCTGCAGCCAGGCGATGTAATCGCTGTAGCGGCCAATGGGCGCTGCAGGCACCTGCCCGGCATAGCGTTGCAGCACTTCACCGAGTAACTGCGAGTTGCTCCAGCCGTCGAGCAAAATGTGGTGGCTGGTGTAGAGCAGTTCGTGGCGGTCTTGCGCGGTGCGCACCACCACCAGGCGCAACAGTGGCACCTCGTTCAGATCGAACGGACGGTTGCGTTCGGCCTCGGCCAGCGCATCCAGCGCTTCGCCCGGTTGGCCGCGCCAGTCGTGAACGGTGAACGGCAGCGTGGCCGAGCGTTCGACGATTTGCAGCGGCTGAGCCTGCGCCCCGCCCCAGACAAACCGCGTGCGCAGAATGTCATGGGCCTCCAGCGCCGCTTGCCAGGCCTGACGGAAACGCTCGACATCAAGCCCTTCCACCGACACCCGCATCTGGTTGATGTAATCGCCCGAACCCTGTTCGTACAGGGTGTGGAACAGCATGCCCTGTTGCATCGGCGACAGCGGATAGATGTTGTTCACCGATGGCGGATCGGTGATCAGCGTATCGAGCTGCGCCTGAGTCAGGTCAGCCAGCGGGAAGTCCGACGGCGTCACACCGCGGTTGTGCGCCTCACAGCAATGGGCGATCAGCGCATTGAGCTCTTGTGCATAGTCGTCAGCCAGACGCTGGATCGTCGCCTGATTGAACATTTCGTGGCTGAACGACCAGCTGAGGCTGAGCTCACCGCCGTAGACCTTGCCGTTGATGTCCAGCCAGTTGGCCAACGGTGCCAGCGAACTCTGCTCGCGGCCGGTGCTTTCACTGGCGGGCACGAACAGCGCGGCCTCGTCGAACTGGCTGTCGAACTGCCCCAGATAGTTGAAGGTAATGCGCGGCACCGGCTGCGCGGCGAGCGTCTGCCGCGCGTGTTCGTCGCCCAGGTAACGCAGGGCACCAAAGCCCAGGCCCTTGTTCGGTACGCCACGCAGCTGTTCCTTGACCGCCTTCAGCGAGTCGGCCAGGCCCATGGCCGCGGTCAGACGCACCGGGAACAGGCTGGTGAACCAACCCACGGTTCGGCTCAGGTCGATGTCGTCGAACAGCGCTTCACGGCCATGACCTTCGAGCTGGATCAGGGTCGAGGCCTGACCGGTCCAGCGGCAGATCACCCGCGCCAGCGCCGTCAGCAGCAGATCGTTGATCTGCGTGCGATAGGCGGCGGGCGCCTGCTGCAACAGTTGGCGGGTCTGATCCGCATTCAGGCGGGTTTCCACGCTCACCGCGTGACGGTTCTGCAAGCTTGCCGCAGGGTTGTCACAAGGCAGATCGGCGGGCGCTTCACCCAACTGGCCGGCCCACCACGTCAGTTCCTGTTGCAGCTCACCACCGGCGAACGCTTGCAGGCGTTGCGCCCAGTCCTTGAACGGGCTGGTCTTGGCCGGCAGTTTGACTGTCTGGCCGTTCTGCAGCTGCTCGCAAGCGTTCTGCAAATCTTCCAGCAACACGCGCCAGGACACACCGTCGACCACCAGGTGATGGATCGCCAGCAACAGGCGCTGGCTGCCATCGGCCACATTCAGCAGCACGGCGCGCAACAGCGGGCCGTATTGCAAATCGAGGCTGCCTTGCGCGGCGTCGCACACCGCTTCGATTTCGTCGGCGTGCTGCACGCTCGCCTGTTGCAGCAACGGCCGGTTATCCGGCGCGCGGTGCGTGGCCGTCCAGCCTTCGGCACCTTCGCTGAAGCTCAGGCGCAAGGCGTCGTGATGCGCAACCAGTGCCTGCAAGGCGTGCTCGAGGACATCGGCATCGACCGCTTGCGAAGGTTTCAGCAGCAACGACTGGTTCCAGCGCTGACGCTCGGGAATCGCCAGCTCGAAGAATCGTTGCTGGAACGGCAGCAACGGCGTGCTGCCGGTGACGGCGCCCTGCTCGATGCCGAACGCCGCGTCGCCACGCTGGGCGACCCGGGCCAGACCTTGCACGGTCTGGTACTGGAACAAATCCTTGGGGGTGATGCGCAGGCCGGCCTGACGTGCACGGCTGACCACCTGGATGGAGATGATCGAATCGCCGCCAAGGGCAAAGAAGTTATCCGTGACGCCCACCTGTTCCAGCCCGAGCACGGCTTGCCAGATCTCGCACAATTGCCGTTCGTTGTCGTTACCCGGCGCCAGATAGGTGTGCTGCTCCAGCGCTGCGTCAGGTTTGGGCAGCGCCTTGCGATCAAGCTTGCCGTTGGGGGTCAGCGGCAGTTTTTCGAGGAACAGCCAATGCGCCGGCACCATGTATTCGGGCAGGTGCTCGCGCAGAGCGGTCTTGAGCACTTCGCGCAGCCGCGCTTGTTCTTCGGCGTTACCCAGGGCAGCGCTCGGCACGATGCAGGCGACCAGTTGCTGACCGCTCGCGCCTTCCTGCGCCAGCACCGCCAGCTCGCGCACCGTGTCTTGTTGCAGCAAACGCGCTTCGATCTCACCCAGCTCGATGCGGAAACCACGCACCTTGACCTGATGGTCGATACGCCCGACGTATTGCAGGTTGCCGTCAGGCTGATAACGCGTCAGGTCACCGGTACGGTAGAAACGCTCGCCCGGAGCGCCGAACGGGTTCGGCAGATACTTTTCTGCGGTCAACGCCGGCCGGGCCAGATAACCGCGGGTGATGCCGGCACCGGCCAGGTACAGTTCGGCGGCGACGCCTTGCGGCACCGGTTGCAACTCGCCATCGAGGACATAGCTGGCGGTGTGTTTCAGCGGCCGGCCGATGCTCGGCTGGCCACCCGCCATGCGCCGTGTCCAGGTTGAATAGGTGGTGTCTTCCGACGGGCCGTACAGGTCGAAAACATGCTCGACCGTCGGTTGCGCATACAAGGTGTCGACCAGCGACTGCTTGAGCGGCTCACCGGCCAGATTGATGATGCGCACGCTCGGCGGGATCTCGCCGCTGCGTTGCAGGGCGGCAATCGCCGACGGCACGGTGTTGATCAGGCGCACCTGATCGCGGGCCGGCAACTGCGGCAACTCCAGCGCATTGCGGGCGATGATCAGCGAACCACCGTTGGCCAGAGTGACAAACAGCTCCCACACCGACAGGTCGAAACACACCGACGTCGAAGCCAGCACGCCTTGAATATCGTCGCGGCTGTACACCGATTGCGACCAGTCGATCAGCGCCAGTACGTTGCGATGGGCAATCGCCACGCCTTTCGGTTTGCCGGTCGAACCGGAGGTGTAAATCACATACGCCAGATTGTCGGCCGACACCCGCGTTTGCGGCGCATGCGCCGGATACGCGGCGAAATCCTCGGCGGCGTTGTCCATCAGCAGCACGTCGGTGTCCGCCGCTGTCGCCAGACTGGCGGCGACGTCCCGTTCGGTCAGCAGGCACAGCGCCCGGCTGTCTTCGAGCATGTAGGCGACGCGGTCGGCCGGGTAATCCGGGTCGAGCGGCACGTACACGCCCCCGGCCTTGAGCACGGCCAGCAGCGCGACCAGCAGATTCTCCGAACGCTGCATCGCCACGCCGACGCGCACCTCCGGACCGACGCCTCGCTCGATCAACGCATGCGCCAACGGGTTGGCCCGTGCTTCAAGCTCGGCATAGGTCAGATGCCGCTCGGCGAACGTCACCGCGCGTGCATTCGGGGTCTGCGCGGCCTGCCGGGCGATCAACTGATGAATGCACAGGTCGCTGGCAAACGGTGCGTCGACAGGGTTCCAGTCGTGCAGCAATACCTGCCGCTCACTGGCATCAAGCAACGGCAATTCGCCGACACGTTGTTGCGCATCGCTGACGATGCCCTTGAGCAACGCCTGCAAATGCCTGCCCATACGCTCGATGGAGGCGGCTTCGAACAGGTCCGTGGCGTAGATCAGCGAGGCCCACACGCCCTCCGGCGATTCGTGGGTTTCCAGGGTCAGGTCGAACTGCGCCGTGAGGCTGTCCCAGTTCACGCTTTCAACCGCCAGCCCCGGCAACTGCATGGCCTGCCGGGCCTGCCGCGCGCCACTCTGATGGTTGAACATCACCTGGAACAACGGGCTGCGGCTCAGGCTGCGTTCCGGCGCCAGGGCTTCGACCAATTGCTCGAACGGCAGATCCTGATGCGCCTGCGCGCCCAGCGCCGCTTGCCTGGCCTGGGCCAGCAAGGCGCTGAACGTCATGCTGCTGTCGAGGGTGGCGCGCAAAACCTGGGTGTTGACGAAAAAGCCGATCAGCCCTTCGGTTTCCGCGCGGTTGCGGTTGGCAATCGGCACGCCGATGCGAATGTCGTCCTGACCGCTGTAGCGATGCAGCAAGGTCTGGAACGCGGCCAGCAACAGCATGAACATCGTCACGCCTTCACGGCGCGCAAGGTCCTGCAGGCCTTTGCTCAACGCCGCGTCCAGCTGCATGTCCAGACGTGCACCGCGATAGCTTTGCACCAGCGGGCGCGGATGATCGGCCGGCAGTTCCAGCACGCCCGGATCCGAGCCCAGATGTTCGACCCAATAGCTCAATTGCCGCTCGCGCTCACCGGCGTCCATCCAGCTGCGTTGCCACTGGGCGAAATCGGCGTACTGGATCGGCAACGGTGCCAGCGTGGCCGGTGCGCCCTGACTGAACCCGGCATAGAGTTCGATCAGTTCGCCGACCATCACTTGCATCGACCAGCCATCGGAAATGATGTGATGTTGCACCATCACCAGAACGTGATCGTCCGGTGCCAGCCGCAGCAGGCAGACCCGCAGCAAGGTGTCCTGTTCCAGATCGAACGGGCGGGCAATCTCGGCTTCGATGGCCGCGCGCAAACGCGGCTCATCGACTTCGCCCTCCAGCTCGCGAACCTCGATCTGCAAGGCAAACGGTGCCTTGATCAGCTGAATGGCCCTGTCCTGATCACCTCGGGCAAAGCCGGTGCGCAGACTTTCGTGACGCTCGATCAGCGTATCGAAACTGCGCTGCAGCACCGCCATGTCCAGGGCGCCGCGCAAGCGCAACGCCGTGGGAATGTGGTACGCCGCGCTGTCCGGCTCCATCTGCCAGAGAAACCACTGCCGCTCCTGGGCATAAGACAAAAGCAGCGGTTCACCTTCGGCGCGCCGGAAAATCGGCGCGATGCCATAAAGGTTAATGCCCTGTTTGCCCAGTAGAATCGCCAGCGCCTTGCGTTTCTCGGGAGAAAGCGCGCCTACCGATTCAATCAACTGCTGCATGCCGTGGTCCTCTCAGGAAATCAGTTTTTCAAGTTCATCTGCTGATAAACGATTGAGAGCCTCCAAGGATTTAGCCAAAACATCATGAACGGGCTGCAAATCGGGTTGCAGGGCTTGTACGGCTTCGCTGAAAGCCGCCAGATCGGCACTGGCGAACAGGCTGGCCAACGGCACTTCGAAGCCCAGCAACTCACGCAGACGCAGGGCCACCTGCGTGGCCAGCAGCGAATGACCGCCGAGCTCGAAGAAATTGTCTGTCAGGCCGACCCGCTCCAGTTTCAGGACATCGGCCCAGACCCCGGCGATCTGCCGTTGCAGTTCAGTTTCAGGCGCCACATAGCTGTGTTGCAGCAGGCTGGCGTCCGGTTGTGGCAGGGCCTTGCTATCAAGCTTGCCGTTGGCGGTCAGCGGCAGGCTGTCGAGGAGCAACAGGTGCGCCGGCACCATGTAATCCGGCAAGTTGTGCTTGAGCGCCTGGCGCAGGCGTTCACGCCACTGACCCTGCTGGTCGAGCTCGACCGACTGATCGGCCACCAGATACGCAACCAGTTGCACGCCGCCGGCGCCTGGCTGATCCAGCACCACGGCCTGACGGATTTGCGGCAGCGCCAACAGTTGCGCCTCGATTTCACCCAGCTCGATACGGAAGCCACGGATCTTCACCTGATGGTCGATACGCCCGGCGTACTCGATCCGGCCATCGGCGCGATAGCGCGCCAGGTCACCGGTGCGGTACAGCCGCGCACCGTCGCCAGCGAACGGGTTCGGCACGAAACGCAAGGCGCTGAGGTCGGCACGCTTGAGATAACCGCGTGCCAACCCGGCACCGCTGACGTGCAACTCGCCGATGCAGCCCTTGGCCACCGGTTTCAGGTCGGCGTCGAGCACGTACCAGCCCAGATCCGGGATCGGCTCGCCCAGCGGGCTGCCGGCATCCTGTTCGAGATCGGCCAGGGTCAACGGTCGGTAGGTCACATGAACCGTGGTTTCAGTGATGCCGTACATGTTGATCAGCTGTGGCGCGGCATCGCCGAAGCGTTCGAACCATGGACGCAGGCTGCGCACTTCCAGCGCTTCACCGCCAAACACGACGTAACGCAACGACAGTTGCGGAACCTGCGGCGCATCGCAAGCGACTTGCATCAGTTGCTTGAATGCCGACGGCGTCTGGTTGAGCACGGTGATGCGCTCACGGCACAGCAGCGCATGAAACTCCTGCGGCGAGCGGCTGACGCTGTGCGGTACGATCACCAGACGCCCGCCATGCAACAGTGCGCCGAAGATTTCCCAGACCGAAAAGTCAAACGCATACGAGTGGAACAGCGTCCAGCGGTCCTCGGCACCGAAGTTGAACCAGGGCTGCGTGGCCTCGAACAGACGCAGCACGTTGTCGTGAGCCAGCAGCGTACCTTTCGGCTTGCCGGTGGAGCCCGAGGTGTAGATCACGTAAGCGAGGCTGGCGCTGTCGGCCCAGACCTGCGGATCGGTTGCCAATTGATCCTGCCAGCGGCTGTCATCACCCAGCAGCAGGGTTTCGACGCGCTCGGCAACCTCCAGATGATCGAGCACACCCGGCTGCATCAGCAGCAAGGCAATGCCGCTGTCTTCGATCATGTATTGCAGGCGCTCGGCCGGGTACTGCGGATCCAGCGGCAGGTAAGCCCCGCCAGCCTTGAGGATGGCGACCAGGCCGACGATCATTTCGATCGAGCGCTCGGCTGCCAGCCCCACCAGCACATCGGCCCCGACGCCCCGCGCGATCAGAGCATGGGCCAGGCGGTTGGCCCGGGCGTTGAGTTCGCCGTAGCTCAATTGCTCCTCGCCCAGGCTCACGGCAATCGCCTGCGGCGCCCGCCGCACTTGCGCTTCGATCAGCTGTGGCAAGGTGCGGGTTTGCGCAAAGGTGGCCGGCGCGCGGTTCCAGTCGTGCAACATCGCCTGTTGTTGTGCGTCATCGAACAGGCTCAGATCGGCCAGCAGACGTTGCGCGGGCGAGTCGGCCATTTGCTGCAACAGGTGCTGCAGGTGACCCGCGATCTGCTCGATCTGCGCTGCGCTGAAATGCTGACGGGCATAGGCGAACTGCAACGACAGGCTGTCGCTCAGGTCCACCAGCACCGTCAACGGCAGGTTGGTCTGCTCCTGGCTGCGCGCCTGGTCGAAACGCAAGCCTTGCGGCGCACCGTTGTTCAGCGCCTCCGACACCGGGTAGTTCTCGAACACCAGCAGGCTGTCGAACAAGCCTTCACCGCGTTGCCCGGACCAGCGCTGAATGTCCGCCAGTGGCGTGTATTCGAATTCGCGCATGGCCAGGTTCAGCGCCTGCACGGTTTGCAGCCACTCACCGAGGGATTGCTCGACACGCGGGGTGGCGATCACCGGCAGCGTGTTGATGAACAGACCGATCTGTTGCTCGACACCTGGCAACTCGGCCGGACGCCCGGCGACCGTAGCGCCGAACGCCACGGTCGGTTGCCCGGTGTAACGCTGCAACAGCAGCAGCCAGGCGGCCTGCACCACGGTGTTGAGGGTGACCTTGTGCTGACGGGCGAACGCCCCCAGACGTTGTGTCTGCTCACGGTCCAGCCAATGGGTCTGCTGGTCGTAACCGCTCTGGCCGGCAGTCGCCAGTGTATCGAGGCAACTGCGGGCCAGATGGGTCGGCTCGTCCAGGTCGGCCAGACGCTCCGTCCAGAAACGCTCGCTGGCCTGACCGTCCTGACGCTGCAGCCAGCCGATGTAATCGCCATAGCGGCCCACCGGCGCGGCCGGGGTTTCACCGGCGTAGCGTTGCATCACTTCGCCGAGCAACTGCGAGTTGCTCCAGCCGTCCATGAGAATGTGATGGCTGGTGTAGATCATCTCGAAGCGGTCATCGCCGGTGCGGACCAGCACCAGGCGCAGCAAGGGCGCCTGCAACAGGTCGAAGCCTTGTTGCAGTTGCTCCTGCGCCAGCCCGTCGAGCGCTCCCGCCAGGTCAGGCCGACCGCGCCAGTCATGCAGGCTGAACGGCAATTGGGCACGACGCTGGACGATTTGCAGCGGCTGCTCCTGCTCGGAGATCCACACGAAGCGCGTGCGCAGAATCGCATGCCGATCGACGGCGCCCTGCCAGGCCTGACGCAAACGCTCGGGATCAAGACCTTCGACGCTGACGCGCATCTGGTTGATGTAATCCCCCGAACCCTGTTCGTACAGGCTGTGGAACAACATGCCCTGTTGCATCGGCGACAGTGGGTAGATGTCTTCGACCTCGGCACCGGCGTGCGGCAAGGCATCGAGCTGTTGCTGGTTGAGCGGCGCCAACGGAAAGTCCGACGGCGTGACGCCGGCATTGCGTGCAGCGCAGCAATGCTCGATCAGCGCCGCCAGTTCGCTCACGTACTCATCCGCCAGACGTTGAATGGTCGCTTCATCGAACATCTCGCGGCTGAACGTCCAGCCCAGACTCAGCTCGCCACCGTAGACCTGACCATTGAGCTCCAGCCAGTTGCCCAGCGGCGCCAACGGACTTTGTTCGTCCCCGGCCTTTTCGCTGGCCGGGGCGAACAGTGTGCCGTCATCGAACTGGCTGTCGAATTGCCCGAGGTAGTTGAACGTGATGCGCGGTGTCGGCAGCGCCGCCAGCTCGCGGCGGGTCGCTTCATCACCGAAGTAACGCAGCACGCCAAAGCCCAGGCCCTTGCCGGGAATCGCCCGCAACTGTTCCTTGATCTGCTTGATTGAACCGTCGAGCGACGCGGTCGGGCTCAGGCGCACCGGGAACAGACTGGTGAACCAGCCGACGCTGCGACTCAGGTCAAGGTCGTCAAACAGGTCTTCACGACCGTGCCCTTCCAGCTGTATCAGGGTCGAAGCCTGCCCCGTCCAGCGGCAGATGACCCGGGCCAGCGCGGTCATCAGCAGGTCATTGACCTGAGTGCGATACGCCGCCGGCGCCTGTTGCAGCAGTTGTCGGGTCAGCGCTTGATCGAGGCGCGTCTGTACGGTGTGCGCATCGCGGTTTTGCAGACGGGCCTGCGGATTGATGCACGGCAGGTCGACGGGCGCATCAGCCAGTTGTGCGCGCCACAGATCGAGTTCACCCGCCAGTTGCGGCGCGTGCTGTTGCAAGCGTTCGGCCCAGTGCTTGAAGGCGCTGGTCCTGGCCGGCAGGCGCAGGGGTTTGCCGTCGATGCGCTGTTGATAAGCGCTTTGCAAATCTTCCAGCAGAATCCGCCAGGACACCCCGTCCACCACCAAGTGGTGCACCACCAGCAACAAGCGTTGTGAACCATCGGCCAGGCTCACCAGCAAGCCACGCAACAGCGGACCTTGAGCCAGGTCGAAGCTGCGCTGCGCCGCAAGGCAGGCGTCCTGCAACTGTTGTTCATCGCTGACCGAAGCCTGCATCAACAGCGCGTGCCTGACGGTTGTTGCGTGGTGATTCGCGGTCCAGCCGTCGGTGGTTTCAGTGAACGACAGGCGCAAGGCATCGTGATGCGCAACCAACGCCTGCAAGGCTTGTTCAAGTGCATCGGCCTCAATGCAGATCGCCGGCTTGAGCATCACCGACTGGTTCCAGTGATGACGCTCGGCAATGTCCGTCGCGAAGAACCACTGCTGGAACGGCAGCAACGGCGTGGCACCGCTGACCGGGCCCTGGTCGATCTGCCCCGCACCATCGCCCAGCGTCGCGACGCCTGCCAGTGCCTGGACGGTCTGATACTGGAACAAGTCCTTGGGGGTAAAGCGGATACCGGCCTGACGGGCACGGGCCACCACTTGAATCGAAATGATCGAATCACCGCCCAGTTCAAAGAAGTTATCGCCCAGCCCTACTCGCGGCAGCTTCAGCACATCAGCCCACACCGCCGCGATACGTTGCTCCAGCTCATTGCGCGGCGCGATGTATTCGGCCTTGCCGGCGCCCAATTCGGGTTTCGGCAGCGCCTTGCGATCCAGCTTGCCGTTGGGGCTCAACGGCATCTGCGCAAGATTCAGCCACTGATTGGGCACCATGTACTCCGGCAGTCCGGCGTGCAGGTGGCGCATCAGGCTGTCGCGCCAGTCTGCGCTTTCTTCGTTCAACACCACGTAAGCGGTCAGCAGCTTGCCGTCGATCACCAGCACCGCCGCCTCACGGACGTTGCCATGCTCCAGCAGACGCGCTTCGATTTCACCGAGCTCGATACGCAAGCCGCGCAGCTTGACCTGATGGTCGATCCGGCCGGCGTATTCGATCACGCCGTCGGCGCGGTAGCGCGCCAGGTCGCCGGTGCGGTAGATCCGCTCGCCATCGCCATAGGGGCTGACGGCAAAACGTTCGGCGGTCAGCGCCGGACGCTGGTGGTAACCGCGTGCCAGGCCGACGCCCGCCAGGTACAACTCGCCGAGCACACCGGTCGGCACCGGCTCGAGGTTGTCGTCAAGGATGTAGCAGCCGAGGTTGGCAATCGGCTGTCCGATCGGCACGCTGTCGCGGCCCTCCTCCACACACGTCCAGTGCGTGACGTCGATGGCGGCCTCCGTCGGGCCGTAAAGGTTGTAAAGCCCGGCCGCCGGCAGTTTGGCGAAGACTTGCTGTTGCGCGTCCGCCGGCAGCGCTTCGCCACTGCACACGATGCGTTGCAGGCGGGTGCACGTGGCGACGTCGGAGTCCTGCAGGAAGGCTTGCAACATCGACGGCACAAAGTGCAGCGTGGTGATGTGTTCGCGGTTGATCAACGCCACCAGTCTTGCCGGATCGCGGTGATCGCCCGGCGCTGCGACGACCAGCCGTGCGCCGGTCATCAATGGCCAGAAGAACTCCCACACCGAAACGTCAAAGCTGAACGGCGTCTTCTGCAGCACGCTGTCGCCCGCGCCGATCTCATAGGCCTGTTGCATCCAGCACAGACGGTTGGTCAGGGCGACATGACGGTTGCCGGCACCTTTCGGTTTGCCGGTGGAACCGGAGGTGTAGATCACATAGGCGAGGTTTTCACCGGTGACCGCCACGGCCGGATTGTCGCTGGCGAAGCCCTCAAGCGATTCCTCGAGCAACAGGGTTTGCACCTGCCCGCTCAATGGCAAGGCATCGAGCAGATGCGCCTGAGTCAGCAACAGCTGCACGCCGCTGTCTTCGATCATGTAGGCCAGGCGATCCTGCGGGTATTCCGGGTCGAGCGGCACGTAGGCACCCCCGGCCTTGAGCACGGCCAACAGACCGACGACCATTTCGATCGAACGTTCGGCAGCGATGCCGACCAGGCTTTCAGGCCCGACACCCTGCGCCATCAGCTTGTGCGCCAGGCGGTTGGCGCGGGCATTGAGCTGCGCGTAGCTCAGGCATTCGTCGGCGAACTTCAGCGCCGGGGCGCCCGGGGTGCGCAGCACTTGCGCTTCGATCAACTGCTGCACGCTCAGGTGTAGCGGGTATTCGGTGGCAGTGGCGTTCCAGTCTTCGAGGATCTGCTGGCGCTCTTGCGCGGCGAGCATCGGCAACGCGGCGATCGCTTGCTGCGGCTCAGCGACAATCGCCCGCAACAATGCCTGCCAATGTTCGAACAGGCGCGCAATGGTCGACGCTTCAAACAAGTCGCTGGCGTAGGTCAGGCTGACCATCAGCCCGGCGGCGGTTTCCGTGGTGTCCAGGGTCAGGTCGAATTGTGCGGTGGCGCTGTTCCACGGCAGGCCTTCGATGCGTAAATCCGCCACATCGGTGACCGGCGCCGCATCGCGCTGGTGGTTGAACAGCACCTGGAACAACGGGCTGTGGCTGAGGCTGCGCTCTGGCGCCAGCGCTTCCACCAATTGCTCAAACGGCAGATCCTGATGCGCCTGGGCGCCCATTGCAGCCTGCCGTGTCTGCGCCAGCAGATCACGGAAACTCGGGTCGCCGGCAAACTGTGCACGCATCACCTGGGTGTTGACGAAGAAGCCGATCAGGCCCTCGGTTTCGGCGCGGTTGCGGTTGGCAATCGGCACGCCGACGCGGATATCGTCCTGACCGCTGTAGCGGTGCAACAGGGTCTGGAACGAGGCCAGCAGGAGCATGAACATCGTCACGCCCTCACGTCGGGCAAGCTCCTGCAATTGCATGCTCAACGCGGGCTCCAATGGTGCATCCAGTCGCGCGCCGCGGTAGCTCTGCACCGCCGGACGCGAATGATCGAGCGGCAGCTCCAGCACCGGTTGTTCGCCGCCCAGTTGGCCCACCCAATAATCGAGCTGACGCTGACGCTCGCCCGCCTCCATCCACTGCCGTTGCCACTGCGCGAAATCGGCGTATTGCAGCGCCAGCGCGGGCAGTTCGAGCGGTTGGCCGGCGCGTTGTGCGGCATACATCGCCATCAGTTCGCGCACCATCACTTGCATCGACCAGCCGTCAGAAACGATGTGGTGCTGAGTGATCACCAGCACGTGATCATCCGCCGCCAGACGCAGCAGGCTGACGCGCAGCAGCGGCCCGTTCAGCAGATCGAACGGCTGGCGAATCTGCGCCTGCACCCAGTTCGAAAGAGTGTCCTCGGCGTCGAGGCTGTGCTGTTCAATCGTCAGTTGGCCCTGCGCATGAATCACCTGCACAGTGCGCTCGTCGTCCTGACGGAACGTGGTGCGCAATGGCTCGTGACGCGCCACCAGTTGATTGAAGCTGTTCTGCAACGCGGCGATGTCCAGCGCACCGCGCAAGCGCAGCGCACTTGGCACGTGGTAAGCGGCGCTGTCCGGCTCCAGCTGCCAGAGGAACCACTGCCGCTCCTGGGCATAAGACAACGCCAGTGCATCACCGCGTTGCAGCGCCGTCATCGGCACGCTTTCGCTGTGTTGCAGGGTGGCGCAGGCGGCGGCAAAGGCTTGCAGCGTCGGTTGCTCGAACAGGGTGCGCATCGGCACATCAATTTTGAGTGTCTGGCGGACCCGGGAAATCACTTGGGTAGCCAGCAGCGAATGGCCGCCTCGTTCGAAGAAGTGATCGTTGAGCCCCACCGCGCCGGACTCCAGCACGGCTTCCCAGATCTGCGCCAGCTGCACTTGCAGCAAGGTTTGCGGCGCTGCATGAACGCACCGGGCCTGGCTCAGCTCGACTTTTGGCAGCGCGGTGCGATCAAGTTTGCCGTTGTTGTTCAGGGGCAATGCGTCCAGCGCCAGCAGGTGCGCCGGCACCATGTAATCCGGCAGCACCTGTTGCAGCGAAGCCTTGAGCGAGTCCAGCCACTGCGCCTGCGCGGTCGCAGGTTCGGTGCCTGTTTCGGGCACCACGTAAGCCACCAGCTGCGCGCCGCCCGGAAAATCCTGAGCGATCACGGCCGCGGCGCGCACGCCCTCCTGCGCTTGCAGGCAGGCTTCGATTTCACCCATCTCGATGCGCAAGCCACGAATCTTCACCTGGTGGTCGATACGTCCGGCGTACTCCAGATCAGCGTTTTCGTTGTAACGCGCCAGGTCGCCACTGCGATACAGACGCGCCCCCGCCTCGCTGGCAAACGGGTCTGGCAGGAAGCGTTCGGCGGTGAGGGCCGGACGATCGAAATACTGCTGGGCCAGACAGGCGCTCGCGCCGATGCACAACTCGCCCACACCACCGGCCGACAACAATTGCCCGGCGCTGTCGAGCACGTACAACGCGCGGCCGGGAATGGCCCGGCCAATCGGAATGCCGAAGGTGTCGCTGGCATCGCTCAGGCGGCAGTCGTGAACGCTCGACACCACCGTCGCCTCGGTCGGACCGTAGGTGTTGAGCAAGCGTACGTGGCTCAGCCCTGCTTCGTGCCACAGGCGCAGGCCTTCGACCGACATGGCTTCGCCACCGACATGCACCTGGCGCAACGCGCCCAGACTCACGACGTTGCCGCCAGCGCATTCACGCGCCAGCAAGAACCAGTAAGCTGCCGGCAAGTCCGCCAGCGTCACGCCGTGGCCGACGATCTCGTCCGCCAACCGGATCACATCCCAGAGTTCGTCGCCGCGCATGATCAGCGCTGCGCCGACACACAGCGGCGGGTAACACTGCTCGACAAAACCGTCGAAGCTGAAGGTCGCAAATTGCAGCACGCGATCATCGGCAGTCAGCGCCGAATACTCGGCACCGGTCTGGCAGAACTCGCGCAGCGCCGCGTGAGCAATCGCCACGCCTTTTGGCTGACCGGTGGAGCCCGAGGTGTAAATCACGTAGGCCAGGTCATCGACCGTGGCGTGATTCAGCGGATCGCTGTCCGGGTAAGCGTCCAGCGTTTCGATGAGGTCGCCCAGTTGCAAATACTCCAGGCCCGCCGCAAGCGGCACGTCTTGCAGGAGAGCGGATTCGTCGAGCAGCAGATCGACCCGGCTGTCTTCGATCATGTAGGCCAGACGCTGGGCCGGGTAGTTGGCATCAAGCGGCACGTAGGCGGCGCCCGTTTTCAGCACCGCCAGCAGGCTGACGATCATTTGCGGGCCACGGCGCAGCGCCAGGCCGACACGTTTGCCCGGCGCCGCACCGCTGGCCAGCAGACGGTGGGCCAGGCGATTCGCCTGGCGGTTCAGTTCGTCATAGCTCAGGCGCTGGTCACCGCACTGTACGGCCAGGGCCTGCGGTGTGGCTTTGGCCTGCGCGGCAATACGCTCGTGCACCAGCCCGGTGTGCTGCAGCAGCAGCGCGGGTGGCCGGCAGTGGGCGAGCATGGCGTGTGTGGCGGCTTCATCGAGCAGCGTCAGGTTGCCGAGGCAATCTGTGGCGTCGGCGATCAGTTGCTCAAGCAAGTGGCGCAGGTTGGCGCAGAGCCTGTGCACCTGGGCGGCGCTGAATCGCGCAGCGTCGTAGCTCATCTCCAGGCTCAGCGTGGCGCCGAGTTCGATACCCAGCGTCAGCGGATAGTGAGTGCGTTCGTGGTTGTGCAGGTTGCCGAAGGTCAACCCGGCCGGAGCGCCCTGTTTCAGCGCCTCGGCGACCGGGAAGTTTTCGAACACCAGCAGGCTGTCGAACAGCGCCGAGCCCTGCTGCCCTGCCCAGCCCTGAATGTCGTACAGCGGCACATGTTCGAACTCGCGCAGAGCCAGGTTCTGCGCTTGCAGATCACTCAGCCACTGGCCGACGCGGTGATCCGGGCGCGGGTTGCACACCAGCGGCAAGGTGTTGATGAACAGCCCCAGTTGCTGCTCGATGCCCGGCAGCGGCGCCGAACGACCGGCCACTGTGGCGCCGAACGCTACGCAATCCTGCCCGGTGTAGCGTTGCAGCAACAGGCTCCAGGCCGCTTGCAGCAACGTGTTGAGGGTGACTTTCTGCTGACGGGCGAACTCGCCCAGACGCCGCGTTGCAGCTTCGTCGATCACCTCGCGATGCTCGTCAGTGCCATGGCCGCCCACGGGCGGACGCAGGGCATCGGCAAGCAGCGTCGGCGCCTGCAACGGCGCCAGCGCAGCCTTCCAGAACGCCTTGCCGGCGTCTGCCGATTGCTGCTGCAACCAGCCCATGTAATCGCGGTAATGCCCGACCGGCGCCGGCAGTGAGCGCCCGGCGGGGTAGTGAGAAATCACCTCGCCGAGCAACTGGGCATTACTCCAGCCGTCCATCAGGATGTGATGGCTGGTGTAGATCAAATGCCAGTGATCGGCGCCGGTGCGCACCAGTTTCAGGCGCAGCAGCGGCGCGCAGTCGAGTTCGAAACCCTGCGCCCGCTCAGTCTCGGCCAGCGCATCGGTGTCGGTGTTGTCCAGCACTTGCAGCGGCAGTTGCACCTGACGGCTGATCACCTGATGGGCGCTGTCCAGGCCTTGCCAGTGGAAGCTGCTGCGCAGCACGTCATGACGCGCCAGCGCCGCTTGCCAGGCACTGGCAAAACGCTGCGGATCGAGGCCCTGAATGTCCAGACGCATCTGGCTGATGTAAGCCTCGGCCTGCGGTTCATACAAGGTATGAAACAGCATGCCCTGCTGCATCGGCGACAGCGGATAGACATCTTCGATGACAGCAGCGGCGACCGGCAACGCATCCAGTTGCGCCTGGCTGATGCGCGCCAGCGGGAAGTCCGATGGCGTGGCTTGCGCAGTGTCGAGGGCGCAGCAGTGCTCGATCAGCGCCGTCAGTTCGACCGCGTAGCGATCAGCCAGGCTTTGCACGGTGGCACGGTCGAACATCTGTGAACTGAAGCCCCAACTCAGGCTCAATTGGCCGCCGTAGACCTGGCCTTCGACGGTCAGCCAGTTGTCCAGCGGCGCCTGTGAATCCTGGGCGACACCGCCGGACTCGGCGGATGGCACCAGCAGCGCCTGCTCATCGAACTGACGGTCGAACTGCCCCAGATAGTTGAAGGTGATGCGCGGCGCAGGCAATGCGGCCAGTTCTTCGCGCACCGACGGCGCGGCCAGATAACGCAGCACGCCATAACCCAGACCTTTGTCCGGCACCCCACGCAGTTGTTCCTTGATCGCCTTGATCGAACCGTCGAGATCCTCGGTCGCCACCAGATTGACGGCGAACAGGCTGGTGAACCAGCCGATGGTGCGCGTCAGGTCGATGTCGTCGAACAGGTCTTCACGACCATGGCCGTCCAGTTGAATCAGGGTGCCGGGCTGCCCGCTCCAGCCACTGATGGTCCGCGCCAGGGCCGTCAGCAACAGATCGTTGACTTGCGTGCGATACGCCGCCGGTGCCTGTTGCAACAATTGGCGCGTGCGCTCGGCGTCCAGACGCCATTCGATCTTTTCCCCGAAACGGTTTTGCAGGCTGCCCTCAGGACGTTCGCACGGCAGATCCCGTGCGCCGTTGTGCTGGGCTTTCCAGTAAACCAGTTGATCGTCGAAGCGCGCAGCCTCGGTGCTCAGGCGCGCAGTCCAGCTCTGGAACGCGCTGGTCCTGGCCGGCAATTGCACGCCACCGCCCGCCGCGAGCTGTTCGTAGGCTTGCTGCAAATCTTCCAGCAACACACGCCAGGACACGCCGTCGACCACCAGGTGATGGAGGATCAGCGACAAGCGCTGAGTGCCATCGGCCATGCTCACCAACACGGCACGCAACAACGGCCCGCTGGCCAGATCAAGACTGCGTTGGGCTTCGTCGCAATGGGCGGTCAGTTGCTCGGCCGTTTCGGCCGTGCGCTGCCACAGGTCAGCGCGTTCGAGCTGTGCGGCGTACGCTTGCTGCCAGCCTTCGGCACCCTCGACAAAACGCAGGCGCAAGGCATCGTGATGATTGATCACATGGGTCAACGCGGCGTCGAGCCACTGAGCATTCAGCGCCTCGCGCGGGGTCAGCAGCAGGGACTGGTTCCAGTGCTCACGCCGGGGCATCGCGCGGCTGAAGAACTGCTGCTGGATCGGCCCCAACAAGGCTTCGCCCGTGGCCGGCGCCTGATCCACCGAACTGTGACGGTCGAGGATCGCGACCAGCGCCAGACTGCGCACCGTCTGATACTGGAACAGATCGCGCGGGCTGATACGGATCCCGGCCTGCCGCGCGCGGCTGACCACTTGAATCGAAATGATCGAATCGCCGCCCAGCTCGAAGAAGTTGTCTTCCAGACCCACGCGTTGCAAACCGAGCACGTCTTCCCAGATCGCCGCCAGGGCTTTCTGCATGGCATCCTGCGGCGCGACAAAAGCTTGCTGCGGCGCGGCATCCGGCTGCGGCAAGGCTTTGCGATCCAGCTTGCCGTTGGCGGTGACCGGCAACCTGGCCAGCGTCATCAGGTAAGTCGGCACCATGAATTCCGGCAGGCTGCCGAGCAGCCAGGCCTTGACGTCCTGTTGCCACTGTTCGTCTGCCTGAGCGGTTTCCAGCACCAGGTAGCCGACCAGATGTTTACCACCCTGCACCAGCACCACGGCTTCGCGCACCAGCGGATGCTGCATCAGGCGGGTTTCGATTTCGCCCAGCTCGATACGCAAGCCACGCAGCTTCACCTGATGGTCGAGACGCCCGAGGTATTCGATGACGCCGTCGGCACGCTGGCGGACCCGGTCACCGGTGCGGTACAGGCGCGCGCCTTCGTGGAAGGGGCACGGTACAAAACGCTCAGCGGTCAGTGCCGGACGCTGGTGATAACTGCGCGCCAGCCCCGCTCCGCCCAAATACAACTCACCCGCCACGCCGCTCGGCACCGGCAACAGTTCGGCGTCGAGCACATGGGTGCGCAGGTTGGCGATGGGCCGCCCGATCGGCACGCTGTCGGCGCCTTCGTCGACACAGGTCCAGTGGGTGACGTCGATGGCCGCTTCGGTCGGGCCGTACAAGTTGTAGAGTCCGGCATTCGGCAGTTTGGCGAACACTTGCAGTTGCGCGTCCAGCGGCAGCGCTTCGCCGCTGCAGACAATCCGTTTGAGCCCGACACAGGCCTCGACGCCCGGCTCATGAATGAACGCCTGCAACATCGACGGGACAAAGTGCAGCGTGCTGATGCCGTAGCGGTTGATGGTCTCGATCAACAGCGACGGATCGCGGTGCGCGCCCGGCGCTGCCACGACCAGACGCGCACCGGTCAGCAGCGGCCAGAAAAACTCCCAGACCGACACGTCAAAGCTGAACGGGGTTTTCTGCAGCACCGAATCGCTGGCATCCAGTGCGTAAGCCTCCTGCATCCAGCACAACCGGTTGACCAGCGCCGCATGACTGTTGCCGGCGCCTTTGGGTTTACCGGTGGAACCGGAGGTGTAAATCACGTACGCGAGGTTTTGCGGATCTACGCCGCCCTCGACACGGCTTTCGCTGTAGCGATCCAGCCAGTCGGCTTCCTGATCGAGGGTAATCACTTTCACCCCGGCAGTCGGCAGCGACGACAGCAGCGCACTCTGGGTCAGCAGCAAGGTGATGCCGCTGTCCTCGATCATGTAGGCCAGGCGCTCTTGCGGGTACTCCGGATCCAGCGGCACATAGGCGCCGCCAGCCTTGAGAATCGCCAGCAGGCCAATCACCATTTCCAGCGAACGCTCGACGCAGATCCCCACCAGGCTGTCGGCGCGCACGCCTTGCTCACGCAACAGATGAGCCAGTTGGTTGGCTCGCGCATCCAGTTGCGCGTAGCTCAGGGTTTGTTCGCCGAACACCAGCGCCGGTGCATCCGGGGTACGGGCCACCTGGGCTTCGATCAATTGATGAACGGGTTGCCCGGTCGGATAAACCGCTGTCGTCGCGTTCCAGGCATGAACCAGCCTGTGCTGCTCATCTGCGTCCAGCAATGGCAGTTCACCAACGCGTTGCGCGGGATCAGCGACCATGGCCTTGAGCAGACGCAACCAGTGGCGCGCCATACGCTCGATGGTCGGCGCGTCGAACAGATCGCTGGCGTAAGTCAGGGCGGCGTGCAGCTTGCCGCCCTTCTCGTAGGTGTCGAGTGTCAGGTCAAACTGAGTGGTGCGGCTTTGCCAGTCGAGGCTGTCGAGCACCAGGCCCGACGCGGTGCCGAGGGCGGCGATATCGGCCACCTGCGGCTGGTGGTTGTACATCACCTGGAACAGCGGTGTGTGACTGAGGCTGCGCTCCAGTTTCAGTGCTTCGACCAGTTGCTCGAACGGCAGATCCTGATGCGCCTGGGCGCCGAGCGCCGTCTCTTTGATCGCCTGCAACAACGCATCGACGCGGGTCTGGCCATCGATCTGGGTGCGCAGCACCTGGGTGTTGACGAAGAAACCGATCAGGCCTTCGATCTCGGCGCGATTGCGGTTGGCAATCGGCACGCCGACACGGATATCGGTCTGCCCGGTGTAACGGTGCAGCAGCGCATTGAACGCGCCAAGCAACAACATGAACAAGGTGACCTGATGCTGTTGCGCGGTGGTGCGCAACTGGTCGGCCAACGGGCCGTCGACGGCAAACTCGTAGCGCGTACCGCGATAGCTCGGCATGGCCGGACGCGAATGGTCCAGCGGCAGTTCCAGCACCGGATGCTCGTCGCCCAGCTGCGCCTGCCAGTACTCCAGTTGCCGCGCTTGCTCGCCAGCCTCCAGCCAGCGACGCTGCCACAGCGCGTAATCGCTGTACTGAACCGGCAGGGCCGCCAGCGCCGGCAACTGGCCGGCGTCAAAGGCGTCATAGCAGCGGATGAATTCGTCGATCAGCACATTCATCGACCAGCCATCGGAAACGATGTGGTGCAGGGTCAGCAGCAAGACGTGCTCCTGCTCGGCGAGCTTGAGCAACGTCACCCGCAGCAACGGCCCGACCGCCAGATCGAACGGCAACACCGATTGCTGCTCGGCGGCACGCACGACAGCCTGCTCGCGCTCGGTGGCCGGCAGCGCACTGAAATCTTCGTGCTGGATGTTCAAGGAAGTCGGGGCCGGCACTTGCAGCAGGCTGTCATCCGCCTGGCGCTGGAACACCGTGCGCAAGGTTTCATGTCGCTCCACCAGCGCAGCAAATGCCTGCTCCAGCGCTGACAGGTTCAGCCGTCCGGTCAGGCGCACCGCGCCCGGCAAGTTGTAGGCGCCGCTGTGCGGATCCAGTTGCCAGAGAAACCACATCCGTTGCTGCGCGTAAGACAACGCCTGGCGATCGTCGGCCTCGATCCCGGCGGGAATCGGGAAACGGGCGAAATCCACGCCCTCCTTTTGCAGGGCCGCGAGGAACATCTGGCGCTTTTCCAGGGGCAACCCGATAAACCGGCGAGCAAGTTTCAAGGAGTCTTCAGCATTCATTTCTCAGCATCCGGATCAGTAGGCAGGAAGCACAAAGGCACGTCGTCCCTATAAAACGAATGCACACCGGAAAAATTAGCGAATGAGAAGAAGTATCAGCAGGTCAGCGGCAAGCCCAAAGCTGCGAGCTGAAAGAAGAAACGACTACAGGCAGACAGCCTGCAGTCGTCGATTGAAAATTCAGGCAATGGCGGGCATCGAGTGCCGGCGGTGATGTACGTCGAGCTGATCCTTGATGACCTTCAGCACTTTGGCCTCGTGTTCATGGATGAAGAAATGACCGCCGGCCAGCATGTCCACCGAGAAACTGCCGAGGGTTTCCTTGCTCCAGCCGATCAATTGCTCGGTGGTCGCGCGATCAGTGGTACCGCCCAGCACATGCACCGGGCATTTGAGCAGCGGGCGCTGGATCGGCTGAAAACGTCCGCACAACAGGAAGTCGGCACGCAGTACCGGCAGGGTCAGGCTCATCAATTCGGCGTTGGCGAGAATGTCTTCGCTGGTGCCATTCAAGGTGCGCAACTGCTCGATCAGTTCGGCATCGCTCTTGGGTTCGGCGAAACCGCGGTCATAGTCACTGCGCAGCGTCGGCGCCGCCGTACCGGAGGCGAACAATGCAACCGGCTCCGGCAATCCCAGGGCGCGCAAGGCATGGGCCAGCTCGCAGGCCAGCAGCGCGCCGAGGCTGTGGCCGAAAATGGCATAAGGCGCGCGCAGGGTCGTTTGCAGTTCGCTGGCCAATTGACGGGCCAGCGCGCGCATATCGGTTTGCAGCGCTTCGCCAAAACGTGCGCCGCGACCCGGCAGCTCGACCGGTTGCAGCGTCAGCCACTGCGGCAATTTGCGTCGCCAGCGGCTGTAGACCATGGCACTGGCGCCCGAATAAGGAAGGCACAGCAATGTCAGCTGAGTCACCCGGCTTACCTCGAAAAGTTGTCTGTATAGAAGAACGAAGGCAGCCCTGCAGAAATTAGCCCGCGCGCGTCTGTTCAGTCATTTCAAGTGGCGGAAACTCTGCACCGCGGAGCCCAGCACCACCGCCCCGGCGGCAATCGCCAGCCAGAAACCGCTGCGGGCGCCGAACGCATCCACCAATGCGCCGGAACCGGCAGCGCCGATGGCCACACCGATGCTCAGGCCGGTGACCAGCCAGGTCAGGCCTTCGGTGAGCTTGGCCGGCGGCACGATGCGTTCGATCAACGCCATCGCCACGATCAGGGTCGGCGAGAAGAACAGCCCGGCGATGAACACCGCGACAGCCAAGCCGAAAATGTTGCTTGCCAGCAGCAACGGCAACGTGGTCACCGCTGTCGCCAGACCGCCGTAGAGAAACAGGCGCGGCAGCGGCAGTTTCGAACGCATCGCGCCGAAGGCAATGCCGGCCAGACAGGAACCGATGGCGTACACCGACAACACGATGCTGGCCGCCGCCGGCTGGCCCTGCTGTTGGGCGAACGCGACGCTGACCACATCCACCACGCCGACAATCACGCCCATGGCGAGCATCAACGCCAGCAACCATTGCACGTCGGTCGAACGAATGATCGAACCCTGATGCTGCGACTCACGCGGATGCACCGGCGGCTCGGTGCTGCGCTGGGCAACAAACGCCGTCACGCCAATCGCCAGCATGATCAGCGCCGCCAGTGGCCCGGCCTCGGGAAACACGCCAACGCACAGCCCCACCGACAACGGCGGGCCGACGATGAAGCAGACCTCGTCGAGCACCGACTCCAGTGCATAGGCGGTCTGCAATTGCGGCTGGCCGCGATAGATTTCGGTCCAGCGTGCCCGCGCCATCGCCGACATGCTCGGCATGCATCCGGCAAGTGCGGCGCAGACAAACAGGGTCCAGGTCGGCGCCTGCAAACGGGTGCACAGCAGCAACATCAGCAGCGCGCCCCCGCCGATCAGCGCCGCCACCGGCAGCACTCGCCCCTGACCGAAGCGATCCACCAGTCGTGACACCTGCGGCGCGCAAAACGCCGTGGCCAGGGCAAACGTCGCTGCCACCCCACCCGCCAACGCGTAGCCGCCGGTCAATTGCGAGAGCATCGTGATCACGCCGATGCCGGTCATGGAAATCGGCATGCGCGCGATCATCGCGGCCATCACAAAGGCCCGGGCGCCGGGGGCGTTGAACAACTCGCGGTAAGGGTTTGCCATCGGATGCAGCCTCATCAGGGGCGGCCAAGTTGCCACAAAGCCTGACGGGCGGGGAAGCGAGTAATTGTTGGTGGAATGTGAAGTCCCCAACGCGCGCAGGGCCAATCGCTGCTGCGTTGATCGTTCCCACGTCGAGGCGTCGAACCGTCCGCGTGGGAGTGCATCCCGGGACGCTCCGCGCCCCATGCGGACTCGGGAACGCCCAAGAGAAACCTGTCGATCATTTCATGTACGCGGATGAACTCTCGCCGCCGGCCATCAGTCAGCTAAATAAGCCCCCAACCCAAGGCGCAACCCTGCATGCAGATTTCCCTCGCCCGCCAAGTGGCTGTTGTCACCGGCGCCAGTTCCGGCATCGGCCACGGCGCCGCCAAAGCTCTGGCCGCCGCCGGTGCTGCCGTCGTCATCAACTACAACCGCCAGGCCGAGCCGGCCGAAGCGCTGGCCCGGCAGATCGTCGCCGACGGCGGTCAGGCCATCGCCATAGGCGCGGATGTATCGAAGGAAGAAGATGTAGAGCGGCTGTTCCAACAGACCCTCGATACCTTCGGAACACTGGACATTCTGGTGGCCAATTCCGGCCTGCAAAAAGACGCGGCGGCTGTGGATATGTCGCTGGACGACTGGAACACGGTAATCGGCGTCAACCTCACCGGCCAGTTCCTCTGCGCTCGCGCCGCGCTGCAGATCTTCAACCGCCAGGGCGTGCGCGAAGGCGTGTCCCGGGCTGCCGGCAAGATCATCCACATAAGCTCGGTGCACCAGCGCATTCCCTGGGCCGGGCACGTCAATTACGCAGCGTCCAAGGGCGGCGTCGATCAGTTGATGCAGACTCTGGCCCAGGAGGTCAGCCACCAGCGAATCCGCATCAACGGCATCGCGCCGGGGGCGATCCGCACGGCGATCAATAAGGACGCCACCGAAGGCGACGCGGGCCAGGCCCTGCTCAAACTCATCCCTTACGGGCGCATCGGCGATGTCGAGGACGTGGCCAATGCGGCGGTGTTCCTCGCCTCCGATGCCTCCGACTACATCGTCGGCACCACCCTGTTCATCGACGGCGGCATGAGCCTCTATCCGGAGTTCCGTGGCAATGGTTGAGCATCAATCCGAACGACAAAGCCCCATCGACGCCCACGGCATCATTGGCGACCTGCGCAGCGCCGCGCTGATCAATGACAAGGGCAGCGTGGATTTTTTCTGCTGGCCGGAGTTCGACAGCCCGTCGATCTTCTGCTCGCTGCTCGATACCCCCGATGCGGGGATTTTCCAGTTGGCCCCGGACCTGCCCGACGCCCGGCGCGAGCAGATTTACCTGCCGGACACCAACGTTTTGCAGACCCGTTGGCTCAGCGATCACGCCGTGGTGGAAATCACCGATCTGCTGCCCATCGGCGACAACGACGATGCACTGCCGCTGTTGATGCGCCGGGTGCGGGTGGTCAGCGGGCAGGCGACGTTTCACCTGCGCTGCGCCGTTCGGCACGACTATGCCCGCGCGCAAACCCGCGCCGTTATCGATCAAAAGGATGTGCTGTTCAGCGCCAGCGGGCAGCCAACACTGCGGCTGGCCTCGGACCAGCCCTTGAGCGTCGGTCAGGACGCCGCCGTCGCGCAATTCACCCTCAAGCAGGATCAGACCGCCGCGTTCATGCTCGGCGCCAGCGATGATCCGCGCTTTGCCGAAGGCGCCGCGCAGTTGTGTATCGAGCGCACGCTGAAGTTCTGGCGCGACTGGATCGGCCAGTCCAACTACCGCGGTCGCTGGCGGGAAATGGTCAACCGCTCGGCCCTGGCCCTGAAGCTGCTGACCTCGCGCCAGCACGGCGCGATCCTCGCCGCCGCCACCTTCGGCCTGCCGGAAACCCCCGGCGGCGAACGCAACTGGGACTATCGCTACACCTGGATCCGCGATGCCTCGTTCACCGTCTACGCCTTCATGCGCCTGGGTTTTGTCGACGAGGCCAACGGCTACATGCGCTGGCTACGCGGGCGGGTCAGCGATTGCAGCGGCCATCGGATGAAGCTGAACATCCTCTACGCGATCGACGGTCGCCAGGAACTCCCGGAAACCGAACTCACGCATTTATCCGGACACGGCGGCGCAAAACCGGTGCGCATCGGCAATGGCGCCTACGACCAGATCCAGCTGGATATCTTCGGCGAACTGATGGACGCCGTTTATCTGGTCAACAAGTACGGCGACGCGATTTCCCACGAAGGCTGGAAACATGTGATGGAAGTCATCGATCAGGTCTGTGAGACCTGGCAGACCAAGGATGTAGGCATCTGGGAAATGCGCGGTGAGCAACATCACTTCCTTCATTCACGACTGATGTGCTGGGTGGCGCTGGACCGGGCGATCCGCCTGGCCTCGAAACGCTCGCTGCCGGCGCCCTTCGCCCGCTGGGACCAGACCCGCCAGGCAATCCACGCCGACATCTGGGACAACTTCTGGAACGAAGAGCATGGGCATTTCGTGCAATACCAGGGCGGCACGGCGCTCGATGGCTCGATGCTGCTGATGCCGCTGGTGCGTTTTGTCAGCGCCAAGGATCCGAAATGGCTGGCGACGCTGGAAGCCATCGAAAAACACTTGGTGCGTGACGGCATGGTTTATCGCTATCGCAATGACGATGCCGGCATCGATGGTTTGTCCGGCACTGAGGGCGCCTTTGCCGCGTGCTCGTTCTGGTACGTCGAATGCCTGGCCCGCGCCGGGCAAGTGGAAAAGGCCCATCTGGAGTTCGAGCAACTGCTGCGTTATGCCAATCCACTTGGGTTGTACGCGGAGGAATTCGATAACCGTGGCCGGCATCTGGGTAATACGCCACAGGCATTGACCCACCTGGCGCTGATCAGCGCGGCGAGTTTTCTGGATCGCAAGTTGAGTGGGGAGAAGAATTACTGGCAGCCGTAGTCATATTTCTTCGCCAGAGCCTGTAAGAAAAATCGCAAATCCAATTGCCGTTTGTAGGAAGGCCACCGACGAACGGCAAACAACCCCGAGCCTTGCCCTTGGCGGGCCGGCCCACACAATCTATTCCTTTCGATACAACTGGTTGATGGCACGGCCTGCAAAAACCTGCCAACCCCGTGTAACGCTTGGCCCGCAACTCGCACTTACACCCCGAAATACCTTGTTGCCAGCTGTTACATCCACCCCTACCATCCACCGCAACGGGCACAGCGGAGCTGTCCAATAAAAACCCGATTCAAGGAACCAGAATGAGCCAACGCATCCACCGCCCCATCGATTCCCCTCTGCGTACGGGCCTAACCCGCGACGAACTGTGGGAAGCCGCCGACAAGGGCCTGATCAAATGCTGGGAAATCGGCCGCCAGCGCGCCGCCCGCTTCCCCGACCTCGCCCAACGCTGCAGCGCCGACGAACTGCCGGTGCTGGGCTGGAAAGGCGGGGTCAGCCGCAGCCTGAAGAAGAATGAAAAGTACGGATCGCTGAAATACCTGGCCCAGTGGCAAGGGTTGCGTGGCGAGGATCTGGATATTGATTTGGGTTCAGAGCGGGTCATGACCTGCTCGCGGACGAAAATGGTGGTGACGTTTACGCCGGATCGCAGCAAGTATTTCAATCAGGTGGCGGAAGCTGAAACTTGAGGAATCCCGTATGACCCAAGCCGTGATGCCGTTTTGCAAGACTGAAAGTCTGACCATCGCCTATGAGCATCACGGCCCTGAAGACGGCGCGCCGGTCATCCTGCTTCACGGCTTCCCCTACTCCCCCCGCGCCTACGACGAAATCGCCCCGTTCCTCGCCGCCGAGGGTTATCGAGTGATCGTGCCGTACTTGCGCGGTTACGGCCCGACCCGTTTCAACAGCGCGGACACGTTGCGTTCCGGCCAGCAAGCGGCGCTGGCTCAGGATCTGCTGGATCTGATGGATGCGCTGGGTATCGAGCAAGCGACGTTGTGCGGTTACGACTGGGGCGGTCGGGCGGCTTGCATTGTGGCGGCGTTGTATCCCGAGCGGGTGCGTGGGTTGGTGACGGGCGATGGCTACAACCTGCAAGACATTCCGAATTCGGTCCAGCCGCTGGATCCGCAGAGCGAGCACCGTTATTGGTATCAGTACTACTTCCACACACCCCGTGGCGTTGCAGGGCTGACGCAGAATCGTCGGGCGCTGTGCGAGTTGCTGTGGCAATTGTGGTCACCGACCTGGGCGCGGAACGCCGAGCGTTATCCACTGAGTGCGCCGGCGTTCGACAACCCGGATTTCGTCGAGGTGGTGATTCACTCTTATCGCCATCGGTTCATGTACGCGCCGGGTGATCCGGCGCTGGAAGGCATGGAGCAGGCGCTGGAGAAACAACCGGCGATCAGCGTTCCGACGATTTCGCTGTGCGGTGCCGATGATGGCGTCGGCCCGGCTCCGGAAGACGATGAAGATGCGCAGCACTTCACCGGGGTTTACGAGCGGCGGGTGCTGGCGGGTGTCGGGCACAACATTCCCGAAGAAGCGCCGGGCGAAACGCTCAAGGCATTACTGGACCTGCTCCAGCGCTGACCGAAAACCGCTCCCGATACGCCTGCGGCGTCACGCCCATGGCCCGCAGGAAACTGCGTCTTAACGTCTCTTCACTGCCAAAACCACAATTGGCCGCGACCCGCTTGATCGGCAACCCGGTATCGCTCAGCAAGCGACGCGCGGTTTCGACGCGGATCAGTTCGATGGCCCGGGCCGGGGTCTGGCCGGTGTCGGCGCGGTAGTGGCGCACGAAGCTGCGTTCGCTCATGCCGGCCTGTTCGGCGAGGGTCGGGATGCCCAGATCGCAAGTCAGGTGTTCGGCGATCCACGCGTGCAGATCATCGAAGCGGTTGCCCTGTTTTTGCAGTGACAGCGTCACGCTGAATTGCGACTGCCCGCCCGGTCGCTTGAGGAACACCACCAGTTGCCGGGCGACGTCCAGGGCCATGTCGCGGCCGAGATCGTCTTCGACCATGGCCAGCGCCAGGTCGATGCCGGCGGTGACGCCCGCCGAGGTCCAGACCGGGCCGTCGTTGATGAAGATCGGATTGGGCTCGACCTGCAAGCGTGGATGTCGCTGCGCTAGTTGCTCGCAACGGGTCCAGTGGGTGACGACCCGGCGACCGTCGAGCCAGCCGCTGGCGGCCAGCAAAAACGCCCCCGTACAGACCGAAGCCACGCGTCGGCAGCCATTGGCATGTTCGCGCACCCAACTCACCAATTCGGCGTCTTCGGCAGCGGCGTAAACGCCCCAGCCACCGGCGATGATCAGCGTATCGCTGGGCTGTTTCGGCAGCGGCTCGGCCAGCATCGCCAGCCCGGCGGAGGAGTTCACCGCCCCGCCGCCGCTGGCGATGACCAATGGCGCGTAAGGCGCAGGCAAACCCTGCTGGCGGGCGATATCGTTGGCCGAGGCGAAAACCTGCAACGGCCCGGTGACATCAAGCAATTGCACATTGGCGAAGGCGAGTACGTGGATAGTTTTCGGCATTTGGCGTAATTCGAGGGCTTATTGGCGTATGCGCCAAAACCTACGCGCCTACAGTGAAGACGTCTACCCCCCTTTTCACGGAGAAGAACCATGGCGCTGCAGATCGGTTTTCTGTTGTTTCCCCAAGTGCAGCAACTCGACCTGACCGGCCCGTATGACGTGCTGGCCTCGTTGCCGGACGTGCAGGTGCATCTGGTCTGGAAGGATCTGGTGCCGGTGACTTCCAGCACCGGGTTGCTGCTGAAACCGACCACGACCTTCGAGGATTGCCCGGATCTGGACGTCATCTGCGTACCCGGCGGCGCCGGGGTCGGGGCGTTGATGGAAGATGAGCAGACGCTGGCGTTCATCAAGGCGCAAGCCGCGCAGGCGCGTTACGTGACGTCGGTGTGCACCGGTTCGCTGGTGCTCGGGGCGGCGGGTCTGTTGCAGGGCAAACGGGCGACCACGCATTGGGCTTATCACGATCTGCTGCCGACACTGGGCGCGATCGCGGTGAAGGATCGGGTGGTGCGCGACGGCAATCTGTTTACCGGGGGCGGCATCACGGCCGGGATCGATTTTGCCCTGACCCTGTCGCAGGAACTGGTCGGCGTCGACACCGCGCAGCTGGTGCAGTTGCAGCTGGAATATGCGCCGGCGCCGCCGTTTGATGCGGGCAGCCCGGACACTGCGCCGAGCGGGATTGTCGATGAGGCGCGCAAGCGTGCGGCACCTTCGCTGAAACTGCGCCGGGAAATCACCGAGCGCGCGGCGGCGAAGCTCAATCTGCGCTGATTCGTGCGCAGCACAGGCCCTGTGGGGATCCACAGGGCCCGCGTCCCGGTTTTCCCCTACACCTTCACTTGTCCCCTCGCCCCCGGACGTGTAGAAAGCCTGTCCACAAATCGTGCACAAGGACTTTCCATGACCGCTCTGCCATGGCTCTATCTCGGGCTTCTCAGCCTTGGTTACGGATTAGCGCTGAGTTTCGGCCAGCTCGGCTGGCTGGCGCTGATCTCCATTGCACTGCTGGTTTTCGCCGGTTACGCCGTGCGCCAGCAAACCGTGCCGGTCGGGCGATATCTCGGCCATGGCCTGTTTATCGTGCTGGCGCTGGCGCTGGCCCTGCACTGGCTTCCGGGCTTCTACAACGGCCGGGTCATCGAACCGCAGCGCTTCACCGACAACGCGGTGCCGTTCTCGATGTACCTGAATCTCGACAAACCACTGATTGGCTTCTGGCTGCTGCTGGTCTGCCCATGGATCGTCGCGCGGCGCTCGTTGCGCCTGACCGTCTACGCGACCGCGCTGGCACTGACGCTGAGCGTGATTCTGGCGTTGGGCGGCGCGGTGTTGCTGGGCATGATCACCTGGGCGCCGAAATGGCCCGACCAAGCGTGGCTGTGGGTGCTGAACAATCTGCTGCTGGTGACGCTGGTCGAAGAAGCGCTGTTTCGCGGCTATATACAGGGCGGCCTCAGCCGGCGTTTCAAACATCTGCCTTACGGCGAAAACCTCGCGCTGCTGCTTGCGTCCCTGCTGTTCGGCCTGGTGCATGTGGGCGCTGGCTGGCAATGGGTGCTGCTGGCGAGCCTGGCGGGTGTCGGCTATGGTCTGGCCTATCGTTTCGGCGGGCTTGGTGCGGCAATCGCCACGCACTTTGGCCTGAACCTGCTGCATTTCGGTCTGTTCACCTATCCGATGCTCGCGGGTTGAAGCAAGGGCCGTTTTGCGACGCCGTACTTATAAATGAAAAAAAACTTCAATAAATCGCCGACCCCGCCGACAACCCTTCAAAGCCTTGCGGATTGAAAAACCATGCGTAATAACCAGCCCATTACACAACGCGAACGGACTTTCCCGGCTCAGCAGCGGTTGATTTCCACAACCGATGCCAAGGGCGTGATCACCTACTGCAACGACGCGTTCGTCGAAATCAGCGGGTTTTCGCGTGAGGAACTGATCCGTGCGCCGCACAACCTGGTTCGTCACCCCGACGTCCCGGCGGCGGTGTTTGCGCACATGTGGGGCACACTGAAACAAGGCTTGCCATGGATGGGCATTGTCAAGAATCGCTGCAAGACCGGTGATCATTACTGGGTGAACGCCTATGTAACGCCGGTGTTCGATGGCAATCAGGTGGTCGGTTACGAGTCGGTGCGGGTCAAACCCACCGCCGAACAGATCCGCCGTGCCGAAGCGCTCTACCAACGCATCAACCAGGGCAAGTCGGCGATTCCACAAACAGACAAGTGGCTGCCGGTGCTGCAGGACTGGCTGCCGTTCATTCTGGTCAGCCAGTTGAGCTTCATGATCGGCGCCACCCTGAACTCGCAGTGGGGCTTCGCCCTCGCCGCCGGCCTGTCGGTGCCGCTGGGCCTGCTGGGTCTGCAATGGCAACAACGCGGGCTCAAGCGCCTGCTGCGTCTGGCCGAGCAGACCACCTCCGACCCGTTGATCGCGCAGATGTACACCGACAGCCGTGGCCCTCAGGCGCGTCTGGAGATGTCGATCCTGAGCCAGGAAGCCCGCCTGAAAACCTGCCTGACCCGTCTGCAGGACACCGCCGAGCACCTGACCGATCAGGCCAAACAGTCCGACGCCCTGGCGCACAACAGCTCCACCGGTCTGGAACGTCAGCGCGTGGAAACCGAACAGGTCGCCACCGCCGTCAACCAGATGGCCGCCACCACGCAAGAAGTGGCGAGCCACGTACAGCGCACCGCCGACGCCACCCAGGAAGCCAACCGCCTGACCGGTCGCGGCCGCGATATCGCCGGTGAAACCCGCGAAGCCATCCAGCGCCTGTCTGTCGTCGTCGGCGAAACCGGCCTGACCGTCACCCAACTGGCCAAGGACAGCGACGAAATCGGCGGTGTGGTTGATGTGATCAAAGGCATCGCCGACCAGACCAACCTGCTGGCGCTCAACGCTGCAATTGAAGCCGCCCGCGCTGGCGAAATGGGCCGCGGTTTTGCCGTGGTGGCCGACGAAGTCCGCCAACTGGCGCAACGCACCAGCGAATCCACCGGCCAGATCCACGCCCTGATCGCCAAGCTGCAACAGACTGCGTCCAGCGCCGTACAAACCATGGAAGCCGGCCATCGCCAGGCGGAAGAAGGTGTGGCACGGGTTCTGGAAGCGGATCAGGCCCTGGTCGGCATCAGCGAAGCAGTGGCCAACATCACCGACATGACCACCCAGATCGCCGCCGCGACCGAAGAGCAAAGTGCCGTGGCTGAAGAAATCAGCCGCAACATCAGCAACATCTCGGAACTGGCGGACCAGACCTCGGAACAGGCGCATAACTCGGCGTTGCTGAGTGAAGAGCTGACCAAGACGGCCAACACGCAATACTCGTTGGTGGAGCGGTTTAACCGCTGATTGTTCTGGCAATAAAAACCCCGGACAGCGAAAGCTTCCGGGGTTTTTTGTTTGTTATTTACGGCGATTGACGACTACTGCGGCAAACGAAGCTTGTCCAGCAGACGATTCACCAGCAGCTCGTTCAACATGATCAGCTGTTGCAGCGCCAGCAACGGTTTGCGCTCAGGACCTTTCACCGAGTTGGCGATATTGCCGGCCATGGCGTTGGCTGACGACAGTGATTCGCAGGCTTCGACCAGCAGTGTTTCGTCATCGAGCGTGGGATCGACCATGTAGATGGGGCGGGCCTTGGGCGGGAAGTACTTCGGGATTTCGGGGCCGAGGTAATAGTCGAGTGCGCGGTCGGCGGCTGCTTTTGTCTTTTGGGACTCAAGCTCGGGGTCGTTGGAGGTTGGATCGGTTTCTGGCGGGTTTGGTGTGGCTTTGAACATAGATGTAACTCCTATCGCAGACTTCAAGGAGCCATCACCCACGCTACCAAACGATGGGTGGCGGCCATACGCGGGTTGGTAGACCGGCTGCAATAGGAACCCGGCGCTCACGAATGAGCCCCACGCATGACCACCATAAAACCGAGCCCCAAGAAAAGGACTGCATACGGTGTTGCCACACAGCTATTACAGACGGGCTACCAAACCCGATCACTGTTTTTCAGTGACAGGGAAACGATATAGCCCTCTCCAAGCCGCGTAAGCCGGCGGATTCTGGCGTACGTGTAGGCAACGACGCAAGGTGTTGTAGCCCTTATGGCGTAACGGTTCGTGTACTTTAAACGCCGTTTCGGAATTACGTTTACGCACAGAAAACAAGCAGATACTTCCCTGCTGCAATCCGCATGGCTTCTCACCACTCAACACGATGAGCGTTAGCTCGAGTACCGCTTTTGATCTTGATCCACGGGCGACGTCGGAAGGCTGAGTGGAGGGATTTATCCGGGGGTGGGAGCGCAGCGACCGTGCGGCGCAGCCGCATGCATCGAGAGGAGGTGCAGCGAAGCAAACCGTAGGCGATGCCCCCCGGATGAATCCCGGAGCGAAGGAACCCCGAGCTTTAGCGAGTGGGCCGGACGTAGGAGCAAGCGTTTTTGGTTACTTTTGGGGCGTTTGCCAAAAGTGACCCGCCGTAAGGGCGGAACCCTAAGCAGCCATAACCGCAGCAACGGATATACACCCAAAAACCAAACCTCACCGAAGAAACCCGGCAACCCTCTCCGCCGCCGAAGCCAAATGCTGCTCCTGCGTAAACCCGGAAACCTTCAGCGGCTTCAAATCATGATCCCCAGAGGCCAACCAAAAAACCTCAATACTCGGCGATAGATCGTAAGCCCCGACAGCGTCCCGATTGCCAAGCGCATCCCGCTCCCCCTGAACAATCAGCGTCCGAGTCCGCAAAGAAGCCAAATGCTCAACCCGCGGTTTCTCAGGTTTCCCAACCGCATAAAACGGATACCCCAGACAAACCAAAGCATCCGCGCCAAGCTCATCGGCAAGAAGACTGGCCATCCGCCCCCCCATCGACTTGCCGCCAACCGCCAAAACCCCAGCGACATGAAGTCGCACCAAGCCATACACCTCACGCCAACATTCGAGCAACTTCGGCGCCGGATTCGGCGGGCGTTTGCTGCCATCAACCCGCCGCTGCGCCATATAAGGAAACTCAAACCGCAACACGTTGATACCAAGCCCGGCAAGGCGCCCAGCCATATCGTTCATCCAGTCGCTGTCCATCGGCGCCCCGGCACCATGGGCAAGAATGAGCGTCGCCGAAGCCTCCCCAACAGCGGCATCCCAAAGCCACCCGTGATCCCGCAGGCACTGCGCCCATTGATCCCCGTCAATACTGGCCTTGTGCTGTTTGTCCATGCTTGCCTCGCTTTTAGTCTGCCTATAACTCCAGGCGAAGGACGCGCTGCCTGTTTGTCGCAAGCGCACTCACTTCGGCTGAACCGTGGATGGGGAACCATGAACACTTCTATCAGTACCGCCTACAACTACAAGGTGGTCCGCCAATTCGCCATTATGACGGTGGTGTGGGGCATCGTCGGCATGGGGCTCGGGGTTTTTCTCGCGGCTCAATTGGTCTGGCCCGAACTCAACTTCAACCTGCCGTGGACCAGCTTCGGACGCCTGCGCCCGCTGCACACCAACGCGGTGATCTTCGCGTTCGGTGGCTGTGCCTTGTTCGCCAGTTCGTTCTACTCGGTGCAGCGCACCTGCCAGACGCAACTGTTCGCGCCGCAAATCGCCGCCTTCTGCTTCTGGGGCTGGCAGCTTGTGATCCTGCTGGCGGCCATCAGCCTGCCACTGGGTTACACCAGCTCCAAGGAATACGCCGAGCTGGAATGGCCAATCGACATTCTGATCACCATCGTCTGGGTCGCCTACGCCATCGTGTTCTTCGGCACGATCATGCAGCGCAAGACCAAACACATTTATGTGGGCAACTGGTTTTTCGGCGCGTTCATCATCACCGTGGCGATCCTGCACATCGTCAACAACCTTGAGTTGCCGGTGAGCTTCACCAAGTCCTACTCGGTATACGCCGGTGCAACCGATGCGATGGTGCAATGGTGGTACGGCCACAACGCAGTAGGCTTTTTCCTCACCGCCGGTTTCCTCGGGATGATGTACTACTTCGTGCCGAAACAGGCCGAACGTCCGGTGTATTCGTATCGCCTGTCGATCGTGCACTTCTGGGCGCTGATCACCCTGTACATCTGGGCCGGCCCGCACCACCTGCACTACACCGCGCTGCCGGACTGGGCGCAGTCGCTGGGCATGGTGATGTCGCTGATTCTGCTGGCCCCGAGCTGGGGCGGCATGATCAACGGCATGATGACCCTGTCGGGCGCCTGGCATAAGTTGCGCAGCGACCCGATCCTGCGCTTTTTGGTGGTGTCGCTGGCGTTCTACGGCATGTCGACCTTCGAAGGTCCGATGATGGCGATCAAGACCGTCAACGCCCTCTCCCACTACACCGACTGGACCATCGGTCACGTACACGCCGGCGCCCTCGGCTGGGTGGCGATGATTTCCATCGGCGCGCTGTACCACATGATCCCGAAAGTCTTCGGCAAAGAGCAGATGCACAGCATCGGCCTGATCAACGCGCACTTCTGGCTCGCGACCATCGGCACCGTGCTCTACATCGCTTCGATGTGGGTCAACGGCATCGCCCAGGGCCTGATGTGGCGTGCGGTGAACGAGGACGGCACGCTGACCTATTCATTCGTCGAAACCCTGGTGGCCAGCCACCCGGGCTTCGTCGTGCGGTTGATCGGCGGGGCGATCTTCCTCAGCGGCATGTTGCTGATGGCTTACAACACCTGGCGCACCGTGCGGGCCTCGCAGCCTGCTGACGTCGTTGCTGCCGCGCAGATGGTCTGAGGAGTCCGCCATGAAACACGAAACGATTGAAAAGAACGTCGGCCTGCTGATGCTGCTGATGGTGTTCGCCGTGAGCATTGGCGGCCTGACCCAGATCGTCCCGCTGTTCTTCCAGGATGTGACCAACAAACCGGTGGAAGGCATGAAGCCCTACACCGCGCTGCAACTGGAAGGCCGCGACATCTACATCCGCGAAGGCTGCGTCGGTTGCCACTCGCAGATGATCCGTCCGTTCCGCGCCGAAACCGAACGCTACGGCCACTATTCGGTGGCTGGGGAAAGCGTGTGGGATCACCCGTTCCTGTGGGGTTCCAAGCGTACCGGTCCGGACCTGGCCCGGGTCGGTTCGCGTTACTCGGATGACTGGCACCGTGCGCACTTGTACAACCCGCGCAACGTCGTGCCGGAATCGAAAATGCCGGCCTACCCGTGGCTGGTTACCCAGCCGGTCGACAGCAGCCACACCGAAACCAAGCTCAAGGTCATGCGCACCCTCGGCGTGCCGTACACCGACGACGACATCAGCGGTGCGGTGGCCAGCCTCAAGGGCAAGACCGAAATGGACGCCCTCGTCTCCTACCTGCAAGTGCTTGGCACTGCGATCAAGAGCAAGAGGTGATTGAGATGGCCTTTGAAATGAGCGCGGGGCTGATTCGCGGCCTCGGCACGGTCGTGGTGTTCGTGGCCTTCGTCGGCCTGACCCTGTGGGTGTTCAACCGCAAGCGCACGCCGGAATTTGCCGAAGCGCGCCTGCTGCCGTTTGCCGACGAGCCGCAACCCGACCCAACCCCTGCAACTGAAACAAGGAGTACCCGGTCATGACCACCTTCTGGAGTACGTGGATCTGCGTACTGACCATCGGCAGCCTGATCGGCCTGACCTGGCTGCTGGTCGGCACCCGTCGGGGCGAAACCAAGGGCAGCGTCGACCAGACCATGGGCCACAGCTTCGACGGCATCGAGGAGTACGACAACCCGCTGCCGCAGTGGTGGTTCATGCTGTTTGCCGGCACGCTGGTGTTTTCCGTGGGCTATCTGATCCTTTATCCGGGCCTCGGCAACTGGAAAGGCATCCTGCCCGGCTACGAGGACGGCTGGACCGGCGTCCACGAGTGGGAAAAGGAAATGAGCAAGGCCGACGCCAAATTCGGGCCGATCTTCGCCAAGTTCGCCGCGATGCCGGTGGAAGAAGTGGCGAAGGATCCGCAGGCGCTGAAAATGGGTGGCCGTCTGTTCGCCTCCAACTGCTCGGTGTGCCATGGCTCGGATGCCAAAGGCGCGTTCGGCTTCCCTAACCTCGCCGACAAGGACTGGCGTTGGGGCGGCAGCGCCGAAACCATCAAGACCACCATCATGGGTGGCCGGATGGCGGCGATGCCGGCGTGGGGTGAAGTGCTGGGCGAGGCTGGCGTGAAAAACGTTGCCGCCTATGTGCGTCATGAACTGGCGGGGCTGCCATTGCCGGCGGACAACAAGGCGGATCTGCAAGCCGGTCAGCAGGCGTTCAGCACCACCTGCATCGCCTGCCACGGGGCAAACGGCCAGGGCACTGAAGCCATGGGCGCGCCGAATCTGACGCACCCGGCCGGTTTCATCTACGGCACCAGCCTGACCCAGCTCGAGCAAACCATTCGCCATGGCCGTCAAGGCCACATGCCCGCTCAGAACGAGCTGCTCGGTAACGATAAAGTGCAGTTGCTGGCTGCTTATGTGTACAGCCTTAGCAATGGATTGAATACAGAAAAACTGATTACCGAGGACAATAAAAAGTAATCATTGCGTACAAAACTGCCGCACGTTTCCAGTGCGGCAGTTTCCAGCCCCTTTGCGACGCATTGTCGCACCCCTTCACCCCCTCTCCTTTCGGTTACCCGGATTCGGGTCTACGCTTGCTCGATGCGGACTGGCCCGTGCCGGTTCCAGGTCGACCCCGAGCGAGGCGTTGAACGAATCGGCTGACTGACATGGCCGCAAAGGCCGGTAGATACCGGCTGTCGTGCCGATTACCGTCCGTCACCCGAACCGAGCGTTCGAACACACCCCGTTACATCCGACCGGGACCCCTCGCTTTTTTCGTCCGCTGCGACATTTTGCCCGAGGGCAATTTTGTCCTTACGCGGCGCATGGAAAGGCCGCAGAATCAGCGTTGGAAAGCATTGACCCAGGTCATGGCGCGTTGCATTGACCCCCTGCTTTCTACATACTTGCGGCCGATTTTAATCCTAATAAAACACCCAAACCGTGGAACCTTAGAATGAGCACAGCAATCAGTCCGACTGCTTATAACTATAAGGTAGTCCGCCAGTTCGCCATCATGACGGTGGTCTGGGGGATCCTTGGCATGGGGCTCGGTGTCTTCATCGCCTCGCAACTGGTCTGGCCGGAGCTGAATTTCGGTCTGCCGTGGACGAGCTTTGGACGCCTGCGCCCGTTGCACACAAACCTGGTGATTTTCGCCTTCGGTGGTTGTGCACTGTTTGCCACTTCCTACTATGTCGTGCAGCGAACCTGCCAGACGCGACTGATTTCCGACAGCCTCGCGGCCTTCACCTTCTGGGGATGGCAAGCGGTCATCGTCGGCGCGATCATTACCTTGCCGCTGGGTTACACCACCACCAAGGAATACGCGGAACTGGAATGGCCTCTCGCCATTCTGCTGGCCATTGTCTGGGTCACCTACGGTCTGGTGTTCTTCGGCACCATCACCAAGCGCAAGACCAAACACATCTATGTCGGTAACTGGTTCTACGGTGCGTTCATCGTGGTGACCGCGATGCTGCACATCGTCAACCACATGTCGCTGCCGGTCAGCCTGTTCAAGTCCTACTCGGCCTACTCGGGCGCCACCGACGCGATGATCCAGTGGTGGTACGGCCACAACGCCGTGGGCTTCTTCCTGACCACCGGTTTCCTGGGGATGATGTACTACTTCGTGCCGAAACAGGCCGAACGTCCGATCTACTCCTATCGTCTGTCGATCGTGCACTTCTGGGCGCTGATCACCCTGTACATCTGGGCCGGCCCGCACCACCTGCACTACACCGCTCTGCCGGACTGGGCACAATCGCTGGGCATGGCAATGTCGATCATCCTGCTGGCGCCGAGCTGGGGCGGCATGATCAACGGCATGATGACCCTGTCGGGCGCCTGGCATAAGCTGCGCACCGACCCGATCCTGCGTTTCCTCGTGGTATCGCTGGCGTTCTACGGCATGTCGACCTTCGAAGGTCCGATGATGGCGATCAAGACCGTCAACTCGCTCTCGCACTACACCGACTGGACCATCGGCCACGTACACGCCGGTGCACTCGGCTGGGTAGCGATGATCTCGATCGGCGCGATCTACCACATGATCCCGAAACTGTTCGGCCGCGCGCAGATGCACAGCGTCGGTCTGATCAACGCGCACTTCTGGCTCGCGACCATCGGTACCGTGCTGTACATCGCTTCGATGTGGGTCAACGGCATCACCCAAGGCCTGATGTGGCGTGCAATCAACGACGACGGCACCCTCACCTACTCGTTCGTCGAAGCGCTGCAGGCCAGCCATCCTGGCTACATCGTCCGTGCCCTGGGCGGTGCGTTCTTCGCCAGCGGCATGCTGTTGATGGCCTACAACGTGTGGCGCACCGTTCGCGCCTCGGACCCGGCTGAAGCTGAAGCCGCCGCCAAGATCGCCGTAGTTGGAGCTCACTGATGAAGCATGAAGCTGTCGAGAAGAATATTGGCCTGCTGGCCTTCTTCATGGTCATCGCCGTCAGCGTCGGTGGCCTGACCCAAATCGTTCCGCTGTTCTTCCAGGACGTCACCAACAAGCCGGTCGAAGGCATGAAGCCGCGCACCGCCCTTGAACTGGAAGGCCGCGACGTTTACATCGCCAACGGCTGTGTCGGCTGCCACTCGCAGATGATCCGTCCGTTCCGTGCCGAAACCGAACGCTACGGCCATTACTCGGTCGCCGGTGAAAGCGTCTGGGATCACCCGTTCCTGTGGGGTTCCAAGCGTACCGGCCCGGACCTGGCCCGCGTTGGCGGTCGTTACTCCGATGACTGGCAGCGTGCGCACTTGTACAACCCGCGCAACGTAGTGCCTGAGTCGAAAATGCCGGCCTACCCGTTCCTCGTAGAAAACAAGCTCGATGGCAAAGACACGGCCAGGAAAATGGAAGTGTTGCGCACGCTCGGCGTCCCTTACACCGACGAAGACATCGCCGGTGCCAGGGATGCCGTGAAGGGCAAAACCGAAATGGACGCGCTGGTGGCCTATCTGCAAGGCCTGGGCACCATCATCAAAAGCAAACGGTGATTCTTGATGGATATCGGGATGATTCGAGGCCTGGGCACCGTTGTCGTGATGGTCGCCTTCATCGGCCTGGCGTTGTGGGTGTTCAGCCCCAAGCGCAAGTCGGAGTTTGAAGACGCGACCTTGCTGCCCTTCGCGGATGATCCCGAAGCCATCAAGCACGTCGAGCAAGCTTCTAGGAGTAACAAAGAATGACTACATTCTGGAGTCTGTACGTCACAGTCCTCAGTCTCGGTACGATCTTTTCCCTGACCTGGCTGTTGCTGTCGACCCGCAAGGGTCAGCGCGCCGAGCAGACCGACGAGACGGTCGGCCACTCCTTCGACGGGATCGAGGAGTACGACAACCCGCTGCCGAAATGGTGGTTCATGCTGTTCGTGGGCACCATCGTGTTCGCGTTGGGTTATCTGGTGCTGTACCCGGGCCTGGGCAGCTGGAAAGGTCTGCTGCCGGGCTACAACTACCTCGATACCGAGAAGCAGACCCCGTTCGCCAACGGCCAGACCGGCTGGACCGGCGTTCACGAGTGGGAAAAGGAAATGGCTCGCTCGGACGCCAAGTTCGGTCCGATCTTCGCCAAGTTCGCGGCGATGCCGATCGAGGAAGTCGCGAAGGATCCGCAAGCCCTGAAGATGGGTGGCCGTCTGTTCGCCTCCAACTGCTCGGTCTGCCACGGTTCCGACGCCAAGGGCGCTTATGGTTTCCCTAACCTGACCGACGCCGACTGGCGCTGGGGCGGCGAACCGGAAACCATCAAGACCACCATCATGGGCGGTCGTCACGCCGTGATGCCGGCCTGGGCGGAAGTGATCGGTGAGCAAGGCGTGGCCGATGTGGCCGCGTTCGTGCTGACCAATCTGGATGGCCGCAAGCTGCCGGAAGGCACCAAGGCGGATCCGGCCAACGGCCAGAAACTGTTCGCTGCCAACTGCGTGGCGTGCCACGGTCCGGAAGGCAAAGGCACCCCGGCAATGGGCGCCCCGAACCTGACCCACCCGGCCGCGTTCATCTACGGCTCGAGCTTCGCGCAGCTGCAGCAGACCATCCGTTACGGCCGCCAGGGCCAGATGCCTGCCCAGGAACAACTGCAAGGCAACGACAAGGTTCACCTGCTGGCGGCTTATGTTTACAGCCTGTCCCACGGTGAAAAACCAGCGGAAGCCGAGGCCCAGTAAGGCCAACGTTTGAAGCAAAAAAAACGGCCCCGCCAATGAGAATTGGCGGGGCCGTTGCTTATGGCCGACTGGCCCAGATGGATTTCAGCGGAACCGTGTCCGCGAATTGCGGTTTTTGCCAATCATTGTTCTCGATCAGATTGCCATGCAGTTGCTTGCGATCATCCGAAAAGCTAGCTGTCAGGGACGTCTGCTGGGACGCTGCGCCGCTGAGAAACGAACCTCTCCGACATTTTTCGAGTACGCAGATCAATCTGTGGGGCTAAAAGAACCACATCGCAGCTTCACATCTCGCAACCGAAATTCGTTGGGCACATTGGCTGGCAAGCGATAACGTCCTTCGGCAGCCGATGCGCTGCGACCTCACAACTCATCTTGCAAGGAAGGCATACGATGAACGAACAACATCAGAATCAGGACGGTGATGAGCCGATTCAAACGGATGAACAGACGCCACAAAATGATGTGACCGATAGCAACAGCCTGAAACGACAAAAGCGCTCCACGAAAGGCAATGTCGCAGCTGACAGAAAAAAAGGCACCGGTGGAATGGATAGCCTTGGCGGCGGCCGGATACTGTGACCGACCGATGAAAGCGGCTGCGTCTGCTCTTGTGCAGCGCAGCCGCCTCGATGTCAGCAGTGCCTGTCGTCTATAGTCAATTGATCTGCATCATGCTTTGCTGCATTCGCTACACCATTCAGGTTTTTTCCCCAACGCGACCAAAGGTCGCACCCGTTCGTCGGTGGTACAGGCGTATCATTGGGCCACTGCAACACCCCTTTTTGACCCCGGTCGGCACGTATCGACCGAGGCATTTTTCCACTGCCGTGGGATGCAATGATGAGCAACCAGATTCCGGTACACGACGTCACGCCGCCCGACAAGAACGCGAACAACAGCGTCGATCTTTACGCCGCTCGAGAAAAAATCTACACAAGAGCTTTCACCGGCCTGTTCCGCAATCTGCGGATGATGGGCGGCACGGCGCTGTTCCTGTTGTATTTCGGTACGGTGTGGCTGAACTGGGGCGGCCATCAGGCCGTGTGGTGGAACCTGCCGGAACGCAAGTTCTTCATTTTCGGCGCCACCTTCTGGCCCCAGGATTTCATCCTGCTTTCGGGCCTGCTGATCATTGCCGCATTCGGCCTGTTCTTCATCACGGTGTATGCCGGCCGGGTCTGGTGCGGTTATACCTGCCCACAAAGCGTGTGGACGTGGATTTTCATGTGGTGCGAAAAGGTCACCGAAGGCGACCGCAACCAGCGCATCAAGCTGGACAAGGCGCCGATGAGTGCCAACAAGTTCCTGCGCGAGTTCGCCAAGCACGCCATGTGGTTGCTGATCGGTTTCGTCACCGGCATGACCTTCGTCGGCTACTTCTCGCCGATCCGTGAACTGGTCTTTGACTTCTTCACCGGGCAAGCCGATGGCTGGTCGTATTTCTGGGTCGGCTTCTTCACCCTCGCCACGTACGGCAACGCCGGCTGGTTGCGGGAGCAGGTGTGCATCTACATGTGTCCGTATGCGCGCTTCCAGAGCGTGATGTTCGACAAGGACACCCTGATTGTTTCCTACGACCCGCGGCGCGGCGAAAGCCGTGGCCCGCGCAAGAAAGGCGTCGACTACAAGGCCCTGGGCCTGGGCGACTGCATCGACTGCACCATGTGCGTTCAGGTCTGCCCGACCGGCATCGACATCCGCGACGGCCTGCAGATCGAGTGCATCGGTTGCGCCGCATGCATCGACGCCTGCGACAGCATCATGGACAAGATGGATTACCCGCGCGGGCTGATCAGCTACACCACCGAACACAATTTGTCCGGGCAGAAGACCCATAAACTGCGCCCGCGCCTGATCGGCTACGCCGTGGTGCTGCTGGCGATGATCAGCCTGTTGGTGACCGCATTCTTCATGCGTTCGCTGGTGGGTTTCGACGTCAGCAAAGACCGCGTGCTTTACCGTGAAAACGCCGAAGGCCGGATCGAAAACGTCTACAGCCTGAAGATCATGAACAAGGATCAGCGCGACCACACTTATGTGCTGGAAGCTGCCGGCTTGCCGGATCTGCGCCTGCAAGGCAAACGCGAGATCAAGGTGCCGGCCGGGGAAATCTTCAGCATGCCGGTCGAACTGTCGAGCGCACCTGAACAATTGCCATCGAGCACCAACGAGGTGAAATTCATCCTCAAGGATGCCGATGACGACAGCGTCCACGTAGAAGCCAAGAGCCGTTTCATCGGCCCACAAAATCGTTGAGAGAACTGAACATGCCCGCAGCAAACACCGCAAGTCCCTGGTACAAGCACCTTTGGCCATGGATCATCATCGGGATTCTGGCCTGTTCGGTGACCCTGACGCTGTCCATGGTGACCATTGCGGTGAACAACCCGGACAACCTGGTCAACGATAACTACTACGAGGCCGGCAAAGGCATCAACCGTTCACTGGATCGCGAACTGCTGGCGCAGACCCTGAAGATGCGCGCTGCCGTGCATCTGGATGATGTCACCGGCGAAGTCGATCTGCGCCTGAGCGGCGACAGCCAGCCGAAAACCCTGGAACTGAACCTGATCTCGCCGACTCAACCGGAGAAGGATCGCAAGATTGTCCTGGCCCGCAGCGAGACCGAACAGGGCCGGTACATCGGCCAGTTGAGCGACAAGATCGAAGGCCGGCGTTTTGTTGAATTGCTGGGCACCCAGGACGATCACGTGTGGCGGATGTTCGAGGAAGAGCTGGTCAGCCATGACAAGGATTTGTTGCTCGGTGATGAGCCGTTGCAGGGCGCTGAAGACCTGAAGCACTAAGCCTGACTCTGATCGCACCCACGCTCTGCGTGGGCACGCAGCCACGGACGCTCCGCGTCCCGGCCGAAGCGGACGCGGAGCGTCCGTGGAGGCAGTCCCACGCGGAACGTGGGAACGATCATCGGAAAGCCTCATGACCATTCCAGTCCCCTGCTACCACTGCGCCCTGCCCGTCCCGTCCGGCAGCCGCTTCACCGCCGTCGTGCTCGGGGAATCCCGCGAGTTCTGCTGCCCCGGCTGTCAGGCGGTGGCCGAAGCCATCGTCGCCGGTGGCCTGGAAAGCTATTACCAGCATCGCAGCGAAGCCTCGGCCAACCCCGAAGCGCTGCCGGTGCAACTGGTCGATGAGCTTGAGTTGTACGACCGCGCCGACGTGCAACAACCCTTCGTGCGCCACGAAGGTGAACTGGCCGAAACCACGCTGCTGATGGAAGGCATCAGTTGCGCCGCGTGCGGCTGGCTGATCGAGAAACACCTGCGCACGCTGCCCGCCGTGGCCGAGGCGCGGTTGAACCTGTCCAATCATCGCCTGCATGTGCGCTGGGCTGACGCTCAGTTGCCGCTGAGCCAGATCCTCAGCGAACTGCGCCACATTGGCTATGCCGCACACCCGTATCAGGCCGACCGCGCGAGCGAACAACTGGCCAGCGAAAACCGCCTCGCCCTGCGCCAACTCGGCGTCGCCGGCCTGCTGTGGTTCCAGGCGATGATGGCGACCATGGCTACCTGGCCGGAATTCAACATCGATCTCAGCCCGGAGCTGCACACCATCCTGCGCTGGGTCGCGCTGTTCCTCACCACGCCGATTGTGTTCTACAGCTGCGCGCCGTTTTTCAAGGGCGCCATGCGTGACCTGCGCACCCGTCACCTGACCATGGACGTCTCGGTGTCGCTGGCGATCGGCGCGGCGTATGTCGCCGGGATCTGGACCTCGATCACCGGGGTCGGCGAACTGTATTTCGACGCGGTGGGCATGTTCGCGCTGTTCCTGCTTGCCGGGCGCTACCTCGAACGCCGCGCCCGCGAGCGCACCGCCGCTGCCACCGCGCAACTGGTCAATCTGTTGCCCGCCTCGTGTCTGCGTCTCGACGATGCCGGCCAGAGTGAACGCATCCTGCTCAGCGAACTGCGCCTCGGTGATCGGGTGCTGGTGCAGCCCGGCTCGGTGCTGCCAGCGGACGGCAAGATCCTCGATGGCCAGTCGAGCATCGACGAATCGGTGCTGACCGGCGAATACCTGCCGCAGCCGCGCGCCATAGGCGATGCTGTCACCGCCGGCACGCTGAACGTGGAAGGCGCGCTGACCGTCGAGGTGCAGGCGCTGGGCCAGGACACACGACTGTCGGCCATCGTCCGCCTGCTGGATCGCGCCCAGGCAGAAAAACCACGGCTGGCGGAAATCGCCGACCGCGCTGCGCAGTGGTTTTTGTTGTTGTCGCTGATCGCGGCGGCCGCCATTGGCCTGCTGTGGTGGGAGCTGGATTCGTCGCGAGCATTCTGGATCGTCCTTGCCATGCTGGTGGCGACCTGCCCGTGCGCGCTGTCGCTGGCGACGCCAACCGCCCTCACCGCCGCCACCGGCACCCTGCACAAACTCGGCCTGCTACTGACGCGCGGCCATGTGCTGGAAGGCCTGAACCAGATCGACACGGTGATTTTCGACAAGACCGGCACCCTCACCGAAGGCCGACTGGTGCTGCGTTCGATCCGACCGCTTGGCGCCCTCGATAGCGATCAATGCCTGAGCCTCGCCGCCGCCCTGGAAAACCGTTCGGAACACCCGATCGCCCGCGCCTTCGGTCGCGCGCCACTGGCTGCCGAAGACGTCCACAGCACGCCTGGCCTGGGGCTTGAAGGGTCGGTCGATGAGCAGCGTTTGCGCATCGGTCAAGCGGCGTTTGTGTGTGATCTCAGCGGCGCGCCGGTGCCTTCGATGCCGAAGGAACCGGGTCAATGGCTACTGCTCGGTGACCGTCAGGGGCCGCTGGCCTGGTTCGCCCTCGACGACCGTCTGCGCGATGACGCCCCGGCCCTGCTCGCCGCATGCAAGGCGCGCGGCTGGCGCACGCTGCTGCTGTCGGGCGACAGTTCGCCGATGGTCGCCAGCGTCGCCGCCGAACTGGGCATCGATGAGGCGCGCGGCGGTCTGCGCCCGGACGACAAGTTGCAAGTGCTGCAACAACTGCACAAGGACGGCCGCAAGGTGTTGATGCTCGGTGACGGGGTCAACGATGTGCCGGTACTGGCCGCCGCCGACATCAGCGTGGCCATGGGCTCGGCCACCGATCTTGCGAAAACCAGCGCCGACGCAGTGTTGCTGTCCAACCGTCTCGACGCACTGGTACAAGCCTTCACGCTGGCCCGCCGCACCCGCCGGGTGATCATCGAGAACCTGTTGTGGGCCGCGCTGTACAATGGCCTCATGTTGCCGTTCGCCGCCCTCGGCTGGATCACTCCGGTGTGGGCCGCCGTCGGCATGTCGATCAGTTCGCTGACCGTGGTGCTCAACGCCCTGCGCCTGACTCGCCTGCCGAGCGCGCCGGCCGTCAACCCCACGTCAGAAACCCGCCCGCTGCCGGCCTGAGCCGCGCGGGCATGGAGTACAGATGCCAGCTCTCTACGTGATGATTCCGGCCGCGCTGCTGATCGTGGCCATCGCCGTCTACATCTTTTTCTGGGCGGTGGACAGCGGCCAGTACGACGACCTCGACAGCCCGGCCCACAGCATCCTGTTCGACGATCAGGATCCGAACCATACCGCCGCTGTGGACGAAGCCAACCCCGCGAAACCGGACGACAAGGCGCCACCCCATGCTTGAACTGGCGCCGCTGCTGGTGTCTGCGTTGATTCTCGGCCTGCTCGGCGGCGGGCATTGCCTGGGCATGTGCGGTGGTCTGATGGGCGCGCTGACCCTGGCGATTCCCAAGGAACAACGCAGCCGACGCTTTCGATTGCTGCTGGCCTATAACCTCGGGCGGATTCTCAGCTATGCCACGGCGGGATTGCTGATCGGACTGGCGGGATGGGCCGTGGCGAACAGTCCTGCTGCGCTGTTCATGCGCGTGCTTGCGGGTTTGCTGCTGATCGCCATGGGCCTGTATCTGGCAGGCTGGTGGAGCGGCCTGACTCGCATCGAAAGCCTCGGTCGCGGGCTGTGGCGCTACATTCAGCCTGTCGCCAATCGCCTGCTGCCGGTGTCGAGCCTGCCCCGGGCTTTATTGCTCGGCGCACTGTGGGGCTGGCTGCCGTGCGGGCTGGTTTACAGCACGTTGCTGTGGTCGGCCAGTCAGGGCAATGCTCTCGACAGTGCATTGCTGATGCTCGCTTTCGGGCTCGGCACTTGGCCGGTGCTGCTGGCGACCGGCCTCGCGGCCGAGCGGGTCACGGCGCTGTTGCGCAAACGCAGCGTGCGCATGGCCGGCGGCCTGCTGGTGATCCTGTTCGGCATCTGGACTCTGCCGGGCCCGCACCAGCACTGGCTGATGGGCCACTGATCCCGTTGATGCAAATCAAGATGCTTTTTCGCGCCCTCCCCTAGACTCGGCACACTGCCAGCCTATCCGGGGGAATGCCCGCATGCTCGACGCCATTCGTTGGGACACCGATTTGATCCGCCGCTACGACCTGGCGGGGCCGCGCTACACCTCGTACCCGACGGCCGTACAATTTCACAGTCAGGTCGGCACCTTCGACCTGTTCCACGCCCTGCGCGACAGCCGCAAGGCCCTGCGCCCGTTGTCGCTGTACGTGCACGTGCCGTTCTGCGCGAATATTTGCTACTACTGCGCCTGCAACAAGGTCATCACCAAAGATCGCGGCCGCGCGCTGCCGTATCTGCAACGGCTCGAGCAGGAAATCCAGCTGATCGCCTGCCACCTCGACCCCGCACAGAAAGTCGAGCAACTGCACTTCGGCGGCGGCACGCCGACCTTTCTCAGCCACGACGAACTGCGCCAGTTGATGGCGCACCTGCGCAAGCACTTCAATCTGCTGGACGATGATTCCGGCGACTACGGCATCGAGATTGACCCGCGCGAAGCCGACTGGTCGACCATGGGCCTGCTGCGCGAATTAGGCTTCAACCGGGTCAGTATCGGCCTGCAAGACCTCGACCCGGCGGTACAACGGGCGGTCAATCGCCTGCAAAGCCTGGAAGAAACCCGCGCGGTGATCGACGCAGCGCGGACTCTGCAATTTCGCTCGATCAACATCGACCTGATCTACGGCCTGCCCAAACAGACCCCGGACAATTTCGCCCGCACCGTTGAGGAAGTCATCAGCCTGCAACCGGACCGACTCTCGGTGTTCAACTACGCGCACCTGCCGGAACGCTTCATGCCACAGCGGCGGATCAACGGCAACGAACTGCCAAGCCCGGCGCAGAAACTGGAAATGCTGCAACGCACCATCGAACAACTGACCGCCGCCGGCTATCGCTACATCGGCATGGACCACTTCGCCCTGCCCGACGATGAACTGGCGATTGCTCAGGAAGAATCGACCCTGCAGCGCAACTTCCAGGGCTACACCACTCACGGTCATTGCGACCTGATCGGGCTGGGCGTGTCGGCCATCAGCCAGATCGGCGACCTGTACTGCCAGAACAGCAGCGACCTCAATCACTACCAGAACACCCTCGCCGGCGCGCAACTGGCCACGAGTCGTGGTCTGGTGTGTAACGCTGACGATCGCCTGCGTCGTGCAGTGATCCAGCAACTGATCTGCAATTTCAGCCTGGATTTCGCCGAGATCGAACGTAGCTTCAACATCGATTTTCAGGGTTATTTCGGCGCGCTCTGGCCGCAATTGCAGGGCATGGCGCAGGACGGGCTGATCGAACTGGATCGCGAGCGCATCACCGTGCTGCCGGCCGGTCGCCTGCTGGTACGTTCGGTGTGCATGGTGTTCGACGCCTACCTGGAACAGCAAAACCGCCAGCGTTTCTCGCGGGTGATCTAGCTTTTCCAAGCACAACGCAGGGGTTGTCCGGGTATCACGGTCATCGAAACGGTGCCTTGCACGCCGTCCGAGACACGTTTATCGGCCGTCATCCCTGCGGCTTCATGCCTTGGGGGCAATCTCGCCACAGGCTGGCCTGAATGTCCTCCGCTGGGTTACCCTTACGCCTTATGTGTGTTTTCCCACAAGGATTTAAGAAATGTCCGAGCCAGTTAAACTGCGCGCTCACAACCAGGCTAATTGCAAGGATTGCAGCCTGGCCCCTCTCTGCCTGCCACTTTCGCTGAATCTGGAAGACATGGATGCGCTGGACGAAATCGTTAAACGTGGCCGCCCGCTGAAAAAGGGTGAGTTCCTGTTCCGTCAGGGCGACACCTTCGATTCCGTTTATGCAGTACGCTCCGGCGCCCTGAAGACCTTCAGCCTGAGCGACACCGGCGAAGAACAACTGACCGGTTTCCACCTGCCGAGCGAACTGGTCGGGCTGTCCGGCATGGACACCGAGAAACACCCGGTTTCCGCCCAGGCGCTGGAAACCACTTCGGTTTGCGAAATTCCCTTCGAGCGCCTCGACGAACTGGCCCTGCAACTGCCGCAGCTGCGCCGTCAGTTGATGCGCGTGATGAGCCGCGAAATCCGCGATGACCAGCAAATGATGTTGCTGCTGTCGAAGAAAACCGCCGACGAGCGCATCGCCACGTTCCTGGTCAACCTGTCGGCGCGTTTTCGCGCTCGCGGCTTCTCGGCCAACCAGTTCCGCCTGAGCATGTCCCGCAATGAAATCGGCAACTACCTGGGGCTGGCGGTGGAAACCGTGTCCCGGGTTTTCACCCGCTTCCAGCAGAACGAACTGATCGCAGCCGAGGGCAAGGAAATCCATATCCTCGACCCGATCCAGCTCTGCGCCCTGGCCGGCGGCTCGCTCGAAGTCTGATCTCGACCCGCGGCCGAGCGTATCGTTTCAGCCGCGGGTATACTGCGCCGTTTGCAGCCCTGCCAGGACACCTCGACGATGGTCTTCGACTCCTTCGACATCAAATCCCTGATCCGCCCCGTGATCGACTTCCCGAAACCGGGTGTGATCTTTCGCGACATCACCCCGCTGTTCCAGTCGCCCAAGGCCCTGCGCCTTGTGATGGACAGCTTCGCCCACCGCTATGTGGAAGCCGACTTCACCCACATCGGCGCGATGGACGCTCGCGGTTTCCTGATCGGGTCGGTGCTGGCCTATCAGCTGAACAAGCCGCTGGTGCTGTTTCGCAAGCAAGGCAAACTGCCGGCGGATGTGCTGGCCGAAGGCTACGCAACCGAGTACGGCGAAGCGTTCCTCGAAGTGCACGCCGACAGCCTGTGTGAAGGCGATTCGGTGGTGATGTTCGATGACCTGATCGCCACCGGTGGCACGCTGATCGCAGCGGCCAACCTGATCCGCCGCATGGGCGCCCGTGTTCACGAAGCGGCGGCGATCATTGATCTGCCGGAGCTGGGTGGTTCGCAGCGTCTTGAGGACATGGGGATTGCGACGTTCTGCCTGACGCAGTTTGCCCTGACTGACAAGTAAAACCCCGCGCCCGATCGTTCCCACGCTCTGCGTGGGAATGCCTCAACGGACGCTCCGCGTTCGGCTTTGGAAGGGACGCGGAGCGTCCCGGGCTGCATTCCCACGCAGAGCGTGGGAACGATCAACACCGAGGATTACAGTCCCATCTGCTTGCTGATGATCTCGTTCATCACTTCCCGCGTCCCGCCGCCAATCGACAGAATGCGGTTATCCCGGTACAGCCGCTCCACCAGGCTTTCGCGCATATAACCCAGCCCGCCAAGAATCTGCACCGCCTCGTTGGTAATGCGATCCGAAGTGTCCGTGGCAAAGTTCTTGGCCATGGAGATTTCCTTGATCACGCTCTGCCCCGCCGCCATCTTCGCCGCCTGCCGGTAGGTGAACTCCCGCGAGACTTCCAGCGCCGTGGCCATTTCCGCAAGGCGATGCTTGATCACCTGGAACTTGCCGATGGGCTTGCCGAACGCCTGCCGCTCCTTCGCCCATTTCAGGCTCTCTTCCAGCGCCAGTTGCGCGGTCATGTTGGCCATCAAGGCCAACGCCAGACGCTCGCTCTGAAAGTTGCCCATGATGCAGGCAAACCCCATGTTCTGCGCGCCGATCAGATTGCCCACCGGCACCGGACAATCGTCGAAGAACAATTCAGCGGTGTCCGACGCCCACCAGCCCATTTTCTTCAGTTGCCGGCCAACGGTGAAACCGGGTGTGCCCTTCTCGATCAGTAGCAGGCTGATGCCGGCAAAACCGGGCGCACCGGTACGCACCGCGACGGTGTAGTAATCGGCGCGCACGCCACTGGTGATAAAGGTTTTGCTGCCGCTGACCCGGTAATGATCGCCATCGCGCACGGCGCGGGTCTGCAGGTTGGCGACGTCGGAGCCGCCGCCCGGCTCGGTCACTGCCAGGGCGCTGATCTTCTCGCCGCTGAGCACTTGAGGGACGACGCGGTCACGGACTTCGGGCCGGGCCCATTTGACGATCGGCGGCAAACCGATATCAAGCGAACCGAGCCCGGCTACAAGCCCGCCGGAACCACAACGCATCAGTTCTTCGCTGGCGGCGATCTTGGCGAACAGATCTCCTTCGTGACTGCCACCCAGCGCTTCGGGGTAACCGATGCCGAGGATGCCGGCCGCACCGGCCTTGAGGTAAAGCTCACGGGGGAAGCTTTCGGCTTCTTCCCACGTATCGATGTCCGGCAGGATCTCGCGCTCGACGAAACGTCTGACGCTGTCGCGGACCAATTGGTGGCTGGGGTCGAAGTATTCCTGGAAGGCGGGCATCGGCGAACTCCATGGAAGGGTTCGCCGAACTTAACCGAGCGCTTGCTTGGTTTTCAACAGGATTGTGTGGCTCAGAGGGAAATCGGCTTGCGCCCTGCAAACGAGTGAGCCAGCGTACCGCCGTCCACCAGTTCCAGTTCGCCACCCAACGGTACGCCGTGAGCGATGCGCGAGGCGATCAGGCCTTTGCTCTGCAGCAACTGAGCAATGTAGTGGGCGGTTGCTTCACCTTCCACGGTCGGGTTGGTGGCGAGGATGACTTCGGTGAAGGTGCCCGCCTCTTCGATCCGCGCCATCAATTGCGGGATGCCGATGGCTTCCGGTCCCAGGCCGTCCAGCGGCGACAGGTGCCCCTTGAGCACGAAGTAGCGACCGCGGAACCCGGTCTGCTCGACCGCGTAGACATCCATCGGCCCTTCCACCACGCACAACAGCGTGTCGTCGCGGCGGGTGTCGGCGCATTGCGGGCACAGATCGTCTTCGGTCAGCGTGCGGCACTGACGGCAGTGTCCGACCCCCTCCATGGCCTGGCTCAGGGCCTGGGCCAGGCGCGTGCCGCCGCTGCGGTCACGCTCGAGCAACTGCAACGCCATACGCTGGGCAGTTTTCTGACCCACGCCCGGCAAAGTTCGCAGGGCGTCGATCAGTTGGCGAATCAAAGGGCTGAAGCTCATGGGGAAAAAGTCCGACAAAACGACGAGACGCGGTTTATACCCGCGCCTCCGGCCAGCGTCAAATCCTCAGTCCTGTGCAACCTTCACCACCAGTTTGCCGAAGTTACGCCCCTCCAGCAGCCCGATAAACGCCTGCGGTGCCTGCTCCAGGCCCTCGACCACGTCCTCGCGGAATTTCACCTTGCCATCGCGCACCCACGGCACCATGGCGCTGATGAATTCCGGCTGACGGTCGCCATAGTCGTCAAACACGATGAAGCCCTGAATCCGTACGCGTTTGGTCAGCAAGGTGCGTTGCAAGGCAGGCAAGCGATCCGGGCCTTTCGGCGCTTCCGAGGCGTTGTAGCCGGCGATCAGGCCGCACAGCGGGATCCGCGCCTTGGGATTGAGCAGAGGGACGACCGCATCGAAAACATGGCCGCCAACGTTTTCGTAATAGATGTCGATGCCATTGGGACAGGCCTTGGCCAGTTGCTCGGCAAAGTCCGGTGCCTTGTGATCGATGCAGGCGTCGAAGCCCAATTGCTCGACCACGTATTTGCACTTCTCGGCACCACCGGCCACGCCGACGGCGCGCAGGCCTTTGATCTTCGCCACCTGGCCGACCACCGAGCCCACTGCACCGGAAGCGGCGGCGACCACCAGAGTCTCCCCTTCTTTTGGCTGGCCGATGTCCATCAGGCCCATGTAGGCGGTCATGCCGGGCATGCCCAGCACGCCGAGGGCCATCGACGGGCTCGGCAGGCCGGACGGGATCGGGATGATGTTGCGGCCGTCGCTGATGCTGTGGCTTTGCCAGCCGGTGGCACCCACCACCAGATCGCCGGGGTGGAATTTCGGATGACGCGACTGTTCTACACGGCTGACAGCGCCGCCGGTCATCACCTCGCCGACCTGTACCGGCGCCGCGTAGGACGGCGCATCACTCATGCGCCCGCGCATGTAGGGATCGAGTGACAGGTACAGGGTCTTGAGCAACACCTGGCCGTCTTCAAGGTCCGGCAGCGCCTCGCGCTCCAGACGGAAGTTCTCGGGCGTTGGCGCGCCCACCGGTCGCGAGGCCAGCACGAAGCGTTGATTGAGGGTCAGAGAGTCGGACATGTCAGCGTCTCCTTTGAATGATGAATTCGGTGGTATAGGGAGCAGACCTTGGTGGGGATGGTGCGTTCCGTTTGATAAGCGATGGTCGAGGTATCGAATCGTCTACTTTGTCGGGGTCAGTCCAGAGCGTGGGAACGATCAACAGGCCAAAAAAATGCCAGGCACGATGCCTGGCATTTTTTGTCGCTCATCCAACCCGCCAAGGCGAATCAGAACGGCAGTTTCATACCGGCCGGCAGGTTCATGCCAGCGGTCATGCTGCCCATTTTCGCCTGGCTGTTGGCTTCGATCTGACGCACGGCGGCGTTGACGGCTGCAGCCACCAGATCCTCGACCACTTCACGGTCGTCTTCGTCCAGGCCTGGCAGTACGCTCGGGTCGATGCTGACCTTCTTCACGTCATGACGGCCGGTCATCACCACGGTGACCAGATCGCCACCGGCTTTGCCGGTGACTTCGGCGTTGGCCAGTTCTTCCTGCATCTTGGCCATTTTTTCCTGCATTTGCTGCGCCTGCTTCATCAGGCCGGCCATGCCACCTTTCATCATGGGAATCACCTCAAAAGTACTTGGATCAAAACAGCGCCCGGCCACACAGGCCGGACGCCCTCAGTTATTAGCCCTGACTGACCAGGGCGTCGACAGGTTCAATAGTATCGTGTCGCACGACCGCACCGAACTGCTGGACCATCTGCTGGATGAACGGATCGCCGTGGATCGACTCCTCCGCCTCGCGCTGACGGTTGGCACGGCGCCGGGACGCGGCCTGGGCCGGGGTTTCCTGCTCGGGCTTGATCAGCTCGATGGTCAGGGTCAGCGTGCGTCCGTGGAACTGGTTCAGCGCATCGTTCAGACGACGCTGCTGGGTGGCGTTGAACAAGGCACTGTGGGCCGGGTCCAGGTGCATCAGCCAATGGTCGCCATCGACCGCGATCAGCGTGCAGTTGGCGGCGATGCTTCCGGTCATGCCGGAGATCGGCAGTTGCGGGAACAGCTCCAGCCATTGCAGGGCCAGACCTGTGGCCGGCGCGGCGGCAGGTTCCGGCTCGGGTTCGGGAGCCGGTTCTGCGGCGTGTTCGCTGGCCAGATCGTCGAGGTAACTGTAGGCCGAATCCATGTCCGGCTCGATGTAGTCCTCGTCGAGCGGCGGCTCGTCGTCCATGTCCATGCCCGGTGTGGCGGCATCGACTTCGGCCACTGACGGCTCGGGGATCGGCGCGGCGGCCCACTCCGGGGCGTCCGGCACGACGCTGTCCGGGGTCGGCAGCGGCATAGGCGGCAGATCCGGCTGTTCGGCGGTGGTTTCCAGCACGGGCTCGACCGCTGGCTGCTGCCCAGGCGCAGGTTCTACCGGGTCATTCCACGGCAGGTCGACGACTTCTTCGGCCACGACCGGCTCGGGTTCTGGCTCAGGAACGGGTTCAGGCGCAATCACCGCGGCAACCGGTACAGGCTCGGGAACAGGCGCAGGCGCAGGTGCCGGTGCCGGTGCAACCACCGGAGCCGGCGCAACAGCGGCAGCCACTACCGGCGCAGGTTTCGGCGCGGCAGCCACTGAGTTTGCGGAATCAACTGTGGCCTGGCTGATCCCCACTGGCTTTAGCGGTTGCCTCGGGGCATCCGCCGTGTCTGCCGGCCGGAAGGCCAGCATCCGCAGCAGCACCATTTCGAAACCGCCTCGCGGGTCCGGCGCCAGCGGCAAGTCGCGGCGGCCGATCAGGCCCATCTGGTAATAGAACTGGACGTCTTCGGCCGGCAGGGCCTGGGCCAGCGCCAGCACCCGGTCACGGTCGCCGTGGCCGTTATCGACACCTTCCGGCAGGGCCTGGGCGATGGCGACGCGGTGCAGCACGTTGAGAATTTCCGAGAGCACGCCGTTCCAGTCCGGACCCTGTTCGGCCAGGTGACGCACGGCTTCGAGCAACGCCTTGGCATCACCTTCGATCAGCGCGTGCAGCACGTCGTAAACCTGGCCGTGATCCAGCGTACCGAGCATTGCCCGCACATCGGCGGCCAGCACCTTGCCTTCACCGAAGGCGATGGCCTGGTCGGTCAGGCTCATGGCGTCACGCATCGAACCGTCGGCGGCGCGGCCGAGCAGCCACAGGGCGTCGTCTTCGAACGGTACGTTTTCGGCGGTCAGGACATGAGTCAAATGCTCGACCACACGCTCAGGTGTCATGTTCTTCAGGGAGAACTGCAGGCATCGCGACAAAATCGTTGCCGGAAGTTTCTGCGGGTCGGTGGTCGCCAGGATGAACTTGACGTAGGGCGGTGGCTCTTCGAGGGTTTTCAACAGCGCATTGAAGGAATGGCTGGAGAGCATGTGCACTTCGTCGATCAGGTAGACCTTGAAGCGACCGCGGCTCGGGGCGTATTGCACGTTGTCGAGCAGCTCGCGGGTGTCCTCGACCTTGGTCCGGCTCGCGGCGTCGATCTCGATCAGGTCGACGAAACGACCTTCATCGATCTCGCGGCACACCGAACACTCGCCGCACGGGCTTGAAGTGATACCTGTTTCACAGTTCAGGCATTTGGCGATGATCCGCGCAATCGTGGTCTTGCCAACGCCCCGCGTACCGGTGAAGAGGTAGGCGTGGTGCAGGCGCTGGCTGTCCAAGGCATTGATCAGAGCCTTGAGCACATGGGTCTGGCCGACCATTTCGCGGAACGAGCGCGGACGCCATTTACGTGCAAGAACCTGATAACTCATCGAAAACCGTCGCGGCAAAGGAAGCAGAAGCGGCTAATGCTAGCGGAGCAAGGGCAAAATTGCATCCGGTGTGCTCGTCTATTCTGGCTAAGCTGCATGAGCGAGGGCTTTTGTCGGCTCGGGATCGGGAATTACCGGAGCATTTATGCGGTGGGCCGTGGGGGCATTACTGGGATTGAGCCTGAGCGCGATGGCGTCGCAACCGCCGCTGCGCTTCGTCGTTGCCGACAGCTGGGCGATGCCGATGGTGCAGATCGAACGCGGCCGCCCGACCCAGGGCATCCTTTACGACATCATGCTCAGCCTGGCGACTCAGGTTGGCGTGCCGGCGCAATTTCACGTCCTGCCCCGCAACCGCGTGCAGAACGCCATGGAACACGGCGAAGTCGATGTGCGCTGCTATGCCGCACAATCCTGGCTGCCGAATCTGTCCGGGGATTACATCTGGAGCATTCCGCTGTTCTTTCAGCGTGATCTGCTGATCAGCCGCCAGGACCAGCCGCCCAGCGCCGATCCGGCCCTCCTGCCCCGCCAGTCGATCGGCACCGTGCTCGGCTACAGCTACCCCACGCTGCAACCGACATTCGACACCGACCGACTATGGCGCGAAGACGCGCGTAACCAGGCGCAGGTACTCGACAAACTAATGGCCGGCCGCTACCGCTACGCCGTGAGCAATCAATGGACCCTGGACTGGTTCAATCAGCGCCTGATGCCGCAGCAGCAACTGCAAGCGGTGGCGGTGTTGCAGGAACAGAAGATCGGCTGCTATGTGCGCAACGACCCGGACGTGCCGGTGCAGCGGATATTGAGGACATTGCTGCGGATGAAAATGTCGGGGGAAATTGATGACATTATCCGGCTGTATACCGGAGGATCGGCCAGTGAACCGTGAGCCGGGCCTTCAATGCCCCGCCGTATCGCGAAATTGCTGGTACTCGTGATACTCGACCCACGCCACCACATCGTACGGCACATAAAGCTTCAGCCTGGCGCGGGAGATGGCGATGTACACGGCGCAGATCCGCTGATCGAACGCGTAGGCATCCTTGAATTTCTCGTTGGTCAGCAACCCCGGCGTCAGCAGGACCTTGTCGAACTCCATGCCCCCCGCCTCTTGCGCGAGCATCAACAGGCAGCCATTGCCGGCGTTGTCGATCATTCGGTTCAGGCGCGTCAGGTCGGCAATCATGAAGCCGTTTTCCAGCTTGTCCTTGACCCGCAGAAACGATTCGTCGAACCGGTTTACGTCGCACACCGCTTGCCAGTCAGGCAGGTCGCTGAAATACGGATGCACGCCGTTTTCGCTGAATTCAGAACGGTAGAAATCCGGTTTGAACAGTTCGATGGCGGTGGCCATGAAATGCTTCAGATCATCCTGGGTTCGCTTGTCCGGGAATCTGAACTTGCGGTTGGAATCGTGCAGATGGATCGCCCAGATCATGCTGTCCCATGGCGATGCCGTCAGCACCACGCAACCTTCGGACGGCACGAAGCCTTCCGGGTATTCCTTGATGACGACGTCAGCATCACTGGCACCCTCGAACGGAATCTTGCCCTTCTGCGAGTGCCGGGCGATCAGCGGATTGACCAGCCGTTCGACATTGCGCCCCGAACGCACGGAATAGCTGATATCGCTCTGGCGAACCTCACGGTGCCGCTTGACCGGCACGCCGCTGGCCTGCTGATACTCGTCGCCGAGGGTGATCAGCACCTGACGCCCGCGCTCGATGATCTGCAACAGCGACCCGGGAATGTCCTGACTCTCGTCGATCAGCACGTGCGTGTAGCGCGCCGGCACCACGCAACCAGCGATGCAGGCCCGCTTGATCATCAGTAGCGCTTCGAAGCCGGTCTGGCTGCCCCACGCCGGATTGAGTTCGAGGTAGCCCCACACCCGGCTCGAATATTCCAGCAACACCTGAGCGTCGACGCTGGAGAGCGGCTGGTTGAAATGCGGCAGATGCTTCGCCGAAAAGGTGTGATCGCGGAAGCGGCAGTAGCGTTCGATCACTTTGAGGCAGAGTTCAAGGGTCGCCTGCCCGTCGTGGTGGCGAAAACCGAAGATATTCAGTTCCTGCGCCAGCGCCTGCCGGGTCGGGATTCGCCCTCCCTCCGCCTGCGGCCTGCGCCCGAGCATCAGCGACTGCGCAAACGCCAGGAAGGTCTTGCCGGCCTTCTTCTCGCTCGGCCCCGCCATCCGCTGGCGAAGCACCTCCAGTTTGGCCGGGGTGCGCGCCAGCAACAGCGTCTTTTCCGGGCGCAGATGTTCCAGCAAGGCCACCAGCAGATGGCTTTTGCCGATCCCTGCGTAACCTTGAACGTGCAGATCTTCGTCCAGGTTGGCGCGGAAGGTTCTGACCAGTTTGTCCTGGGCCGGGCTCAACCAGCGCTCGCGGTAACGGGGCGTCACTATCGGCTGGCTGAACGGGTCATGGCGGCGATGACGCCGGACTTTGTATTCGAAATCCCACTGACCATCGGGCAACAAGTAGTCGCGCGCCGATATTTCTTCAGCCAACAGAAAACGCAGGTTCAGAGGATTAAGAACCTTCAGACCGAAATACAATTTGCGCGGGTCGAACAGCCGCCGGGCTTCTGACAACAGACCAGCCGTCGCTGACTGACGTTTTTCGACAGCCCAGGCCAAGAGTTTGGCCAGAATCTTTTCCGCCGCAATTGCGCCGAGATCCTGCTCTTTCGTCTGCACCAGATTCTGAATAACCAGCACCGCCGCCAATTCCGGATCGGTCAGGCTCTCGAGCGCTGTTGCGCCCTCCGCCTGCAACAGGTTCGCGCAGGTTTCATCCGTGACGGGCAAGAACACAGGGCTGGATAAATCGGAATGTTCCGGGAGCATAAAACCTCGCGACCTGGGCACAACCCCTGAGGTCGATCCCGGTCAGACTCTTCATTCATTTCGGTTGTGGCGAGTATGCGCGATTGCAGGAGAAATGATTACCCCGTGTCGACGCCATCGCGAGCAGGGTGTGCTGACTCGAACGACGAATCGCAGGCATAAAAAAACCGCAGTGGGCGAAACCCATGCAGTTCTGTCTGACTCGTTCGATGTTCGTTAAGGTGGTAACCCTACCAGCCACACCCCGGCACACAATGTTCCCGCTGTGGCTGCTGCCTTCCGGCTCTGACCAGGTTCACGGGTAATCGTTGCGGGGGGACCGATAGGGTCACCATAACGACACTCGCCTGTCGGCGAGCCGCGCCATTGTACCTATCTGAGACGAAGTTACAACCGCTCGTTGCAGATAAAAAACATGAAGGGCTTCAAGCACTTGCTATTGCGCCTGAAGCACCTCGTCCGCGCGGCCGCCCTCTTGCTGGATCACCAGATGAATGAAGTGCAGCTTGGCGATCGCCGCAGGCGGCAGGACGAATGGATAGAAATCCGGCTGGCCCATGCTGCGCGACAGTTCGTTGAGCATGCCGGCCAGTTCGATCCACGCATTGACGAACGACAGGAACGCCGCGCCGCCGGGATGCTCGGGGTCGTACAACGTGCTGGACGGGAACGGCTGGTAATCCAGGTCCATCTCCCGGGCGCTCATGCCAAAGCCCAGCGCGGTATCCACCGCGTCCATCATATGCAGGTAATGCGCCCAGGTTTCCGCCCAGTCTTCCCATGGGTGCATGGTGGCGTAGGCGCTGACGTAATGCTGCGACCAGTCGGCCGGTGCGCCCTGCTGATAATGGCGCTCAAGTGCCTCGGCATAACTGGCGCGTTCGTCGCCGAACAGGTTGCGGAATGAACCCAGCCAAGGGCTGTTGGCGATCAACCGATCCCAGTAGTAATGCCCGACCTCATGGCGAAAATGCCCGAGCAGCGTGCGATAGGGTTCGTGCATCTGCGCCCGGACCTGCTCGCGGTGGGCGTCGTCGGCTTCTGCGATGTCGAGGGTGATCAGGCCATTGGCGTGGCCGGTCATCGGCGCATTGCCTTGCAGATCGACGCCGATGAAATCGAAGGCCAGGCCGGTTTCTTCGTCGACGGTTTTCGGGATGACCGGCAGGCCGAGGCCAATCAGTTGCGCCACCAGTCGCCGCTTGGCGATTTCCACCTTGCGCCAGCGCTCGGGGTTTTCCGGGACGGACAGGTCGGGAATGGTGCGATTCAGAGCGCAGGCCGCGCACAGGGTGTCGTGATCGTTGGCGGGCAGCAGCCAGTTGCAGCCGGCCGGAGTGTCGAGATTGGCGCAACGCCGGAACAGCCCGGCCTCGGGATCGACGTCCAGCGTCCAGGTGTTCTCTTGCGGCCCCGGTTGCAGCGAGGTCAGCCGACTGTGTTCCGGTTGATAACCCAGCGCCGCGTTGCAGGCCAGGCACTGGCTGTTGCGAAAGAACAGCGACTGGCCGCAGCGGCACGGCCAGACCTTGCTGTTGCGCGAGGATTCGCCCATGAACGGCGCGACGATGCGGGAACTGAGCTGCTCGAAAAAGCGGTACATGGCGATCTCTCCCTGGGGCTTGCCAAGACTAGATCATTCCCGCACGCAGATCGTTCCCGCGCTCTGCGTGGGAATGCATACCGTGACGCTCTGCGTCACAGCGGACGCGGAGCGTCCGGGCGGTATTCCCACGCGGAGCGCATCTGTCGATCAATCAGGCACTGATACCGTGCCCTTTCAGGAACCCGATAAACGCCTCTTCATCCATCACTTTCACGCCCAGCTCGTTGGCCTTGGTCAGTTTCGACCCGGCGCCCGGTCCGGCCACCACGCAATGAGTCTTGGCCGACACGGAACCCGCAACCTTGGCGCCGAGGCTTTCCAGGTGTTCCTTGGCGACATCGCGACTCATCAGCTCGACCTTGCCGGTCAGCACCCAGGTTTCGCCGGCCAGCGGCAGGCCTTCGACGACTTTCTTTTCGCTCTGCCAGTGCATGCCGAAATCGCGCAGTTGCTTCTCGGCGTCTTCAGCCAGTTGACGATGCTCGGGCAAGGCGAAGAACCCGCGAACCGAGTTGGCCTGTTTCTCCGGCAATGCCTGACGCATGTCCAGCCAGTCAGCGTTCATCACCCCTTCCAGCGATTCGAACTTGTCCGCCAGTTTCTGCGCCCCGCCCGGGCCCACCGAAGGAATGTGCAGCTTGTCGAGGAAGCCGCCCAGCGTGGTACTCGCGGCAAACTCGGCACCCAACTCGCCCTGGTCCTGAATCTGCAAACCGTGGCCCAGCAGTTCGCTGATCACCTGCCGGTTGTGCGCATCCTCGAAGAAGCTGTGAATCTCGTGCGCCACTTCCAGGCCGATGTCCGGCAGGTACGTCAGCACTTGCGGCAAGGCTTGCTGGACACGCTCCAGCGATCCCAGCGAACGCGCCAGCACTTTGGCCGTCTCCTCGCCGACATCCGGAATGCCCAGCGCATAGATGAAGCGCGCCAGCCCCGGCTTCTTGCTGTCTTCGATGGCAGCCAGCAACTTGTTGCTCGACACTTCGGCGAAGCCTTCGAGGTCGACGATGTCCTCGAACTTCAGCGCGTAAAGATCAGCCGGCGAACTGACCAGACCTTCGTCCACCAGTTGCTCGACACTCTTGTCGCCAAGGCCTTCGATGTCCATCGCCCGGCGCGATACGAAGTGAATGATCGCCTGCTTGAGTTGCGCACCGCAGGCCAGTCGGCCGACGCAACGATACACCGCGCCCTCACTGATGGTTTCCTTGCCCTTGCTGCGCTTGACCAGTTGCGTGCGCTCGACGTGCGAGCCACACACCGGACAGTTCTCGGGAATCTGCACCGGCCGCGCGTCTTCCGGGCGACGCTCGGCAACGACTTGCACCACTTGCGGAATCACATCACCGGCGCGGCGAATGATCACCGTGTCGCCGATCATCAGGCCCAGCCGGGCGACTTCGTCCATGTTGTGCAGCGTTGCATTGGCCACGGTCACACCTGCGACCTTGACCGGTTTCAAGCGCGCCACAGGCGTGACGGCGCCGGTGCGGCCGACCTGGAATTCCACGTCGAGCAGTTCGGTGAGCTCTTCCATGGCCGGGAATTTGTGGGCGATGGCCCAGCGCGGTTCGCGGGCGCGGAAGCCCAGTTCGCGCTGGTCGGCAATGCTGTTGACCTTGAACACCACACCGTCGATTTCGTAAGCCAGCGAATTACGGCGCTCGCCGATATCGCGGTAGTAATCCAGGCATTCGCCGATGCCTTTGGCCAGTTTCAATTCATGGCTGATCGGCAGACCCCAGGCTTGCAGCTGCTTGAGGTTGCCGATGTGAGTGTCGGAAATATCGTGAGAGACCTGGCCGATGCCGTAGCAGCAGAATTCCAGCGGACGGTTGGCGGTGATCTTCGAATCCAGCTGACGCAGGCTGCCGGCGGCGGCGTTGCGCGGGTTGGCGAAGGTCTTGCCGCCGATTTCCAGTTGCGAGGCGTTGAGGCGCTCGAAACCGGCCTTGGACATGAACACTTCGCCGCGCACTTCCAGGGTCGCCGGCCAGCCCGTGCCGTGCAGCTTCAGCGGGATGTTGCGCACGGTGCGCACGTTGACGCTGATGTCTTCACCGGTGGTGCCGTCGCCGCGTGTGGCGCCACGCACCAGCACACCGTCCTGATACAGCAGGCTGACCGCCAGGCCATCGAGTTTCGGTTCGCAACTGTATTCCACCGCCGCGCCACCGCCGAACAGGTCACCGGCCGGCAGATCCAGACCTTCGGTCACCCGGCGGTCGAACTCGCGCATGTCGGTTTCTTCGAAGGCGTTGCCGAGGCTGAGCATCGGCACCTCATGACGCACCTGGGTGAACGCGGTCAGGGCCACGCTACCGACACGTTGGGTAGGCGAGTCGCTGGTGATCAGTTCCGGATTGGCCGCTTCCAGCGCCTTGAGCTCGTGGAACAACCGGTCGTACTCGGCATCCGGAATGCTCGGCTCATCGAGGACGTGGTAACGGTAGTTGTGCTGATCGAGTTCAGCGCGCAGCTCTAGAATGCGGTCTTTGGCGGCAGTCATGGGTGTTCTCTCATAAAGCAAAAGAGCAGCCGAGGCTGCTCAATCTATTTTGCCGATTGCCCCTTTATTGCGAGGCAACCTTTTCAATCAACGCTTCTGGGTCAGGGCGCGGCGTTCGAATTCGACGATGCGCTGACGGTAGTGCTCGATGGTCTGCGCGGTCAGGACGCTGCGCTGGTCATCTTTCAACTCGCCGTTCAGTTCCTGGGACAGCTTGCGGGCTGCCGCCACCATCACGTCGAAGGCCTGCTTCGGATGACGCGGGCCTGGCAGGCCGAGGAAGAAGCTCACCGCCGGGGTGCTGAAGTGGTCGATGTCGTCCAGATCGAAGATGCCCGGCTTGACCGCGTTGGCCATGGAGAACAGCACTTCGCCGTTGCCGGCCATGCTTTCGTGACGGTGGAAGATATCCATCTCGCCGAAACGCAGACCGCTTTCCAGAATGTTCTGCAGCAGTGCCGGGCCCTTGAAGCCGGCCGGGTCGCGGCAGATCACGCTGATCACCAGCACTTCTTCGGCTTGCGGCTGATCTTTATCGGCCACTGCCGGCGACGACTTGGCGGCAGGCTCGACGAAATCATCGTCGCGGCTGCTGAAGCTCGGACCGCCGTCCAGATCCAGATCGAGGTTCAGGTCGCCCTGGGCCGGACCGTTGCTGCCACGCTTGCCGCGCTTGGAACCGGATTCGCGAGGCTCGCGTGCTTCGCGGGCCGGCATGCTCACCGATGGCAGATCGTGTTCGTCCAGTTGCGGCTCTTTATGGGTGTCCAGCACACGGGCCGGGCCCAACAGCTCGGCGCTGGTGTCCTCGTCCGGCAGGTTGGACAGACTTCGGTCAAGACGGAATTTCAGTTTTCCCTTGCCGCCGCGCATACGGCGCCAGCCATCGAAAAGAATACCGGCTATCACAATGATGCCGATGACGATCAGCCACTCGCGCAGACCGATTTCCATGTAATCCCGTGCCTCTATAAAAAATGCTGAAAAATAAGGGGTTTACACTGTGCAAACCGCTTTAAAACGTGGCGCCAACTCTATGTTCTGACAGGCGTTTTGCCCACGTATACGAAAAATTGACATTAAACTAGCACGACCAAAGACAACTTTACACCGTCTGTCTCATTGGCTTGCGCGATTATGTCGATTGGCCAGCCATTCGAAACCGGTAAATAAGTCCTACGGACTACAAATACCTTTTCCGACAGCGCCGGCTCAGGCATCCACCATCGCCATCGCCTCCTCGACATCCACGGCTACCAGTCGCGAACAACCCGGCTCGTGCATCGTCACGCCCATCAACTGGTCAGCCATTTCCATGGCGATCTTGTTGTGGGTGATATAGATGAACTGCACAGTCTGCGACATCTCCTTGACCAATCGTGCGTAGCGTCCAACGTTAGCGTCATCCAGCGGTGCGTCAACTTCATCGAGCATGCAGAACGGCGCCGGATTCAACTTGAAGATCGCAAAAACCAGTGCCAGTGCCGTCAGGGCTTTCTCGCCACCGGAGAGCAAATGGATGGTGCTGTTCTTCTTGCCGGGCGGTTGCGCCATGATCGTCACCCCTGTATCGAGTAGATCTTCGCCCGTCAGTTCCAAATACGCGCGTCCACCACCGAAAACTTTCGGGAAAAGCGCCTGTAAACCGCCATTGATCTGATCAAAGGTATCTTTGAAACGGTTACGGGTTTCCTTGTCGATCTTGCGGATGACGTTTTCCAGCGTCTCAAGGGCTTCGACCAGATCGGCGTCCTGAGCATCCAGATAACGTTTACGCTCGGATTGTTGCTGGTATTCGTCGATCGCCGCGAGGTTGATCGCGCCCAGGCGCTGAATGCGCGCGGCGATGCGCTCGAGTTCTTCTTCGGCGCCCTTCTCGCTGGCCTCGGCGGTCAGGGTGTTGAGCACGCCGTGCAGATCGTAGCCGTCTTCCAGCAGTTGATCCTGCAGAGCCTTGCGGCGCACGGTCAGGGCCTGCCATTCCATGCGTTGCTGTTCGAGCTGGCCACGGATCATTTGCGATTGCTGCTCGGCCTGGGTCCGGCGTTTTTCCGCGTCGCGCAGTTCGCGGTCGGCGTCTTCCAGCGCGATCTGGGCGGTCTTGAGTTCATCGTCGACGCTCATGCGCTTGTCGAGCAACTCTTCGAGTTTGAGGCGCAACTCTTCCAGCGGCGCCTCGCCCTCCTCCAGATTCAGGCTGAGCTGTTCGCGTTTTTCGGTGAGGCGCTCGGCCTGCATTTCCAGACGTTCAAGGGCCTGGCGGGTCGAATCATGCTGCGCGCGCAGCGAGCCCAGACGCACGGCCAATTGATGGGCGTGATCCTTGTGCTGGCGCGCTTCCTGACGCACCCGATCCAGCCGCTCGCGCAGGCTGTCTCGCTGGGCCAGCAGCAATTCGCGCTGTTCGGTGTCCAGGGCCATGGCGTCGAGGGCGTCCTGCAGCTGGATCCGCGCTTCGCCGATGTTTTCGTGTTCCAGTTCGCGCTGTTCGGCGAGCTCGACCAGTTCTTCGTCGAGTCGGGTGCGACGCAGATTCAACTGCTCGGCCTTGGCTTTGCCGGCGGACAGTTGAGCTTTCAGCTCGCCTTGCTGACGGGCCTCGTCTTGCAGCAAACGACGCAAATGCTCGCGACCGTTTTCCTGCTGACGCTGTTGCGCGCGCAGAGTCTGTAAACGGGTTTCCATGGCCTCGACCGTGGCTTCGCGCTCTTCGCGCTCCGCATGCAGCGTTTCGATTTCCTGGCCACGCGCAAGCATGCCGCTTTCGGCTTCGCTGGCGCGGCGCACCCGCAGGAAATGCCGGCCGACCCAGTAACCGTCGCGGCTGATCAGGCTCTGCCCGGCAGCCAGCTGGCCGCGCAGGGCCAGCGCCTGCTCAAGACTGTCGACCGGTTTGACCTGAGCGAGCCAGGGCGACAGATCAACCAGTGCCTCGACCTTGTCCAGCAGGCTGCCGGCCACGCGCACGCCGTCATTGCCGGGGCTGAGCAAACGCAGATCACCCTGGGCGAAACCGGACAGATCGAAGCCGTCGAAATCGTCCACCAGCACCGCTTGCAGGTCGGCACCGAGCACGGTCTCCACCGCCAGCTCCCAACCGGCCTCGACCTTCAGGCCTTCGGCCAGACGCGGACGCTCGGCAAGGTTGTGTTCCTTCAGCCATTCAGCGGTGCCCGTGCCCGGATCGAGCGCGGCCTGCTGCAAGGCTTCCAGCGATGCCAGGCGACCGTTGAGACGCTGCAAATCGCCCTGCGCCTGCTGCTGCGCGGTCAGCGCCTGCTGCAACTCCTGGCGCAGTTGCTCAAGTTTTTCGACCTGGGCTGCTTCGCTGGTCTGCAAATCTTCAAGGGTGGCTTCGGACTCCGCGAGCTGTTCGCTGAGCTCCATGATCGCCGCGTCTTCCGGATCGGCCGAGAGCAACGCCCGCTCTTCGCCCAGACGTTTTTGCCGATCGGCCAGACGCTCCAGACTGGTTTCCAACTGCTGGATGCGCGACTGCTGCACTTCGGCCTGACGGCGGGGTTCGGCGGCGGTCAGGTTGAAGGCGTCCCACTGCTCCTGCCAGCCGTGCATGACGGTTTCGGAATCTTCCAGCGCCGCGGCGGCCTCTTCGGCGGCGGCGTTGGTGATTTCCTGCTCGGGGGTCAGTTGATCGAGCTCTTCGCCGAGGGTCAGCAGCAAGGTACGGTCGTGGCCCAGGTGCGATTCGGTTTCCAGGCGCGCGCGCTCTGCCTCTTTCAGATCGTCCTGCAATTGGCGCAAACGCTGCTGGCCGTGCTGGATGCTCTGCTCGACCCGGGCGATGTCGCCGCCGACCGAATAGAAGCGCCCCTGCACCAGATTGAAGCGCTCGGACAGGTCATGGTGACCGTCGCGCAGGCGTTCAATGGCCGCGTCGGCGTTGCGCTGCTCGGCGACCAGCGCTTCGAAGCTGATCTCCTGGTTGCCGATGATCGATTCGCGCTGGCCGACCTGATCGTTCAGATCCTGCCAGCGCAGGGCCGACAGTTGCGCCTTGAGCTGGCGCTCTTCGGCCTTGTATTCCTGATACTTCTTGGCGGCCTCGGCCTGACGGTGAAGGCGTTCGAGCTGGCGTTCGAGTTCTTCACGCAGGTCGGTCAGGCGGGCAAGGTTTTCGTGGGTGCGGCGGATGCGGTTCTCGGTCTCGCGCCGGCGCTCCTTGTATTTGGAAATACCAGCGGCTTCTTCGATGAAGTTGCGCAGGTCTTCGGGCTTGGACTCGATCAGCTTGGAGATCATCCCCTGCTCGATGATCGAGTAGCTGCGCGGGCCGAGGCCGGTGCCGAGGAAGATGTCGGTGATGTCGCGGCGACGGCATTTGGCGCCGTTCAAGTAATAAGTGGTCTGGCTGTCGCGGGTCACTTTGCGGCGGATCGAAATTTCCGCGTACGCCGCCCACTCGCCCAGCAGGGTGCCGTCGGAGTTGTCGAATACCAGTTCGATGCTCGCCTGGCTCACCGGTTTGCGGCTGGTCGAGCCGTTGAAGATGACGTCGGTCATCGACTCGCCGCGCAGATTCTTGGCCGAGCTTTCGCCCATTACCCAGCGCACGGCGTCGATGATGTTCGATTTGCCGCAACCGTTCGGCCCGACGACCGCCGCCATGTTGCTGGGGAAGTTCACCGTGGTCGGATCGACGAAGGATTTGAACCCCGCCAGTTTGATGCACTTGAGCCGCAAGGTCAGGCAACCGTCAGGGCGGCCACCACCAGATCGCAGCTGCGCTGGGCGTAAGCCGTCAGCACGATGCGGATCTGCGGCAGGTCACGGGCGAGGACGGCGGCGAGCAAGCGTTCGAACAGTTCGAGGAATTCGCTCATCTCGGCCTTGCGCTGCTCCAGCGCAAGGAAATACGCACGGCTCATGGCCGGTTGCAGGTTCTCGACGGTTTCCTGCAGGTACGGGTTGTTGGCGAACGGATACGCGGCGCGCATCACGTTGAAGCTTTCGTCGACGAAGGTGCGAATGTCCTGACGCTCGTAGCTGGCGGTCAGGCGCTGCTGGATCTGCACGAACGGCGCCATGTCGGACTGGACTTGCCAGCCATTGGCCACCGCGTTGCCGAGCAGGATGTACAGCTCGCTCATCAACGTGCACAGGCTCTGCACCTTGTGCGCCGTAAGCTCAGTGACGTGGGCGCCGCGGCGCGGCAGGATCGCGATCAGGTGACGGCGCTCGAGGATCAGCAAGGCTTCGCGGACCGAGCCGCGGCTGACGTTCAGCGCCAGCGTGACCTTCTGTTCCTGGATGCGCTCTCCCGGCTTCATTTCGCCGCGAATGATCCGTTCGGCGAGGTGGTGAGCGATTTGCTCGGCGAGGCTGTCCGGCGCCTTGAACGTCATGGTTGTCCTTCAAACTCTTCGATCTGCACAAGCGGCGCAGTGTAGCGCAATGCGCGGTCATGGCGGAGTGCCCGCACAGCGGTTTTTGGCACGAATCCCGCAAAAAAGCGCTTGATCCCATAAGGGTCAATACTGAAGAGACACGTGGTTGAGCGACAAAACGGTTTTTCCTGACCTTTAAGTCAGAAAACCATTGACCGAAAAGTCAGACCTGCTAAATTCGGCTCAAGTCGCTCAACAACAATAATGAGTCTGCGAGGCCTTCCGTGATCCAGTTTTTACTTAACCAGGAACTCCGTAGCGAGCACGCCCTGGACCCGAACCTGACTGTGCTCAACTACCTGCGCGAACACGTGGGTAAACCCGGCACCAAAGAAGGCTGCGCCAGCGGTGACTGCGGCGCCTGTACGGTGGTGGTCGGCGAGTTGCAGACGGATGACGATGGCCGCGAGCGCATTCGCTATCGCAGCCTCAACTCGTGCCTGACGTTCGTTTCGTCGCTGCACGGCAAACAACTCATCAGCGTCGAAGACCTCAAGCACAAGGGCGAACTGCACAGCGTGCAGAAAGCCATGGTCGAGTGCCACGGTTCGCAGTGCGGTTTCTGCACCCCCGGTTTCGTGATGTCGTTGTTCGCCCTGCAAAAGAACAGCGATGCGCCGGACCATGCCAAGGCCCACGAAGCGCTGGCCGGCAATCTCTGCCGCTGCACCGGCTACCGGCCGATCCTGGCCGCCGCCGAGCAATCCTGCTGCGGCAAGCAGCCTGACCAGTTCGACGCCGGTGAGGCGCAAACCATTGCCCGCCTCAAAGCCATTGCCCCGACATCGATCGGCGAACTCAACAGCGGCGACAAACGCTGCCTGGTGCCGCTGACCGTGGCCGATCTGGCCGACCTCTACGATGCTTATCCACAGGCCCGCCTGTTGGCCGGCGGCACCGACCTGGCGCTGGAAGTCACGCAGTTCCACCGCACCCTGCCGGTGATGATCTACGTGGGCAACGTCGCCGAAATGAAGCGCATCGAGCACTTCGAGGATCGCATCGAAATCGGCGCCGCCACCGCCCTCTCCGACTGCTACGAAGTGTTGAACGCCGAGTACCCGGACTTCGGCGAGCTGCTGCACCGCTTCGCCTCCCTGCAGATCCGCAACCAGGGCACCCTCGGCGGCAACATCGGCAACGCCTCGCCCATTGGTGACTCGCCGCCCCTGCTGATCGCCCTCGGCGCGCAGATCGTGTTGTGCAAGGGCGAGACGCGCCGCACGCTGGCGCTCGAGGATTACTTCATCGATTACCGGGTCACCGCGCGCCAGGAAAGCGAATTCATCGAGAAAATCATCGTGCCTCGCGCCACGGCCGAGCAGCGTTTCCGCGCCTACAAAGTCTCCAAGCGTCTGGACGATGACATCTCCGCCGTCTGCGCCGCGTTCAACCTGCGCGTCGAAAACGGCGTGATCACCGACGCCCGCGTCGCCTTCGGCGGCATGGCCGCGATCCCGAAACGCGCCGCTCATTGTGAAGCCGTGCTGCTCGGCCAGCCGTTCAACAACGCGGTGGTCGAACGTGCCTGCACTGCGCTGGGCGAGGATTTCACTCCGCTCTCGGACTTCCGCGCCAGCAAGGAATACCGCCTGCTCAGCGCGCAGAACCTGCTGCGCAAATACTTCATCGAACTGCAAACACCGCACATCGAGACTCGGGTGACCGCTTATGTCTAACCATCACGGCGTAGAGAAAACACAAGCTGAACTGGCTGAACTGTTCGCCAGGGACCTGACCACCGGCGTCGGCCGCAGCGTCAAGCACGACAGCGCCGCCAAGCATGTGTCCGGTGAAGCGCAGTACATCGATGACCGCCTGGAATTCCCTAACCAGTTGCACGTTTACGCACGGTTGTCGGATCGCGCCCACGCAAAAATCATCAGCATCGACACCAAACCCTGCTACGCCTTCGAAGGTGTGCGCATCGCCATCACTCACGAAGACGTTCCGGGCCTGAAAGACATCGGCCCGTTGATGCCGGGCGATCCGCTGCTGGCCATCGATGACGTGCAGTTCGTCGGTCAACCGGTACTGGCGGTGGCCGCCAAAGACCTCGAAACCGCTCGCAAGGCCGCGATGGCCGCGATCATCGAATACGAAGATCTGGAGCCGGTGCTGGACGTGGTCGAAGCCCTGCGCAAACGCCACTTCGTACTCGACAGCCACACCCACCAGCGCGGGGATTCGGCCAACGCCTTGGCCACGGCCGAGCACCGCATCCAAGGCACGCTGCACATCGGCGGTCAGGAACACTTTTATCTGGAGACGCAGATTTCCTCGGTAATGCCGACCGAAGACGGCGGCATGATCGTCTACTGCTCGACCCAGAACCCCACCGAAGTGCAGAAACTGGTGGCCGAAGTCCTCGACGTGTCGATGAACAAGATCGTGGTCGACATGCGCCGCATGGGCGGTGGTTTCGGCGGCAAGGAAACCCAGGCCGCAAGCCCGGCATGCCTGTGCGCAGTGATCGCGCACCTCACCGGCCAGCCGACCAAGATGCGCCTGCCTCGGGTCGAAGACATGCTGATGACCGGCAAGCGTCACCCGTTCTATGTCGAGTACGACGTGGGCTTCGACAGCAACGGGCGCCTGCACGGGATCGCGATGGATCTGGCCGGCAACTGCGGCTGCTCGCCTGACCTGTCGGCCTCGATCGTTGACCGTGCGATGTTCCACTCGGACAACTCGTACTACCTCGGCGATGCGACCATCAACGGTCACCGCTGCAAGACCAACACCGCGTCGAACACCGCGTATCGGGGTTTCGGCGGCCCGCAAGGGATGGTCGCGATCGAAGAAGTGATGGACGCCATCGCCCGTCACCTCAACCTCGATCCGCTGGCCGTGCGCAAGGCCAACTACTACGGCAAGACCGAGCGCAACGTCACCCACTACTACCAGACTGTCGAGCACAACATGCTCGAAGAGATGACCGCCGAGCTGGAAGAAAGCAGCCAGTATGCCGAACGCCGCGAAGCGATCCGTCGCTACAACGCCAATAGCCCGATCCTGAAAAAAGGCCTGGCGCTGACCCCGGTGAAGTTCGGCATTTCCTTCACCGCCAGCTTCCTCAACCAGGCGGGTGCGCTGGTGCACGTCTATACCGACGGCAGCATCCACCTGAACCACGGCGGCACGGAAATGGGCCAGGGCCTGAACACCAAAGTCGCGCAGGTCGTGGCCGAAGTGTTCCAGGTGGAAATGGATCGCGTGCAGATCACCGCGACCAACACCGACAAGGTGCCGAACACCTCGCCTACGGCGGCCTCCAGCGGTGCTGACCTGAACGGTAAAGCCGCACAGAACGCGGCGGAAATCATCAAGCAACGCCTCGTTGAATTTGCGGCGCGGCACTACAAGGTCAGCGAAGAAGACGTGGAATTCCACAACGGCCACGTCCGTGTGCGCGACCACATCATGACCTTCGAAGCGTTGATTCAGCTGGCGTATTTCAATCAGGTGTCGCTGTCGAGCACCGGGTTCTACAAGACCCCGAAAATCTACTACGACCGCAGCCAGGCCCGTGGTCGGCCGTTCTACTACTTCGCCTTCGGCGCGGCGTGCTGCGAAGTGATCGTCGACACCCTGACCGGCGAGTACAAGATGCTGCGCACCGACATCCTCCACGACGTCGGCGCCTCGCTGAACCCGGCCATCGACATCGGCCAGGTCGAGGGCGGCTTTGTCCAGGGCATGGGCTGGCTGACCATGGAAGAACTGGTGTGGAACAACAAGGGCAAGCTGATGACCAACGGCCCGGCCAGCTACAAGATCCCGGCCGTGGCGGACATGCCGCTGGACCTGCGGGTGAAACTGGTGGAAAACCGCAAGAACCCGGAAGACACGGTGTTCCACTCCAAGGCAGTGGGTGAGCCGCCGTTCATGCTCGGCATCGCCGCGTGGTGCGCGATCAAGGATGCGGTGGCCAGCCTCGGCGACTACAAGCATCAACCGAAGATCGACGCGCCGGCGACCCCGGAGCGGGTGTTGTGGGGTTGCGAGCAGATGCGCCAGCTCAAGGCGGTGAAGGCCGTCGAAGCTGAAACCGAGGTTGTTTGATGATCGTTCCCACGCCTGCGTGGGAATGCAGCCCGCGACGCTCTGCGTCGCATCCTGAACAGCGGACGCGGAGCGTCCAGTGATGCATTCCCACGCGACGGTTCGACGCCTCGACGTGGGAACGATCTGAGAGGTGAGATATGTACAACTGGATCGACGCCCTCGCCGACCTGCAGAACCAGGGCGAACCCTGTGTTCTGGTGACGATCATCGAAGAGCTCGGCTCGACGCCGCGCAATGCCGGCTCGAAAATGGTCGTCAGCGCCCGCCAGATGTTCGACACCATCGGTGGCGGGCACCTGGAATACAAAGCCATGCAGATCGCTCGCGAGATGCTCGCCAGCGGCAAGCAGGACACCCATCTGGAGCGCTTCAGCCTCGGCGCCAGTCTGGGCCAGTGCTGCGGCGGCGCGACGGTGCTGCTGTTCGAACCGATGGGCCAGGTGCAGGCGCAGATCGCCGTGTTCGGCGCCGGTCATGTCGGTCGCGCACTGGTGCCCTTGCTCGCCAGCCTGCCCTGCCGGGTGCGCTGGATCGACTCCCGGGAGGAGGAATTCCCCGAGCAGATTCCCCACGGCGTGCGCAAAATCGTCGCCGAAGAGCCTGTGGATGAAATCGACGACCTGCCCGCCGGCAGCTACTGCATCGTCATGACCCACAACCATCAGTTGGATCTGGAACTCACCGCAGCGATCCTCAAGCGCAACGATTTCACCTGGTTCGGCCTGATCGGCTCGAAAACCAAACGGGCCAAGTTCGAACATCGCCTGCGTGACCGTGGTTTCGACGCCAGCGTCCTGCAACGCATGCGCTGCCCGATGGGCATCGGTGAAGTCAAAGGCAAGTTGCCTGTAGAAATCGCCATCTCCATCGCCGGCGAAATCATCGCCACCTATAACGCCAATTTCGGCCAGCACACCGCCAGTGCCGAACCGATTGCCAAACTGCTGCCGGTTTCCCGGCGCAGTCAGGCCGCCACACTCAAAGCCTCAAACTGATTAGAGAACCCTCATGCCTCTGACTCGCAAAGCCTACCGCGCCGCCATCCTGCACAGCATCGCCGACCCTGCCGAGGTCGGCATCGAAGCCTCCTACGAGTATTTCGAGGATGGCCTGCTGGTGGTCGATGGCGGCAAGATCAGCGCCCTCGGCCACGCCAGCGAACTGCTGCCGACCCTGCCGGCGGACATCGAGATCACGCATCACAAGGATGCGCTGATCACCCCGGGCTTCATCGACACCCACATCCACCTGCCGCAGACCGGCATGGTCGGCGCCTATGGCGAGCAACTGCTGGACTGGCTGAACACCTACACCTTCCCTTGCGAAAGCCAGTTCGCCGACAAGGCCCACGCCGATGAAGTGGCGGACATCTTCATCAAGGAACTGCTGCGCAACGGCACCACCACCGCGCTGGTGTTCGGCAGCGTGCATCCGCAATCGGTGAACTCGTTCTTCGAAGCGGCAGAGAAGCTGGATCTGCGGATGATCGCCGGCAAGGTGATGATGGACCGCAACGCGCCGGACTACCTGACCGACACCCCGGAATCGAGCTACGTCGACAGCAAGGCGCTGATCGAGCGCTGGCACGGCAAGGGCCGTCTGCACTATGCCGTCACCCCGCGATTCGCCCCGACCAGCACCCCGGAACAGCTGACGCTCGCCGGTCAGTTGCTCAGCGAATACCCGGATCTGTACATGCAGACCCACATCAGCGAAAACCTCAAGGAAGTCGAGTGGGTCAAGGAGCTGTTTCCGGAGCGCAAGGGCTATCTGGACGTCTACGATCACTACCAATTGCTCGGCGAGCGCTCGGTGTTCGCCCACGGCGTGCATCTGTGCGACGACGAATGCGCACGCCTGGCGCAGACCGGTTCGGCGGTCGCGTTCTGCCCGACCTCGAACTTCTTCCTCGGCAGCGGCCTGTTCAACCTGCCGATGGCCGAGAAGCACAAACTGAACGTCGGGCTCGGGACTGACGTCGGCGGCGGCACCAGTTTTTCGTTGCTGCAAACCCTGAACGAAGCCTACAAGGTGATGCAGTTGCAAGGCGCACGCCTGAGCCCGTTCAAGTCGCTGTACCTCGCCACCCTCGGTGGCGCGCGGGCCCTGCGTCTGGAAGACAAGATCGGCAACCTGCAACCGGGCTCCGACGCCGACTTCCTGGTGCTGGACTACAACGCCACGCCGCTGATGAGCTATCGCTTGAAGCAGGCCAACAACATTGCTGAAACGCTGTTCGTGCTGATGACCCTGGGCGATGACCGCACCATAGCTCAGACCTACGCGGCGGGCGCGCTGGTGCACCAGCGCTAACTGATTGCTCGATTGTTCCCACGCTCTGCGTGGGAATGCCTCTGGGGACGCTCCGCGTCCAGTGACGCGGAGCGTCACGGGCTGAATTCCCACGCGGACGGTTCGACGCCTCGACGTGGGAACGATCAGGAGAGCAAAAAAATCCCCCGGCACTTTGCAGTCCGGGGGATTTTTATTGCCTGTCGATTCGCCTCAGAGCTTGACCGCCGGCCGCCCCGGCTTCTTGGTCTGCAACAGGTGCGAGAACACTGCATGCAGATCGTCCGAAGCGCTTTCTTCGTCGAGGTTGAGCTTGCTGTCGATGTGATCCATGTGATGCATCATCAGGTCCACTGCCAGCTCGCCGTTGCGCGCTTCGATGGCGTCGATCAACTGGGTGTGCTCGTCGTAGGAACAGTGCGAACGGTTGCCGCTTTCATATTGGGCGATGATCAGCGACGTTTGCGAAACCAGGCTGCGCTGGAAACTGATCAACGGCGCATTCTTCGCTGCCTCGGCCAGTTTCAGGTGGAATTCACCCGAGAGACGGATGCCGGCGCCGCGATCGCCACGGGAGAAGCTGTCGCGCTCGTCGTTGACCATCTGGCGCAATTCGGCGATCTGCTCGGCGGTGGCGTGTTGCACGGCCAGCTCGGTGATCGCGCGCTCCACCAGACGCCGGGCGAGAAACACCTGACGCGCCTCTTCAACGCTCGGGCTGGCGACGACCGCGCCACGGTTCGGCCGCAACAGCACCACGCCTTCATGGGCCAGACGCGAGAGCGCGCGGCGAATGATGGTGCGGCTGACCCCGAAAATTTCCCCCAGCGCTTCTTCGCTCAACTTTGTGCCGGGCGCCAGGCGCTGTTCGAGGATGGCCTCGAAGATATGCGCATAGACGATGTCGTCCTGGGTTCCGCTGCGGCCGGCTTTGCCTGCTCGCGGTTGTTTCTTGAGGGGTTGCAACTGTTCGTTCATGGGCACTCGAGTCGGGAAGAACGGCGGCGAATTGACCGTGACTGTAATACGGCACAGTGGGTCGCTGGCAAGTATCGCGTAAAAAACAGCGCGATTGTACACAATGGAAGGTGGCAACACGACTGTACGGCTGTTTGTGGCTTTGGCTGTATTGCAACGCTTCGTTACGTTTGAGTTTAGGCTTGATCGCAGAATCCGCGATCCCTGTGGGAGCGAGCTTGCTCGCGATAGCGGTTGGACATTCAACTCCAATGTCGACTGTTCCGCCGTCATCGCGAGCAAGCTCGCTCCCACAAGGGTTTCGCATAGCAGCAAATATCTTCATTGGTACAAGGAATACCGCTGTCATGAACGAAATTACCCACACCCGACTGCGCCCGCTGGCGGACACTTCGCCCTCCGCCATCGTCGCCGGGTTCATCGCGATGATGACCGGCTACACCAGTTCGCTGGTGCTGATGTTCCAGGCAGGGCAAGCGGCGGGCCTGACCAGCGGGCAGATTTCTTCGTGGATCTGGGCGATCTCCATCGGCATGGCGGTGTGTTCGATCGGCCTGTCGCTGCGTTATCGCACGCCGATCACCATCGCCTGGTCGACGCCCGGCGCGGCGCTGTTGATCACCAGCCTTGGCGGCGTGACCTATGGCGAAGCGATTGGCGCCTATATCACCTGCGCGGTGCTGGTGACCATTTGCGGCTTGACCGGCAGCTTCGAACGGCTGGTGAAAAAGATCCCGGCCTCCCTCGCCGCGGCGCTGCTGGCAGGGATTCTGTTCAAGATCGGCAGCGAAATCTTCGTCGCCGCGCAGCACCGCACCGGCCTGGTGCTGGGGATGTTCTTCACTTATCTGATCGTCAAACGCCTGTCGCCCCGTTATGCGGTGCTCGCTGCGCTGCTGATCGGCACCGCGCTGTCGGGCGTCATGGGGTTGCTGGACTTCAGCGGTTTTCACCTGGAGGTGGCGACACCGGTCTGGACCACGCCGCATTTTTCCCTGGCCGCGACCATCAGCATCGGCATCCCGCTGTTTGTGGTAGCGATGACCTCGCAAAACATGCCCGGCATCGCCGTATTGCGGGCCGATGGCTACAACGTTCCGGCCTCGCCGCTGATCACCGCCACCGGCATCGCGTCGCTGTTGCTGGCGCCGTTCGGTTCCCACGGCATCAACCTCGCAGCGATTAGCGCGGCGATCTGCACCGGGCCGCATGCCCATGAGGATCGCAACAAACGCTACACGGCAGCCGTGTGGTGCGGGATTTTCTACGGGATTGCCGGGGTGTTCGGCGCCACATTGGCGGCACTGTTTGCCGCACTGCCCAAGGAGCTGGTGCTGTCGATTGCCGCTTTGGCCCTGTTCGGCTCGATCATCAACGGCTTGAGCATCGCCATGACCGAAGTGAAGGAGCGGGAAGCGGCGCTGATCACCTTCATGGTCACGGCGTCGGGGCTGACGCTGTTTTCCATCGGTTCGGCCTTCTGGGGGATTGTCGCGGGGGTGTTGACCTTGCTGATCCTCAACTGGCGAAAGGCATAAAAAAACGGCGACCTTCGGGTCGCCGTTCTTCATTTCGGAATCAAGCCTTGTTGATCGGCTTTTCCGGATACCAGACGTCCAGCAGCGGGCTGATTTCAGTCTTGGTCAGCTCGGTGCGGGTTTTCAGCCAGGCTTCCACGGCAGCGCGCTGCTCTTCGGAAACCGAACCACGCTTCTGCAGGCAAACCAGACCGAAGCCTTCGCCGCCGACATAGCCCAGACCATTGGCGTCCATGGCTTCTTTGATGAAGGCTTCGAGGAAAGCATCAATGGCTTCTTCGGACAGATCTTCTTTGAAGTCCAGGTTCAGTTCGAAACCCAGCTCTTGAAATTCATCGACGCACAGTTTTTTGCGCAGACGCTGGGAACGGTTAGTCGCCATTGGAACAATCCTCTTAAGTAATAACGGCCGGCACTTTACCAGTTTAAGGCGGCGATTGCCCGCCTATCCGGGACGTGCGTACGACCGCCTGTAAAAAAATAACGAATTGACGCCCTTGCGAAAGGCACAAGCTGTTACACCTTGGGGCATAATGCCGACACTTTCATGACCACTGAGGGCCTTTTCATCCATGTCCTCGTCTTTTTTCCCCTCGGCTGTAGGGTTTTATTTCATATGATCAAATCGTTGCGTCCTCTGCTCCTGGCCGGCCTTCTTCTCCCCTTGGCCCTGCCCGTCTCCGCTGCCACCATCAACACCGCCCTGACCCCCAACGTCGAAAAAGCCCTCAAGGCCAGCAAGCTGCAGCCCACTGCCCTGTCGCTGGTGATGGTGCCGCTGGACGGTCCGGGCACGCCGACCGTGTACAACGCCGACGTGTCGGTCAACCCGGCCTCGACCATGAAGCTGGTCACCACTTACGCGGCGCTGGAAATGCTCGGCCCCAACCACCAGTGGAAAACCGAGTTCTACACCGACGGCGACCTTAACGGCGGGATTCTCAACGGCAACCTCTACCTCAAGGGTGGTGGCGATCCGAAACTGAACATGGAAAAACTCTGGCTGCTGATGCGCGACCTGCGCGCCAACGGCGTGACTCAGGTCACCGGTGATCTGGTACTGGATCGCAGCTTCTTTGTGCAGCCGCAACTGCCGGAATTCAACGATGACGGCAACGACGAGAACAAGCCGTTTCTGGTCAAGCCGGATTCGCTGCTGGTCAACCTCAAGGCCCTGCGTTTCGTGGCCCGCAATGACAATGGCCGGGTGTTGATCTCGGTCGAGCCGCCGATTGCCAGCATCAATATCCAAAACACCGTCAAGGCACTCAATTCCAAACAATGCACCGGCGGCGTGCGCTACAACCCGGTGCCGCAGGCCGATGGCAGCGTGACAGTGACCGTGGCCGGCCAATTGGGCGAAGGCTGCAGCTCGCAGACTTATCTGTCGCTGCTCGACCACGCAACCTACACCGCCGGCGCCGTGCGGGCGATCTGGAAGGAACTGGGCGGCAGCATCCAGGGCAAGGATCGTCTGGCCCCGACCCCGAGCAGCGCCAAAGTGCTGGCCCGGGCGTTCTCGCCGGATCTGGCGGAAATCATCCGCGACATCAACAAATACAGTAACAACACCATGGCTCAGCAACTGTTCCTGAGCCTGGGCCAGAGATTCCGCAACGACGCCGATGGCGATGACGCCAAGGCTGCGCAACGCGTGGTCCGTCAGTGGCTGGCGAAGAAAGGCATCACCGCGCCGCACCTGGTGATGGAGAACGGCTCCGGTCTGTCGCGTTCCGAGCGAGTCAGCGCCCGGGAAATGGCCAACATGCTGCAAGCGGCCTGGCACAGCCCATATGCTGCCGAATACATCAGCTCGCTGCCGATTGCCGGCACCGACGGCACCATGCGCAAACGCCTGAAGACCACCGCGATGCGCGGCGAAGCCCACGTCAAGACCGGTACCCTGAACACCGTACGGGCGATTGCCGGCTTCAGCCGCGACGTCAACGGCAACACCTGGGCGGTGGTGGCGATCCTCAACGACAAGGCCCCGTTCGGCGCCTCGTCGGTGCTGGATCAGGTGCTGCTGGATCTGTATAAACAGCCGCGGACGCCGCAGACCGCTTCGGTTTTGTAACCCTGTAAATGATTGCTCCCACGCTCTGCGTGGGAACAATCATCACAGCCGAAACTGCCGCCCCCCCCCAAAAAACCTGATTGTTCCCACGCTCCGCGTGGGAATACAGCCCGTGACGCTCTGCGTCACTGGACGCGGAGCGTCCCCGGAGGCATTCCCACGCAGAGCGTGGGAACGATCAGGTGGCAGAGGGGCTCAGTTCATCTGCCGCTCGACCCGATCCCGTCCGCCCTGCTTCGCCGCGTACACCCCGGAATCCGCCCGTAGCAACAGCGCGTCCGCGCCCTCTCCCGGTCGCCAGCTGGCAATCCCGAAACTGGCCGTCACCACCCCCACCACGTCGATCGGCGCACTGCGCAGGCTGTGCCATAACTCTTCGGCCAGCATGAGGGCGTGATCACCGTCGATGTCCGGGCACAGCACCATGAACTCCTCGCCGCCCAACCGGCAGAACACGTCGGTACGCCGCAGACGATGGCCGATGCGCTCGCAGACCGCCTGCAACACGCGGTCGCCCACCGCATGACCGTACTGATCGTTGATCCGTTTGAAGTGGTCGATGTCGAGCATGATCACCGACAACTCACCACCGCCACGCTCTACACGCGCCATTTCGGTGGTCAGGCGCTCCTGGAAATAGCGCCGGTTGTGAATCCCGGTCAGAGCGTCGGTCACCGACAATGCACGCAACTCTTCTTCGACGCGCTTCAGATCGGAGATGTCGGAAATGTAACCGTGCCACAGCACGCCGCCGCCCGGCAGTTCCTCCGGGGTCGCCTCGCCACGAACCCAGCGCAGGCCGCGTTCGGGCAACTGCACGCGGTATTCCTCGCGCCACGGACTGAGGTTGTCCGCCGAGGCGCGGATCGACTTGCGCACACGACTGACGTCCTGCGGATGGATGCGGGTGAAGATCGCTTCGGCGTTGAGCAGCAGCACGTCCGGCTCCAGCTCGTAGATTTCGCGAATCCCGTCGCTGGCGTAGATCACACTGAAGCGCCCGTCGAACTCCATTTTGAATTGATAGATCCCGCCGGGAACGTGGGCGCTGAGCTTCTTCAACAGCACGTCCCGTGCGGCCAGCGCTTCGTGCACGCGCTTGCGCTCGGTGATGTCGATGCAGATCGCCAGGTGTCCGACCCACAGCCCCTGCTCGTCCAGCACCGGTGTGGCAAGCATGTTCACCGGCAGGTGGCTGCCATCCTTGCGTACCAGCGTCCACTCCCGCGCTTCGTGCCCGCCGACTTCGCCGCCCTCCACCAGCATCGCCTGACAGGTCGGAATGACCTTGCCATAACGGGTGCTGAGCTCCGCCGCACGAGCCACCAGTTCCCGGGGAAAGTGCAGGTTTTCCAGGGTCATGTGGCCGACCACTTCGTTGCTGTGATAACCGAGCATCTGCTCGGCGCCGGGGTTGAAGGTGTTGATCACGCCGCGCAGATCGGTGGCGATGATTGCAACCTGGGTTGCCGCGTTCAGCACCCCGCGCAGCTGGCCGTGAGTGCCGCGCAGTTCCTGTTCACGCTCATGCAGTTCCTGAGTGCGCAACTCGACCATGCGCAACGCGCGCTGGCGCTGACTGACCAGCACATAAAGCAGCGCGCTCAGCAGGAGACTGAGCAATCCGCCCAGCACCACCACGCTGCCAACCGACGAATGGTTGGCCTGCATGAACGCTTCGCTGGGAAGAATATCCACCTGATAGTCGTGATCGGCCATGCGCACCAGCCGGGTGGCGGACAGATCGCTTGGCGCCGGTTCATTGGTCGACTCGAACAACACTTCATGTTGATCGCTGTTGGACAGATCGAGAATGCGCACTGACAGATAGTCATTGAGTGCGTCCGGCAAGCCGTCCGCCAGCAGTTGACGCATGCTGATCACTGCCATCACATAACCGAAAGAGACGTTTTCGCCCTGACGAACCACTGGCGCGACCAGCAGGACGCCGCGTGCATAAGCCGGCTCGATAGACACCAGATGCATCGGCTGCGACACCGCCAGACCGTGGAGCTGGTCAGCCCGTTCAAGGGTCGATCGGCGCAACGGTTGCGCCAGCAAGTCATACCCCAGCGGCGAGCCGAGCCGACTCTGGGTCTGGCTGTACACCACCACGACGTATTCATCGCGAGCCGCGGCCAGTTGCAGTTCGCCGCGTGCATTGAGTTCGCGCACGCTGAAGGTGGTCAGGCCCTCGTCTCGCACCTGTTTCTCGAACGCTGCACGCTCGGCGCCGCTCACCCGCAAGGCGAACGAATAGGCCTGGGTGCGCAGTAATAAAGGTCGGGTGTAGCCGTCGAATTCGGCGCGGGACACCGATTCGGAGTTGGCGAAGAACCGTCGCAGGCCATCGAGGCGTTGCTCCTGATCCTGAAAGCGTTCTTCGATGCGGCTGTAGCGCTCGTTGGCCAGTAGCTGAAAGCGTTGGCGCAACTGGCTGTGAAACTGATTGAGGGTGCCCCAGGCGAGCAGCCCCGTGAGAATCCCGCCGGCGAGCAATACCAGCAGCGCGACCAGCCAGGCCGAGACTTCTTCGCTGATAAAACCCAATATCTTCGGGCGCACGGGGTGCAACGACATAAAAGCCACTCACTACGTCAGCATCTGCGGGAAAAACCCCATCGGCCGTGTGTGAGTTATAGCTATTAGCCACTAATTTGGCTAGCTCTGGACGGATCCAAGAGCCTTTAAAAATCAAGGCTCTGTGGATCCAATTTTGCAGAGTGTCAACGAGCCGTGATTTTCCAGGCGCGATGGATCTTGCCGTTGCGGGCGAAATCCGGGTCGATGGTGCTGGCGGTGATTTCCTCGACCGCGTAACGCTCGGCCAGGTTGTCCTCGAGCTGGAACTTGCGGAAGTTGTTGGAGAAGTACAACACCCCGCCCGCTGCCAGGCGCGCCATGGCCAGGTCGATCAACTGCACCTGGTCACGCTGTACGTCGAAGATGCCTTCCATGCGCTTGGAGTTGGAGAAGGTCGGCGGATCGATGAAGATCAGGTCGTACTCTTCGCGGCAGTTTTCCAGCCACGCCATCACATCGCCCTGCTCCAGACGGTTCTTGTCGGAGAAGCCGTTGAGCGACAGGTTGCGACGCGCCCAGTCGAGGTAGGTTTTCGACAGGTCGACGCTGGTGGTGCTGCGCGCGCCGCCCTTGGCCGCGTGTACGCTGGCGGTCGCGGTGTAGCAGAACAGGTTGAGGAAGCGCTTGCCGGCGGCCTCTTTCTGGATCCGCATGCGCATCGGCCGGTGATCGAGGAACAGTCCGGTGTCGAGGTAATCGGTGAGGTTGACCAGCAACTTCACGCCGCCCTCGGTCACTTCATTGAACTTGCCCTGGGCCGCCTGACGCTCGTACTGCCTGGTGCCGCTCTGACGCTCGCGGCGCTTGACCACCACGCGGCTCTTGTCGATGTTCAGCGCCTGAGGGATGGCCGCCAACGCATCGAACATGCGGATCGAGGCCTTTTCCGGGTCGATCGACTTCGGCGCGGCGTACTCCTGAACGTGCACCCAGTCGTGGTACAGGTCGATGGCCATCGCGTATTCCGGCATGTCCGCATCGTAGACGCGGTAGCAATCGATGCCTTCGCGCTTGACCCACTTGCCCAACGCCTTGAGGTTCTTTTGCAGGCGATTGGCAAACATCTGCCCGCCTTCGCTCAGGCGCGGCTGCTCGATCACTGGCGCGGGGGCCGGCGTCGGTTTGATCGGATTGCCGTTCTTGTTGAACTTGCGCTCTTGCGGCTCGTTCGGCGTCTGGTCGTAAGCGGCTTGCTCGCGCTCGGCCTGGCGTTGCTCCGGAGTACGGCGCTCGCCGGTGACGAACTGATCCGGCAGGACTTTGATCAACAGCAGCTTGCACGGCAGTGCGCCGTTCCAGAACGAATACTGTTTGTGGCTGCGGATGCCCATGCGCTTGCCAAGGTCCGGTGCGCCGGTGAACACCGCCGCCTCCCAGTTCAGGCAGGCCTGACGCAGACGCTCGCCAAGGTTCTGGTAGAGGTACAACAGGCTGGCTTCATCACCCAGACGCTCACCGTACGGCGGGTTGCAGATGACCAGACCTTTCTGGTTCTGGTCCGGACGCGGTTCGAAGGTCGCGACTTCGCCCTGATAGATCTTGATCCACTCGCTCAGGCCGGCGCGCTCGACGTTGTTGCGGCCTGGCTGAATCAGCCGTGGGTCGGCTTCATAACCACGGATCCACAGCGGTGGTTTGGCCAGACCGGCGGCGGCGCGCTCGACGGCTTCTTCGTGGAGCTTTTTCCACAGCGCCGGTACGTGACCGAGCCAGGCGGTGAAGCCCCATTGCTCGCGACGCAGGTTCGGCGCCATATCGGCGGCGATCATGCCGGCTTCGACCAGGAACGTGCCGACACCGCACATCGGGTCAGCCAGCGCGCCACCTTCGGCGGCAATGCGCGGCCAGCCGGAACGGATCAGGATCGCGGCCGCGAGGTTTTCCTTCAGCGGCGCAGCGCCCTGCTGCAAGCGGTAGCCGCGCTGGTGCAGGCTGTGGCCGGAAAGGTCGAGGGACAGAATCGCTTCGCCGCGATCCAGACGCAGGTGAATGCGCAGGTCCGGGTTGAGCTTGTCGATGCTTGGTCGGTCGCCCTGCGGGGTGCGCAGTTTGTCGACGATGGCGTCCTTGACCTTCAGGGCGCCGAAGTGAGTGTTGTCGATGCCTGAACCGTGGCCGCTGAATTCCACGGCCAGGGTGCCGTCGGCCAGCATGTGATCCTGCCAGTCGAGGTCGAGTACGCCGTGGTACAGGTCTTCGGCGTTTTTCATCGGGAAACGCTTGAGCACCAGCAGCACCCGGTTGGCCAGACGCGACCAGAGGCACAGACGATAAGCGGTTTCCATGGTCGCCATGCCACGCACGGCGGAGGTGTGTTCGCGGGCCTCTTCAAGGCCAAGCCCGACGGCTTCCTCGATGAGCAGGCCTTCAAGGCCTTTGGGGCAAGTGAGGAAGAGTTCGAAACGGTCGGACATGGTTTTTTCACAGCCTTTGGCTAATGAACCGGCAACGCATTGCCGGTCCGGTTTTCAATCAGGCGCTTTTCTACAAGAACGCCCGCGTGGCACGAAGGTGTGCCGTTCCATCCCCGCTGCTCGGGTTAAAAGAGCTTAGATGCCGGGACAGATAAAGAAGTTGAAGCAACAAAATGACTCAAAGCAACCCTTCGTCGAATAGTAACCCAGCGTAAACGTGGGTCATTCTCACTAAAGGATTAACCTCATCATCCAGCGCGGGGCCGATCATACCGGGGTTTGGCCAATAAACACTGGATAAATACGCGGTTACTTATGGCCATAGCATCTTTTTCGTTACGTCCTTATGACAAAACGGTCATTCCATCGATGTGACTCATTGGTTAGAACTGCACACAGGTTGACGTCGCAACGGCGTCAACACCTTGGCTCGCCACGCCGGCAGCGAGCCGCCAACGGCAGAGTTTTTCTGCCAGACCTCAATTGAGGTCGACGCGACAAAAACAGTCAACAAGTGAGGGAAACACCCTATGAGAAGACTTAAGCGTGATCCGTTGGAAAGAGCTTTTTTGCGCGGATATCAATATGGCGTTGGTGGCAAATCCCGTGAGCTTTGCCCATTTACTCTACCGTCGGTACGTCAAGCCTGGATCAACGGCTGGCGAGAAGGACGCGGCGACAACTGGGACGGTATGACCGGCACTGCGGGAATCCACAGACTCAACGAACTTCACGCCGTCGGCTGACACAGGGCACTTATTGCGACACGACAATCTGATTTCGTAAAAACCTGATCACCATGCACGTCCTTCCCGGACGGCGGGCCACGGCCCAGGGGCTCCTTCGAGGAGCCCTTTTTTATGCCTGCCACATTATTTATGCCATACACAAAACCTGTGGGAGCGACGGTGCGACGACTCGACTTGCTCGCGATGGCGGTGCATCAGTCACACGAAATGTTGACTGAACGGACGCCATCGCGAGCAAGCTCGCTCTCACAAAGGATCAGCGTTTGGCGGCGATGGCGTCCACCGATTCGCGGATCAGCGCCGGGCCCTTGTAAATGAAGCCGGAATAAATCTGCACCAGGCTCGCGCCGGCAGCGATCTTCTCGGCCGCATGCTTGCCTTCGGTGATGCCGCCCGCCGCGATGATCGGCAGCTTGCCGCCCAGCTCGGACGCCAGCACCTTCACGGTGTGGGTGCTCTTCTCACGCACCGGAGCGCCGGACAGACCGCCCGCCTCGTCACCGTGTTCCATGCCTTCGACACCCACGCGGCTGAGGGTGGTGTTGGTGGCGATCACCGCGTCCATCCCGGTTTCGATCAACGCCTGGGCGACTTGCGCGGTTTCTTCGTCGGTCATGTCCGGCGCGATCTTGATCGCCAGCGGTACATGTTTGCCGTGGCGCAGGGCCAGTTCGGCGCGGCGGGTGGCCAGGTCTGCCAGCAATTGCTTGAGCGAATCGCCGAATTGCAGGCTGCGCAGGCCCGGAGTGTTCGGCGAACTGACGTTGACCGTGACGTAACTGGCGTGGGCGTAGACCTTGTCCAGGCAGATCAGATAGTCCTCAACCGCGCGCTCGACCGGGGTGTCGAAGTTCTTGCCGATGTTGATCCCCAGCACGCCCTTGTATTTGGCCGCCGCCACCCGCGCCAGCAGGTTATCCACACCGAGGTTGTTGAAACCCATGCGATTGATGATCGCCTCGGCTTCCGGCAGGCGGAAAATCCGTGGTTTCGGGTTGCCCGGCTGCGGGCGCGGGGTCACGGTGCCGATTTCGACAAAACCGAAACCCAGCTGCGCGAAGCCGTCGATGGCCGCGCCGTTCTTGTCCAGACCGGCCGCCAGACCGACAGGGTTCGGGAATTGCAGGCCCATGACATTCACCGGCAGCGACGCCGGAGCCTTGCACAGCAAGCCGTTGAGGCCCAAACGCCCGCCCGCGCCGATCAGATCCAGCGACAGATCGTGGGAGGTTTCCGGGGAAAGTTTGAACAACAGCTGACGGGCCAGGGTGTACATGGGCGGCTATGACTCGGGCGGCGAAAAGAGGCGGCGATTATAGCCGGGCATCGCCCCAGCGCGCGAGGCGCACGGGTAAATCCGTGCGCATGGCATATGCCTTGCACCTTCCCCGGCATCAGCCCGCAGGCCAATGGTGGCGTGCAGGCAAGGACAATGGCGTCGTCTCTCGGTTTTGCGCGGGCAAAGCCTGGGACGACGTTTTTTTTGAGGGTAGCTTTTATGACTCTAACCTCCGCCGGGCCGCTGGCCTGGGTCAACGGCAGCGATGCCCCGGAAAAAAGCGCGATCAACCTCGGCTTCATGGCCTTGAGCGACTGCGCCTCGCTGGTGGTCGCCGCCACCCAGGGCTTTGCCCAGCCTTACGGCCTGACCCTGAACCTCAAGCGCCAAAGCTCCTGGGCCAACCTGCGGGACAACCTGGTCAGCGGCGAACTCGATGCCGCCCACAGCCTCTACGGCCTGATCTACGCGGTGCACCTGGGCATCGGCGGTGTCGCGCCGACCGACATGGCGGTGCTGATGGGCCTGAACCAGAACGGTCAGAGCCTCAACCTGTCCCACGGTTTGCAGGGCCTGGGCGTGACCGGTCCTGAAGCACTGCACCGGCATGTGCACCAAACCCGCGCAAAACTGACCTTCGCCCAGACCTTCCCGACCGGCACCCATGCCATGTGGCTTTATTACTGGCTGGCGAGCCAGGGCATTCATCCGTTGCAGGATGTCGACAGCGTGGTCGTGCCGCCGCCGCAAATGGTCGCGCACTTGCAAGCCGGACGCATTGATGGCTTCTGCGTCGGCGAGCCGTGGGCGGCCAGCGCCGTACAGCAGGATCTCGGCTTCACATTGGCGACAAGCCAGACCATCTGGCCCGATCACCCGGAGAAAGTCCTTGGCTGCACCCGCGCCTTCGTCGACCAATATCCCAACACCGCCCGCGCGCTGGTGATGGCGATCCTCGAGGCCAGCCGCTTCATCGAAGAAAGCCCGGAAAACCGCCGCAGCACCGCCCAGTTGCTGAGCGCGGCAGAATACCTCGACGCCCCGCTGTCCTGCATCGAACCGCGCTTTCTCGGCGACTACGACGATGGCCTCGGTCATCGCTGGCAGGATCCGCACGCGCTGCGTTTTCATGGCGATGGCGCGGTGAATCTGCCGTACCTGTCAGATGGGATGTGGTTCATGACCCAGTTCCGCCGCTGGGGTTTGCTGCGCGATGACCCGGACTACCTCGCCGTCGCCCGTCAGGTGCAACAACTGGAGATCTATCGCGACGCGGCGACTGCCATGGGCGTCGCGGCCTGGGGCAAGGACATGCGCAGCAGCCAGTTGATCGACGGCAAAATCTGGGACGGCAGCGACCCGGCCGCCTATGCCCGAAGCTTCAAGCTGCACGCGCTGAGCGACAGCGCGCCCCTTCTCGCCCAGCGCTGACAGGAGACCGCGAACATGCTGCGCATTCTGCTGATCAACGACACCGCGAAAAAAGTCGGACGCCTGAAAGCCGCGCTGACCGAGGCCGGTTTCGAGGTGATCGACGAGTCGGGTCTGACCATCGACCTGCCGGCGCGCGTCGAAACGGTGCGTCCGGACGTAATCCTGATCGATACCGAGTCACCGAGCCGCGATGTAATGGAGCAAGTGGTGCTGGTCAGCCGCGATCAGCCCCGGCCGATCGTGATGTTCACCGACGAACATGATCCTGGCGTGATGCGTCAGGCGATCAAGTCCGGGGTCAGTGCCTACATTGTTGAAGGCATTCACGCACAACGCTTGCAGCCGATTCTCGATGTGGCCATGGCCCGCTTCGAAAGCGATCAGGCCTTGCGCGCCCAGCTACAGGCCCGCGACCAGCAACTGGCCGAGCGCAAGCGCATCGAACTGGCCAAGGGGTTGCTGATGAGAATGAAGGACTGCAACGAAGAAGAGGCCTACACCCTGATGCGCCGCCAGGCCATGAGTCGTCAGCAGAAACTGATTCAGGTCGCTGAACAGATCATTGCCATGAGCGAGTTGCTGGGCTGAAGTGCTCCCCCACATTGATCGTTCCCACGCTCCGCGTGGGAATGCAGCCATGGACGCTCCGCGTCCGCTTCTGAACGTGACGGATGCGTTTGCACGCAAAGCGTGGAAACAAGCCACACCGATCTGGCACAAATCTCGCTAAGCATTACGCACAGGTAACCAACGGCGGTTGCCCCACCCACGACAAAGACGTCGCTCACCTTCTTCGCCCCCTTCGGCGATCCGGGTAGCGGCGTTTTTGCGTTTTGGCCCCACAGCCCGGGGCCGGTGGTGCGGCCGTGGCGGCGCCCCACTGTGCTGGTTCTGACTCCTTCTCGAGATTCTCTACAGCTGAGGTGCGCGATGAATAAAAGCTTCTGGAAATCCGGCCACACCCCGACTCTGTTCGCGGCCTTCCTGTATTTCGACCTGAGCTTCATGGTCTGGTACTTGCTCGGCCCGCTGGCGGTGCAGATTGCCGCCGACCTGCATCTGACTACCCAACAGCGCGGGCTCGTGGTGGCGACGCCGATTCTGGCCGGCGCGGTGCTGCGCTTTGCGATGGGCATGCTCGCCGATCGCCTGTCGCCGAAAACCGCCGGGCTGATCGGCCAGGTGATCGTGATCTGCGCGCTGCTCGGCGCCTGGAAACTCGGCATCCACAGTTATGAACAGGCTTTGCTGCTTGGCCTGTTCCTCGGCATGGCCGGCGCCTCGTTCGCTGTGGCCCTGCCGCTGGCCTCGCAGTGGTATCCCCCGGAGCATCAAGGCAAGGCGATGGGCATCGCCGGGGCGGGCAATTCCGGCACCGTGTTCGCGGCGTTGATTGCCCCGGTTTTGGCGGCGGCGTTCGGCTGGAGCAATGTGTTCGGTTTCGCCCTGATTCCGCTGATCCTGACCCTGGTGCTGTTCGCCTGGCTGGCGAAGAACGCGCCCGAGCGGCCGAAAGCCAAATCCATGGCCGACTATTTCAAGGCCCTGGGTGATCGCGACAGCTGGTGGTTCATGTTTTTTTACAGCGTCACCTTCGGCGGCTTCATCGGCCTGGCCAGCGCCCTGCCCGGCTACTTCAACGATCAATACGGCCTGAGCCCGGTGACCGCCGGTTACTACACCGCCGCCTGCGTGTTCGGTGGCAGCCTGATGCGTCCACTGGGCGGCGCGCTGGCTGACCGTTTCGGTGGCATCCGCACCCTCTTGGCGATGTACACGGTTGCAGCGGTTTGTATAGCAGCGGTCGGCTTCAACCTGCCAAGTTCCTACGCGGCGCTGGCACTTTTCGTCTGCACCATGCTCGGCCTCGGCGCAGGTAATGGCGCGGTTTTTCAACTGGTGCCGCAGCGTTTCCGTCGCGAAATCGGCGTGATGACCGGGCTGATCGGCATGGCCGGTGGCATCGGCGGGTTTGCCCTGGCGGCAGGCATGGGCGCGATCAAACAGAGCACCGGCAGCTATCAACTGGCGCTGTGGTTGTTCGCCAGCCTTGGCGTATTGGCGTGGTTCGGTCTGCACGGTGTCAAACGTCGCTGGCGAACCACTTGGGGTTCGGCGGCCGTGACCGCTGCCCGGGTCTGAGGCCCGAATGGCTCTGCAACTGAGTTTCGCCGAAGCCAGCGCCACCGGACCACGCGCGGAAAACCAGGACGCCTTGCGCCTGGTCACGCCGGCCCCGGCGCTGGCTGCGAGCAAAGGTTTTCTGTTCGCCATCGCCGACGGCGTCAGCCAGTGCGCCGATGGCGGGCTGGCCGCGCGCTCGACTTTGCAGGCACTGGCGCTGGATTACTACGCCACCCCGGAAACCTGGAGCGTGGCCCAGGCCCTCGATCGTCTGTTGCTCGCACAAAACCGCTGGTTGCAGGCCAACGGTGGCGGTCAGCCGCTGCTCACCACGATCAGTGCACTGGTCCTGCGTGGCCGGCGGTTTACCCTGGCGCACGTCGGTGATTGCCGGGTCTATCGCTGGCACGCCGAGACCTTGCAGCGGATCAGCGAGGATCACGTCTGGGATCAGCCGGGCATGCAGCACGTGCTCAAGCGCGCACTGGGACTGGATCAGCATCTGGTGCTGGATTTTCTCGACGGCGAACTGCGTGACGGCGAATGTTTCGTGCTGCTCAGTGATGGCGTGTGGGCAGCGCTCGGCGACACCGCTATCGCCGCAATTTTGCGCGATCAGCCGGACCTGCACAGCGCTGCGCAAACACTGGTCAACGCTGCGCACCTGGCCGGCAGTCAGGACAACGCCAGTGCGCTGTTGGTGCGGGTAGATGCCGTCGGGGAGGCCAGCCTTGGCGATGCGCTGGTTCATTTGCAGCAGTGGCCTCTGCCCCCGCAGTTGAAACCGGGTCAGGTTTTTGAAGGCTGGCGGGTTCAAGAGGTTATAGGGCGCAGCCAACAATCGTTGCTGTATCGAGTGCTCGATGGTCAGGGCCAGACCTGGCTGTTGAAAACTTTGCCCGCACAATGGGCGGACGATGCCCAGGCCGGCCAGGCCTTGCTGACGGAAGAATGGTTTCTCAAACGCGTCGCCGGGCGGCATTTTCCTGAAGTCCATAGCGCCGGACAGCGTCAGCATTTGTACTACGTGATGCGTGAATATTCGGGGACAACCCTGGCGCAGTTGTTTGAACAACGCGGCCCGCTGCCACTGGCTCAATGGCAGGATCTGGCCGAACGTCTGCTGCGGGCAGTCGGCCTGTTGCATCGACGGCAGATCCTGCACCGCGACATCAAACCGGAAAACCTGCATCTGGGGGACGACGGCGAGCTGCGCCTGCTGGATTTCGGCCTGGCGTATTGCCCCGGCCTGTCGCAGGACGCACCGTCGACCTTGCCCGGAACCCCGAGCTACATCGCGCCGGAAGCCTTTCAAGGCGTAGCACCCAGCGCGCAACAGGATCTGTATGCGGTGGGCGTGACCTTGTATTTCCTGCTCACCGGGCACTTTCCCTATGGCGAGATCGAAGCCTTCCAGCGCCCGCGTTTCGGGGTGCCGGTGAGTGCCGGGCGATATCGCCCGGATCTGCCGGAGTGGCTGGCGCAGTGTCTGGAGCGCGGTGTGGCGGCCGATCCCTTGCAACGCTATGAAACCGCCGAGGAATGGCTGCTGACTCTGGAGCAAGGTGAGCGCCGCAGCCTGAACGTACGCCCTCGCCCCTTGCTGGAACGCGAGCCGCTGAAGGTCTGGCGGACTTTGGCGTTGCTGGCGTTGCTGGGCAATCTGGTGCTGCTGTTTCTGTTGTTTCATGGCTGATGCGGCGCTCCATAAACGGGCGTGCCGCTTCCATTCAGTGCAAAAACCACAATGAACATCTGGCCAATTCCTGCATTACCCCAGTGAATTCGCGGCTTACCGCGACTTGGCACAGCCACTGCATTAACGTTTTCAACTGACATAAAAGCCCGACCTTCAACGACGAAGGCCGGGCTTCCCGAGAGAACGGGACAAGGACAAAGGCGTCCTCGCCAGGTAACTGGCGGGACGCCTTTTTTGTTTGCGCCATTTTTGTCGAGCAAGGCCTGACTGCCCACAGGAGGCAAGCCCGATGCTCCCGGAGAATCTGATGAAAAAACTCAAACTGGTGATGATCGGCAATGGCATGGCCGGGGTTCGTACCCTGGAAGAACTGCTCAAGCTCAGCAACGAGCTGTACGACATCACGGTCTTCGGCGCCGAACCGCACACCAACTACAACCGCATCCTGCTATCGCCGGTATTGGCCGGCGAACAGACCTTCGAAGAGATCGTGCTCAACGACCTCGACTGGTACCTGGAAAACGGCATCAAACTGCTGCTCAACCGCAAAGTGGTCGAGATCGACCGGGTCAAACGCCGGGTGATCGCCGAGGATGGCACTGAGGCCGAATACGACCGCCTGCTGATCGCCACTGGCTCGACCCCGTTCATCCTGCCGATCCCCGGCAACACCTTGCAGGGCGTGATCGGGTACCGCGACATCGCCGACACCCAGGCGATGATCGATACCGCCAAGACTCACAAACACGCCGTGGTGATCGGTGGCGGTTTGCTCGGCCTCGAAGCCGCCAACGGCCTGATGCTGCGCGGCATGCACGTCACCGTGGTGCACCTCGGTGAATGGCTGCTGGAGCGGCAACTGGACAAGACCAGCGGCCAGCTCCTGCAAACCGCCCTCGAATCCCGTGGCCTGCACTTTCGCCTGTGCGAACAGACCCAGGCCCTGCACGACGCCGGCAATGGTCGGGTCGGCTCGGTGCAATTCAAGAACGGCGACATCATTCCTGCCGATCTGGTCGTCATGGCCGCCGGCATTCGCCCCAACACCGAACTCGCGGAAAAGGCCGGCATCCCGTGCAATCGCGGGATTCTGGTCAACGACACCCTGCAAACCTACGACCCGCGCATCTATGCCATCGGCGAATGCGCCAGCCACCGTGGCATTGCCTACGGCCTGGTGGCGCCGCTGTTCGAACAGGCCAAGGTCTGCGCCAACCACTTGGCGCAACTGGGTTTCGCGCGCTATCAGGGCTCAGTGACGTCGACCAAGTTGAAAGTCACCGGCATCGACCTGTTTTCCGCCGGCGACTTCATGGGCGGCGAAGGCACCGAGACCATCACCCTCTCCGACCCGATCGGCGGGGTGTACAAAAAACTGGTGATCAAGGATGACGTGCTGGTCGGCGCGTGTCTGTACGGCGATACGGCAGATGGCGGTTGGTATTTCCGGCAGATTCGTGAGAATCACGCCATCGGCGAGATCCGCGATCACTTAATGTTCGGAGAAAACGCAATTGGCGACGTAGGACATCAGGGCCAGGACAAGGCCATGAGCATGGCCGACAACGCCGAAGTCTGCGGCTGCAACGGCGTGTGCAAGGGCACCATCGTCAAGGCGATTCAGGAGCACGGGCTGTTCAGCGTCGACGAAGTGAAGAAACACACCAAGGCCGCCAGCTCCTGTGGCTCTTGCGCCGGCCTGGTCGAGCAGATCCTGATCAACACCGTCGGCGGCGCGGCAGACGTCAAACCGAAAAGCGAAAAAGCCATCTGCGGTTGCAGCGATCTCAACCATGGCCAGATTCGCCAGGCCATTCGCGAACAGCATTTGCTGACCATCGCCGGCACCATGAGCTACCTCAACTGGCGCACGCCGAACGGTTGCGCCACTTGCCGGCCGGCCCTCAACTACTACCTGATTTCCACCTGGCCCGGCGAAGCCAAGGACGATCCGCAGTCGCGCCTGATCAACGAACGGGCCCACGCCAACATCCAGAAGGACGGCACCTACTCGGTGGTACCACGGATGTGGGGCGGCGTGACCAACCCGTCGGAACTGCGGCGGATCGCCGACGTGGCGGACAAATATCAGGTGCCGATGGTCAAGGTCACCGGCGGTCAGCGCATCGACTTGCTGGGGATCAAGAAGCAGGATCTGCCCGGCGTGTGGAAAGACCTCGACATGCCGTCGGGCCACGCCTACGGCAAATCGATCCGCACCGTGAAAACCTGCGTCGGCAGCGAGTTCTGCCGCTTCGGCACGCAGAATTCGACCCAGTTGGGCATCGATCTCGAACACGACCTGTTCAACATGTGGTCGCCGCACAAAGTGAAACTGGCGGTCTCCGGATGCCCACGCAACTGTTCGGAAGCGGGGATTAAAGACGTAGGAATCATCGGAGTCGATTCCGGCTGGGAGATGTACATCGGTGGCAACGGCGGGATCAAGACCGAAGTCGCCGAATTCTTCGTCAAGCTCAAGACTGCCGAGGAGGTCCGCGAATACAACGGCGCGTTCCTGCAGCTGTACCGCGAAGAAGCCTTCTACCTCGAACGCACCGTGCATTACCTGCAACGGGTCGGCATGGAGCACATCAAGAAAGCCGTGCTGGAAGATCCCGAGCGCCGCAAGGCCCTGAACGAGCGCCTGCAATTCTCCCTGTCGTTCGAACAGGACCCGTGGAAAGAACGCCTCGCCCAGCCGCAACTTAAGAAAGAATTCGACGTGATCCCTGTGAAAAACCTGGAGGTGCCGGCATGAACTGGCTCGATATCTGTGCCCTGGAAGAGATCAACGCCCTCGGTTCGCGGATCATCGCCGGGCCCAAAGGTGACATTGCGATCTTTCGTACAAGCGACGACGAAGTCTTCGCACTCGATGACCGCTGCCCGCACAAGGGCGGCCCATTGTCCCAAGGCCTGATTTACGGCAAGCGCGTGGCCTGCCCACTGCATAACTGGCAGATCGATCTGCAATCCGGCGAAGCCCAGGCGCCGGACGTCGGTTGCGCACATCATCACCCGGCCCGGGTGGAAAACGGCCGCGTGCAACTGGCCCTGCGGGACGCCGTCTGATGAACCGCCAGACGACCGCCTCGACCTGCTGCTATTGCGGGGTCGGCTGCGGCGTGCTGATCGAGCATGACGGCGAGCACATCCTCGGCGTCAGCGGCGATCCGGCGCACCCGGCCAACTTCGGCAAACTGTGCAGCAAAGGCTCGACCCTGCACCTGACCGGTGATCTTGCGGCCCGGGCTTTGTACCCGGAATTGCGCCTGGGCAAAGGCCTGGCGCGCAGCCGCTGCGACTGGGACACCGCGCTGGACCATGCCACCCAGGTCTTCGCCGAAACCATCGCCGAACACGGCCCGGACAGCGTGGCGTTCTACATCTCCGGGCAGTTGCTGACCGAGGACTACTACGCCTTCAACAAACTGGCGCGGGCGCTGGTCGGTACCAACAACATCGACAGCAATTCGCGGCTGTGCATGTCTTCGGCGGTGGTCGGCTACAAGCGCAGCCTCGGCGCCGACGCCCCACCGTGCAGCTATGAAGACCTGGAATCGAGCGATTGCGTGGTGATCGTCGGCAGTAACATGGCCTACGCTCATCCGGTACTTTTTCGCCGCCTCGAAGAAGCCAAGTCCCACCGCCCTCACATGAAAGTCGTCGTCATCGACCCTCGACGCACCGACACCTGCGATCTGGCCGACCTGCATCTGGCGATTCTGCCGGGCACCGATGTCGCCTTGTTCCATGGGATTTTGCATCTACTGTTGTGGGAAGACTGGATCGACCGTGACTTCATCAAGGCCCACACCGAAGGACTCGCCGGGCTGAAAAGTCTGGTGCGCGATTACACCCCGGCCATGGTTTCGCAGCTGTGCGGGATCAGTGCCGAGCAGTTGCAGCAATGCGCCGAATGGATCGGCACCGCGCCGAGTTTTCTCTCGCTGTGGTGCATGGGCCTGAACCAGTCCACCGCCGGCAGCGCGAAGAACAGTGCGCTGATCAACCTGCACCTGGCCACCGGGCAGATCGGCCGACCGGGGGCAGGACCTTTCTCTTTGACCGGTCAGCCGAATGCCATGGGCGGGCGGGAAACCGGCAGTCTCTCCAACCTGTTGCCAGGTCATCGCGAAGTAGCTAATCCGGAGCACCGCGCCGAAGTGGCGGCGTATTGGGGTGTGGATAAGCTGCCGGAAAACACCGGGCTCAGCGCCATCGAACTGTTTGAACAAGTGCGCAGCGGCCGGATCAAGGCGCTGTGGATCGCCTGCACCAACCCCGCGCAATCGATGCCGGACCAGAACGCCGTGCGCGCCGCGCTGGAAGCTTGTCCGTTCGTGGTATTGCAGGAAGCGTTTCGTACCACCGAAACCGCGGCGTTTGCCGACCTGCTGTTGCCGGCGGCCAGTTGGGGCGAGAAGGAAGGTTCGGTGACCAACTCTGAACGGCGGATTTCCCACGTTCGCAAAGCCATTGCCGCACCGGGTGAAGCGCGTCCGGACTGGGCGATCACGGTAGATTTCGCACAACGCCTGGAGAAACGTCTGCGCCCGCAACAACCGGGGCTGTTTGCCTTCGAGCAATCGGCGCAGCTGTTTGACGAGTACAAACAACTGACCCGGGGGCGCGATCTGGATTTGTCCGGGATCAGCCACGGATTGATTGATGAGCTGGGGCCACAGCAATGGCCCTTCCCCGCTGGCGCCCGCCAGGGTACGGCCCGGTTGTATGGCGACGGGATCTTTCCTACGCCGAACGGGCGCGCGCAATTCGTTGCCGATCCCTATCGCGCCGCCAAGGAACAACGCGACGCGCGCTTTCCCCTGACCCTGATCACCGGCCGCCTGCGTGATCAATGGCACGGTATGAGCCGCACGGGTACGGCGGCGCAGTTGTTCGGCCATGTCAGCGAAGCGGTGTTGGGGCTGCACCCGGACGAGTTGCGCCGCCACCGCTTGCAGTCGGGGGATTTGGTGAATCTGAAAAGTCGTCGGGGCGCGGTGATCGTGGCGGTCGCCAGCGATGACAGCGTACGTCCGGGCCAGGCGTTCCTGCCGATGCACTGGGGCGATCGTTTCCTCAAGGGCGGCGTGAACAGCCTGACCCTGCCGGCTTTTGATCCTTTGTCGAAACAACCGGAACTCAAGCACAGCGGTGTGCGGCTGGACCCGGTGGAGTTGCCATGGCAACTGTTCGCACTGATCGAGGGCGATGTTCAACGGCACTTCGAGGCGCTTCGACCGCTCTGTGAGGCTTTTTCCTACACAAGTATCAGCCTTGTCGGACGTGAACGGCCTGCGTTGTTGATACGTGCAGCCAGCGTTATGGCGCCAGAGCCGCAATTGCTGCATGAAATCGACCAATGCCTGGCCCTGATCGAGGGGCCGGTGCTGGCTTATGACGATCCACGCCGTGCCATCGGCAAGCGGGTACGCATCGAAAACGGGCGAATCACTGCGATTCGCCTCGCTGGCGAAACCCTCGCTCAGCACTGGTTGCAAGGCCTGTGGCTGGAGGGTCGCGCCGACGAACAACTGCGGCGCTGGCTGCTGGCACCGATGAGTGCACCGCCGGGCAATGCCGGCACGCCGGTTGTGGCGGACAAGACCCTGTGCAATTGCAAGAACGTCAGCCACAGCGCGGTCTGCGCCGGTATTGGTGAAGGTCTGGATCTGCAGGGTTTGAAAAACAAGTTGGGATGCGGCACGCAATGCGGTTCCTGCGTCCCGGAAATCAAGCGTTTGCTGGCCGCCGAAGTGCGTCCGGTCGCCGTCATTTAAAGAGGAAACACCATGAGCGCGAAAGTCTGGTTGGTGGGCGCAGGTCCCGGTGATCCTGAGCTGCTGACGCTTAAAGCAGTGCGTGCCTTGCGCGAAGCCGAGGTGGTGCTGATCGACGATCTGGTCAATGAGGCGGTACTTGAGCACTGCCCTGCTGCGCGAATCATTGCGGTCGGCAAACGCGGCGGCTGCCGCTCAACGCCCCAAGCGTTCATCCATCGGCTGATGCTGCGTTACGCCCGTCAGGGCAAATGCGTGGTGCGACTCAAGGGCGGCGATCCGTGCATTTTCGGGCGTGGAGGTGAAGAAGCGCAGTGGTTGCGTGAGCGCGGGGTCGAGGTGGAGTTGGCCAATGGCATCACCGCCGGGCTGGCGGGCGCGACCCAATGTGATATTCCGCTGACGTTGCGCGGCGTGGCCCGGGGCGTGACGCTGGTCACCGCTCACACCCAGGACGACAGCCAGTTGAACTGGCGGGCGCTGGCGCAAGGCGGAACGACGCTGGTGATTTACATGGGGGTGGCGAAGCTCGGCGAGATTCGCGAGCAGCTCTTGGCGGGGGGGATGGCGACGGATACGCCAGTGGCGATGATCGAGAATGCCTCGTTGCCGGAACAACGCGAATGCCGTAGCGACCTGGCAGCCATGGAAAACGATGCCCTTGATTTCCGGCTCAGGAGCCCTGCGATTCTGGTCATAGGCGCCGTCGCAGCCGCTGCGACCCAGGTCGATTCGATTGACTGGGCAGCCGAACGCCTGGCCTGACAATCCCCGGTTTACCCAAATCGCAGGCAAAGAAAAGCCCGGCATAAGCCGGGCTTTTCTCGCAGCGGCAGCTAATTACTTAGCTTGAGCTTCAACCTGCGCTTCTACGCGACGGTTAACAGCACGGCCAGCTTCAGTTTTGTTGTCAGCAACTGGGCGGGATTCGCCGTAGCCGATCGACTGAATGCGGGACGATTCAACACCGTACTGGTTGGTCAGAACTTGCTTAACGGCGTTTGCACGACGCTCGGACAGTTTCTGGTTGTAAGCGTCAGGACCGACGGAGTCAGTGTGACCTTCAACAGTAGTGGTGGTGGATGGGTACTGCTTCATGAAGTCAGCCAGGTTTTTGATGTCGCCGTAGCTGTTTGGCTTCACAACCGACTTGTCGAAGTCGAACTTCACGTCCAGCTCAACACGAACAACTTCAGCAACTGCCGGGCAGCCATCAGCGTCAACAGTTACGTTGGCTGGGGTGTCTGGGCACTTGTCAACGTTGTCGCATACGCCGTCGTTGTCGCTGTCGGAGCAGACTTCAGCCGGAGCTGGAACTGGAGCAGCAGCTGGCTTGGAGCCGCCACCGAAGTTCACACCGATACCGACGCTAGGAGCCCACTCGGTGTCGCCCTGGTCGATGTTGTATTGAGCTTCAACGCCAGCACGGGCGTAGAAGTTCTCGGTGAAGTACAGCTTGGCACCGCCGCCAACGTTGGCGAAGGTAGAACGGTTACGACCGCCAGTGCCGTTCTGGCCGATGCTCTGATCGGAGAAACCAGCCGATACGTATGGACGCAGCATGTCGCCTGGGTTGTTGAAGTGGTACAGAGCGTCCAGAGCGGTGTTGGCGCCCTTGATGTTACGACCGTCGTCGGAACGCACGTTGTGCACTTCGTCGTAGCCCAGACGCAGTTCAACGTCGTCGGTCAGGAAGTAACCGATCGAGCCGCCGAACAGGTTGCCGTTGTTCTTGAAGTTACGAGCGCTGTCGAATTGTTCTTTCTTTGCGAAGCCTTCGATTTCAACTGCGCCTTGGCCTTGTGCCAGAGCGCCGAAAGAAGTGGCGGCAATCAAAGAACCAATGGCCAAGCCCAAGGTGTTTTTCAGTTTCATCCGTTAAATCCCCATCTGGTGATTGTGAAGCAGTCCCGCAAACCGGGGGACAACTCGGCGGCAAGTCTATCAGAACTTGCCTACACGTAAGAGATATTTGCGCCGAACTAAGTTTCAGCAATGCCTGCAAATTTCTCACGCAATTTATCAAGAGCACGTTTGTAACGCATTTTTGTCGCACTCAAACCCATGTGCATGATGTCTGCGATCTCCTGGAACTCCAGCTCTGCGACAAATCGTAGCACCAGAATTTCCCGATCAATCGGGTTCACATACACCAGCCAGCGATCCAGTCCACCCTTTTCCTCGGGTTTTGGCGCCTTTTCTTCAGACGCTTCCTCAAGGGGGTCAAGACTCAGTGCGTCCATCAAGCGACGCTTTCGCCGTTCCTTCCGATACTGTGTGATGCATTCGTTGTACGTGATGCTGTAGAGCCATGTCTTGAACTTTGATTTCCCCTCGAAGTTCTTCAGGCCGTACAGCACCTTAAGCATCACTTCCTGACAGACATCGTCTGCATCGCGATCGTTCCCAAGATATCGTGCACAGACGTTAAATAATGTCCGCTGGTAACGCCGCATCAGTTCTTCATAGGCGCGCGTCACGTGAAACAGCTCGGTATGCGAGCGCGCGACCAACTCCTCGTCAGAGAGCTCGCGGGGGTCGTAGCGCGTGGATAGCGTTTGGGCTTTATTCAAAACAAGTCGTGCCGACAGTCAGGTCAATGTCCACCGCAGCCAGCATCAGCTGGCATTTTGCGGCGGCATACATTAGCAGGGTTTGCCGGGTTAGCGGCTACTCACATGCTGCTCCAGCAGGATCCGATTCGAGAGAGAGACTAGCTCACCCTCATCGGTCAGCAATGTGGTCTTAACCGTGCCGATCTCTTCGATCTGGCCTTCGACCTCGCCAATACGCACTTGTTGCCCAACCTGATACAACTCACGCACATAGATTCCCGCAAGAATCTGACCGGCAATTTCCCGGCTTCCCAAACCCATGGCCAAGGCAACAGCCAGACCAACGGTAATCAATACGATGACGATCACATGGTTCAGCAGGTCGGTCTTGACCTCCAGCTGACTGATCGCGACCGAAATGCTGATGATGATCACCAGGCCCTGGGCGATTCGCCCAAGTCCTGAAGCGTAGTCCAGGCCTACGCCTTCTGCCGCCCCGCGAACCAGGCCATTGGCCAGTTGCGCGAGCAGGACGCCCACCAGCAACACCAGCGCGGCACCGAATACTTTCGGCAAATACAGCGCGAGCATGTCAAGCGTAGCTGAAACTCGCTCAAGTCCAAGGGATTCTGCTGCCGATACCAGGAAAATCAGCAGAACGAACCAATAGACGATCTTGCCGATCAGGGTCGAGATCGGCACTTGCAGCCCCGCGCGGGACATCAATTTTGTCAGGCCGGTGCCGCCCATCAGGCGATCGAGACCCAGTTTGGCCAGCAATTTGGACAGCAAGGTGTCCAGCAGCTTGGCTACGACAAAACCCAACAGCAGCACAACCAGTGCGCCGAACAGGTTCGGAATGAAATTAGCGACTTTGGTCCACAACGCAGTCATTGCAGTGACGAGGCTCTGAGTCCAGAGATCAAGTTCCATATTCAATCAGCCTTATCAGCAGTGCGAGCGGTAGGTTTACGGAGACGGGAGACCGGCGCGACATGGGCCGAGCCGTTGTTCAGGGCGATCATCAGCGCGGGCAGCCAGCGGCCCAGCAGGCTGAACAGATCGCCGGCGCCCACCTGGCGGTTGGCGGTTTTGAGTACGCGGCCCAGGCAGGCATCGTCGTCGCGGCCGGACGGCGAGGCGTTGAGCATGTCGCGCAAAGACTGTTCAAACGGATCGTGCATACGCACCTCTCGTGATGTCTGTGAAAGACGCGGGCAAATTTGGTCGGGTCACATGGCGCATCTTCATACCCAGCGCAAACGGCGGAACAACCACCATTGTCCGAGGGCCAGGGCGAGCACTGTCAGGCAGGCGATCAGGAAACCATAAGGGCTGCTCGAGAACGGAATGCCGCCAACGTTGATGCCCAGCAGACCGGTCAGAAAACTCATCGGCAGAAAGATGCAGGTGATGATCCCGAAGCGGTACATGGTGCGGTTCATGCGCACGCTCAAGCGCCGGTCTTCGGCGTCCAGCACAAGCCCCACGCGCTCTCGGGTCAATTCGAGCTCTTCGAGATAACGGGTCAGGCTGTTGTTCAATTCGTTCCAGTAGTCGGCATCGTCATCGACGAACCACGGCAGTTTTATCCTTGTCAGCTGTCCGAAAATATCCCGCTGCGGTGCCAGAAAACGCTTGAGTCCGGCGGCCCTGCGACGGATGTGCAAAATGGCGCCATGCTCGGGGGTATACCGTTCGTCGGCATCCAGTTTTTCTTCCTCTTCATCGACCACTTCAGAGAGGCAAGTCACCAGATCCTGCACCTTGTTGGTGAGGAGTTGCGCCAGATACAGCATCAGTTCGGACGAAGTTTTCGGCCCCTTGCCCTCGCCCAACATCACCAGCAACTCGTCGGTGGCTCGCAGCGGACGCAATCGCAGGGAAATCACTCGCTGGGCCGAAGCGAAAATGCGCACCGACACCATGTCTTCCGGCTCGGCGCCCGGGTTGAGATTGACCCCGCGCAAAAACAGCAGCAGCTCGGAATCCGGCAACGGCAACAGACGTGGACGAGTATTTTCTTCCAGCAATAGATCGCAAGCGAACTCGTTGAGCCCACTGGATTTGCGCAGCCAGGTCTGGGTCTGCGGGTGACTGCGATCCCAGTGCAGCCACAGGCTTTCATGAGCCTGCAACTGCAGATCGTCGAGATCAGTCCGGGCTATCGAACGCGCACCGCCTTTACCGTCCAGCACCAGGGCATGCACCAGCCCCCACTGCGCGTTTTCTTCCTCGAACATCCTCACCCCTATGGTTACCGCGATTTATTCAGGCATTTTCAGCGGACTTGGCGAGATGATCACGCCATTGTTGTCCGCATAGATGTACTGGCCGGGATGGAAAGTGACACCCGCAAACGTCACCGGCACGTTGAGGTCGCCGATACCGCGCTTGTCCGTTTTCATTGGGTGACTGGCCAGGGCCTGCACGCCAAGATCGGTCTGGGCGATGACGTCGACGTCACGGATGCAGCCGTAGATGACCAGCCCTTCCCACCCGTTTTTCGAGGCTTTCTCGGCGAGCATGTCGCCCAGCAATGCACGGCGCAGTGAACCGCCACCATCCACCACCAGCACCTTGCCATTACCCTTGAGTTCGACCTGCTCCTTGACCAGCGAATTGTCTTCGAAGCACTTGATGGTCACGATCTCGCCGCCGAACGAATCACGGCCGCCGAAATTGCTGAACATCGGGTCCAGCACCTGAACCAGCTCCGGATAGGCGTCGCACAGGTCAGGCGTAAGGTAATGGTTCATCGAATAACTCCTGTAACAAGGAAGACGATCAAGGATGTCGCACACTTCTGAGACGAGTTCCGGCGGTCGCTGTTTACCTTAGCCCATGTCATGGTCACTGAACGAACCTGAACACAAGCTGAAACGGAATAGCAAAACAGTCACCAAATATGACCAGAACCGTCCAGCGCGTCATATCTTAGCCGCAAGCCGACCCGAACGAAATGCCCTTTTCAGGGCGCCGCACTCAGACCGCTGCCGCCAGATCCGGCTTCTCACCGAGCAACGACGTGTGCTGATCCGCCAGCCAACGCGCCACCAGCGGCCAGACTTCAGCCTGCGCCGCCTTGCTCACCAGCATTTCGACATGCCCGAACTGATCATTGAAACCCTGCTCACGGCCCAGGTTGATGAACTGCTTGTGCTCGGAGCCGATCTGCTCGAACAGCTTGCGGCACGCCCAGGCCGGATCCTGGTGATCGCCTGCCGCGCTCACCGCCAACACCGGAACCCGCACATCGGCAAGACCTGCCCACCAATCCTTGTCCTTGTCGCCGAAACGACCGAACAGGCCGTACCAGCGCATGCTTTCCAGCGCCAGACCGATCGGTTCGTCTTCCGGGCCGCGCTTGAGCCGCGAGCCTGACAATTGGGCAAAACGCTTGAGAATGAAGCGCCCACCCCATTCCACCGGCGGAATCTTCAGCGGCCAGTATGTGCGGCTGACCTGGGTGCCGAAAAACGCCGCCGACGCCACCGCAGGCTCACCCAGGTATTCGCCGCCCAGTGCGGCGGCCAACGTGATGCCCCCCAGCGAGTGGCCGATCCAGTGCGGAATCTGCCCGCTCTGCTCACGCACAAACGCGGCAATCGCCGGCAGATCGTAACGGGCATAGTCGGCGACGCGGTTGCGGCGGTAGTCCTCGTTACGCCGGGACAAACCGTGACCGCGCATTTCCGGGATCCACACATCGAATCCCAGACGCGTCAGATACGCGCCCAGGCCCAGGCCCTTCGGCGAAAACCAGAAGCGCCGGTTGGAAAAACTGCCGTGCAGCAAGATCACCGGCACGCCGCGCGATGCCGGCTCATCGGCCATGCCGAGACGGGTCACTGCGATTTCCACGGACCAGTCAGGGCTGTTGCCCGGTTTCAAACGGTAAACGTCTTCGCTCAGATCACCGCGTCGTTCGGCGCTGATCAGGGCGACAGGAAATAGGTTGCTGCTGCTTTGCATGATGCTCTTGCACAAAAAAGGGCGGCATCCGGAGAGCTCGCCCTACTTCAATCTTAAAGCCCCGCCCCGGTTCACCGGGCCGAGGCTTCATTCACGGCTTATTCCGCCGCCTGGCCTTCGGCAAGGAAGAACCAGGTTTCCAGCACGGTGTCCGGGTTCAGCGACACGCTTTCGATGCCCTGCTCCATCAGCCACTTGGCGAGGTCCGGGTGGTCCGAAGGGCCCTGACCGCAGATGCCGATGTACTTGCCGGCCTTGTTGCACGCGGCAATTGCGTTGGCCAACAGCTTCTTGACCGCCGGATTACGCTCGTCGAACAGGTGCGCGATGATCCCGGAGTCGCGGTCCAGACCCAGCGTCAGCTGAGTCAGGTCGTTGGAGCCGATCGAGAAACCGTCGAAGAATTCGAGGAATTCTTCAGCCAGGATCGCGTTGGATGGCAGTTCGCACATCATGATCACGCGCAGACCGTTGTCGCCACGGGCCAGGCCGTTTTCGGCGAGCAGATCCACCACCTGGCTGGCTTCGCCGAGGGTACGGACGAACGGCACCATGATTTCGACGTTGGTCAGGCCCATCTCGTTGCGCACGCGCTTCAGCGCACGGCACTCGAGTTCGAAGCAGTCACGGAACGATTCGCTGATGTAACGCGAAGCGCCACGGAAGCCCAGCATCGGGTTTTCTTCTTCCGGCTCGTACAGTTTGCCGCCGATCAGGTTGGCGTATTCGTTGGACTTGAAGTCCGACAGACGCACGATGACCTTCTTCGGTGCGAACGCAGCAGCCAGGGTGCTGATGCCCTCAACCAGTTTTTCGACGTAGAAGCCGACCGGATCGTCGTAACCGGCGATGCGTTTGTCGACGCTTTCCTTGATGTCCTGCGGCAGGCCGTCGTAGTTCAGCAGCGCTTTCGGGTGGACGCCGATCATGCGGTTGATGATGAATTCCAGGCGGGCCAGGCCCACACCGGCGTTCGGCAGTTGCGCGAAGTCGAAGGCGCGGTCCGGGTTGCCGACGTTCATCATGATCTTGAACGGCAGCTCCGGCATGGCGTCCACGGAGTTCTTCTTGACGTCGAAGCCCAGTTCGCCTTCGAAGATGTAACCGGTGTCGCCTTCGGCGCAGGACACGGTCACGCCCTGGCCATCCTTCAGCAGTTGGGTGGCGTTGCCGCAACCGACCACTGCCGGAATACCCAGCTCACGGGCGATGATCGCCGCGTGGCAGGTACGGCCGCCACGGTTGGTCACGATAGCGCTGGCGCGCTTCATTACCGGTTCCCAGTCCGGGTCGGTCATGTCGGAGACCAGCACGTCACCCGGCTGGACCTTGTCCATCTCGGAGACGTCCTTGATGATCCGTACCTTGCCCGCGCCGATGCGCTGACCGATGGCACGGCCTTCAACCAATACGGTGCCGGTTTCTTTCAGCAGGTAACGTTCCATGACGTTGGCCTGGGTGCGGCTTTTCACGGTTTCCGGACGGGCCTGCACGATGTAGAGCTTGCCGTCGTCACCGTCCTTGGCCCACTCGATGTCCATCGGGCAGCCATAGTGCTTCTCGATGATCATCGCCTGCTTGGCCAGCTCGCTGACTTCAGCGTCGGTCAGGCAGAAACGTGCGCGATCGGTCTTGTCGACTTCAACGGTTTTCACAGAACGACCGGCCTTGGCCTCGTCGCCGTAGATCATCTTGATGGCTTTGCTGCCCAGGTTGCGACGCAGGATCGCCGGACGACCGGCAGCCAGCGTGCCCTTGTGGACATAGAATTCGTCCGGGTTCACCGCGCCTTGTACGACGGTTTCGCCCAGACCGTAGGCGCCGGTGATGAACACTACGTCACGGAAGCCGGATTCGGTATCGAGGGTGAACATCACGCCGGCGGTGCCGGTTTCCGAACGCACCATGCGCTGCACGCCGGCCGACAGGGCGACCAGCTTGTGGTCGAAGCCCTGGTGCACGCGGTAGGAAATGGCACGGTCGTTGAAAAGGGAGGCGAACACTTCCTTGGCCGCGCGGATGACGTTGTCAACGCCACGGATGTTCAGGAAGGTTTCCTGCTGACCGGCGAACGAAGCGTCCGGCAAGTCTTCGGCGGTGGCGGAGGAACGCACGGCCACGGCCACATCAGGATTACCGGCCGACAGCGCGGCGAACGCGGTGCGGATCTCGGTGTTCAGTTTTTCAGGGAATTCGGCCTCCATGATCCATTGGCGGATCTGGGCGCCGGTCTTGGCCAGGGCATTGACGTCATCGACGTCCAGCGCATCGAGGGCCTTGTGGATCTGATCGTTCAGACCGCTCAGTTCCAGGAAGTCGCGATAGGCTTGCGCCGTGGTGGCGAAGCCGCCGGGGACCGAAACACCGGCACCGGCCAGGTTACTGATCATCTCGCCCAGGGATGCGTTCTTGCCCCCCACATGCTCAACATCGTGTTTGCCGAGCTTATCGAGGGAAACTACGTACTCTACCAAGGTGATCTCTCCACTAACTGTGTTGGAAAAGCTCAGAAACCGGCGGCTCGGGGGAGCGTTGGCCGGCTGTATGGCCTGGACCTGGAAAATAAGTGAGAATGCGGGCCGATGGCGGCCGGCAAATCGCGCCTATCATATCCAGAAATGCTCATTAGCTTAAGGCCCAAGGTGCAAATGAAACGATCTGCTTTCTTTATCTCCGATGGCACCGGTATCACCGCCGAAACCCTGGGTCAAAGCCTTCTGGCGCAGTTCGAAAACATTACCTTCAGCAAATTCACGCGGCCGTACATCGACAGCGTTGAAAAAGCGCGGGCCATGGTACAACAAATCAACAAAGCCGCTGAAACCGACGGTTTCCGGCCGATCATCTTCGACACCATCGTCAATCAGGACATCCGTGAGATTCTCGCAACCTCCAATGGTTTCATGATCGACATCTTCTCGACGTTCCTCGCCCCGCTCGAGCAGGAATTGACCGAGCATTCTTCCTACACCGTCGGCAAATCCCACTCCATCGGCCATAACTCCAACTACATGGAGCGGATCGAGGCGGTGAACTTCGCCCTCGACAACGACGATGGCGCCCGTACGCACTATTACGACAAGGCCGATCTGATACTAGTGGGCGTGTCGCGTTGTGGTAAGACGCCGACGTGCCTGTACATGGCGATGCAGTTCGGCATCCGCGCGGCCAACTACCCGCTGACCGAAGACGACATGGAACGCCTGCAACTGCCGGCCGCCCTGCGCGCCCACCAGCACAAGCTGTTCGGCCTGACCATCGACCCGGACCGCCTCACCGCGATCCGCAACGAACGCAAGCCCAACAGCCGTTATTCGAGCTACGCCCAGTGCGAGTTCGAAGTCCGCGAGGTGGAAAACCTGTTCCGCCGCGAGAACATTCCGCACATCAACTCCACGCATTTTTCGGTGGAAGAAATCTCCGCGAAGATCCTCGTGGAAAAAGGCGTGGAGCGGCGTTTCAAATAGATTTGTAGCGCCCTTGCAGCCGCCATCGCTGGCAAGCCAGCTCCCACAGGGTTTTGTGGTGTACGCAGATTTTGCATTCACAACAAAACCCTGTGGGAGCGTGGCTTGCCCGCGAAGAACGATCACGCAGTCCCTCAGATAACAAACAAATCGACAAACCGGTTCACCGGCGTGGCTTCAAGCCGCGCCTGATCCTTGCACAGCGCCACAATCTCCCCGCTGCGCTGCCCGGTGAACCGGGTGGCCAGATTTGCCCTGAACTTGTCCTCCAGCAATGGGATACCCTCGGCGCGGCGCCGGCGATGCCCGATCGGGTATTCCACCACCACGTTTTCCGTGCTCGAACCGTCCTTGAAAAACACCTGCACCGCATTGGCAATCGAGCGTTTGTCGGCTTCGAGGTATTCGCGGGTGAAACGCGGATCCTCGACGATGACCATTTTCTCGCGCAGCACGTCGATGACCGGATGGGCCTTGTGGAAATCATCCTCGTAGTGCTCGGCCACCAGATTGCCGAACGCCAGCGGCACAGCGGTCATGTACTGGAGACAGTGATCACGGTCGGCGGCGTTGGCCAACGGCCCGACCTTGGAAATGATGCGGATCGCCGATTCGTGGGTGGTGATGACGATCCGGTCGATTTCATGCAGACGATTGCGCACTTGCGGGTGCAGGGCCACGGCGGCTTCGCAGGCGGTTTGCGCGTGGAATTCGGCGGGGAAACTGATCTTGAACAAAACGTTTTCCATCACGTAACTGCCGAACGGCCGCGAGAAGCTGAAGGCGCGTTTGTCTTCGGGCTTGAGCGCCAGATCGTTGTTGGTGTGGCTGAAGAGAACGTCGTAAAAGCCCCATTGTCTGGCAGTCAAGACGCCGGGAATCCCCATTTCGCCACGCATCGCGATATCCGCCAGCCGCACGCCCCGGCTCGATGCATCCCCTGCCGCCCAGGATTTTCGCGAGCCGGCGTTCGGCGCATGGCGGTAAGTACGCAATGCCTGACCATCGGCGAACGCATGGGACAACGCGGATAACAGCTGCTCACGGTTGGCGCCCATCAGTTTGGCGGTCACGGCAGTCGAGGCGACTTTCACCAGAATGACGTGATCGAGTCCTACGCGGTTGAAGGAGTTTTCCAGGGCAATCACGCCCTGAATCTCGTGGGCCATGATCATCGCTTCGAGCACATCGCGCACCGTCAGCGGCGCCTCGCCATTGGCCAGACGCTTTTGCGACAGGTGATCGGCCACCGCGAGAATCCCGCCGAGATTGTCCGACGGATGACCCCATTCAGCGGCGAGCCAGGTGTCGTTGTAATCGAGCCAGCGCACGATGCAGCCGATGTCCCACGCGGCTTTCACCGGGTCGAGGCGGTAGGACGTGCCAGGCACTCGGGCGCCGAACGGCACGACGGTGCCTTCGACGATGGGGCCAAGGTGTTTGGTGCATTCAGGGAAACGCAGGGCCAGCAGGCCGCAGCCCAGGGTGTCCATCAGGCAGTTGCGGGCGGTGTCGAGGGCTTCGGCGGATTCGATTTTACAGGTGAGGACGTAATCGGCGATGTCCTGCAGGACACGGTCGTAGTCGGGACGGTTGTTCAGGTCGACGTTGGCGCTCATGTTCGATTCACTCTTCAAAGTGGTTCGTTGATGGGACCTCGGTTCAGGGCTAATTTTTCTTGTTATTTAAATGCGCAAAGCGCTGAGAGCGATCAGGCTCGCTCTCAGCGAATGTTCGTCAGAACGAATCCCCAGGCACGCGGACGTAACCTTCCATCAGGACGCGCGCACTACGGCTCATGATCGCTTTCTTCACGATCCATTCACCGTTTTCCAGACTGGCCTCAGCCCCGACGCGCAACGTTCCGGACGGATGCCCGAACCGCACCGCATTCCGCTCAATACCGCCCGCCGCGAGGTTTACCAAGGTGCCGGAAATGGCCGCGGCGGTACCAATCGCCACCGCCGCCGTGCCCATCATCGCGTGGTGCAGCTTGCCCATCGACAACGCCCGCACCAGCAAATCCACATCACCGGCGCCAATCGTCTTGCCACTGGACGCCACGTAATCCGCAGGCTTGGCCACGAAAGCCACCTTAGGCGTGTGCTGACGCTTGGCCGCTTCATCCAGATTGGAAATCAGCCCCATGCGCAAAGCACCGTAAGCGCGAATGGTCTCGAACATCTGCAACGCTTTCGGGTCGCTGTTGATCGCGCTCTGCAATTCGGTCCCGGTGTAACCAATATCTTCAGCGTTGACGAAGATCGTCGGGATACCCGCGTTGATCATCGTCGCCTTGAGCGTGCCGACGCCCGGCACTTCCAGCTCATCGATCAGGTTGCCGGTGGGGAACATCGAGCCACCGCCGCCCTCTTCTTCCGCCGCCGGGTCCAGGAATTCGACCTGGACTTCGGCCGCCGGAAAGGTCACGCCGTCGAGTTCGAAATCACCGGTTTCCTGGACTTCGCCATTGGTGATCGGCACGTGGGCAATGATGGTTTTGCCGATATTGGCCTGCCACACGCGAACCACCGCCACGCCGTTGTGCGGAATGCGGCTGGCGTCCACCAGGCCATTGCTGATGGCGAACGAACCGACCGCTGCCGACAGGTTGCCGCAGTTGCCGCTCCAGTCCACGAACGGCTTGTCGATGGACACCTGACCGAACAGGTAATCGACGTCGTGATCGGCCTTGATGCTTTTCGACAGGATCACGGTTTTGCTGGTGCTGGAAGTGGCGCCGCCCATGCCGTCGATCTGTTTGTCGTAGGGGTCGGGGCTGCCGATTACCCGCAGCAACAGGGCATCGCGGGTCGGGCCGGGAATTTGCGCCGCTTCAGGCAGGTCGGTGAGGCTGAAAAACACGCCTTTGCTGGTGCCGCCACGCATGTAGGTAGCGGGGATTTTGATCTGCGGTGCGAACTTAGCTGCGTGAGCCATGGTGCTCCTTATCCGCAAACGCGGGTCTACTGACCCGCGCTCGCACTAACTGATTTAAACGGCAACCGCCGACTCTTCGAGGAAGTCCTGAGCGAAGCGCTGCAATACGCCGCCGGCCTCGTAGATCGACACTTCTTCGGCGGTGTCGAGGCGGCAGGTCACCGGTACGTCGACGCGCTCGCCGTTCTTGCGATGGATCACCAGCGTCAGGTCGGCGCGAGGGGTGCGCTCGCCGATCACGTCGTAGGTTTCGCTGCCGTCGATACCCAGGGTCTTGCGGTCGGTGCCCGGTTTGAATTCCAGCGGCAACACGCCCATGCCCACCAGGTTGGTGCGGTGAATGCGCTCGAAACCTTCGGCGACAATCGCTTCCACACCCGCCAGACGCACGCCTTTGGCCGCCCAGTCGCGGGATGAACCCTGGCCGTAGTCGGCGCCGGCGATGATGATCAGCGGCTGCTTGCGTTCCATGTAGGTTTCGATGGCTTCCCACATGCGCATCACTTTGCCTTCCGGCTCAACGCGCGCCAGCGAACCCTGCTTGACCTTGCCGTTTTCCACGACCATTTCGTTGAACAGTTTCGGGTTGGCGAAGGTCGCACGCTGCGCGGTCAAGTGGTCGCCACGGTGGGTCGCGTAGGAGTTGAAGTCCTCTTCCGGCAGGCCCATTTTCGCCAGGTACTCACCGGCGGCGCTGTCGAGCATGATCGCGTTCGACGGCGACAGGTGATCGGTGGTGATGTTGTCCGGCAGCACCGCCAGCGGGCGCATGCCCTTGAGCGGCCGCGCCCCGGCCAGCGCACCTTCCCAGTACGGAGGACGGCGGATGTAGGTGCTCATTTCGCGCCAGTCGTACAGCGGCGTGACTTTCGGGCCGGTGTCTTCATGGACGGCGAACATCGGAATGTAGACCTGACGGAACTGCTCAGGCTTGACCGAAGATTTCACCACCGCGTCGATTTCTTCGTCGCTCGGCCAGATGTCTTTCAGGCGGATTTCCTTGCCGTCGACCACGCCGAGCACGTCTTTTTCGATGTCGAAACGGATGGTCCCGGCAATCGCGTAGGCCACCACCAGCGGCGGCGAAGCGAGGAACGCCTGCTTGGCGTACGGGTGAATCCGCCCGTCGAAGTTGCGGTTGCCGGACAGCACAGCGGTGGCGTACAGATCGCGGTCGATGATTTCTTGTTGAATCACCGGATCCAGCGCCCCGGACATGCCGTTGCAGGTTGTGCAGGCAAACGCGACGACGCCGAAACCGAGCTGCTCCAGCTCCGTGGTCAGCCCTGCTTCATCGAGGTACAGCGCCACGGTTTTCGAACCCGGCGCCAGCGACGACTTGACCCACGGCTTGCGGGTCAGCCCGAGCTTGTTGGCATTGCGCGCCAGCAGGCCGGCGGCAATCACGTTGCGCGGGTTGCTGGTGTTGGTGCAACTGGTGATGGCAGCGATGATCACTGCGCCGTCGGGCATTTGCCCCGGCACGTCTTCCCACTGGCCGGCGATACCTTTGGCCGCCAGATCCGACACCGCCACACGGGCGTGCGGGTTGCTCGGGCCGGCCATGTTGCGCACCACAGAAGACAGATCGAAGGTCAGGCCGCGCTCGTATTGCGCACCTTTCAGGCTGTCGGCCCACAGACCGATCTGATTGGCGTACTGCTCGACCAGTTGCACTTGCTGGTCTTCACGACCGGTGAGTTTCAGGTAATCGATGGTCTGCTGGTCGATGTAGAACATCGCCGCCGTAGCGCCGTATTCCGGAGCCATGTTGGAGATGGTGGCGCGATCGCCTAGGGTCAACGCGCTAGCACCTTCACCGAAGAACTCCAGCCATGCGCCGACCACTTTCTGTTTGCGCAGGTACTCGGTCAGCGCCAGTACCATGTCGGTGGCGGTGATACCCGGTTGCAGCTTGCCGGTCAGTTCGACGCCGACGCTTTCCGGCAGGCGCATCCATGACGCGCGGCCAAGCATCACGCTCTCGGCTTCAAGCCCACCGACGCCGATGGCAATCACGCCCAGGGCATCGACGTGCGGGGTGTGGCTGTCGGTGCCGACGCAGGTGTCCGGGAATGCCACGCCGTCGCGCACCTGGATCACCGGGGACATTTTCTCCAGGTTGATCTGGTGCATGATGCCGTTACCCGGCGGGATCACGTCGACGTTTTTGAACGCCTTCCTGGTCCAGTTGATGAAGTGGAATCGGTCTTCGTTGCGACGGTCTTCGATGGCGCGGTTTTTCTCGAACGCCTGCTTGTCAAAACCGCCCGCCTCCACCGCCAGCGAGTGGTCGACGATCAATTGCGTCGGCACCACCGGGTTGACCTGCGCCGGGTCGCCGCCCTGCTGGGCAATCGCGTCGCGCAGGCCGGCCAGATCCACCAGCGCGGTCTGGCCGAGAATGTCGTGGCACACCACGCGGGCCGGGAACCACGGGAAGTCGAGGTCGCGTTTGCGCTCGATCAGTTGTTTCAGGGAATCGGTGAGCGTGGCCGGGTCGCAGCGACGCACGAGGTTTTCCGCCAGCACGCGGGAGGTGTACGGCAGGGTGTCGTAGCTGCCGGGCTGGATCGCATCGACAGCCGCACGGACGTCGAAAAAGTCCAGCGGCGTGCCGGGCAGGTTCTTGCGAAATTCTGTGTTCATCGGTCAGGACTCGGTCACGGTGATAACAAAAAGGTGGGGCCTGGCACGGGTCTCAAGATTCACACAGCCCCTTGTGGGAGCGAGCTTGCTCGCGAAAGCGGACTGACATTCAACACTGATGTCGACTGATGTACCGCAATCGCGAGCAAGCTCGCTCCCACAGGGTGTATCGGTGTTCTCAAGCTCCAGGTCAGCCCACCATTCAGCGACGTTCGATTGGCACGAACTTGCGCTGTTCGACGCCTACATACTCGGCGCTTGGACGGATGATGCGGTTGTTGGCGCGCTGTTCGAACACGTGCGCCGCCCAGCCGGTCAGGCGCGAGCAGACGAAGATCGGGGTGAACAGCTTGGTCGGGATGCCCATGAAGTGGTACGCCGAGGCATGGTAGAAGTCGGCGTTGGGGAACAGTTTCTTCTGCTCCCACATGGTCTTGTCGATGGCTTCGGAAACGGGGAACAACACCTTGTCGCCCACTTCGTCGGCGAGTTTTTTCGACCAGCCCTTGATCACCTCGTTGCGCGGATCGCTGTCCTTATAGATCGCGTGGCCGAAGCCCATGATCTTGTCCTTGCGCTCGAGCATGCCGAGGGTGCCTTTGATCGCCTCTTCCGGCGACGAGAAGCGCTCGATCATTTCCATCGCCGCTTCGTTGGCGCCGCCGTGCAGCGGGCCGCGCAGCGAGCCGATGGCTGCCGTGATGCACGAGTACAGATCGGACAGGGTCGAAGCACACACCCGAGCGGTGAAGGTCGAGGCGTTGAATTCGTGCTCGGCGTAGAGGATCAGCGACACGTTCATCACTTTGACGTGCAGTTCACTCGGTTTCTTGTCGTGCAGCAGGTGCAGGAAGTGGCCGCCGATGGACGGCTCGTCCGTCACGCAATTGATGCGTTTGCCGTCGTGGCTGAAGCGATACCAGTAGCACATGATCGCCGGGAACGCGGCCAGCAGGCGGTCGGTCTTGTCGCGTTGCTCGGAGAAGTCTTTCTCCGGTTCGATGTTGCCCAGGAACGAGCAACCGGTACGCATCACGTCCATCGGGTGGGCGTCGGCGGGGATGCGTTCCAGCACTTCTTTCAGCGCTTGCGGCAGGTCGCGCAGCTTGCTCAGTTTGCCTTGATAGTCGGCGAGTTGTGCCTGGGTCGGCAGCTCTCCGTAGAGCAGCAGGTACGCCACTTCTTCAAATTGTGCGTCTGCCGCCAGTTCGCGCACGTCATAGCCGCGATAGGTCAGCCCGGCACCGGCCTGGCCCACGGTGGACAGTGCGGTTTGCCCGGCAACCTGGCCCCGGAGCCCGGCGCCACTGAGTACTTTTGCTTCAGCCATTGTTGTCTCCAATCTTGAATTTATTAGGGAGTACAGTTGCGGCTTACTTCTTCGCCGCAAACAACGCGTCGAGCTTCTGCTCGAAGGTGTGGTAATCGATGCGATCGTAAAGCTCCATGCGAGTCTGCATGGTGTCGATGACATTCTGCTGAGTGCCGTCGCGGCGGATCGCGGTGTAGACGTTTTCCGCAGCCTTGTTCATCGCGCGGAACGCCGACAGCGGGTACAGCACCAGCGACACATCTGCTCCCGCAAGCTGCTCGGTGGTGTACAGCGGCGTCGAGCCGAATTCGGTGATGTTTGCCAGGATCGGCGCTTTCACGCGGCTGGCGAACAGCTTGTACATCTCCAGTTCAGTGATGGCTTCCGGGAAGATCATGTCGGCGCCGGCCTCGATGCACGCGGCAGCGCGATCCAGTGCCGATTCCAGACCTTCAACGGCCAACGCGTCGGTGCGGGCCATGATCACGAAGCTGTCGTCGGTGCGAGCATCGACGGCGGCCTTGATGCGGTCGACCATTTCCTGCTGGGTCACGATCTCTTTATTGGGGCGGTGGCCGCAGCGCTTGGCGCCGACCTGGTCTTCGATGTGAATCGCCGCCGCGCCGAACTTGATCATCGACTTCACGGTGCGGGCCACGTTGAACGCCGAGGCGCCGAAACCGGTGTCCACGTCTACCAGCAGCGGCAGGTCGCAGACATCGGTGATGCGGCGCACGTCGGTCAGTACGTCATCCAGGCCGGTGATGCCCAGGTCCGGTACGCCGAGGGAGCCGGCAGCCACCCCGCCACCCGACAGGTAAATCGCCTTGAAACCGGCGCGCTTGGCCAGCAGCGCGTGGTTGGCGTTGATCGCCCCGACCACTTGCAGCGGATGTTCGCTGGCGACCGCATCGCGGAAACGCTGGCCTGGAGTGCTCTTGTTGGAACTCATGACTCACCTCGTTCAGTGGCTGTCTTGTTGTCGGCGCCGTCCTGGTAGTGACGGGCGATGTTGCGTTTCGAGGCGCCGATGTGACGGCGCATCAACAATTCCGCGAGCTCGCCGTCACGGTCGGCGATGGCATCGAGAATCCGGTGGTGTTCGGCAAAGGCCTGGCGCGGGCGGTTGGGCGTGGTGGAAAACTGGATGCGGTACATGCGCACCAGCTGGTAGAGCTCGCCGCAGAGCATTTGCGTGAGGGTGCGGTTGCCGCTGCCCTGGATGATCCGGTAGTGGAAGTCGAAGTCGCCTTCCTGCTGGTAGTAACCGACGCCGGCCTGAAACGCCGCGTCGCGCTCATGGGTTTCCAGCACCCGGCGCAGTTCGTCGATTTCTTCGACGCTCATGCGTTCGGCCGCCAGACGGCAGGCCATGCCTTCGAGGGATTCGCGGATTTCGTAGAGTTCGAGCAATTCGGCATGGCTGAGCGACACCACCCGCGCACCGACGTGCGGTACGCGCACCAGCAGACGCTGGCCTTCCAGACGATGGATCGCTTCGCGCAGCGGCCCACGGCTGATGCCATAGGTGCGCGCCAGTTCCGGCTCGGAGATCTTGCTGCCCGGAGCGATCTCACCTTTGACGATGGCCGCCTGAATGCGCCGGAAGACGTTTTCCGAGAGCGTCTCGGAGTCGTCGCCATTGATCACCGGGGGATCGAGTTGATCCAGCATATTGTCGACACCTTCAAATCCAATGCGGCAAAAACTAGCGAATCAACCCGCATCAGTCAAAGGATAAATCGAGATTGTCGACAATCGTCTAACAAGCCTTCAAATCAACCCCAAGGGTTATAGACCGGTCCCGACGCTGGCGCCATAAAACCACCGTGCTAGAATGCCGCCCGCATTTGCGAGTCATTTGCACGGCTTGTCATAAAAAGCTGATAGGCACACGAAGGCGCATGGGCAGACAGGATTACCTGATGCCATGGCCCTGAACCGAGAAACGGAACGCTGCTCGCCAGGATTTATGAGACTCAAGCCCTTCCCCACATTCTTTGCATTGTTTTGCCTGCCCGGCCTTGCTGCGGCGGGGGAAAAGACCGTGTACGGCCTCAACGAATACGCTGCCCTCGACGGGATCAACCTGGAAGTGGCGGCGAAACTCGACACCGGGGCGAAAACCGCCTCCCTGAGCGCCCGCGACATTAAACGCTTCAAGCGCAACGGCGAGTCCTGGGTACGTTTCTACCTGGCCATCGACGCCGCGCATTCGCACCCGATCGAACGGCCGCTGGCCCGGGTCAGCAAGATCAAGCGCCGCGCCGGCGACTACGACCCGGAAGAAGGCAAGAAGTACACCGCCCGCCCGGTGATCGAGCTGGACATCTGCATGGGTTCGGCAATGCGCAGCATCGAAGTGAACCTGACCGACCGTAGTGCGTTCCAATACCCGCTTTTGATTGGCTCCGAGGCGCTGAAACGCTTCGATGCGCTGGTCGATCCCAGTCTTAAATACGCTGCCGGCAAACCCGCCTGCACCATCGCCGCTCATACCGCCGAGTAATTTCCATGCGTTCTCTAACCTTCCACCTGAAAGTCTTGATCACCATCCTGGTGTTGCTGGGCGTTTCGGTTACGGCCTATCAGATTTTCGTGCTCGGCATTCCGGTGACCGAAGATGCCACCGACGACTTGTGGAACATCGACGCCAAGGTCGAGTTCGTCGCCAGCACCAAGGATCCGGTGAAGATCCAGATGTTCGTGCCGCCCCTGAGCCGCGATTACGTCAGCCTCAATGAAAGCTTTATCTCCAACAATTACGGCGTGGCGGTCAACCGGGTCGACGGCAACCGCAAGGTCACGTGGTCGGCACGCCGGGCCAAGGGCAACCAGACCCTTTATTACCGTCTGGTGCTGACCAAGCGTTACACCGCTGAAAAAACCAAGATCAAGGGCCCGACGTTCCGTGACAGCATGGCCATCGAAGGCCCGGAAAAGATCGCCGCCGAAGCCCTGCTCGCCCCGATCCGCCAGCACTCGGCCGACGTCGAGACCTTCATTGGCGAAGCGATCAAACGCGTCAACAACGTCAACGACGACAACGTGAAACTGCTGCTGGCCGGCGATCCGTCGACGCCGCACAAAGCCAAAATCGTCGAATTGCTGCTGTCCATCGCCCACGTGCCGGTGGAAAAAGTCCACACCATCCGCCTCGTCGCCGATCAACCACAAACCCCTGAACTGTGGCTGCGCAGCTTCAACGGCACCGACTGGCTGTACTTCAACCCGGAAACCGGCGAGCAAGGCCTGCCCACTGACCGCCTGCTGTGGTGGAGCGGTGATGAAAACCTGATCACCGTCGACGGCGGCAAGAAAGCCAACGTGACCTTCAGCCTGAACAACAGCGAGATGAACGCGATTCGTCTGGCCAAGCTGACCGATGAAAACACCGACGCCAACTTCCTTGAATACTCGCTGTACGGCCTGCCGCTGCAAACCCAGCAGACCTTCATGATCATGGTGATGATCCCGATCGGCGTGCTGGTGATCCTGATCCTGCGCAACCTGATCGGCCTGCAGACCCTCGGCACGTTCACGCCGGTGCTGATCGCCCTGGCCTTCCGCGAGACGCAGTTGGGTTTCGGCATCCTGCTGTTTACCGTGATCACCGCACTTGGTTTGTCACTGCGCTCGTATCTGGAACATTTGAAGCTGCAAATGCTGCCGCGCCTGTCGGTGGTGCTGACCTTCGTGGTGGTGCTGATTGCGGCGATCAGCCTGTTCAGTCACAAGCTCGGACTTGAGCGCGGTCTGTCGGTAGCGCTGTTCCCGATGGTAATTCTGACCATGACCATCGAGCGCCTGTCGATCACCTGGGAAGAACGCGGCGCCAGCCATGCCATGAAAGTGGCGATCGGCACGCTGTTCGCGGCGTCCCTGGCGCACCTGATCATGACTGTTCCGGAACTGGTGTACTTCGTATTCACCTTCCCGGCGATCCTGCTGATTCTGGTGGGCTTCATGCTGGCCATGGGTCGCTACCGCGGTTATCGCCTGACCGAGCTGGTGCGTTTCAAGGCATTCCTGAAGAAGGCTGACGGCTGATGTTCGGTTTCTGGAAGACCTGGAAGGCCCTGGAAGCCCGGGGCATCATGGGCATCAATCGGCGTAACGCCGACTACGTGCTCAAGTACAACAAGCGCAGCCTGTACCCGATCGTCGATGACAAGATCATCACCAAGGAACGCGCAATCAAGGCCGGCATTCACGTGCCGGAACTGTATGGCGTGATTTCCACGGAGAAGGAAATCGACAAGCTCGGCGAGATCATCGGCGGGCGCAACGACTTCGTGATCAAGCCGGCCCAGGGCGCCGGCGGTGACGGCATCATCGTGGTCGCCGACCGTTTCGAGGGCCGCTATCGCACGGTGTCGGGCAAGATCATTGCCCATGAAGAGCTGGAGCATCATATCTCCAGCATCCTCACCGGTCTGTATTCGCTGGGCGGCCATCGCGATCGGGCGCTGATCGAATATCGGGTGACCCCGGACCAGATCTTCAAAAGCATCAGCTACGAAGGCGTGCCGGACATCCGCATCATCGTGCTGATGGGTTACCCGGTGATGGCGATGCTGCGCCTGCCGACCCGTCAATCCGGCGGCAAGGCCAACCTGCACCAGGGCGCCATCGGCGTCGGCGTCGACCTGGCTACCGGCCTGACCCTGCGCGGTACGTGGCTGAACAACATCATCACCAAACACCCGGACACCACCAACGCGGTGGACAGCGTGCAACTGCCCTACTGGGACGGTTTCATGAAGCTCGCGGCCGGTTGCTATGAGCTGTGTGGCCTGGGTTACATCGGCGTGGACATGGTGCTGGATCAGGAAAAAGGCCCGCTGATTCTGGAGCTGAATGCGCGGCCGGGGCTGAACATTCAGATTGCCAATGATTGCGGCCTGACGTTACGCACCCATGCGGTGGAAGCGCATCTGGAAGAGCTCAAGGCGCGCGGGGTGACGGAGTCGGTTGAAGAGCGCGTGGCGTTTGCTCAGGAGTTGTTTGGGCATGTTCCGGCGGTCGAAGGCTGACATCGTTCATGATCGTTCCCACGCTCCGCGTGGTAACGCCACCATGGACGCTCCGCGTCCATGGTGACGCGGAGCGTCACGGGATGCATTCCCACGCAGAGCGTGGGAACGATCAAGCGATCGAGCGCGATACCTGCCGCCAATCTGCCAATCCACGACATCCCCTCTAGGAGCCATTCCCGGAGGGGACTACAATCCCCTCCCCGCCTCGATGGCCGATCTGCCCCGCCCATGTTGACCTGTTCCGTACACCCGCTGCCCTACCGCGCCAACCCCGCCGACTATTTCGCGGCCGTCCGCCACGCGCCCGGCGCCGTGCTGCTCGACAGTGGCCGGCCGAGTGCCGACCGTGGCCGTTATGACCTGCTCAGTGCCTGGCCGCTGGAACAGCTGGCGGTTTTGCCGGACGAGCGCGGCGACCATTTCCTGCAACGTCTGCGGGACAATCTGACCCGATTGGGCGAAGCGCAATTGCCCGACGGGTACGAATTGCCCTTCGCTGGCGGCCTGATCGGTTACCTGAGCTACGACTTCGGTCGGCATCTGGAAAACCTGCCGAGCCAGGCCCGGGATGACCTGCAACTGCCCGATGCACGTTTTGGTCTGTACGACTGGGCCTTGATCAGCGATCACCAATCGGCCACCAGCCAATTGGTGTTTCACCCCTCTGTCAGCGCCAGCGAGAAACAGCGGCTGATCGATGTATTCAGCCAACCGGCAAGCACCGCTCTGACCCCGTTCAAGCTCAACAACCCGATGGCAGCCGATCTTTCGGCCGATGAATACCGTCAGGCATTCGAGCGCATCCAGCATTACATCCAGGCCGGCGACTGCTATCAGGTCAACTTCGCTCAACGTTTCCGCGCACCGTGCCAGGGCGATCCATGGCTGGCCTACTGCAAATTGCGCGAAGCCTGCCCGACACCGTTTTCAGGATTTCAGAGCCTGCCCGACGGCAATGCGGTGTTGAGCCTGTCGCCCGAGCGCTTCGTTAAAGTCAGCCAGCGTCAGGTGGAAACCCGCCCGATCAAGGGCACCCGCCCCCGTGGCGCGACCCCGGCCGAAGACGCGGCGAACGCTGCCGAACTGCTGGCCAGCCCGAAGGATCGCGCGGAAAACCTGATGATCGTCGACCTGCTGCGCAACGACCTGGGCCGCACTTGCCGCATCGGCTCGGTGCGGGTGCCGGAGTTGTTCAGCCTGGAAAGTTATCCGAACGTGCATCACCTGGTCAGCAGCGTGACCGGTGAGCTGGCGGAAGATCGCGACGCTCTTGACCTGATCGCCGGCAGCTTCCCCGGCGGCTCGATCACCGGCGCACCGAAGATCCGTGCGATGCAGATCATCGACGAACTGGAGCCGACCCGACGCGGTTTGTATTGCGGTTCGTTGCTGTACCTGGACGTGCGCGGCGAGATGGACAGCTCCATCGCCATTCGCAGTCTGCTGGTAAAGGATGGACAGGTGTGCTGCTGGGGCGGCGGCGGGATCGTCGCCGATTCGGACTGGCAGGCGGAGTATCAGGAGTCGATCACCAAGGTCAGAGTGCTGCTCGAAACCCTGCAGAACCTCTGACCAGGACGCTTGATCGTTCCCGTGTCGCGGCGACTGCGGTGATCGTTCCCACGCTCCCCGTGGGAATGCAGCCCGGGACGCTCTGCGTCCCAAAGCGGACGCAGAGCGTCCATTGAGGCATTCCCACGCAGAGCGTGGGAACGATCATGTGGTTGCTACAAAGTCAGGTCGCGGTTCGAAGCCTTGAGGAATTCCTGCTTCAACTCGGCAAACGTATGCACCGCCGGAAACTGCGGAAACTCGCGAATCACGTTATCCGGCGCATGGAACAGAATCCCCGCATCCGCTTCGCCCAGCATGCTGGTGTCGTTATAGGAATCCCCCGCCGCAATTACACGGTAATACAGGCTCTTGAAGGCCAGAACCGACTGACGCTTCGGATCTTTCTGACGCAACTGGTAGCTCGTCACCCGCCCGGTGTCATCGGTAATCAGTCGGTGACAGAGCAAGGTCGGAAAGCCCAGCTGACGCATCAGCGGCTGGGAAAACTCATAGAAGGTGTCCGACAGAATCACCACCTGAAACCGCTCGTGCAGCCAGTTGACGAACTCCGCAGCGCCGTCCAGTGGCTTGAGGGTGGCGATCACTTCCTGAATGTCCGAAAGTTTCAGGCCATGCTCGTCGAGGATGCGCAGGCGCTGCTTCATCAGCACGTCGTAGTCGGGAATGTCCCGGGTGGTGGCCTTGAGCGATTCGATTCCGGTTTTTTCGGCGAAGGCGATCCAGATTTCCGGCACCAGCACCCCTTCAAGATCAAGACAGGCGATTTCCACAAGACACTCCCGTTTGTAATGTTTATTGAGTCGAGCGAGCCCGAACTCTAGCGGCTCGACCTGGAGCGCGCAACGCAGAGGCTACCCCGGCGGACGTTGCTTTTTGTTACCATCGCCGCCATATAGAGCGCCCAGCGCCACCGACCTGTAGGAAGCCGCCCTGATGAGCCCAACGTTCGACGTCGTGGAACTCGCCACGACCTATGCCAACAAATCCGCGCAGGACATCCTCAAACTCGCGTTCGCCGAGTTCGGCGATGACCTGTGGATATCTTTCAGCGGCGCCGAGGATGTGGTGCTGGTGGACATGGCCTGGAAGCTGAACAAGAACGTCAAAGTGTTCAGTCTCGACACCGGCCGCCTGCATCCGGAGACCTACCGCTTCATCGATCAGGTGCGCGAGCACTACAAGATCGACATCGAACTGATCTCGCCGGACTACACGAAACTTGAACCGTTCGTGAAGGAAAAAGGCCTGTTCAGTTTCTACAAGGACGGCCATGGCGAATGCTGCGGGATCCGCAAGATCGAGCCGCTGCGCCGCAAACTGTCCGGCGTCAAAGCCTGGGCCACCGGCCAGCGCCGCGACCAGAGCCCCGGGACCCGCAGCGCTGTTGCGGTGATGGAAATCGATACAGCGTTCTCCACCCCGGAGCGCACCTTGTACAAATTCAACCCGCTTGCACAGATGACCAGTGAGGAAATCTGGGGCTACATCCGCATGCTGGAGCTGCCGTACAACAGTCTGCATGAGCGCGGTTTCATCAGCATCGGCTGCGAACCGTGCACCCGCCCTGTCCTGCCGAACCAGCACGAGCGAGAGGGTCGCTGGTGGTGGGAAGAAGCGACCCAGAAGGAATGCGGGTTGCATGCCGGGAATATCATCAGCAAGGGGTAAATCCCCAGCCCCGATGATGCGACTGTGGGAGCCAATCAGCTCCCACAGTGTTCTCTACCCGCCTTGAAAAATGTGTACACACGAATGTCACCATCGGTGCCATTTATGTGTGCACTTTTCGTTTCTGCGCCCTGAAAAGTTACATCAAGCTCCAGAAGCACTCCCTCCAGACGCTCGCAAAAATTCCTTTCGAAAAATAAATACCTGTTCGAACGGTCAATTTATATCGCCCGTATTTCAACGACTTGGCGCTCTTCAATAACTTTTCGAAATCAGCGGTCTTTTTCATAGATCGCGGACTGGCACAGATCTGGCTTTAGTGCATACATGTTTTGTATACAAAACCGCAAAACATGAACCCACACTTTCGATCCGCAAGCCTGAAGCGCCCTATCCCGTACAGGCTGCAGATGCCCCGTAACCAGTGATGTTCCAGCGCTGCGACGAAGATCTGCCGAGCCCGAGCGCTCATGCACAGTCATCGCCGCCTGAACATCAGGAGCCTGCCGGAATGCGTACGAGTCTCTCCAACAACAACATCGCGCTGAATCTGCCCGCCTCTTCCACCCTCGACCACAGCGCGCCCGGTGACGGCATCACCGAACCGCTGCAACTGAGCCCGCGTCTGCACAACAGTGACCTCGCACCGACCAGGGTCGAAGGACGGCGCTGGGGCAAATACAGCATCTTCGCCCTGTGGACCAACGATGTGCACAACATCGCCAACTACTCGTTTGCCATCGGTCTGTACGCCCTGGGGCTGGGCGGCTGGCAGATTCTGCTGTCGCTGGGGATCGGCGCGGCGCTGGTGTACTTCTTCATGAACCTGTCCGGTTACATGGGGCAGAAAACCGGCGTGCCGTTTCCGGTGATCAGCCGGATCAGTTTCGGCATTCACGGGGCGCAGATTCCTGCATTGATCCGGGCGGTGATCGCCATCGCCTGGTTCGGGATCCAGACGTACCTGGCGTCGGTGGTATTTCGCGTGTTGCTCACGGCGATCCATCCCGGATTCGCCGATTACGACCACAACTCGATCCTCGGCCTGTCGAGCCTGGGGTGGGTGTGTTTCGTGGCGATCTGGTTCGTGCAATTGGCGATCCTCGCCTACGGCATGGAAATGGTCCGCCGCTACGAAGCCTTCGCCGGGCCGGTGATTCTGCTGACCGTCGCCTGCCTCGCCGCGTGGATGTACACCCAGGCCAACGCGACCATCGCCTGGTCAATCCGCGAGCCACTGACCGGCGGCGAGATGTGGCGCAACATTTTTGCCGGCGGTGCCTTGTGGCTGGCGATCTACGGCACGCTGATCCTCAACTTTTGCGACTTCGCTCGTTCCTCGCCGTGCCGCAAAACGATCAAGGTCGGAAACTTCTGGGGTCTGCCGGTAAATATTCTGGTGTTCGCCGGGATCACCGTCCTGCTGTGCGGTGCGCAATTTCAGATCAACGGACGGATCATCGAAAGCCCGACCGAGATCATCGCTTCGATCCCCAATACGTTCTTTCTGGTGCTCGGCTGTCTGGCCTTTCTGATCGTCACCGTGGCGGTGAACATCATGGCCAACTTCGTCGCCCCGGCCTTCGTGCTCAGCAACCTGGCGCCGAAGTATCTGACTTTCCGTCGCGCCGGGCTGATCAGCGCAACGATTGCCGTGCTGATTCTGCCGTGGAATCTCTACAACAGCCCGCTGGTGATCGTGTATTTCCTGTCCGGCCTCGGCGCCCTGCTCGGCCCACTGTACGGCGTGATCATGGTCGACTACTGGCTGATCCGCAAAGGCCGGATCCATGTGCCGCAGCTGTACAGCGAAAGCCCGAACGGGGCGTATTACTACAGCCGCGGGGTCAATCTGCGGGCGGTCGCGGCATTCATTCCGGCCGCGCTCATCGCCATCGTCCTGGCACTGGTGCCGGGCTTCCATAACGTTTCACCCTTCTCCTGGCTGATCGGCGCCGGCATTGCCGGGATGCTCTACCTGATCATCGCCAAACGCCAGCCGCACTACGCCGATGTGGATGGTGAAGCCATTGCCGTCGACAACGTCAGCCACTGAATCTTTTGGCGGCTCTTCACAGGGCCGCAGAACCAACCGTAATAAGGACTTCCCATGCGAATTCTCGTGGTCAACGTCAACACCACCGAATCCATCACCCAGGCCATCGCCCGTTCGGCGCAGACTGTCGCCTCGCCCGGCACCGAGATTGTCGGCCTGACCCCGCATTTCGGCGCCGATTCAGTCGAGGGCAATTTCGAAAGTTATCTGGCCGCCATCGCCGTGATGGACCGGGTGATGTCCTACGACCAGCCGTTCGACGCCGTGATTCAGGCCGGCTACGGCGAACACGGTCGCGAAGGTTTGCAGGAACTGCTCAACGTACCCGTGGTGGACATCACCGATGCGGCGGCGAGCACTGCGATGTTTCTGGGCCATGCGTATTCGGTGGTCACCACACTGGATCGCACAGTGCCGCTGATCGAGGATCGGCTGAAACTGTCCGGCCTGTGGGACCGCTGCGCCTCGGTGCGCGCCAGTGGCCTGGCGGTTCTGGAGCTGGAGCACGAGCCGCAACGGGCGTTGGAAGCGATCGTGCATCAGGCGGAACTGGCGGTCATTCAGGATAAGGCCGAAGTGATCTGCCTCGGCTGCGGCGGCATGGCCGGACTTGATGAGAAGATTCGTCAGCGCACCGGAGTACCGGTGGTGGATGGCGTCACTGCGGCCGTGACCATCGCCGAATCGCTGGTGCGACTGGGGCTGTCGACATCCAAGGTGCGCACGTATGCGACGCCGCGTCCAAAAACCATCATCGGTTGGCCAGCTCGTTTTGCGCGTTGAACCGTTCGGCAAGGCCCAGGGTTGAAAACTGCTCGATGACAAAATCGACGAACGCACGAGTCTTGCCCGGCAACAGTTTGTGTTCAGCGTAATAGATGGAGATGTTGCCATCGTCGACGTACCAGTCCGGCAGGACGCGCTGCAAAGTCCCCGCCTCAAGGTAGCCGACGGCGAACGGCATGCTCACCAGCGCGATCCCCAACCCCTGCGCCGCCGTGGCGCAGGCGGCTTCGGAATCGCTCATGGTCATTCGGGCCTTGAGGGTCAGAGGGCTGTGTGGTCGGGTGCGATGCGTCAGCTGCCAGGAGCGTACACGCCCGGTTTGCGGTGAGCGGATCAGGATGCCGTCGTGCAACTTAAGGTCGTCCGGCTCGTTGATCGGTGCGTACCGATCCAGATAATCGGCGCAAGCCACCAATACCCGATGCGCCGGCGTCAGCCTGCGCGCCACCACGCCTTGGGGCAATTCGAAACCACCACCAATCGCCGCATCGAAACCCTGGCCGATCAAATCGACCTGACGGTTATCGAAGTGCCAGTCCGGGTTGATCGCCGGAAACCTTTTCAGGAACTCTCCCAACAACGGCACGATGTACAAGCGGCCGAACACCGTGCCCATGCTGACTTTCAGTGTGCCCGCCGGTTGCCCGCCAGCGCTGGCCAGATTGTTTACCGCATTCTGGATGGTGGTCAGGCTGCCGCTGACCTCACTCAGAAACAATTGCCCCGCTTCCGTCAGAGTCAACCGACGGGTGCTACGCTGGAACAGCCTCACGCCGAGGCGCACTTCCAGTTTCGCCACGCTTTTGCCCACGGCGGCCGGTGTCAGGCTCAGGCGTCGTGCGGCTTCGGCAAAGCTGCCGACTTCGGCGCTGCGCACGAAGCATTCGATACTGCTGAAGGTTTCCATGGCCACCACTCTAAACTTTTGGTTTACACAGACTATAGCAACCACGGTCTACTCGCCTGGGGGCGAGAGGCAGATACTCGACACCACACCAAGGCAGCCCGCCTTGAAACTTCTGGAGATCGAACATGACCACTCAACACCTCAGCGGTAAAGTCGCTCTGATTCAAGGCGGCTCTCGCGGCATCGGTGCCGCCATTGTCAAACGTCTGGCCGCTGAAGGCGCCGCGGTTGCCTTTACCTACGTCAGCTCGGCCGCCAAGGCTGAAGAACTGCAAAACAGCATCACTGCCACCGGCGGCAAAGCCCTGGCGATCAAGGCTGACAGCGCCGACGCCGACGCCATCCGCAACGCGGTGAACGCCACTGTCGAAACCTTTGGCCGCCTCGACATTCTGGTCAACAACGCCGGTGTGCTGGCCGTCGCGCCGCTGGAAGACTTCAAACTGGAAGACTTCGACCAGACCCTGGCAATCAACGTACGCAGCGTGTTCATCGCCAGCCAGGAAGCCGCCAAACACATGGGCGAAGGCTCGCGCATCATCAACATCGGCAGCACCAACGCCGACCGCATGCCCTTCGCCGGTGGCGGCGTGTATGCGATGAGCAAGTCCGCCCTGGTCGGCCTGACCAAAGGCCTGGCCCGCGACCTCGGTCCACGCGGTATCACCATCAACAACGTGCAACCCGGCCCGGTCGATACCGACATGAACCCGGCTCACGGCGATTTTGCCGACAGTCTGATACCGTTGATGGCAGTGGGTCGCTACGGCAAGGCCGAAGAGATCGCCAGCTTCGTTGCCTACCTGGCAAGCCCGGAGGCTGGTTACATCACCGGTGCGAGCCTGACCATCGATGGCGGTTTCGGCGCCTGATTGATCAGATGGTCGATAACGAAAAACGCCGCCCTCCTTTAACAGAGGGGCGGCGTTTTTATGTCGGCGGTTTGATCAGGCCCAGTCGAGCGCCGGCAATCCGCATGCACTCGGCGTGAACGCTTTCAATGTACGAAGAATCCCGTCGGCGTGTGCGTATTTTTCATCGGCCATGGCGGCATCGGGAATGGCGATGGCGGTCATGCCGGCTGCTTTCGCGGCTGTCACGCCGAACGGTGAATCTTCGAACACCAGGCAATCTTGCGGCGCAACACCCAGGCGCCGAGCGGCGGTGAGGAAGATGTCCGGCGCCGGCTTGGCCGCGCCGACTTCCGGATCGTCAGCGGTAACAATGAAGTCGAACAACGCGAACCAGTCGCGGTGCAACGTGGTTTTCTGACCGAACGACTGGCGCGATGAACTGGTGCCGACCGCAATCGGAATGTTGTGCGCCTTGAGGTGGCGGATCAGTTCCTCGGCACCCGGCATCGCCTGCGCGGTGGGAAAGCGCTCGCGCATCAGTGGCTCGCGGATCACCAGAAACTCTTCGGCGGTAATCGGCAGATCCAGCGCCTCGACCACATAACGGGCCAGATCACCGGCGCCACGCCCGATAATGTTCTGCTTGATGCTCCAGTCGAACGTGCGCCCGTAACGCTCGGCAATCAGCGAGGTGACCTCGGTGTAGATGCCTTCGGTGTCCAGCAGCAAACCGTCCATATCGAAAATCACGGCCTTGATCGGGCCGAACGCCTTCAGCGGTGCATTCATCATCGGATCCGTTATCAAAGACATCCCGGGCGGCGTGGGGAGCGCCGCTGCTCGGATCTGATTAAAGGTTTCAGCAGCATAACGAGCGTGGCCGAGGTTGAGCAACGGGCAATGTCGGTTGTCCGCCGAACGCTCTCCCGCACATTTAGAGAATTGCCCTACAGACATCGCCTACTCGGCTGACTTCTTTCCTGTTTGATCCCCCGCAAAGTTTCGCGCCATTCCCCTGATGCGCGCGAGTGACTGCATGCTTCCATCTGACCAGCTCCTGAAACTGAACAACAGCATTGGTTTGCTGGTGGTCGCTGCGCTGAACCCTGACAAGCCTGACGTCGAAAAGCTGGTTCGTGAGTTTCGCCTTTGTCTCAACAACTATGACGCCTGGGCCGAGCAGTTCTGGACGGTAACCGCGCTGGGTGTCGAGCAAGTGTTCCAGGTCGGCAACGACGTCCGGCTCAGTGCACCGGTTACCAGCCGCAAACCCATCAGTTCCTCCGTGGCCATGTGCTCCGCCACGGGCTCCCTGACGCTGGTGCACATGTTCGAAGCCGCGCGGTTTGTGCCGATCGGCGATACGCCCGTGATCCTTGAACCGGTCATTTCCGACGTCGACGGTGTTCCGGGTTTTGGCGAACCGCGGCGTTACACCATCGGCCCCGGCGGCATTCTCAAGGTCGACGACTGCGACCGGGGCCAGCGTTATCGCATCACCTTCTTTCCCGATGTTTCCGCGGCGCATATCCAGACGTTGTACGCCTCGTATCAGGGCCTTCTTATGGTCTGGAAGGCTGGTTGCGTGAGGAATGGAAAGGGTTTCAACCGCAGTGGACGGAGTTTTCCAGCGCCGGTTTAAGCGAGCGTTACGGGCAGTTGCAACAGGCTGACTGGCACGGTTTCGAATCCGCGCTGAACGGTGTCTGGGATGACGTGAAACAGCTGTTTGCCTTGCTCGCCGACTTGCAGGCCAACAGTGAAAAACTTCTGCAATACCTGTCCAGCGTTGAACTGGATGCCTTGCTCGAGGCGTCCACCGAGGCCATCGCCAACGGCCTGCTGATGCTCAGCGACGAGCCGTTGCTGTTCATTTACCTGGCGGCCTTTACCAGTTGGCTGAAGATGTTGCCGCCGCAGTTTCTGGCCGAGGTGGTGGCTGAGGTACGCGCTGAACTTCTGGTCAGTTTTCTGCTGATGTGCGTGTCAGGTGGCATGGGTGTGCCGCTTCAGTTGAGCACCAAAGTACTGGGCAAGATCAAATCGTCGCGTGCCCGGGAATGGCTGGCGGCTTCGGCGTTGCGACTGGCGCAGATGACCTCGGCGCCCGATCTGACCCGACATGCGGGTGCGTTGAAGCCGTTGATGGTTAATGCGCGGCAGGCGCCGTTGCGACCAACACCCGCTGTCCCGCTGGAGATTCGCACGGCGGATGCACAGATGCTGACGGTTGCGAATCCGGCCGCCATTGTCCGTGACAAGTCCCACGGCATGACGCGAATGGAACGGCATGAGCCTCGCGATGATGCTTCGGATCAGGCGAAAAATCCCAACGGTGACAGCGCCGATTGTGCGCCGTTGACCTGCACCAACGGCTGTCCGGTGTCGATGGTCACCGGGGAAGAACTGCTGACGTTGACTGACGGTGTACTCGATGGGCTGTTGCCGTTCGAGTTCAGCCGCTTGTATCGCAGCAGTGCGGCTGAGATCGATGCTGGATTGGGGTTTGGCTGGAGCCATTCGCTGGCGCATCGTCTGGAGGTTGATGGCGCGGCGGTGGTCTGGGTCGACCATGAAAACCGGCGCACGCGGTTTCCGTTGCCGAGCGTTGAGCGGCCGGCGATTCACAACAGTCTGTCGCGGGCGGCGATCTTTCTCGGGGATGAACCGGAAGAGTTGATCGTTGCGCTGGCGGGTGAGGCCGCGCGGTTTTATCACTTTCGGGTTGGGCGTCTGACCGCCATCAGCGATGCGTACGGCAATCGTCTGACGGTGCATCGGGATCTTTCCGACCGGATTCAGCGACTGGATAACGGGGCCGGTCGGTCGTTGTTGCTGCGCTATGAGCGGGCGCATCTGGTCGCGGTCGATTATCAGGTCTGGTGCGAGGCGGCCTGGCGTACCGAGCAGACGCTGGCCAGTTACCGCTTTGATGCCCGCCATCGATTGATCGAGGCGACCAACGCGGTCGGCGAAAGCGAGCGTTACGACTACGACGACCGGCACGTCATCCTGCAACGGCAACTGGCTGGCGGTGCGAGCTTCTTCTGGGCATGGGAGCGGTCCGGCAAGGCGGCGCGTTGCGTGCGGCACTGGGCGTCGTTTTCGCAGATGGACACGCGTTACGTGTGGGATGACGCCGGCAGCGTCACCGTGCATTACGTCGATGGGACTGAAGAAACTTACGTCCACGACGACACGGCGCGGCTGGTGCGTCAGGTGTCGGCGGACGGGGGCGAGCAGCTCAAGGCCTACGATTCGGCGGGCCGGCTGGTCGCCGAGCAGGATGCGCTGGGCGCGGTCACCGAGTACCGCTACGACGATGCCGGACGGCTGATCGCGCTGATTCCGCCGGACGATGCGCCGACGTCCTACGAGTACCGTAACGGTTTCCTGCACAGCCGTTCACGCGGCGATGCCGTTTGGACGTACCGGCGCAATGCTCAGGGTGACGTCACCGAGGCGGTCGATCCCGACGGTCATGTCACCCATTACCACTTTGACGCGCAGGGGCGGTTGCGGTCGATCCGTTATCCGGACAGTGGTCGCCATGTGTTCGTCTGGAACGACCTGGGTCAACTGGTCGAGGAAAGTCTGCCGGACGGCGGGGTTCGGAAGTTTTCCTACGACGCCTTGGGGCGGCGGACGACGGTTCAGGACGAGCATGGTGCGGTCACTCGCCACGCCTGGGACGCCGTTGGCCGGCTGATCCAGACGACGCTGCCTACCGGAGCCACCCGCGCCTGGTCCTACAGCGCCTATGGCCAGATCACCGCCGAACGCGATGAACAGGGGCGCATCACCCGTTACGAGTATGACGACGACCTGCACCTGGTCAGCCGCCGGATCAACCCGGACGGTACACGAGTGCAGTACCGCTACGACCATGCGCAGCTGCTGCTCACGGAAATCGAGAACGAGTCCGGCGAAAAGTACCGGCTGGACTACACGCCGACCGGACTGATCCGACAGGAAACCGGCTTCGATGGCCGGCGCACCGCGTACGTCTATGACCGCAACGGCCATCTGCTGGAAAAGACCGAGTTCGGCGACGACGGCTCGACGCTGGTCACCGCTTACCAACGCGACAGCGCCGGACGTCTGCTGCTCAAGACCCTGCCGGACGGGGTCGAGGTCAGCTATCGCTATGACCGCCTCGGTCGTCTGGTTGGCGTGGATGACGGCCAGGATCACCCGCTGGCCTTCGAATACGACCTGCAGGATCGGCTGGTGCGCGAGCATCAGGGCTGGGGCACCCTGCGTTACACCTATGACGCCTGCGGCCAACTGACCCGCCTGCGCCTGCCGGACAACAGCAAGCTCGATTACCACTACGCCAAGGGCGGTGCGCTGACCGCGATCGACCTCAACGGCGCCTTGCTGACCCGCCACGTCTACCAGAACGGCCGCGAACAGCAGCGCCAGCAAGGCCTGCTGCTCAGCGAATATGCCTACGACGAACAGGGCCGCTTGCAGTCCCACGCCGTAGGCCATCAACGCAGCGCGCTGTACCGCCGCGACTTTGCCTACAGCGCCAACGGCAACCTCGAACACATTGCCGACACCCGCCACGGCCAGCGCAGCTACACCTACGACGCCCTCGACCGGCTGATTCGCGTGCGCCACACCCGCGACGATGTGCCGGAAAACTTCGCCCACGACCCGGCCGGCAACCTGCTGATGCAGGACCGCCCCGGCCCGACCCAGATCAAGGGCAACCGCCTGTTGATGCAGGGCGACCGCCATTACGACTACGACGCCTTCGGCAACCTGATCCGCGAACGCCGCGGCCGCGGCCAACAACTCGTCACCGAATACCGCTACGACAGCCAGCACCGCCTGATCGGCCTTACCCGCCCCGACGGCACCAGCGCGACCTACCAATACGACGCCTTCGGCCGGCGCATCCGCAAGACCGTCGACGGCCAGACCACCGAGTTCTTCTGGCAAGGCGACCACCTGATCGCCGAAAGCAGCGAACAACAACACCGCAGCTTCATCTACGAACCGGGGACCTTCCGCCCGCTGGCGATGCTCGACGGCAAAGGCCCGAAACGCGCCTGCCCGTTCTACTACCAACTCGACCACCTCGGCACGCCGCAGGAGTTGACCGACTACAGCGGCGACATCGTCTGGTCGGCCAAATACAGCGCCTACGGCAAGGTCACCTCGCTGGAACTGGCGACCGAGGACTACCTGAACCAGCCTCTGCGCTTTCAGGGGCAGTACTTCGATGACGAAAGCGGACTGCATTACAACCGGCACCGGTATTACGACCCGGAGGTGGGCCGGTACCTGACGCCGGATCCGGTGAAGCTGGCCGGGGGGCTGAACCAGTACCGGTACGTGCCGAATCCCACGGGGTGGGTGGATCCGTTGGGATTGACGTCCAATTGTCCGCCCAAAAATGGGAAATCAGTTGCTTGTTCAGATTTTGGTGAGGTTGAGCTTCCGAATGTTTCCAGACGCGGCGCTTTCAGACAGGCAAAAGCTGATGCAGGGATTCCAAAAGGTCAACAGCCAGACGTACAGTTTGACGAGATCAGTGGCAAACCAGGTCAGTTTATTTACATCAACATGACCGATATAAACGGCAGAAGCATCTTGAACGACTCCGGCATACCCATTAGAACTAGGCAGTATATGTATACTCGAGAGGATGGTTTCAAGCTCATATTGCAAGATCACTCTGCCGGGCATAAATTCGGCGATCCTAGGAAAACTGGAGATCAAGGACCACATTTCAACATCCGCCCCGCAGCCAACCCAAGAACTGGAAAAGTTAAAAATACAGACGAGCACTATCCTTTTAGGAAATAACCATGAAGCACTGGACCGATGTAGCAGAAAGCACTTTTTTCAACATGATCTTTAGCTCCCCAATAGCCATTGGAGAAATTAAACTTTTCATCTTAAATATCGACAACAATTACTCGACCGTCACCTTAGGTTTCGACATACCTGAAATCCCGGACACTCCTCCGAAAAAATGGGAAAAAATGGGATTTAACGCTTGCCGCATAGGTATAACATGCAGCGAAATAGAGGATTTGGCATTACACAATTTACCTACAGACAAAAACCTGAGGTTAACCATCAAAAATACTGGTTCACGGTTTGAAGTTTCGGCCGTCTCTGATAACTCATCGATACACTTCACGACCGCTTTTATATGCCTTCGCGAACCTACGGTTTATCTGACCACCACTCCACTCCATGAAACTTAATTAAAACCTTAAGACCTGAAACTTTAACTTCCATCGCGATATATTTTATTTGGTAGATTTGCGATTTTTTTTATAAAGAGACATGCTCAACCACTTTATTTTGTTTCAGTTGAGATTACTTAAATCTAACGAACAGCACACCAAAAAATCGCTGCAGGAAAATTGATGCGAGTGCCCCATCACTCATCATCATCAAAATCCTCATACTCAAGCTCGTCCTCACCCTCCATAAGCGGAACCGTCGCATCATCCATCAACGACCCCGGATCTTCATTCCCCGGATCATTGATAAACGGCAATCCGCTCGGGCCTTTTTCTTCCTTGCCTTCGGTTTCAGGAGTCATGGCGTACCTCGTCAATTGCATTCGTATACGACGTTCGAAAAGTATGGTCGCCATTCGTTCCTGCGCATGACGCGCAGGCGTAAAAAAACCCGGCTTAAAACCGGGTTTCTGTAGAACCCATCACTCAACGATGACGGTTCTTGTGTTTGTACTTGTGCTTGTGGCCACCACCGGAATGCGACTTGCCGCCATCGTCCCCCAGGTTGTTACCGACCGCACCACCCGCCGCGCCGCCCAGCCCTGCGCCGATGGTCGAACCGGTCGAGCCACCGAGGCTGTTGCCGACCACTGAACCGCCTGCGGCGCCGAGGCCGCCGCCAATGGCGGCTTCCGTACGATTGCGTTTGTTCGCTCCAACGGCACTGCCGGCCGCACCGCCAACGCCAGCACCTACCGCCGCGCCGGTACTGCCACCGAGCTGGCCGCCGACCACATTGCCCAACGCGCCACCCAATCCGCCACCCACGGCGGCAGTGCCATCGCCGGCGGCCATGGCACCTTGGGCCACGAACAATCCCAAAACCAATGCGGATAATGTCAATCGCATACAGACCTCACAGGTCCCGAGTCGGGACGGTACGCCCGCGGAGGGGGCTATGTGGTATTGGAGGCGCATCCGGCAAAAACGTTCAGCAACGAAAAGGCCCGGCATGAAGCCGGGCCTTTTCAGTCACGCGTTGGCAATCAGTGACGCTTATGGCCCTTGGACAGATTGCTGCCCACCGCGCCACCGGCTGCGCCGCCCAGGCCAGCACCGATGGTGGCGCCGGTCTTGCCGCCCAGGCTGTTACCGATCACCGAACCGCCTGCCGCACCGACACCGCCGCCAATGGCCGCTTTGGTACGAGCCCCTTTCTTGGCAGCCAATGCGCTGCCGGCCGCACCTGCCACACCTGCACCAATCGCTGCACCGGTGCTGCCGCCCATTTTCTGACCAACCACGTTACCCAGAGCGCCGCCCAGACCGCCACCCAATGCGGCGGTACCGTCGCCAGCCATCGCACCTTGAGCAACCAGAAGCCCCAGAACCAGAGCAGGCAGAGTTAAACGCATGACGAAAAACCTCAACAGAAGGAATAAAAAAGGTCGCAGATTGAATGCTCTTGCCGCGTCAATGTCCAGCGTCGCAACGCGCTTGGCGCCGATTGGACAGCGAATACAGAAAAGGTTTTATGACGAGCAAAAAAAAGCCCGCTGGGGAGACGGGCTGGAGACTTGCTTTCTAACGGATGGCTTCACCCTACTAACGCAGGTGTGAAAAGTTTGTGAAAAAAACCAGACAAAATCCTCAATCGATGTAAGACGCTTCCTGACCAAGGCAGAGCATAAAAAACCCCGTTCAATGGCGAGGCGTTGCAGGATAAGGATCACTTTCTGGAGCGAGTGGTGACCTTCGGCAGGAACTTCGCCTTCGGCCCCTTGGGTGCCGTGGACTTAATCTTGCCGGTCTGCACCGGGTCCTCGCCAAACCCGGCCTGATACTCCGTCTGGCCGCAGCGCACGCAATTGTTGAATGGAAATTCAGCCCCGTCGTCTTCGATGTACGGATCAGTCATCTCATCACCCCTTTTCAAATGCGGGCCGACACCGGCAAACCCTTTTGCCTGAAAAAATATCGACCTCCAAGGCTTTTGAGACTAGCCGGTCATTCCTGGACTTGTGATTCAGATCATCTGGGGGCCGACGAATGGCCTACGGAAATTAAACACAATGACGAACCATTGGTCCCGCGCCGCTAAAAACGCTGCTGACCTACGACTTGAAAGGCACCGCGCTGCTCAAACCACAGGGCTGATTGTCAGTAAAGGGCCCATTCCATTGAATGGGCTCACATGCCTCAGCGCAACTTGACCGCCGTGCCGGTCGCAAACACCACTACCATGCCACCCTTCCCTGCCGGCATGCTGATCTCGAAATCCACCCCGACCACCGCATCCGCCTGCAAAGCCCGCGCGCGCTCCTTGATCTCGTCAGTCGCCTGAACACGCGCCTCCTTCAACGCCCGCTCCAGCGTCTGCGAACGCCCGCCGAAAAAGTCCCGCATCCCGGCAAACATATCGCGAATCACATTCACGCCCTGCACCGACTCGGCACTGACGATATCCAGATAAGCCGTAATTTGCCGGCCTTCGATGGAGTGGGTGGTAGAAATGATCATGGAGGTCGTCCTTTTACATGCCGGAAATAGCCGCGATTGTAATGCCCTGGCAAAAGGAAGCCGAATCCGTCTCTGTGACCAAAAAATACTGGCGCCAGAATGCACAAAACCCCTGGTTTCCATAGAAACCAGGGGTTTTGTTTACATCGAATTTGGCGGTGAAGGAGAGATTCGAACTCTCGATACAGTTTCCTGTATACACACTTTCCAGGCGTGCTCCTTAAGCCACTCGGACACTTCACCGTATCTCTTCAAACATGTTCTGTCTGTCGAGGCGCGCTAATGTAGTCGAAAGCTTTTCTGATGGCAAACTTTTTTTCAGAATTTTCATGCGGTTAAGAGAAAAAGTCGTTACCCCCCCTCATGGAACCATGACGATCCGGCCAATCTCCGGTGAGCGCAGCCCTTCTATATGGGCGCGAATGCGTCAGCCACGCGTCGTGTCAGTCGGCAAACGGTGACTGGCGGGTCAGTCACAGTGCTTTACCTGACCGGCGACGGTGGGTAACGTCTGCCCATCTTTCTTATAAGGAATTGCGCCATGAGCGACCTGATTGCCTACCACCTCGAAGACGGTATCGCGACCCTGACCCTGAGCAACGGCAAGGTCAACGCCATTTCCCCGGACGTGATCGCAGCCTTCAACGCGGCGCTGGATCAGGCAGTGGCGGATCGTGCCGTCGTGATCATCACCGGTCAGCCGGGCATTCTCTCTGGCGGCTATGACCTGAAAGTGATGACTGCCGGCCCTAAGGAAGCGGTGTCGCTGGTAACCGCCGGCTCGACCCTGGCCCGCCGCCTGCTGTCGCACCCGTTCCCGGTGATCGTTGCGTGCCCGGGACATGCCGTGGCCAAAGGTGCGTTCATTCTGTTGTCCGCCGACTATCGGATCGGTGTCGACGGCCCGTTCAGCATTGGTCTGAATGAAGTGCAGATCGGCATGACCATGCACCACGCCGGCATCGAGCTGGCCCGTGATCGCCTGCGTCGCTCGGCTTTCCACCGTTCGGTGATCAACGGCGAGATGTTTGATCCGCAAAGTGCAGTGGATGCCGGTTTCCTCGACAAAGTAGTTTCTGCCGAGGAACTGCAAGGTGCCGCCCTCGCCGCCGCGCGTCAGCTGAAGAAGATCAACATGACTGCGCACAAGAACACCAAGTTGAAGGTGCGCAAGGCGCTGCTGGAAACTCTGGACAACGCGATCATCCAGGATCAGGAGCATCTGGGCTGATACCCGGCTCGCCCCGATTCAGAAAAGCCCGACCGTCGTGTCGGGCTTTTTCTTGCACGCTCTGTTGAAAACTCGGCAGCAGCTCTAGGACGCCTCTGACCAACAAGTCGGAAACATGCGCTTAAACATCGCCCATCTCCGGACTCTTTAGCGGCAATTGCCGAAAACAGTGCACATCCGTACACTGCGCCACCTTTTGTCCCGATGGGCCTGAAAATGCTGTTTGTGTTTCGTATGTTATTGATGAGCCTGCACTTTATTCTTGCGGGAATACTCGGAGTGATACTCGGGCTGTGCCGGCCATTCAATCCGGACAACAGTCGCCTGTGTGCCCGCCTCTATGCATTGCCGGCCATGTGCATTTTGCGTCTGCGGGTGAAGGCCGATGTGGGCCCATTGATGAACAAACCCGACAGCTGCGTGATCATTGCCAACCACCAGTCCAACTACGACCTGTTCGTGTTCGGTAACGTGGTGCCGCGTCGTACGGTGTGCATCGGCAAAAAAAGCCTGAAGTGGGTGCCGCTGTTCGGGCAGCTGTTCTGGCTGGCGGGCAATGTGTTGATCGATCGCGGGAACGCGCACAAGGCGCGCCGGTCGATGCTGACCACCACTGACACCTTGCAGCACAAGGACACCTCGATCTGGGTCTTCCCGGAAGGCACTCGCAACCTGGGTGAGGAAATGCTGCCGTTCAAGAAAGGCGCATTCCAGATGGCCATCGCCGCCGGAGTGCCGATCGTTCCGGTGTGTGTCAGCAGCTACATCAAGCACATGCGCCTGAACCGCTGGCACAGCGGGAAAATTCTCATACGCTCGCTGCCGGCCATTCCTACCGCCGGACTGACCATGGACGACATGCCCATGCTCATCAGCCAGTGCCGCGAGCAGATGCGCGAGTGCATCGATGCAATGGATCGGCAACTGCAAGCCGCATAAAAAAGAAGCCCGCCCCGTGCGGGTTTTCTTTTGCCCGGTGAACTGTGCAGATTTCACTGACTCTCAAGCAGCGACATGGCTAAGCTGAAGTCATGTCTCCCCTGCCATCTGTCAAGAAGAAGTGAATCACCACCATGGGTCGAGTTGTTGCTGCTGCGGTTTACAGCGCCGGTAAGAAAGTCACCAATATTTCCCTCGACGAAGGCGCGGCCTGGGCCGCCAAGACCGGCCACTTCGTCTGGATCGGCCTCGAAGAGCCGAACGCTCAGGAACTGTCCAACCTGCAACGCCAGTTCAACCTGCACGAACTGGCCATTGAAGACGCCCTGGAAAAGCACAGCCGGCCGAAGCTGGAAACCTTTGGCGACGCGCTATTCATCGTCACCTACTCGCCGGTGCGCGAACACGGAATTCTGCAGTTCATCGAAACCCACATCTTCGCCGGCAAGGGCTACATCATCACCGCCCGCAACGGTCACTCGGCGTCCTACGCCCATGTCCGCCAACGCTGTGAGGCGCGGCCACTGTTGCTGGAACACGGGGAAGATTTCGTACTGTATGCGCTGCTGGATTTCGTCATCGAAAACTATCAGCCGGTGGGTGAAGCGATCCACGCCGAGATAGATGAACTGGAGCGCAACGTGTTGTGCAGCGCACTGAATGAGCACGACATCCAGAAGCTTCACGGCCTGCGTCGCGATGTCCTGCGTTTGCGTCGATACGCCGCGCCGATGGTGGAAATCGGCGAGGAACTGCAGAAGCTGAGCTTCCCCTTCATCGACAAGAACATGCGCCCGTACTTTCGCGACGTACAGATCCACGTGAACCGGCAGATGGAAGATCTGACCACCCTGGCCGACATCGCCAGCCAGACCATCGAAATCGGCGTGCTGCTGGAAGCCTCACGCCAGAGCGTCGTGCAGCGTAAATTCGCTGCGTGGGCGGCGATTCTGGCGTTCCCGACGGCGGTGGCCGGGATTTACGGGATGAACTTCCAGAACATGCCGGAGCTGAGCTGGCATTACGGCTATTTCGGCGTGCTGGGATTTATCACGGTCGGCTGCGTGAGCCTGTGGGCAAGCTTCAAGAAATCCGGCTGGCTATAAGAAAAAACGCCCCCGTTGCAAGGCACGAGGGCGTCAGGGCTCAAGCAGCGGTCGGTTTGTGCGCCACGAAGCGCATCATCCATTCCGCCACGGTGGTGCCGTGGTGCTGATGTTCCAGACTGGCCACGCCCTTGCTGTAGACCTGCTCGCCCAGCGCTTCCTGACGCAGATCCAGCAGCGCTCGCGAATAGTCGTGAATGAATTCCGGATGTCCCTGGAAGCACAGCACCTGATCGTTGATGTGGTACGCCGCGTACGGGCAGAAATCGCTGGAAGCAATCACCGTTGCGTTCTCCGGCAGCACCGTCACCTGATCCTGGTGGCTGATCAAAAGCGTCAGCTCTTCGCGCACCGGGCTCATCCACGGTGCCTTGGCCGCCAGTTTGTAATTGTGAATGCCGACGCCCCAACCTTGCGTAGCACGCTCGCTCTTGCCGCCCAGCAGCAGTGCCAGCAACTGATGGCCGAAGCACACGCCCAGCAGTTTGTCGCCGCGCTCATAACGGGTCAGGAGGTATTGCTTGAGTGTCTGGATCCACGGATCGGTACCAAACGAGTCGGCCTTGCTGCCGGTCACCAGGTAAGCATCGAAGGTCAGGTCATCACTCGGATAATCGCCCTGCATCACGTTGTAGACCGTGAACTCGGCGGCGATCGGTTGCTGCGAGAACAGGCGCTGGAACATCTGCCCGTAACCCTGATATTGATCGACCAGTTCCGGACGCAGGATGTCGGTTTCCAGAATGCAGATGCGTAGCGACATAAAAAATACCTGACACGTGATGGGAATAATGCACACCCCAGAGCCTGCCTCGAAACCACCCGGCAAGGCAAGCCCCGAAATGCGTTCCCAGCCCGTTAGAACAACTCGCCTTTCGCAGCCTTCTCCAGCAGCAGCGCTGGCGGTGCGAAACGCTCACCGTACTGTTCCGCCAGGTACTGCGCCCGCGCGACAAAGTCCTTCACCCCATATTGGTTGATGAACTGCAGCGCACCGCCCGTCCATGCCGCGAAGCCGATACCGAAAATCGAGCCGACGTTCGCATCCGCCGTCGACGTCAGCACGCCCTCCTCCACGCAACGTACGGTTTCAATCGCCTGCACGAACAGCAGTCGATCACGCACGTCCTTCGGCGAAATCTGCCCGTCGGCTTTCTCGAAGCGGGTTTTCAGTTCGGGCCACAGATGCTTCTGCCCACCCGACGGGTACTCATAAAAACCGCCTCCCGCGGCCTTGCCCGGCCGCTTGTATTCGTTGAGCAGCAAGTCAATCACGGCAAACGCCGGGTGCTCAATCAGCGGTTTCCCTTCTGCTTGAAGGTCTTTGGCCGTTTGTTGACGGATATGGCTCATCAGGCTGAGGGAAACTTCGTCAGAGATCGCCAGCGGCCCGACAGGCATGCCGGCCTTGCGCGCTTCGGTCTCGATCATCGGCGCACTGACGCCCTCACCCAGCATCGCAATGCCTTCATTGATGAAGGTGCCGAATACTCGCGAAGTGAAGAAGCCGCGACTGTCGTTGACCACAATCGGGGTTTTCTTGATTTGCAGTACGAAATCGAACCCGCGTGCGAGGGTTTCGTCGCTGGTTTGCGCGCCTTTGATGATTTCCACCAACGGCATTTTTTCCACCGGGCTGAAGAAGTGCAGGCCGATGAACTTGCCTTGATCCGGTACTGCGGTCGCCAAACCAGTGATTGGCAAGGTAGAGGTGTTGGAAGCAATCACCGCGTCGGCGCCGACCACTTGCTGCGCCGCTGCCGAGACCTTGGCCTTGAGTTGACGATCCTCGAACACCGCCTCGATGATCAGATCGCAGCCTGCCAGATCGGTATCGCTTTCAGTGGTCTGGATACGCGCCAGAACCGCTTCACGCTGTTGCGCATTCATCTGCCCGCGAGCAACTTTCTTGTCCAGCAACGCCGCCGAATGCGCCTTGCCCTTTTCCGCAGCCGCGAGGTTGACGTCCTTGAGCACGACGTCGATCCCGGCCGACGCGCTGACATAGGCGATTCCCGCGCCCATCATGCCCGCGCCGAGGACGCCCACACGCTTCGTCACATAAGGCGCAAAACCCTGCGGCCGAGAACCGCCGGCATTGATTTCATTGAGCTGGAACCAGAAGGTGCCGATCAGGTTTTTCGAGATCTGGCCAGTGGTCAGTTCAGTGAAATAACGGGTTTCGATCAGGTGCGCCGTGTCGAAATCCACCTGCGCGCCTTCCACCGCCGCGCACAGAATCTTCTCCGGCGCCGGCAACGTGCCCTGGGTTTTGGTGCGCAGGATCGACGGCGCAATCGCCAGCATCTGCGCGACTTTCGGGTTCGACGGCGTACCGCCGGGAATCTGATAGCCCTTTACGTCCCAACGCTGCACGGCCGCAGGATTGGCCAGAATCCAGGCCCGGGCCTTGGCCAGCAACTCATCGCGATCCGCCGCCAGCTCATCGATCAAACCCGCCTGCAATGCCTGTTGCGGACGAACCTTCTTGCCTTCGAGCAGATATGGCAGAGCCTTTTCAATACCGAGCATGCGCACCATGCGCACCACGCCACCGCCGCCCGGCAACAGCCCGAGGGTCACTTCCGGCAAACCGAGCTGTATCGACGCATCGTCCATGGCCACGCGGTGGTGGCAGGCCAGGCAGATTTCCCAGCCGCCGCCGAGCGCCGCGCCGTTGATCGCCGCGACCACCGGTTTGCCGAGGGTTTCCAGGGTGCGCAACTGCCCCTTGAGGGTCAGCACCATGTCGTAGAAAGCCTTGGCTTCGGGCTTGCCAACCTTGATCAGTTCATTCAGGTCGCCACCGGCGAAGAAGGTTTTCTTGGCCGACGTGATGATCACCCCGGCGATGTCATCTTTTTCCGCCTGCAATCGGGCGACGCTTTCGGCCATGGCCTCGCGGTACACCGCGTTCATGGTGTTGGCGCTCTGGCCCGGCATGTCGATGGTCAGGAGGACGATGCCGTCCTGGCCTTTTTCGTAACGAATGGCTTGGGTCATGACAGGATTCCTTGGGGTCAGAGGCGTTCGATGATGGTGGCGATACCCATGCCGCCGCCGACGCACAGCGTCGCGAGGCCGTAGCGCAGGCGTCGGGCTTCCAGTTCATCGAGCAAGGTGCCGAGGATCGCGCAACCGGTGGCCCCCAACGGGTGGCCCATGGCGATCGAGCCGCCATTGACGTTGACCTTGTCCGGGTCGACAGCCATGTCCTTGATGAACTTCAGCACCACCGAGGCAAACGCCTCGTTGACCTCGAACAGGTCGATGTCTTCCACCCGCAGCCCGGCCTTGGCCAGCGCCTTGCGAGTGGCCGGCGCCGGGCCGGTGAGCATGATGGTCGGGTCAGTGCTGGTGATCGCCGTGGCGACGATCCGCGCCCGGGGTTGCAGGCCCAGCGCCCGCCCCTTGGCCTCGGAGCCGATCAACATCAGTGCCGCGCCGTCGACGATCCCCGAGCTGTTGCCCGGCGTGTGCACATGGTTGATGCGCTCGACATGGCTGTAGACCCGCAATGCCGTGGCGTCGAAACCCATCTGGCCGATCATCTCGAAGCTCGGCTTGAGCTTGCCCAGACCTTCAAGGGTCGACTCTGCACGAATGAACTCATCGTGATCGAGCAGGATGATGCCGTTCTGGTCCTGCACCGGCACCAATGACTTATTGAACGAACCGTCGGCCCGGGCGCGAGCGGCTTTGTGCTGCGAGTGCAGCGCGTAGGCATCGACGTCCTGACGGCTGAAACCTTCAAGCGTGGCGATCAGATCCGCGCCGACGCCTTGCGGTGTGAAATGGCTGTGCAAATTGGTTTGCGGATCCAGCGCCCAAGCGCCGCCGTCGCTACCCATCGGCACGCGGGACATGGATTCCACACCGCCGACCACCACCAGGTCTTCGAACCCGGAGCGCACTTTCATCGCCCCCAGGTTTACCGCCTCCAGCCCTGACGCGCAGAAGCGGTTGATCTGCACGCCCGCGACGCTGACGTCCCAATCGGCCACCTGCACGGCAGTCTTGGCGATGTCCGAGCCCTGATCGCCAATCGGCGTGACACAACCGAGCACGACGTCATCGACCTGGCTGGTGTCCAGTTCGGTACGAACCTGCAAAGCGCTCAAGAGCCCGGCCACCAGGTTCACCGGTTTGACGCTGTGCAGCGAACCGTCGGCCTTGCCCTTGCCACGGGGCGTACGTAACGCGTCGAAAATCAAAGCTTGGGTCATGACGTCCTCGAACCTGTGCGGTGAGTGAAATTCGTGCTGTCACTGTTGTCTTCGCAGGTCATGGATTCAATGACCACAGCGCTCAATGACGTTGACGCGCACGCTCAGACGGACGGTCATCCGTGCCTTGGTTAACCGGTTCAGGTGCGCGAGCTGTCTAGCAAAAGGGCGACAAAGAAGCTGGCAATGGGCCTCATGCCTTTTTAATCGCGATCAGTATGAAATACATACGAAATGGATCTAAGCGAAGCGTGACGCGGGCCCTAAGGTGAAGATGTACGTCATTGTCGTCGGGTTTTGCCGAGACAGGCGTTCGCTACAGGAAGTGCAGCGCTTGCCATCATGGACATGCAGGCAAGCATCAGGAAATAACAAAAAAGGCGGTCAAGCCATGTTCAAACAACCGAAAGTTCGTCAAGCAGGGCTCATTCTTTTCGCCACGACGCTGTTGTTGATTCTGCCGAATCTGACCAAGGTCATCGGCTGATTCAAGCGGCAGGTATAGTTCATCGCCACTGAAAATGTGACTGGCCCGCTATCCGGGCCAGCGTGGCTGTGCCAATCTCTGCGCACTTCCACGACATGGACGGCGATCACTTGAAAACGCTCATTATGTTCGGGGCCATGCTGCTGAGCTTGCCCCTGTCTGCCGCACAGCTGAATTTGGAGCTGGGCGAGAACAGCCGCATCTGGCAGACCGAGGAATTGCTCAAGCATCCTCAGGTACAAACCCTCACGATCAAGAATGATGTGTCCTACAAGAAGGACATGACTTATCGCGCCGTGCCGATGGCCGCGCTGCTGCCCGGCATCAAACCGGACGATCACCTGCAAGCCGTAGCGCTGGACGGTTTTGCCGCTGAGCTGTCCGCCGCGCCGCTACTGAACAACAAGGGTTCGCGCGCCTGGCTGGCCATCGAAGATCCGGCACAGCCCTGGCCGCCGCTGTCGGAGGGCAAGCACAGCGCCGGGCCGTTCTATCTGGTGTGGACCGATCCGCAGGCCGGCAATATCAGTCCGGAACAATGGCCATTTGAAGTCGCGAGCATCAAGCGCATGGCGCCAGTGGCCGAGCGCTTCCCTGCCCTGCTGCCGGATCCTGCGCTGAAGGCCGATGATCCGGTGAATCAAGGTTTCGCGCTATTCCAGAAGAATTGCCTGGCCTGCCATCGCCTCAATGGTGCGGGCGATGCGCAATTCGGGCCGGACCTGAATATTCCATACAACCCGACCGAATACTTCGGCGCGGACTTCCTCAAGCGCTACATCCGCGATCCGCAGAGTCTGCGCCAGTGGCCACAGGCGAAGATGCCGGGGTTTTCCGCCGAGGTGTTACCGGACGCGGATCTGCAGAAACTGGTGGGGTACTTACAGCACATGGCCGGGCGCAAGGTTGCGCCCGCCAAGTAAACCGACAACATCGTTTACTGCTGTTGCACCGAGATAACCGGCGCAGGTGTCGGCGACACCAGCACTTTCGCGTGCATCTGCTCTGACCCGCCGCCCCGACGCATGCCCCGCACCGGGCAGGCGTCGAGGTAATCCAGGCCCACCGCCAATTTCAAGTGTCGTTCCGGCCGCGCCAGTTCATTGGTCACGTCAAAGCTGTACCAGGCGTCATCGATCCAGGCTTCGGCCCAGGCGTGACTGGCCAGGTGTTCGCAATCCTCGCTGTACAGATAACCCGACACATAGCGCGACGGCACACCGAGGCTGCGCGCACAGGCCAGAAATGCGTGGGCGTGGTCCTGGCAAACACCCGCACGTCCGGCGAAGGCCTCGGCGGCGCTGGTGTCGACCTCGGTGGAACCCGGCGTGTAGGTCATGTGCTGGTTCAGCCCATGCATCAGGTCAATCAATGCGTTGCGGTCCCGTCGTTGTTTGCAGGACTTCTCGGCGAACGCCCGCAGCGCCTCGTCAGCCTCGGTCAGCCGGGTGAAACGCAGGAACGGCAGCGCCGACTGGCTCTCATGCTCCGCTTCGCGCAATTCGTCGATATCAACCTGCCCACGGGCACCGATGATGATCGCTTCGTGGGGCTCGTCCATGGTCAGCACATGCAGGATGTTGCCGAACGGATCGAGCTGGGCCCGCACCGGGCGCGGCAGGTCGAGCTGCCAGCTCAGCACATGCTGACGCTCGCTGTCGTGGGGTGTCAGGCGCAGGTACTGGATGCTCGCGCGCACCTGATCTTCGTAGTGATAGGTGGTCTCGTGGCTGATGGAAAGTCTCATGCGGCCTCCAGGTAGGAACTGTGAATGGCGTTGCCCAACTGGCGAACCAGCGGGATGAACTCGGTGAGCCAGGCGTGCAGCCCTTCCTCGAGAATTTCTTGAATGCCGGTGTAGCGCAGGCGTGCGTCCATTTCCGCTGCAAGCCGTTGCGCGGGACGACCGTTTGCCCCCGGCAACTGCGCCAGAATCTGGTCGATTTCTTCGGTGCAGGCCCGCAGCGAACGCGGCACATCGGCACGCAACAGCAGCAACTCGGCCACATGCCGGGCGCCCGGCGCATCGCGATAGATCTCGGTGTAGGCCTCGAACGATGACAGCGCTCGCAACAGCGCACTCCACTGGTAATAGGCGTGAGCGGTGCCATCGCTGACCGCTTCGGCTTGATCACCCGCCATTTCATAGCGAGCATCGAGTAGTCGCAGCGTGTTGTCCGCGCGCTCGATGAACGTGCCCAGGCGAATGAAACGAAACGCATCGTTACGCATGATGGTGCCGTAGGACGCCCCCCGGAACAGATGCGAACGTTCCTTGATCCACTCGCAGAAGCGGCTCATGCCATAGCGGCTGAGGCCCTGATTGGCAATCCCGCGGATCTCCAGCCAGGTGGCGTTGATGTTCTCCCACATGTCGGCGGTGATCCGACCGCGCACCGCGTGGGCGCTGGCTCGCGCCGCACCGAGACAGCTGTAGATGCTCGCGGGGTTGGCCGCGTCGAGGGCGAAAAAGTGCAGCAATCGTTCGGCATGCAACTCGCCGTGGCGTTCCAGGTAATCGTCCAGCGTGCCGGTGATCAGCAGCGGCATCGCCAGTTCGTGCAGACCGTCGCCACGGCCGTCCTGCGGCATCAGCGACAGCGAATAGCTGACATCGAGCATGCGGGCGAGGTTTTCCGCCCGCTCCAGGTAACGCGACATCCAGTACAGATCCGAGGCAGTTCTACTTAACATGGCAGGCTTCCTTCAATCCTCGACCACCCAGGTGTCCTTGGTTCCGCCACCCTGGGATGAATTCACCACCAGAGAGCCTTCACGCAGGGCGACACGGGTCAAACCGCCGGGCACGACCCGGGTTTCGCGGCCGGACAATACGAACGGGCGCAGGTCGATATGGCGCGGCGCAATGCCGTTTTCGACAAAGGTCGGACAGGTTGACAGCGACAGCGTCGGTTGCGCGATGTAGGCGTGAGGCTTGGCCTTGATCCGCTCGCGGAATGCATCGATTTCCGCTGTCGTCGCTGCGGGCCCCACGAGCATGCCGTAACCGCCGGAGCCCTGAGTCTCCTTGACCACCAGATCGGGAAGATTGGCCAGCACGTGGGAAAGCTCGGACGGATTACGGCATTGCCAGGTCGGCACGTTCTTCAGGATCGGTTCTTCGTCGAGGTAGAAACGGATCATCTCGGTGACAAACGGATACACCGATTTGTCGTCCGCCACGCCGGTGCCGATCGCGTTGGCCAGCACCACGTTGCCCGAGCGATAGGACGACAGCAGCCCCGGCACGCCGAGCATCGAATCCGGGCGGAAGGCCAGCGGATCCAGAAACGCGTCGTCGAGCCGGCGGTAGATCACGTCCACCGCTTTCGGGCCGTCGGTGGTGCGCATGAAAACCTTGTCGTCGCGCACGAACAGGTCCGCGCCCTCCACCAGTTCCACGCCCATTTCCCGAGCGAGGAACGCGTGCTCGAAAAACGCGCTGTTGAAACGACCTGGTGTCAGCACCACGACGCTCGGGTCGTCGATCGGGCTTGAACTTTTCAGGGTGTCGAGCAACAGGTTCGGATAATGGTCGATCGGGGCGATGCGCTGGGCGGCGAACAGCTCGGGGAACAGGCGCATCATCATCTTGCGGTCTTCGAGCATGTAGCTCACGCCGCTCGGCGTGCGCAGGTTGTCCTCGAGCACGTAATACGTACCGTCGCCGTCACGCACCAGATCGACGCCGGAAATGTGCGAATAGATATCGCGGTGCAGATCCAGCCCCTGCATCGCCAACTGGTATTGCTCGTTGGCCAGCACCTGCTCGGCTGGAATGATCCCGGCCTTGATGATGCGCTGCTCGTGGTAAAGGTCGGCGAGGAACATGTTCAGCGCCTTGACCCGCTGGATGCAGCCGCGCTCGACAATCCGCCACTCGCTGGCGGGGATGCTGCGCGGAATGGTGTCGAAGGGAATCAGGCGTTCTGTCCCTTGCTCGTCCCCGTAGAGCGTGAACGTGATCCCGGCACGATGGAACAGCAGATCGGCCTCGCGTCGCCGCTGGGCCAGCAATTCGTCAGGCGTCTCGGCCAGCCAGCGGGCAAACTCCCGGTAATGCGGGCGGATCTGGCCGCCGGCATCGTACATTTCATCAAAATAGGTGCGGATCATGCCGTACTCCTTGTCACTCCGGACATACAGGCCATCGCAAGGCCCGTGCCATCGGCATAAACGCTTTGATATCAATCGGTTGGATATTCACGTCGCACGCACCGCACCATTCCTGTGCGGCAAATGCCCCAACCTGATCGCCCCCGCTTCATTGCGACGCAGTCCCGTCGCCTATCACCAGCATAGTCAGAGTTGATTTCACTGCCCGCCGGCGGCTGAGGATAATCCGCGCATCCGCTGCAAAAACGTCCCTGACGAAGCCCGCAGCCCCCACTGATCCGGCTTGCCTCGGCAGCCCTCCCGGCCGTAACCCTGACCGGTTTCCTCTCCTTCCGGTCTTCCCTTTCAGCCACCTCTTCAGGTGGCTTTTTTTTGCGCCGGTTTCTTGTTTCAGGGTTTTGCCGTGAAATGTTCAAGGTGCAGAAACGACAACGGCCGACCCGAAGGTCAGCCGCAGTTCGACATGTTGCGAGAGTAATCAGTTCAAACGGTGCCGGCTGCGGATCTCCTGTTTCACGCCCCAGCCTTCGATGATGCCGCCCAAAGGCTCGACCACCGCCGAAAAGCCCTGCTCGAAATCGCCAATATCGTCGTAGGTTGCGTACATCACTTTGCTCAATTCCAGCGACCAGGCGCCGTCGTCGCGCGCACTGACCTGGGCATTGATGGATTCACCGCGAAACTTGCCTGCCGCCCTGCGCGCCCGCTCCTCGTCCGGGAAAATGGCGTAGAACTCGATGGGATGGAATCGGGAAAAATCGAAACCGCCTTCTTTCATGCGGCGCAGCACGCTGCTGCTGATGTCTTCTTGATAGGCTGTGCTCATGAAACGTCCCCCTCGCATAGATGGATAGACTTTCCGTATTCCCTGCACCTGGCCGAACAGCCCAGGCATTACGGCAACCGCGTTGCCGCCGGGAAACAAGCATGTAGCTGACAAGACCAGACCTTAGCGATCCGTTCGCTGATCTCGCTTGCAGAGTAGCCCCAAGAGAGAGCCGCTGCCAAGGCCTGGCAAGTAATGTAAAAGAAGATTCAGATTGGGGTGATGCTGCGGATTTCGATGCTGTGCTGGGTTTTCAGGCTTTTTACGCCGGCATCGGCGGTGCGCCCTTCCAGGTCGTTCAGGTCAAGCTCGGCGGCGACCGGCAGCAATCGTTCCTTGATGAGGCGGGCTGCCCGTTCATGACTGGGGCATTCCTCGCACTCGAAGACTTCGTCGATCGTTTCACCATGATCGTCCACGAAAGTGACTTTCCACTTTGACATCGGAGCCTCCTCGATCAAACCCGCAAGTGGGCTTACATCTATCTCGACTTTTGTCAGGATTGATCGTTCCCGGGGATTGCAGCCTTGAACATTAAAAAAAAGCCGAGGCCGGTGTGTTTTCGCACACAGGCCTCGGCTTTTTCTTACCCGCGAAGGATCAGTCGTTGCTTGGCTTGTTCACCGCTTGCAGCACGTATTGCGGCAAGGCGAAGGCGCCGATGTGAATTTCCGGGTTGTAGTAGCGGGTGACGATGCCGCTGCCGATGAAGCGCTGTTGCAGGATTTCGCGGCTCAGCTTGCGGTAGGCCGGGTTGGTCGAACCCCAGGCAAACGTCATCGAACCGCCGATGTAGGTCGGCACGGCCGCCTGATAGAAGTGCCAGTCCGGGAACAGGCTGCGCAGGCGGCCGGCGGTGGTTTTCACTTCTTCGATCTGCATGAACGGCGTGCCGTTCTGGGTCACGAGGATGCCGCCCTCGTTCAGGCAGCGGTGGCAGGCCTGGTAGAAGTTTTCCGAGAACAGCACTTCGCCCGGGCCGATCGGGTCGGTCGAGTCGGAAATGATCACGTCGAATTTTTCGGTGGTGGTGGCGACGAAGCGCATGCCGTCGTCGATCACCAGATTCAGGCGCGGATCGTCGTAGGCGCCCCTGGAGTGGTTCGGCAGGAACTCCTTGCACATGTCGACCACGGTGCCGTCGATCTCGACCATGGTGATGTGCTCGACGCTCGCGTGTTTGGTCACTTCGCGCAGCATGCCGCCGTCGCCGCCGCCGATGATCAGCACGCGTTTGGCGGTGCCGTGAGCAAGGATCGGCACGTGGGTGAGCATTTCGTGATAGATGAATTCATCGGCTTCGGTGGTCTGGATCACGCCGTCCAGCGCCATCACCCGGCCCATGCGCGGGTTCTGGAAGATCACCAGGTGCTGATGTTCGGTGCGCACTTCGTGCAGCAGTTTTTCCATGCGAAAACGCTGGCCGTAGCCTTCGTAAAGGGTTTCCAGGTATTCGCTGGTCTTGGTGACGGTCATGGTGAAGTGCTCCGATGAATGCGCGGGCGCCAATCGTCAGGTTCGATCGCCCGGGAAAGGCGCGCATTCTACGTTGCCGAAGATGACAGGTCGAACCTTCCGCTGACAGACGACATTTTGAAGCCGCAGAAAGGCAAATGTGGGAGCGAGCTTGCTCGCGAAGAGGCCATCCGACTCAACACATTTGCTGAATGAAAAATCGCCTTCGCGAGCAAGCTCGCTCCCACAGGAAAGAACCTGTTCAGTTGTGAAACTAGATCCGCACGTTGCCCCGCGGCCCGGCAATCGCCCAAATGATCAGGCCCAGTACCGGCAGAAGGATGATCAGCAGCACCCAAAGGATTTTCATCCCGGTCTCGGCGCCGCTTTTCAGCACATTGATGATCGCCCAGATGTCGAGCGCAAGAATGATCAGGCCGACCAGGCCGTTGAACGTGGAACCCATAGTGTCGCTCCAGAATAGTGGCATGCACTTTTAGGATAGACGGCCGCGCACAGGGTTCCCTTTTATTGCGTTCAGACGTGAACGGCGACCTTCAGGGCCTCCAGCCACGGCGCGGCAGCAATGCCGACTTCGGCGCACAGTTCCATTACCCGTGGCACGTCGTTGCCGTAGACCAGCACCACTTGCAGCTCGTCGTCGAGCAACTGGCTGAAGTTCATCAGCGTGTAACCGCCGTTTTCCTTGTTCAGGCTGCTCATCTGCACCTGGATGCGGTTGAGCGCGGTCAGCGCTTCGGTCTTGGCCAGTTGCTTGGGCTTGAGGTTGAACTCGACGCCTGGCCCGAACGAGGCAATGATCTGCGCGAACAGGTCAACGTAGGTGTCGGCCTGGAACAGCACGGTCTCCGGCAGACTGCCGACCACGACCCACTCGCCCAGCGGAATCGGGAAAGTGTCGTCGTAGTTGATGTCCGGGTTGGCGGTCAGAAAGGCGTCGGCATCGGCGTAGGCCTGTGCCGCTTCGTCAGCGACCTTCAGGATCTCGTCTTCGCCCATGCAGCCGGAGCTGATTTTGCTGATGAGTTCGGCGAGTGCGGCTTTCATGGGGGCGGATCCTGTGGCGAAGGGAATTTTGAGGGCGCGAAGGATAGCGCATTCTCGCCTTCGCCACAGAGCGGGTTCCGGCCAGCGGCTTCAGCCCAGCAGTTTTTCCAGCTGCGCGGTGGTGTCCACAGCGCCCATGGTGCGGGCAGCGTCCAGCGCGGTGATGCCGTTGGCATCCTTGGCTTTCGGGTCGGCGCCCTGGTCGATCAAGTAGTCGACGATTTCAACGCGGTTGAACATCGCCGCCATCATCAGCGCCGTGCGTCCGTCAAAGGAAGCGCCTTCGATCTGCGCCCCACCGGCAACCAATGCCTTGACCACCGCCAGATCCCCCTTGAACGCCGCGCCGGCAATCGGGCTCTGGCCGTTGCCGTTGCGTTGTTCCGGGTCGGCCTTGTGCTTGAGCAGCACTTGCACCGCGTCCACGTGACCGTAGTAACTGGCGAGCATCAGCAGGGTGTCGCCCTTGCTGTTGGTCAGGTTCACCGGTAGGCCCGCCGTGATCAGGCGATCCAGCATCACCGCATCGCCCTCGCGCGCCTTGTTGAATACCTGTTCGGTGAATTCGGCAGCTTCTTCGGGGGTCATCTGGCGGCTTTGGTCGGACATTGGGCAACTCCACTTTCGGTCAATCGGAAAGCCGATAGTTTCCCGAGCGCGGCGATAGCTGTCATCCCCTTTTTTCCAAGACCTCCGATAGCCAATATCAATAGCGGTACTTGCCTGCCCGGATATCCGCGAGAATTTCATCCGTCAACTGCACGTAGGTTTCGGTCCCCGGCAGCCAGGCATAGATCGGGTCATCCCCCGTCAGACCGGGATCGAAGCCTTCGTTTTTCAAGCGCGTCTTCTGGTATTTGAAGGTGCCGGTGGTTTCCATTTTCACCTTGACCCGCAAGAACAGCGGCACCGCGTAGGCCGGCATCCGTTGGCGGGCGAAGGCCAGCAATTCGGCGAAATCCAGGGTTGCCAGCGACTCGGCCGGGGTGATCGCCGCCATCCCGGCGCGGCCATTGGTGTTGGGGATTTCCACGCCATAGGCCACGGCTTCGGAAATGTGCGGGTGCTGGAGCAGCAGATTTTCAACCTCGGTGGTCGAGACGTTCTCGCCCTTCCAGCGGTAGGTGTCGCCGAGACGGTCGACAAACTGCGCATGACCGAAACCGATGTTGCGCAGCAGATCGCCAGTGTTAAAAAAGCGATCGCCCTTGGTGAATACGTCCTGCAGCACGACCTTGGCGGTTTTCTGCGGATCGGTGTAACCGTCCAGCGGCGCCTTGTCGTCGATTCGCGCCAGCAGCAGGCCCCGCTCGCCCCGGCCGACCTTGCGCATGAACCCGTCAGCGCCACGAATCGGCTCGCCGCTTTCCTGATCGTAGGCGACCAGCTCCCAGGCCATCAGCGAGAAACCGATGGTGTTGTCGAAGTTGAGGATGTTGGTGAAGCCGATATTGCCGTCGCTGGCGGCGTACAGCTCGCAAATGTGTTGCACCCCGAAACGGGTCTTGAACTCGGCCCACGCGCCGGGCCGCAGACCATTGCCAATCATCTTGCGCACGTCGTGACGGCTGTCGTCGGCGCTGAGCGGCTGATCCACCAGATACCGGCACAACTCGCCGACGTAACCGATGGTGGTGGCGCGGTAGCGGCGCACATCGCTCCAGAATTGCCGGGCGCTGAACTTGCGGCGAATGGCGAAGCCGGACGCGCCGTTGACCGCCGAGCCCCAGCACACGCAAAGCCCGGTGGCGTGGTACAGCGGCAGGGTGCAGTAGACGATGTCGTCCGGGCGCATGTCGAGGGCGATCATGCCGAAGCTCGCCGAACTGCGCATCCAGCGCCCGTGCTTGAACACGCCGGCTTTCGGCAAACCGGTGGTGCCGGAGGTGTAGATATAGAAACAGGGGTCGTCGAAAAAAATCTGCCGGCTGCTGGCCGGGTTGTCGCCCGAGGCGTCGGCACTGGCGCTGATCAGGTTGATATAGCCCTCGGGCGCGATGCCCGGATGGCTGAAGGTATCCTGATCGGCGACGAACCAGATGCGCATTGCAGGGATCGACACTTGCTCGCGTACCGCCGCAAATGCCGGCAGCAGTTCCTCACCGACGACGATCGCCGCCGGCGTCACCAGGTTGATGCTGTGAATCAGCGTATCGCGGGTCTGCGAGGTATTGAGCAGCGCGCTGACGGCGCCGACCTTGGCCAGCGCCAGAATCGTCACCAGCAGTTCCGGGCGGTTCTCGATGAACACCGCCACCACATCGCCCTTGCCTATGCCCTGCCCGATCAGATAGTGGGCGATGCGGTTGGCCCACTGGTTGACCTGTGAATAACTCAGCACCACCTCGCCCGAGAGCAGCGCAGGGCCATCAGGGTTGCGCAGGGTCGCTTGCTCGAATGTCCAGCCCAGGCCACAGGTTTGGGTCGGATCCTTGACGTTGGCCACCTTCATGCCTTTCACCACCCGTGGGATGGCTCTGGCAATCGTCGGCAGTTTGCGGAGCATCATGCCCCAGGTAATCGTGTCGCTCGGCGCGTGGCGCATGGCAGCTCCCGTTCGACCTTGACGTGCAGGCCGGATTTTTATTGTCGGGCAATCGGGTGAGGCAACCGGCGCTTCTCGAGCGAGGGTCGAGGCCGAAAATACGTCAGGGATTCGCGGGCTGTACACGCGGTTTTTGCAATGTTTTGTATCCGCCAGCGCTACAAGACGAAGCGCGATTGCGGCAGTCCGGAATGGTTCCATCAGATCGACAACGATCCCGCAAAATGCAGGATGCACGATGGCCATTCATGCAGATTGCACGACAGGAGAAATCAATGAATTTTATATGTTGTTGATTTATAAGGATTTTTAAAAACGAAAATACTGGCACAATCGCTGCAACTCCCTACGCATGCTTGCCATTCAAGTGCATACGGAGCGAAAGACATGAACCTGATCCAAGAAAAATTTACTTCCCTGTTCTCCAACTTCGCCGTCACCACTGCGCCACGTCCTGATGGCGGGATTTTGCTGACCCTGAAGAGTGCCGACGGCAAAGTGTTCAAACGCGTGCTCTCCTATCAGCAATTGCACGCCGCCGACCAATTGTCGTGGGCGATCAGCGCGATCCGCCGTGATCTCGCGGAACAAGCCAGCGAGCTGCCGCAAATCGGCATGCTGCAAAGTCAGCAGCGTTTTGCCCTGCCGACCTATCACTCGATGTAATTCGAACACCGTAAAAAAACAGGCCGTGAAGCTTTCGCTTCACGGCCTGTTTTTTTACGCGTCGATTGTGTGAACTCAGAAGGCTTCCGGTTCGATCCCGGTAAAGCTGTCGACGGTCACATGCCCTTCCAGCTCCCCGCCCTCACGGGCCAGCCCGCAAGTTTGCAGACCGGCGGCCCTGGCGGCGTCGAGCTCCTGGACGATGTCGGACAGGAACAGAATTTCTTTCGGCTCCACTCCGATGGCCTGCTGGATATTGCTGTATGACTGCGCTTCGCGCTTCGGGCCTGACGTGGTGTCGAAGTAGCCGCTGAACAGCGGCGTCAGATCCCCGGCTTGCGAGCAGCCGAAAATCAGCTTCTGCGCCTGGATCGAACCGGACGAATAAACAAACAGTTGATATCCGGCCTGATGCCAGCGCTGGAGCGCTTCGACGGCGTCCGGGTAAACATGCCCCTTCAACTGCCCGGCCTGATAACCCTGTTCCCAGACCATGCCCTGCAACGCTTTCAGCGGCGTGGCTTTGCGGTCTTCGGCGATCCACGCCAGCAGAATTTCCACGACCCGCTCAACGTCGGCGTGCGGTTCGTTGCTGTCGCGGCGCACCGCGTCCAGTTGCTCGGCGACGTCAGCGCGCTGGGCATTCTGGCGAACGAAGTCCGGCAGATGTTTCGCTGCGTACGGGAACAGCACGTCGAACACAAAACTCACCGCGCTGGTGGTGCCTTCGATGTCAGTGAGAATGACCTTGATCGACATCGGTTCAGTCCTCCAGACGCGGGAAGCGGCCGGCAATGTCTTCGCCGGTGAAGTTGGCGACCCAGCCTTCAGGGTTGTTGAACAGGCGGATCGCAACAAAGTGCGGGTTCTCGCCCATGTCGAACCAGTGCCTGGTGCCGGCCGGTACCGAAATCAGGTCGTTCTTTTCGCACAGCACGGCGTAGACGTAATCGTCGATGTGCAGGGTAAACAGGCCACGACCGGCGACGAAGAAGCGCACTTCGTCTTCGCCATGGCGATGTTCTTCGAGGAACTTGGCGCGCAATTCGGCTTTTTGCGGATGGTCGCTGTTGAGGCTGATCACATCGACCGTGATGTAGCCGCGCTCGGTCATCAGTTTGTCGATCTGCTCTTTATAGGCCCCGATCACCTCTTCCTGGCTGGCGCCGGGCTGGATTTTCGCGGCGGCCTGCCAGCGGTCGAAGCGTACGCCCTGCTCGGCCAGGGTCGAGGCGATGTCTTCGAAATGGGTCAGCACCTTGTTCGGAATTTCGGGGCTGGAAACGTGATAGACGGACAGGCTGCTCATGGGGCACTCCTCGGTATCGGCCTTGCCGTCCGGTTCTTTCAGACCGGTCGGGCACTGCATTCATCAGGCAAATGGGCTGGTTCTGGTGAAGTCAGCCTTGGCGGTTCATGACGCTGCGGGTCTTCAACTCGCATTCAAACAGGAATTCAAAGGCCTCGATCTGGCGCAACGCGTCGCTCATCTGCGCGCCCCAGGTGTAGAGACCGTGGCCGCGAATCAGATAACCGACGCAATCGGGATGGGCGTCGAGCCAAAGCTGCACCTTGGCGGCAAGGCGCGCAATGTCCTGATCGTTGTCGAAGATCGGCACGCGCACCCGGGATTCGTGGGTGGAGATGCCGCTGAAGGCCTTTTGCAGTTCGTAGTCTTCGAACTCGATAAAGTCTTCCGGCGTCAGGCGCGACAGCACCGTGGCGTTCACCGAATGGGTGTGCAACACGGCGCCGATTTGCGGACGCCAGCTATAGAGCTGGGTGTGTAGCAGGGTTTCGGCGGACGGTTTTTTGCCCGGTTCCAGGCTGTTGCCGGACAGGTCGGTAGCGAGCACATCGTCCAGACCCAACTGGCCCTTGTGCTTGCCGGACACGGTCAGCAGCGCTTCGCTCGGTGACAGGCGCGTCGAGTAATTGCTGCTGGTGGCCGGCGACCAGCCGCGACCATAAAGAAAACGCCCGGCGTCGACAATTTGCTGGGCGAGCTGTTCACGGGTAAGGCTCATGGCCTGTCCTCTTGCATTCGAATGGCAATGATAACGGCAGCGGCGAGCGCTGCGAGACTGGCAATACTAAAGGTCAATGTCGCGCCGAGGGCATTCCAGCTGTAGCCGGAATACAACGCGCCGAGCGCACCGCCCGTGCCGGCCAGCGCTGCGTACAACGCCTGGCCCTGCCCTTGCTGGCGCGCGCCGAAGCTACGTTGCACGAACGCGATGGCAGCCGCATGAAAGCTGCCGAACGTCGCCGCGTGCAGCACTTGGGCAAACAACAGGATCCACAGGAATTCGGCGAACGAACCTAGCAGCAACCAGCGCAGCGCCGCCAGCAGAAAACTCGCCATCAGCACCCGCCGCAGGGAAAAACGCGCGAGGATCCGGCTCATGGCCATGAACATCAGCACTTCCGCCACCACGCCGACCGCCCAGAGCATGCCGATCACGCCACGGCTGTAACCCAGTCGTTCGAGGTGCAAGGTCAGAAACGTGTAATACGGCCCGTGACTCATCTGCATCAGCGCCACGCAACCGTAGAACGCCAACACGCCGGGATTGCGCAACTGTTTGAGAAAGCCTTCGCCCGTCGGCCGGTTACCCTGAGGCGGCTGAGCGTTCGGCACCCACAAACTGCTGAGCACGATGCCGGCCATGATCAACACCAGCGCCGCCGGGTAAATGTCGAGGCTGAGCCATTCGAACAGGCGCCCGAGGGCGACCACGGTGATGATGAAACCGATCGAGCCCCACAGGCGAATCTGACTGTAGCGGGCGGTCTGGCCCTGTAAATGCGCCAAGGTAATGACTTCGAACTGCGGCAGCACCGCGTGCCAGAAGAAAGCGTGCAAGGCCATGACCATCGCCAGCCAGGCGTAGGTCTTGCTGACGAAGATCAGCGAGAAGGTCAGCAGCGTACACACTGCGCCAAAGCGCACGATCGCCAGGCGTCTGCCGGTGTAATCGCCAAGCCAGCCCCAGATGTTCGGCGCCACGCAGCGCATCAGCATCGGGATCGCCACCAGCTCGCCGATGCGCGCGGCGCTGAATCCGAGGTGATCGAAGTACAGCGCCAGAAACGGCGCCGTCGAGCCAAGCAAGGCGAAATAGAACAGATAGAAACTGGACAGCCGCCAGTACGGGAGCGCCGCCACGGTCAGACCGCGGCGGCTTTGAGATCACCCATCAAAGCTGACCCAGCACCGGAGTGCTCACACGCACGTCGGCGTTCTGGCCACGGTGACGCAACAGGTGATCCATCAACACGATGGCCATCATCGCCTCGGCAATCGGCGTGGCGCGGATGCCGACGCACGGATCGTGGCGGCCTTTGGTAATCACTTCGACCGGGTTTCCATCGATGTCAATCGAACGGCCCGGAGTGGTGATGCTCGAGGTCGGCTTCAAGGCCAGGTGCGCTATGATCGGCTGACCCGAAGAGATCCCGCCGAGGATGCCGCCGGCGTTGTTGCTGAGGAAACCTTGCGGGGTCAGTTCGTCACGGTGCTCAGTGCCGCGTTGGGCGACGCAGGCGAAACCGGCGCCGATTTCCACGCCTTTGACCGCGTTGATGCTCATCAGCGCGTGGGCCAGTTCGGCGTCGAGGCGGTCGAAGATCGGCTCGCCCAGGCCCGGCATCACGCCTTCGGCAACCACGGTGATCTTCGCCCCGACGGAGTCCTGATCGCGGCGCAACTGGTCCATGTAGGCTTCCAGCTCCGGCACTTTGTCCGGATCCGGGCTGAAGAATGCATTCTGCTCGACCGATTCCCAGGTCTTGAACGGGATTTCGATCGGGCCCAGCTGGCTCATGTAGCCGCGAATGACGATGCCCTGGCTGGCCAGGTACTTCTTGGCGATGGCGCCAGCGGCGACGCGCATGGCGGTTTCCCGCGCGGAGCTGCGACCGCCGCCGCGATAATCGCGCTCGCCGTATTTGTGGTGGTAGGTGTAGTCGGCGTGGGCCGGGCGGAACAGGTCCTTGATCGCCGAGTAGTCCTTGGATTTCTGGTCGGTGTTGCGGATCAGCAGGCCGATGGAACAGCCGGTGGTGCGACCTTCAAACACGCCAGAAAGGATTTCGACTTCGTCGGCTTCCTGGCGCTGGGTGGTGTGGCGGCTGGTGCCCGGCTTGCGACGGTCGAGGTCGCGTTGCAGGTCTTCAAGGGAAATCTCCAGGCCCGGCGGGCAGCCGTCGACAATGGCGACCAACGCCGGACCATGGCTTTCGCCCGCGGTGGTGACAGTGAACAGCTTGCCGTAGGTATTGCCGGACATGCAGGACGCTCCGTGAAATCGAACCCAAATTCGTGATGCGCGCCAGTATACGCAGGCTAACCGAGTAGTTCATCCTCGAACCTTAGCGGTGTGGGTGAGTCCAACCGGCACCTTGGCAAATGATGGCGTGATGATGCTGCGAGTTTTGATCTTGAGTCTTTCCCTGTTTACCGGCTTCGTCCAGGCGACTGTCCTGCAACGTCCGGTCACGTTGACTACCGACAACGGCGAACTTTTCGGCTCGCTGTTGCTGCCGAAATCCGACAACCCCGTGCCGGTTGTCCTGATCCTTTCTGGCTCGGGTCCTACGGATCGTGACGGAAACAACCCCGATGGCGGGCGCAATGACAGCCTCAAGCGATTGGCCTGGGTGCTGGCCAGACACAACGTCGCCAGTGTGCGTTTCGACAAGCGCGGCGTGGCTGCCAGCCTGGCGGCGACCCCGGATGAGCGAAACCTGTCGGTGGAAGCCTATGTGGCGGACGCCGTGGCCTGGGGACAGAAGCTGAAAGCCGATCCGCGCTTCGGCCCGTTGATCCTGCTCGGCCACAGCGAAGGCGCGCTGATTGCCAGCCTTGCTGCTCCAAAGGTCGACGCAGCGGCGGTCATTTCGCTCTCCGGCACGGCTCGACCGATCGATCAGGTGCTGCGCCGGCAACTGGCCCGCAGCCTCCCTCCTGCGCTGATGCTGCGCAGCAATGAACTGCTCGATAGCCTCAAGGCCGGGCGCACCGACGACAATGTGCCGGCGCCGTTGCAGGTGATTTTCCGTCCGAGCGTGCAGCCGTACCTCATTTCGCTGTTCCGTCAGGATCCGGCAGCGGCCTTCGCCCGGCTGAAAATGCCGGCGCTGATCGTGCAAGGCAGCAACGACATTCAAGTTCAGGTCGATGATGCGAAATTGCTCAAGGCCGCCAAACCGGACGCGCAACTGGCGCTGATCGAAGGCATGAACCACGTGTTGCGCATCGTGCCCAACGACGTGAAGCGGCAACTGGCTTCCTACAAGGACCCGAATTTGCCCCTGGCGGCGGAGCTGGGGACCCGCGTCCTTGAATTTATTGACGGACTTCGCACCCGTTAAGCGCTAGGGGGCGTTCTCAGCTAGTTTTCACGCGTAAAAACTAGCTGAGAACGCCCCCAGACCCTCTAGGACTTTGAAAAACGGCCGATAAGCCTTTGTCGCCAGCGTACCGGCTGGCGGCAAGCAGCTTGGACAGGATCTCGCCGTTATGACTGATACCCAGACTTCACCCGACACCACCGCTGAAAAAGACGCACCGCCAGCGGTCGAGCTGCCATGGGCGGACGTCCACGTCGAGCACCACAAGATGCTCCGCCTGGCGCCGTTACAGACCGACCGCAACACCGGCGGACGGCCGCTGCGCTTCGTTGAGTTCGGTTACGCGGAACGCAACAGCAAAGAACACAGCCTGATGCGCATGGCGATCAAGTTGCCCGCTCAGCGCGTTCGCAAGGAACAGAATCATCTGGACGTGTGGGTCGACCACGCGACCAAACGCGTGCATTTCGGCCCGGACAGCGGTTTGCAGATCGAACCGATGAACCGTGGCATCGGCCGTTTCATGGCCGCCCAGGGCATCAATTGGGCGAAAAAGCGCTGGCCCACCTACACCGTCGACGGCATGGACTTGAACAACAAGGACGCGCTGAACGAAGACACCCGCCTGCGCCGCGACCACTTTCTGCGGGTGCATGGCTTCGACGTGGTTTACGCCGACGCCCAGCATTTGAAGGGTAGCGTCAAGGAAGTCCAGGTCGGTGACCTGCTGGGCGACTGGAACAGCGAAAAGCTGCAGATCGTCGAAATTCTTGAAGCTGCACAGATGTTGCAGCAGGCCGAGCAGAATCTGGCCGAGCAGGAAGTGAAGCTGAAGAAGCAGGAAGACAAGGTCAGCAAGTTCAAGCGCGAAGACGCCGGATTGCGCTTCACCATTACCTGCCTGGTGGCGTTTGCGGTGTTTCAGGCCGGGCTGCTGATCTGGATTGCAACGCACCACTAAGCCAATGATCGTTCCCACCGGGGTGGGAACGATCGTTTCAGGTCAGACGCGGGAAGCGAACAGCGCCTGATGTTCGCGGCACTGTTCGGCAGTCAGCATGAACACGCCATGCCCGCCGCGCTCGAACTCCAGCCAGGCGAAATCGACTTCCGGGTACAGCGCTTCGACGTGTACCTGGCTGTTGCCCACCTCGACAATCAGCAAACCCTTCTCGGTCAGATGATCCGCCGCTTCGGCGAGCATCCGACGCACCAGGTTCAAACCATCGTCGCCGCAGGCCAGGCCCAGTTCCGGCTCGTGCTGGTATTCGTCCGGCATGTCGGCGAAATCTTCCGCATCGACGTAGGGCGGGTTCGACACGATCAGGTCGAAACGTTGACCCGGCAGCCCATCGAAACCATCGCCCTGCACGGTGAACACACGCTCATCGACGCCATGACGTTCGATGTTCTGGTTCGCCACTTCCAGCGCTTCGAATGACAGATCCGCCAGCACCACTTCGGCGTTCTGGAACTCGTATGCGCACGCGATACCGATGCAACCGGAGCCGGTGCACAGATCGAGAATGCGCGCGGGTTCGTCACCGATCCATGGGGCAAAACGGTTTTCGATCAGCTCGCCAATCGGCGAACGCGGGATCAGCACGCGTTCATCGACGATGAACGACATGCCGCAGAACCAGGCTTCGCCCAGCAGGTAAGCGGTCGGAATGCGTTCTTCGATGCGGCGCTTGAGCAGGCGCTGAAGGTTGACCAGCTCATCGTCTTCCAGCGCGCAATCGAGATAGCTGTCGGCGATCTCCCATGGCAGGTGCAAGGCACCGAGCACTAGCTGTCGGGCTTCGTCCCAGGCATTGTCGGTGCCATGGCCGAAAAACAGATCCTCCCCATGGAAGCGGCTGACGGCCCAACGGATGTGGTCGCGCAGGGTACGAAGTCGGGAAGTGATCACGGGGCAGAACTCCAGAAAAAACGACTGGCGATTCTAGCAGCCAAAACGCTCCACGACGACGCAGGAAGGATTCCGGGGCGACGGTAGGACGCTTCCGATTTTCCACTCGGCTATTGAACAGATCGTGTAACTTGACAAGGCTGCAGGCCAGCAACGACGGTGCCTACGATGGTAGCGATTCACAGAACCGCTCAGCCAGAGGACAATGTCGCAAAAGCCCCACCCGAAGGAGCCCCAGAATGTCCGTTCCAAAAACGATGTTTCAACTCAGCGGTCGCGGTTACGCAGCGGCCACGTTGAGCCATGCCACCGTGGTCATCATCGATGCCCAGAAAGAGTACCTCAGCGGCCCGCTGGCCCTGAGCGGCATGGACGCGGCGGTTGCGAACATCAAACAACTGGTTGCCGCCGCCCGTGCAGCCGGCCGGCCAATCGTGCACGTGCGTCACCTCGGCACTGTCGGCGGTCTGTTCGACCCGCAGGGCGAGCGCGGCGAGTTCATCCCCGGTCTGGAACCCCAGGGCGATGAAACCATCATCGGCAAGTTGCTGCCGAGCGCCTTTCACGGCACCGAACTCTACGATCGTCTGCAAACCATCGGCTCGCTGGACCTGATCGTCTGCGGTTTCATGAGCCACTCCAGCGTCAGCACCACCGTGCGCGCGGCGAAAAACCTGGGTTTCCGTTGCACCCTCGTCGAAGACGCCTGCGCCACCCGCGATCTGCCGTTCAAGGGCCGCGTGCTCAGCGCCGAACAGGTACAGGAAGCGGAAATGGCAATCATGGCCGACAACTTCGCCACCCTAGCGCTGACCCAGGATCTGATCTGATCGACCGAAAATGAGCGGCTCAGCCCGCCGCTCATCTGCAAAGACCTCGCATTTGCTTCAATTACCCTAGCCTCAGGAACAACCCGGTCAACTCCCGGTCGAAGGGCCGATACCCATTGAGGAAGGTCGGAATGAAGTTATCCGATGGATTTGACGCACGCCGCTTGCGGCCCAAAGGCCAAAGCAACTGGCGATTTCGATTCGGCGCGGCGATCGCGGCCATTCTGGCCACGTTCGGCGTGCTGCTGGCGATGGCCGGGGCCGCCAGCCTGCTGGGGCGCCCGCCGGCGCTCGGCGATCTGAATGCAACACCGCTCGGCTCGGCAATCATTCTCGCAGTCGGCCTGCTGTTCCTGTATTTCGGTGTGGCCCTGTGGCGTCGGTGCCGGCGTCGCGCACGGCAATCGCGGGAGCTGAACATGTCCCCGCACCTGATGAAAAAACATGATTGAATCGACGGCCTGGCTTTTTGCCGGGCCGTTTTGTGTCTGTTTGGGTAAACTGGCCGCCCTTCGCGGAGGCTGACATGCAAGACGACGATTTTTCCCTGTTCAAAAGTGCGATCCAAGGCGTCAAGCCGATCAAGCACGACCGCGCCGACACCGGCAAACCCAAGGCTGACCGTGACCGGATCGCCAAACTGCGCCAGTCTGCCACCGTGCGCACCGACACCACGACCGTTGACGGCTTGTCCGATCAGTTCGTGATTGACGTCGGCCCGGAAGACGAGCTGATGTGGGCACGCGACGGGGTACAGGAAAGCCAGATGCGCAAGCTCAAGATCGGGCAGATCCCGTTCGAAGGCAGCCTTGACCTGCACGGCATGAGCGTGGAAAAGGCCCGCGAAACCCTTTGGGCCTTTCTGGCCGAAGCGACCAAATTCGAAATCCGCTGCGTGCGCGTCACCCACGGCAAGGCTGTGCGTCTGGACGGCAAGCGGCCGATGATCAAAAGCCACGTCAACACCTGGCTGCGCCAGCATGCGCAAGTGCTCGGTTTCTGCTCGTGCCAGGCGAAACATGGCGGTGCCGGCGCCGTGTATGTGATGCTCAAACGCACCATGATGGAAGGCCGCGACGAATAATCCCGTTACACCGAACTTGCAGGGTCGTGTCCGCCACCGTACCCTTGCCCTTTGCGAAAATCCCCACAGGTAGTTTCATGTCCCTGGAACAGAATTACACCGCGATGTTTAAGGGGTAAGAGTAGGTTCTCAGGGGCAATGGAATCAGGGGCTTAGCACCGAGAAAACCTCAGACTTTCGTGCAAAAACACAGTTATTGGTACAGAAATTGGTACGGGATTTATATCCCAAATACATCGAAGAAGCCCCGCATTGCTAGCGATGCGGGGCTTCTTTCATTTTGGAATGATGCCTTGACCGTAAATCGAATTACGGCTGTCGGCCGGAAGCACGCGCATATAGGCGATTGTTTACCGACAATACCAAACAGCGGACTTTTAACGTGGTCTTGCATTCGGTAATAACTCTTCAATCGCACAGTGCAAAGCATCCAAGTGCACGGGCTTGACCAAAAATCGCGCGTTGGCAGGAAGAAAACCGGGCGGTAGCACCGTGTTTCCAGACATCAAAACGACAGGCAATTCAGGCCATCGCAACCAAATCGCTCGAGCCAAGTCCAACCCATCGAGCCTACCCGGCATGCGCACGTCGGTAATCACCAAGGCAGTGGATATCGTGCCCTCCAATGCGATTAACGCCTGGTCAGCACTGGATCGCTCGATCACCTCATGACCGAGAATCTTCACGGCCTCCGCCATCACTGAGCGCAAAAATCCGTCGTCCTCGACCAAAAGTATATTGAGTGGCACGGTGAAACTCCCTTGGGCTCAAACAAGATGTCGACCATTTATCAATCAGGAGCACATCGACTTTTCGATGCCTTCATTCAGGTCTAATCTTGTCAACTCAACTGCGCTCGACGTCACTTCCTCCGCATAAACCCAAGGACAACGATGAGACTTCACCAGTTCATTCTAGAGCATATCGAGCAGATTCTGATGGCTTGGGAAAGCTTCGCCCGCTCAGTGGAAACCGCGCTGCCCACCATGGATGCGAAGGGGCTGAGGAATCATTCTGAGCACATCCTGAGGACGGTAGCTCAAGATATGCAAACCCCTCAGACCGAGCGACAGCAGATTGCTAAATCTCTCGGTCAGGGGCCGACGTTGGAAGAAGACTCGCCCGCGCAGACGCATGCGGTGACGCGATTTGTGGCAGGGTTTTCCATGGATCAGATGGTTTCAGAATATCGGGCCCTCCGATCGAGTGTGCTTAGGCTTTGGCTGGCGGAGTCTCGGATCGAAGATTCGCATGATGTGCAAGACATCATCCGCTTCAATGAAGCAATAGACCAAGCGCTCGTGGAGTCGATTGCGAGATACGGTGAGGCCGTGGAGAACACGCGCAAACTTGTTCTGGGCGTACTCGGTCATGACCTGCGTTCACCGCTCGGGGCTGTATTGATGGCCAGTGACTTATTGCGTGAAAGCGCCCATCTGACATACAGGGACCGAAGGCTGGCAGAGCAAATCAAAGCGAGTGTAAGCAGAGCCAATCACATGGTCGGCGATTTGCTCGACCTGGCCCGCTCAAATCTGGGCGCGGGTATACCAGTCAACCCAGAAGATACTGATCTATCGATTGTGTGCGCTTCTGTTTTAGAAGAGTTACGCACCGCATTTCCGCAGGTGCAGCTCGTTTCGCATGTGAGTGAACGAGTAGCGGGACGGTATGATCCGTCGCGCATCGAACAAGTCTTCACCAACTTGATCGGTAATGCGGTCAGACATGGTGACTCATTGCAACCCATCCATGTGACCTTGTCTCAAGATGGCGATTACTCAGTCTTCAGCGTGCAGAATCGCGGCGAACTGATACCTGCAAGCGTAATACCCCATCTTTTCAACCCCCAGGCCCGTTACTCAAGCTATGCAGCAACTGAAAAAGGATCGACTGCCGGCTTGGGGCTGGGGCTGTTCATTGCGTCGGAGATCGTGACAGCCCACGGAGGAGAAATCGGGGTGGTTTCCACACCTGAGCAGGGCACGATTTTTAGGGTTCAGCTCCCAATCATCCAGTGATCCATCTCACGCTATCTAGCGGGAAGCTCGTCACGGTCTACCCTCAAGTTTGATCCTCATGACCCCTTCATACCCGCCTCCCCTTGGCGGTTTTTTTATCGGATATTACATCCAATTCTGCGAATGACGCTCACTAGCATCACAACTAATGCCGAGAACGGCCGTAGGCTTGCTCCTATGATGGATTGGATGCAGTAGCCCGCCTCCACCCCTAACTGATTGACTAAAGTCTCAAATCATCTACGCGGTGTAGCAATTTTTAAGCATGCGGTAGCTAAGCCTGTCTGCTGCGGCCGCATGAGCTAGGCTTTGCGAACCCCTCATTACTAGGATGGATCGCATGCCAAACAACTCACCTTCTAATATCGCCACTGCTGATGCCCTGACCTTACTCCTGCACAACCAGCATGCGCTGGCGGCGGCAATCGAGGAGGTCGCCGTTTGGCTTGCAGCTAACGGCGTGGCAGTGGTTGCAGATAACGCTGTGATGGCTATGGAGGCGTTAGACACGAATGCAAAAGCGATCACAGATGCGATCATGCGTATACGGCAATCCTAATAACGCTTTTGCAGGCAGCAATTGGCAAAAGCGGCAGTCCGTGAGCGGCAGCTTTCGGCCAGAAGCGGACATCGGCAAGCGGCCGGTGCCGGCCAAGAGTGGACGCTCGCGGTTTAACGCACAAAAACCTCCGGATACTGTGGATTCCCGGCTACAAAATTATATAGATCGGACATTCACGGGCGAATTTAAGAAATAGCTGCTAATTTTATTTTCCTACTCTGGTCAAGATAAAGGGGGGGGCGCATGGCTAACTACACGGTTACCGTACTCAACTGCAACAGTATTGACCGCGCAGATGTAGTTATTTCTGAGGGAGCGCTAAACATCAAATATGGGCCAAACGGCCTAGGAAAAAGCACCATTGCGAAAGCTATTATCAGCCATATTCGTGCTGACGGCACTCTCCACGAGTTAATCCCATTCAAGCACCGCGGCAAGCCTGATATGCCAGCCCCGGAGGTTCAGGGAGTGGATAAACTCAGGAAAGTCCTCGTATTTGACGATAGTTATGTGCAGCAATTCGTCTTCCAGAAAGATGAGATTGTGAAAAATAGTTTTGAGATTTTCATCAGAACTCCGGAATATATGGCGGAGATGGCTGATATCGATTCGCTGCTTTCGGGTATCCGAAAAGCGTTTTCCGACAATGCTGAAATCGGGCAAGTCGTAACCGATCTGAAGGAGTTACGAGAGGCCTTCGGAAAGTCCAAGACAGGTGCCATTCCCAAGACAAGCAAGATCCACAAGGCATTCGGAACTGGCAATAAGCTGGAAAACATTCCTGATATCCTGCAACCATTTTCGACGTTTATTAAAAGTCAAGAACCCGCCAAATGGATCGCATGGCAGGTAAAAGGCAATGAATTTCTACAATTAGCAGATAGCTGCCCCTACTGTTCAACAGCGCTGACTAGCGCAGAACAGAAGGACACAGCCTTAGCCGTCGAAAAAGAGTATGACTCCAACACCGTCGGTCACATTAACCTCCTTCGCGGAATCATTGACAGGCTAGGAAAATATTTCAGCGAGAAGTGCCGGGAGAATCTGGAAAATGTAACAAAAGCAAAGGTTGAATTGCAGGCGGAGGAGCAAAGCTTCCTGACGGGCCTCAAAGCGGACATTGATGCGTTGATCAACAAGCTGGAGGGGCTGCGAACTATATCTTTTTTCTCTCTACGCGATTTCGAAGAAGTTGGCGATCAACTCACACCTTTGAAAATTGACCTCAATTTGATTGACAAGCTTGACTCTGAGGAGACGCGCAAGACTGTCGACCCTATCAACCTTCAGCTGGACGACTTGATTGGGAAAGTTGGTAGCCTCAAAGGGAAAATCAATCGACACAAAGCGAAAATTAAAAAAAACATCGAAGACAACCAGAACAGCATCAATGGCTTCCTAAAGTCTGCAGGCTACAAATACGTCGTTGAAATCGTAGCCGAACCAGAATCCTACAAAATGAAGCTAATCCACAAAGACCAGGTAAATTATATAGAGACGGCCTCACGTCATCTGAGCTACGGAGAAAAAAACGCATTTGCGCTGGTGCTATTCATGCATCAGGTCCTAAGTGAAAAACCGGATTTGGTCGTATTGGATGATCCGATCTCGTCTTTCGACAAGAATAAGAAATTTGCGATCCTTCAGGAGCTATTCCGGGGTAAGGCCAGTCTGCGCGGCATAACCACGCTGATGCTCACCCACGACATCGAACCCGCGATTGATGTCATAAAAAGTACCAACGCCATATTCAAGGCCGCCGAACCGTCTGCTTGCTTCTTATCTTCGCGCGCCGGTGTTGTAACGGAAGTTCCGATTGAGAGGAACGATATCCAGACCTTCGCCAAAATCTGCAAAGTTAATATCGAGGCACTTACCGACATCGTCCTGAAGACAATCTACCTGCGACGACACTTCGAGCTGCTGGACGACGCAGGCTTGGAATACAACCTACTTGCTAGTCTTTTCAAGGGGCGGGATACCCCGACAATTCAGTCAGGGTCTTCTATTCGGGACATGACGGCTGCAGAACAGGCAGATGCCGAGTCACTAATCCGCAACAACCATATCGCCGAATTTAATTACATTGCCCTAGTGGCTGAGGTGAAGGACGTTGAGGTCATCAAGGCCAAGTTTTACGCGACGGTTGTGGGTTATGAAAAAATCCAGCTGTTCAGGCTGATCAATGATGAGCACGACGACAGCGTCATCCGGAAATTTATCAACGAGTCCTATCACATCGAGAATGAGTACGTGATGCAGCTCAACCCGCATAAATTCGAGAGCATTCCGGAATATGTCATCGAGGAGTGTGTCGCGCTGCTTACGCCAGCTCCCACCGTTGCGTAAGCCAGTACCACGGATCTGATCCCAACTGACGCTTGGGGGCTTTTTTGACCAGACGGGAATCCCACAGAATTCGGAGATTTTACCGTTCGATTTTTTCCGAATTCTGTAGCCTCCCCCTCATTGCTTACATTGAAGCTGAAACCGTACCCAAAGCTATAAAGGCCCCGTTTCCTTCGGGTCGACTGCTGCCCTTCACGAGAGACAGCAATCGGCCCCAAATGCTAACGAAGGTTGCTATCACTTTGATATCGGCTCGAACTGAGTTAGGGTGTCGATACATAATAGCAATGCGGATGATTGGCTGATGATTGTCGGATTGTTCATAAGAAACTTTAAAATCTATCAAAACATCAATTACATACCCCTCTCTAAAGGGAAATTATTTAGCGCTATAGTAGGGGAAAATGGGGCCGGGAAAAGCTCAATCCTAGAAGCCTTGAATTCATACTTTAATAATTTCGACTGGAACTGTAATCATATTGTCGTAACAAGTGGGTTTGATACCAGAGAGCCGTTTATATGCCCTATATTTCTATTTGAAAAAGGTCGTTTGCCTAGCACGTTTAAATACGAACCCGCTCTGGATGTTGCTAGCCATTTCGTATGGAACGCTACTAGTCAGTCTTTTAATTCTGCTAATAGAAAGATAGCAGCGCAGTTTTGTGAACACCGCGATCAGCTTCTTGAGGAAGGCTACAGCAGTGAAACACACTACCTGTTCCCAATGGGTTTGTTAAAGCACGGCATAAATACACCTACTGAAAATTATTTTTCTATTTTTGAAACGCACGAAGATGAAATCGGCGTTAAATTTTTAGATATGATTGGCAAGGTTGAGGCGGAAGCACTTTTGCAACTGGTCCAAGAAGCGTATAGCTTTGTATATCTGCCTTCAGAAATCGACTTTCAGTCGTATACGAAAATCGAAGGGCGAACCATACAAGCATTACTTGGACGAAAGCTAGATAGTATCGTGCGTGCTTTTATTAGTTCAAAAACGATTACAGATATCAATCGGGATCTGACAGCTTTTCTCAATGAGATAGCAGCAGTGCTCGAAGGATATGAATATAAAAAACCTTCAAAGAAACAGACCTTATTTAATCACTCTCATTTTACGGAAAAGGTGATTGAGGCCTTTTTTGATTCGAAAGTCTTAACAAGAATTGATGGCGACAACTCCACCCCAGTAAACAACCTTAGCTCTGGTGAGAAGCGCAAAGCTCTTATTGATGTTGCTCGCGGCTTCCTCTTAAGAGCCGAACAGAGCGGGCCTCAGCAAGTCATATTGGCGATAGACGAGCCGGAACTTTCGCTTCATGTATCCGCATGTTTTGAGCAATTTGAGAAGCTAAGAGAAATATCCGAAGCGAACGTTCAAACAATTATTACAACACACTGGTACGGATTTATGCCAATAGTGTCGAGCGGAGTTGCGGTATATATATCAAAGATAGAGCAAACTCGCGTGGCGCCATTAATCGACTTAAGGTGCTTTCGTGATGACATCAAAAAGTTAAAAGAGAAGACGCGCGGTGTGCTGCCGGCCAATATTGAGCTAAAAGGAATGAATGATCTCGTTCAATCGATCATTGCGTCAATTACAGGGTCAGATTATAGGTGGATAGTTTGCGAAGGATCATCTGATAAAATCTATTTGGAACACTATTTTTCCGGTGATTCAAAAAGACCATTTATACTGCCGGTTGGCGCGGCCAAAAATGTCAAAAAAATATTTTCATATATTGTAATGGCATTGGATTCTGACAGGGATGATATAGAGGGAAGAGTTTTATTTCTACTTGACACTGATAAAAGTTTTGAGAAATTTGACGGGTCGGATGGTATTGAGAGTTTACGAATTCGCCGGCTTTTGAATTCTTCCTCAGAAATGAAAACGACTCTGGTGCATACAACTAACTCGATATTTTTTCCTCCTACAGAAATAGAAGACTCACTGGACGCGACGTCCTTCCTGAGTACGCTCGCTGCATTTGAAAAAGATGAGCTATATCGAGAGATTTTTGGCGCATTGTCAGAGCCACTAACAGTAACTGATTTTAATTATCCGTCAGGACTGGCTTTGGATCTCAGAAGCTCTGACAAATTAATTTTAGAAAAGCTTTTTGATCAGGATGGTTTCAAGATCAAGTTTGCATTGGCGTACGTTGAAAATTCTGATCCAAGTAAATGCCCAGACTGGATAACTGATATTAAGCAGTTTTTGTATCCTCCAAAGCCGAGAGTTAAACGCGTTAGAGCTGATAGAGCTAGCTAAACTTTCATAGCTTCGATTCCTTCGCCGTTATAGCGGGCGTCAGTTTGATAGAGAGGATCTTCGGCGCACCTCGCCCGCTTTATTTGAGGCGTTTGCTTTCTACAGTGCTTCCCATTGCCGCATTACTGTCAGCCGAAAGCAGCCTGGGACGAACGTCCGCTAATGGCCGTTAGCGGACGTTCGGCCCTCGGTACCCATACACCTAGCCTTGGGCCATCAGGAAAAGAATTTAGCTTCATCTGAAGTAAGCATCGCCGCATACAACTATTAGGAGTAGGGTGATAGGACTGCGTTCGTCGCAAATCGCGGCTTACCAATCTTTGGAGCCTGATTGATGAACGCGAATTGGGAGCGGGTTCGCCCCGTCTTAGGTACTGTGATCGTCGTCGAGGATGACTCAATCATACGGTTGTTGGTGAAGGATATTCTCGACGAAATCGGCGCCAAATCCGTGCTTTTCTCCAGCGCTGACGAGGCCTTCGACTATCTGCTGGGCACTCACGCCCATTGTCCGCTGGTGATTGTCGACCAAGGATTACCAGGAATAATTCAAGGCAGTGAGTTCATCGAAATGGTTAGGGCAAAATGGCCGGGGGTACGCTCAATTCTTACCTCCGGATATCTTCTGGAACCCGCCACCATTCCCGCTTACGTCACCTACCTGCACAAACCATGGTCTCCAGGTCTACTGATTACCACGATTACGAGCTTGCTGAACCGTAAAGGCAGAGCTTCAGCCTAATCGTCAAATTGCGCCCAAACTTTGCCTTTAGCATCGGCATCTATCGGTGCCGCCGTATAACGTAAACGCTGCCGTCAGTCAGTAGGTTCATTTGCAATTCACGGTCCATAATTGGTCCAGCCGTGTCGTGTAGCTTTGACTCATCATTTCTCGCCGCATACCCCATGCTGGATTACTTGGGACGCTCGCCGCTCGAAGTGTTCCCCTGCCCCATCGCTCATTAATCAGGTCCAGGACAGCCATGACCCGCGTGGACCCGTTTGGTTGCGAGATTGCAAACAAGTCCTCCGTGTATTCCCCAGGCTGACACAGGTTCATTAGCAATACCTCTGCCTTGCTGTACTTGAATCCTGGGCGATAGACACGATCTACGGCGTCAACCGCCGCCTTGGTCAGTAGCCGTACGTCGTCCGTTGGATAGGGCATATCAATCACTACGCCATTCGCGTACTTCGCCTCTTCTGGATTGAACATGCCGGTGCGGATGCTCACGCGGACTTTTTTGCACAGCGAGTTTTGCGCCCTGAGCTTTTCCGAGGCACGCATCATGTACGTGGCCACCGCTTCCTTGATCAGCGCCAGCTCTGTGAGTCGAGCGCCGAACATCCGACTGCAGCAGATCTCCTGTTTCGGCGGATCGGGCTCATCTAGCTCCAAACAGGGAGTGCCGGCCAGTTCGCGCGCCGTCTTTTCGATCACCACACTGAAATTTTTACGCAATGTCCAAGGGTCGGCGTTGGCCAGATCCATCGCACTTTTGATTCCCATGATATCCAGGTGGGCTTTCATGCGCCGCCCTATCCCCCACACCTCCGCCACATCAGTATTGCGAAGTACCCAATCACGCTTTACTGGGTCGCAGATGTTGACCACCCCACCCGTCTGGGCTTGCAGTCGCTTGGCGGTATGATTGGCGAGCTTGGCCAGGGTTTTGGTGTGAGCGATCCCCACGCCCACCGGAATGCCGGCGCACTTCAGCACTTGGCTCCGGATTCGCCGTCCGAGGCTATCTAGATCGTTAATGCCGGTGAGGTCGACGAACGCTTCGTCGATGCTGTAGACCTCGACTGCGGGCACCATGGACTCGATCAGCGTCATGACGCGCTCACTCATGTCACCGTACAGCGCGTAGTTCGAGGAGAACGAGACGATGCCGTGCTGCTTTAGCTTGTGTTTGATCTGGAAGTACGGCTCGCCCATTTTCACGTAAGGCTTGGCGTCGTAGCTGCGGGCGATGACGCAGCCGTCGTTATTCGATAAGACAACGATGGGGACCTTTGCCAGGTCAGGACGAAACACTCGCTCACAGCTGGCGTAAAAACTGTTGCAATCGATCAGGCCGAACACCGGCACCTGCTTAAACATGACTGCGCACGCTACCAATGATCACTCCCCAGATCGCCAGTTCATCGCCTTCCAAGACGTAACGCGGCGGATACTTGGGGTTTTCAGACAGCAGGATGATCTCTTTCCCACGGATGCATAGCCGTTTGCAAAGTGGGTCGTTGTTGAGCAGCGCAACGACAATATGGCCGTGCGCCGGCTCCAGTGAACGGTCCACTACCGCTAAATCGCCGTCAAAGATCCCCGCCCCCTGCATGCTCTCTCCGGCAATTTTCACCAGGTAAACATGCGGGGCACGAATGTTGAGCACTTCGTCGAGCGAGATGTGGGTTTCGATATGATCCGCTGCCGGCGAAGGAAACCCTGCCGGCACTCGAAAAAGGCAAAGGGGTAATTTCCGACCGGCCACGGCAACAGGGCCTAAGATTGAAAAGCTCATGACGCACGACTTCCGATACTGTACGAATATACAGTTAACGTTCAGAACGGCACTCGGTCAATTTCTGTAGGAAATATCTGATAGACGGGAGGTCGGATGTTCTCCTGATTGAAAATAGAGAATGATGACCAGCATCTGTCAGAACAACCCACCTAACGCTATCGGCTCCCAGTTCATGATTACCAGTTCGCCACTGACTTCAGCCTTCCCTTGCCGCTGATTGGCTGTGGTGTAGCGGATGTCCAGAGTCTCAAAATGGAAGCCTTCGAACACGCGGCGGATGTCCGGATGATCGTTGATGCTGACCATCACTTTGCCTTTGCAGCGGCGCATGAAGTCGGCCATCCGCTCGTAGTTCTCAAATGGAAAGTCCACGCCATAGCCGGCGGTCTGCCAGTAAGGCGGATCCATGTAGTGGAAGGTGTGAGCGCGGTCGTAGCGTTCAGCGCATTCAAGCCAGGGGAGGTTTTCGACGTAGGTTCCGGACAGGCGCTGCCACGCGGCCGAGAGGTTTTCCTCGATGCGTAGCAGGTTGATGGCCGGGGCAGTGGTCGCCGTGCCGAATGTCTGACCCGAGACCTTGCCAGCGAAGGCATGGTGCTGCAGATAGAAGAATCGGGCGGCGCGCTGGATGTCGGTGAGGGTTTCAGGGCGGGTCATCTTCTGCCATTCGAACACCTGCCGTGAGCTCAGCGCCCATTTGAACTGGCGCACAAATTCTTCGAGGTGGTTCTGCACGACACGATAAAGCGTGACCAGGTCGCCGTTGATGTCGTTGAGGACTTCGACGGGTGATGGCTGGGGCTTCATGAAGTAGAGCGCGGCACCGCCGGCAAAGACTTCAACGTAGCATTCGTGTGGCGGAAAAAGCGGAAGGAGGCGGTCGGCCAGGCGGCGTTTGCCGCCCATCCAAGGGATGATGGGTGTAGACATAAAAAGCAAGACCTTTACTGTATGGATAAACAGGTGCTAGGCTCGCCGCGCTTTGTGCACGGAGCAAGAGCCTTGGCTGGACTTGCAGGGACAATCTGCAGGGACGGCGGTCGATCCGGATGTTGACGCATCCGGACCGACCGCTCTTTTTCAGTTCGGTGTTGATACTTCTTTGGCGTATGCCTGACAGGCCGTGAGGGCAATCAGCCCCCGGTCGCCGTCATCGGTGACGCCGATAATTCGTTGAGCATGCGCCGGGTCAAGTTCGGCTCTTGTGGGACCATGAACCACGCTGCCGGTGGCGGCGGTGGCTGGCATCGATCCGTTGCCGGCGCTGGTGGTGGCATCGAGGAGAACTGACAGGCGCAGATCAGCAGTGGCAAGACGGTCGCGTAGGCGACCTTGATCACGTTGAACATCGTTCAGGGCTCGGTAATGGGTTTGTTCACTGGATGCCAGGCGCTGCTCGAGCGCGAGGCGTTTGTCTTGGTTGGCACGCTGCTGCGCGGCCGAGGCCTGGGCCAACTGATTGAGTGTGTCGGTGTGTAGCTGGGACTGCTCGGCGAGCTGTTTACCGTAGCGCCAATCCTGCACTTGCCAGGTGATGGCCGCAGATCCGCCGACCAGAGTGGCCAGCAGTACCGCTTTGCCAAACAACCGATAAGGTGTCGGGATCAGTTCACCGAGGCGCATAGCACTGCCCTCGCCCGCTCCCACAACTGCAGGCGATCCTGCAGGCCATTTAGCCCGCCGTTGATCTTGCGGGTGATTTCCTCGAATTCGCCCTGATCCGCCAGGGCATTCAGCCCTCGAACCCACCAGAACCATGCGGCCGACTCGGCAGCCCATTGCGGCTGCTCCAGCAGCTCAGGCGTGCGCAGCAAACGCTCGTCACCGAACAGTGCCAAGCTGCATCGCAGGTAGTTGTTGTGACCGGTGATCTGAATCAGCCCGCGACCACGGTAGCGCTGGCCATCGCCATCGGCCTCAGGTGTGTTACCCAGCCTTGTGGCCAGGGTGCCGGTGTCGTACTTGCTCAGGTACTGGTCGCCGCCCAGCTCGCGCACGTAGTTGAGCTGTCCGGATTCGTGCCCAATCTGGGCGAGAAACACGGCCTGTCGCTTGGGCGTGTTGATTTGCCGGTGATCCATCGCTGCATTGAGGGCGGAAACAAAAACGCCCGCTTGGCGGCGGGCGTTGGGCATCATGCGTTGCAGCTGCTGTTCTGTCAGAGCCATGGGTTTCTCCTGGGTTATGGGAACGCGGCGCTACTGCTTGATCTGAACGACCTTCAGATCCTTCGCCGATTTTTTCTTCTTGCCTTTGGCTTTCGCCTTGCCTTTTTTGCCGCCGTTGCACTCGACCGTCGTGCTCCAGCCGGCTTGGGTGAACACCTGCTCCACGGAGTCGACTAGGTACTCGCCGTCGAGTCCGACCTTGAAGCCCTGGGCGTTGATCGATCGTTCGGCAAACAGATCGGTGCGTCCGACCATCTCCAGCCGGACGCCGGCCGTGGAGCGGTTGAATGCGGTAAGACGGGCCTGGGCAGCGGCTTCGGCGGCTGACTTGTTTGGGTAGATGTGCCGGTCGGTGTGCACCGGCGGCAAGCCGTCGGGTGATTCATCGTTGTCGAGGGTAACCACGGCGAGCTTGCCGGTCCTCTTGTCCTGGTGCTTGGCCGACACAGCCTTGTGGGTGTTGCGGTCGCCGAGCCTGAACTGGAAACGACTGACGTCCCGCCGCTGGATAGTCACCGTGTCCAGCGCTTTACCCGACGCGCTCTCCCCGCCCTGACGCGGCATCACCAGCAGCTTGCCGTCGGCCACCTTGGCCGTGCAGTCGTATTGCTTGGCTAGGCGCGTAATGAAATTGAAGTCCGACTCGTTGAGCTGATCGGCGCGGGGCACTTTTGTCTGCACCGGGCAGACCGCCTGCCAGCCGTTGCGAGCGGCGACGTCGGCGACGATCCGCGACAACGGCACGTTTTCCCAGCTGCCGCTGCGAGTGGTCTTGCCACTACCACGCATGTCGCTGGCCTTTCCAGTGATAACCAACGTATCCGGCGGGCCGGACAGCTCAATCTCGTCGACGACGTATCGGCCGATGCGGGTCAGTTTGGTTTCTGCGTAGCCGAGGTAAACCTCGATACTGGCCCCGCGTGGAGGCAGCACCACCGCGCCGTCGCGGTCGTCGATGCGCAGCTCGAACTCGTCGGACTCCATACCGGGTTTGTCGGTGGTCTTCAGCTGCAGGAGGCGGTCGTTGATCCGATGGGTGATATCGGCACCGTCGGCGACGATGCGAAAGGTCGGGGTCATTATTTTTTCCAAAAAAAAGCCCGCACGGGGCGGGCTTTGGAGGGGGTGAAGCTAAAGGAGCAACGTGAACTACGGGTGACTATAGTTCATCAACTCCATAGCGATATGCCGTCCTCCGACGGCAGTGGCAGATCTGGTAACTCGATCACAATACCGGCCCGATAAGGTTGCGGCTCATCGGCCAAGCCCTGATTAGCATCCAGCACCGCCTCGACCGTTCCGTTAAGATGCCCGTAGGCGTGGTAACACAGGGTGTCGAGTAGATCCCCATCAGACGTTCTGCAGGTCATCGCCATAACGTACAAACTCCAAAGTGAACGCCTGTTTACGCGGGATACCACCTTGCAGCAGCGCGCTCTGTTCTTCTTCGACGTTCTTCAAACACCAGGTGCCGAGCACGTCGCCATAGCCGGTGGTGAGTGTCAGCGGCAGCTGTTGAGCGCCGAGACTGCGCAAAGTGTCCAGTTGTTTGATCCCACCCTTGAACCCCGGAAAGATCGCGCCCTTAAGGGTGATCTTTTCCTCACCGATGCCCACCGCCTGTTGCGCCGGTCGCCGGGTCAGGCGTTCCTGTGAAGCCCAGCGGTATTCGGTCGAGCGCCGCAGCTCGTCGAAGGCGGCGGTATCCAGGTTGAAGTAATACGGCACCGCTTTGGGATCCAGCGGCTGTACGATCAGCAGGTGCGGAAACGGCTTCACTGCTTCCGGTACCGGCGTCGCATCCCCAGCCAACGATCCGGTTGGCAGGATGTTCCCCAGCGATGGGCTGACCTTCCCGGCGATCTTGTTGATAGCGGTCGACGCCCGTGCCGCCTGCTCCTTGAGTTGGCCCATGCGTTCATCAATCTGCGACACGGCACGCGTGGCCTTGTTGTAGGTGGCCACCACCTGACCGACCTTCGCCTGGGCGGCGTTCACCCCGCGCATCACGCGCTGCAGTTTTTCACCGACTGCAGGACCGACAATCGGAATGCCTTCCAGCTCCGAGGCCGCGCCGCTGATCTCGCTGATCGCGCCGTTGACCGGGCCCATCATGCCGTCGAGGCTACGCCGTCCGGTCTCCCCCGCTGCCGCCAGCTGCTTGAGCCCTGATTGCAGTTGCTCCATATAAGCCATCAGTCCTCCTTACACATGCGGTTCATCGTAGAGTTTGCGGTTCTGCAGCTGCTGCGTGGCCTGCTGCATTTGCTGCGCGATGTAGGGTTGGAGCTCTCGCGCCATTTGCGCCGGATCCTTGGCATCGCCTTGCACGGTAATGTGCAGTGGCGCCGAGATCTCGACCCGTTGTTCGACCTTGGGTGTTTCGGATCGGGGTGCAGGGATCGGCGCGGCCAGTAAAGGTGGTGGTATCGGTGCACTGGCAGGTGTGGTCAGCGAACGGGCGACATCACCCATTGCTGCAGCATCGGCTGGGCGCTCAGGGAGCAACATGCTGACAGTGGGCACTGCAGGTGGTTTTGCACCAGGTGCCAACGGGCCGGGGGCGGATTGCGGCGCGAATGACCGGGCGATGTCACCCATCACCGGCGGCAGGTTTTTTCCGGCATCGGCCATCATCAATGGCCCGGCGTCCGGTACCCGCTTCAGCGACTCGTCGGTACCGAACAGTTTCTTGCCCAGAAAACCTCCTGCCGCATCGCCGCCCATGTATCCCAGGTATCCGCCGATCATGCCGCCGACGATGTTGCCAATGATCGGCACCGCCGAACCAATAGCGGCGCCTGCAGCTGCACCCGCCAAAGTGCCGGCCAGCCCACCGGCTGCCTCGCCGTAGCCTTCGGCCTTTTCGTCCTGAGTCACCGCATTTTCGTAGGTGTCGTAGGCTTTGAAGCCGGCGTCAACCACCGCGAAAAACGCCGGCCCTTTGACGCCCTCGGCGATCTTGGCACCGCGACCGCCGCCTTCGTGACCGCCGCCCCTGCTGCCTTGGCTCTTCTTGCCTTCTCCGGCCTTACCGTCCTTCCCGCCTTTGTCCTTCTTGCCTTCGCCGCCATCCAGATCACCGGCATCCAATCCACCGCCGGCACCCGGCAGGTTGGTGACGATCACTTTTTGCGGGATGTTCGGGTTGCCCATCAGTGTGCCGCGCCCGAGGTTCATCAGCCCCTTGCCGACCTTGAAAGCGCTGACGACGCCCTTGAGTGCGACCAGCCCAGCCACGGCCGTACCAATGCCGAGCGTGACCCGTGGAAACTCATCGGCGAAGCCTGATAGCTTGCGGCTGACGTTGTTGATGCCGTCAGCCACTGCGTCGGTAACCGGCCGGATCGCATCGCCAATGCTGCGCATGGCGTCATCCATGGACTGCGCCATCTCGGACCATTTTTGCGCTGAGGTTTGTCGACGCTCAGCGAGGTTCTTGTCGAGGATCCCGGTGGCACCGGCCGAATCCTTTTTCAGCTGGTTGTACAGATCCCTGTTCTGCATGTACGCGGTCAGAGCCGCTTTCACCTGCATGTCGGCAAACAGGTCACCGGTACGCAAAGCCTCTTCCAGCGATTTCATCATCGCTTTGGCTTTCTCGGGGTCGGCCTCTTTGCTGATCGCCGCCGTGGCCTTGGCCATCTCGGCAGCCCGCTTCGGATCGGTCGCTTCGATGTATTTCTGCGCCAAGGCAAAGCTGGATTCCAGTGTGGACATGCCGTTTTGCAAACCGGTCTGCATCGAGCCCTTGTAGTCGATACCGGCCTTTTTGTAAGCGTCGACCGTCTCACCGGATCCGATTTTTTCCATCCAGTTTTTGAGGTTGTTGGCCGCCTCATCCGAACCGCCAGCCGTTTTCATTTGCACCTGAAGCATGGCGCCCAGCTGCGTCACCGAGTCCATGCCGGTGATGCCCAGCTTGCCCATCCCGGCCAACAGTTCGGGGAACCACTTGGCCATGTCGACCGCTTCAAAGCTGCCTGCCTGGCCCTGATAGGCTATGGCTTCCAGCGCTTTTTCCATCACCTTGGGGTCAGTGATCTTGGCGTTCTGACCCAGTGCGTTGATCATCTTGGCCGTTTCAGTGCCTTCCGATCCTTGGCCGATGGCAAACTTGGCCGCCGTCGGGGCGTAAGCCAGCGCCTTGTCCAGCTCCATGCCGGCACCGACCAGGGCGTTGACCACTTCGGCCACCTGGTTGCGCGCCATGCCGGTATCGCGCGACGTTTCGATCACTGTCTTGGACAACTGCGCCTCTTCCGGTGAGTTGGCAATGTTGGCCTTGATCGCGATGTCGCGAATGATCGCGCCGTAGTCGGCACTGACCTTGGTCGGGATCGCAGCAGCGGCGGTCAGCGCACCGGCTTGGCCGATGGTGCCTTTGAGTCCGGCCCGGCCTTCCTCGATCTGCCGGTGACCGAGCGCCTTTAGTTCGGCGCCGGCAGCCACGCGGCCCATGGTGGCGTAAGCCTTGCTCAATCGCCCTACCTCGACACCCTGTTTCTTGAGCAGATCGAGGTTCTTTTCGTACTTGGCCAGCAGCTTGTCTGCGCTTGCGGCACCGGTCGCGTGCGCCTTGCGCCACTCTTCGCGCAGACGCATGGTGTCGCCGATGGTGTTCTGCAGGACTCGGGCCTTACTGCCCACCGAATCCAGATGTTTGATCTTGCTTTCGACGTCCTTGAACGCTTTGCCTACCGTCTGATCGACGGCGCCGCCAATGACAAAGCCAAGCGCGAGGTTCTTCGCCATGTGCGTGCCTTATGCGTCGGAAAGAGTTGAGCGGTGGCTCAGTCGGAGAGCCACCACACCAGTTCGTTGAAGGGCATGGCCGTGATCTCAGCCGCCGAGAACCCGGTCTCCCTGGCCATGCGCTTGGCCAGGATCTTCAACGTAGAGCCGTCGCATTTACTCGTCCGTGACCAGGCGAAAGTAGCCGGCCTGCAGGCGCAGGTAGTCCACCATCTTCAGCCCCATCAGATCCGCTTCAGGGGTCTGGGTCAGAGAAGCGAACAACGACATTTCACGCTGCTCGGCATCACCGTTGGAGGCCGCCTGCGCAGCTCGCACATCACGCACGCACGGTGCACGCATCATCAGAGTGTCGACCGTGACACCGGACAGTTCTGTCGGGTATTTGAGGCTGATGCGAAAGCCTTCGTCAGACAGCTGCAGCCACTTAGGCAGCGATTTTTCGGTGGTCGGTTGAATGTCTTGATTCATTGCGTATTTTCCTTAAAGGCCCAGGGCCGCACGTTCGTCTGCGAGCTGGTCGACGCCGTCGATGACCAGCACCATGCCCAGCATGTCGATCTCGTAAATCACCCGGCCGGCGACTTCGAGCTTGTAGTAGGTCAATGCCATGTTGTGTTTGGTCTCGGCCTTCTCACCAGCCTTCCAGTCGCCCATGTCGACTTCCTTGATCCCGCCACGCATGGTGACGATCACCGGGGTGACCTTGCCCTTGAGCCCCTTGAACGAACCTCGGAAAACAGCGCTGCAGGCGGTGCGATCGGACAGACCAAAGAACTTGAGCGCTTCGCGCCGCACACCGTTGGTGGTGAAGCCGGCTTCCAGTTTTTCCACGCCGGTCGGGATCTCAACCTCACCGGCCATACCGCCGCCTCGATAGGCTTCGGTTTTCAGCACCACCTTGGGAAGAGTCAGGCTCGGCATTTCGCCGGCAAAACTGACGCCGTCGATAAACCCGGCGCAGTTGGAGAGAACTTCAGGAATCATCAGGGTGCCTCCTTAGGCAGGTTCAAGCACTTCGGTCATCCACTCGTTGGTGACCTCAAAAAGGAAGTTCGGGTTTTCAGCCGGCGGCACGTCGGTGAAGCGGATCCGCCAGTACACCTTGCCCTGCTCGATCTGGCTGGCCGTGTTCAATTCGTGATCCGGGAACACCTCGAAGTTGATCACCGCGCCTTGGTTCTTCAGGTCACGCATGAACGCTTCCAGGCCGTCAGTGACGTCCTTGACGTAGGTCTTGGTGATCGAGCGGTCGACCGCCCATTTGTGCCCGGCCTGCACAGCATCCATGAGGATGAACAACGTGCGTACGCGGGTGACGAACGCCCATTTCGGATCGCTCGACAATGTGCGGTTACCCCAGAGCCGGTAACCGTCGTCGCGAATGATCGTGGTGATATTGGCGTTGTTGAGCAGGTTGGCCCGGCAGGTTTCGTCGCCGTCCAGGTACTCGACCGCGCGGGTGGTGCCGGTGATGCCGGTGAACTCTTTGTTCGACGGCGAGGCCCAGAAGCCGTAGGTCGCATCCGTCCATGCAAACAGGCCGGCGGTCCACGCAGAGCCGGGAGCATCCACCGTCTTGCTGACCCCGGTATCCCAGAACTGCACACCGGGATCGACCATAAACAGGTTGCGACTGCCGAAATTGTCGGCGTAGGCCATGGCTTCCTCGTCGGTGGTGCATGGCCCATCGATGATGCCGATGGCGCGCAGCTTCTGCGCCAGACCATCGATGGCGGTGGCCACCGCCTTAGTGGCCGAATGACCCGGTGCGATCAGTAATCGCGGTTGGGCGTTGAACAGGCTTTTGCCATCAAGCAGTGCCTGCAGGCCAGTACGCTGACCCGAAGCCAACACGCCGCCGATAATGGCCGATGTCTGCAGCGCCGGATCATCCATCTTCGGCACGCCAATGGCGACGATCACCGCCTTGGCTTTTTTGTAAATCGCCTGGCAGGCTCGGGTCATTGCCGATTCCGCGCCAAACGCTGCAATGGCTTCGCGCTCGGTGGTGATCAGCTTCAGTTCCCCAGCCTTGGCAGTGCCGCCGCCCAACACACCCGGCGTGAAGGTGTCGCACAAACCGATGATCGAGGAAGACGGCAGCGTGATGGTGCGTGCACCGGTGTCGACCGCTGTGGTCGTGACGCCGTGAAAGAAGCTCATAAGGCTCGTTCTCCAGAAACGAAAAAGCCCCGCGTGTCTGCGAGGCTTGAAGTGTTGATATTGCGTGAGGCGGAATGAGAAACGCCCCGTCAATACGGGGCGCTCAGGTGGTTTGCGTTGCCAACCAGGTCGGTGCCGGCGGTCGGTGTTCGGCGAGCGGGAATTCTCCGACCTGCGGCCAGTCGCGCAACTGCCGGCGGTAGGACTGCAACTCCGTGTACTGCTCGGCCGTGAGCGAAGTTGCGCCGCTTTCTTCCAGCTCGTCGCGATGCCGGGAAACCAGCGGATCGGTCAGGGCCAGCCGCCCGTCACGCCAAGCCCGTTCGACCGCTGCCAGTTCGTCGTCATCGAGCGGCGGCGGATCGATCAGCACCGGCTGACCATCGGGTCGGGACGACATTTTTTTTGGACTGGTCGACAACTCATCGAGCAGCGCCTGCCAGACACTTTCCGCCACCTCGACCACGTCCGCCGGCATGTTCGTGCCATGAATCTCAGGGCGATAGGCCCCACAAATGGACGGACTGAAATACACGATTTTGCTCATTTTTAGTTCCCCATAGCCCGCCACCAGACTGTCCAGTTCACTGCCGATGCATTGGCTGAGTTTTGCAATCGCAACGTACAACCCGTCGCCGTAACGCTCCCCCCCATGACTGCGGACATAAGACTCAGCGAACCCACATGATTAAAGATGATATTGCGGCAGCCATTTGGAAACGGGATAGGAAATGTGACGTACACATAGCCGTTCGCATCGGTGACGCCTGTTCCCCACTGCTCAATGAGGCCGTTGGCATTTTTCGCCCACCCCGAGCCAGAAATGCTCGATGCAAACTCCGTGGAGTATTTCAGGGTGGCGGGCCCCTCCTCAAACACCCAATTGGTTTCACCGCACACCAGAACACCAGCCGACCCCGTCGGGATAATGACGCTGTTCACGGTTTTGGCGAGGGCGACGATAGTATCCGTCGTCCCTTGTCGGCTAACCACAATGTCGCCACTTGACGAGTTTTGAATATAAAACTTTGACCCGACAGGACTGGCGGCCAACAGCGGAAGTGTCCAAGTACCAGCCACATTGCCGACGATGCGCCGCCCAGCCAGGGCTGGCGTAAGCGTGGTAGCCGACGTGGTGATATTCGTTTGCCCGCTGAAGTTACCCTGGGCTCGCTGCACAAATTCAGTCGTGGCCAACGCCTTGCCGTTATCGAACTGCGGCTGCGTGAAGAAGTGCGCACTACTCAACGTACCCGCGAAGCGCAACGCCGCCGTGCCGCCGATCAACCGCCACTGATCTTGGAGGCGGATGAATTCGGCCGTGTCGCCCAAAGCCAGCACCAACGGGCCGGCCACGCCGGTCGAGGTATAGACCACGTCAGTCCCCGAACCTACGATTTTCAACCCGCCCGCGCCCGCGCTGACCAGCGTGATCGTGGCTCCCTGCGCAACACCTGCTGTCGGTGGCAAGGTCGCCGTTAGCTGTGCTGCGGCGGCGAAACTGTGAAGGCCGCCGACGTGCGCCGCCGACAGCACCAGGCTCAGATCGTTGGTCGTGAACCCCGAGAACTCGATACCGCGCCGCTTGAAAAATTCAGTCGTCGCCAGCGACTTGCTGCTGTCGAACTGCGCCGGCGTGGGAGCCGTGGGGTTGCCTGAAAACGTCGGCGAGAACAACCGGGCAAAACCGTCTGTGATGTCCTTGAACGTCAGCGCGGTGGTGCCCACGACAATCGGGCCATCCGTTACCAGCTGCCAGATCGTGTCGCCCTGAGTTGCGCCAACCTCGACCGCCACCGTCAGATTCGGCGTCACCTTGGTGTTGTTGTCCGCATCTTTGGCTCGCACCCAAGCTCCAACCGCCGCCACATAAGGACCGTTGTCCTTGGCAGCCGTTTGATTTTTCACCAGCACCCGGTCACCGGCGTTGATCGAAACGCCATCCACCACCTGTAAACCGACCAGGCTGATATTGGCCGTGGTGGCTGCTCGCACCGATTGCTTGATATCGAGCTTGCTCAGTTCCTCCAGAATGCGTGAATCGACCCACTCACGCGTCGCCAGCACCACCGCCGGATCGATCTTGAGACTGATCTGCGCGGTACTGGAAACAATAAGGTTCATCCGCACCACCTGCGTGCGTCCCGAGCCCTGCGACAGAATTGGCTTGAAGCTCGGCGCGCAGTTGGCCACCGCGACCAGGTCGCCGTCCGCATCGTACAGTCCGACCTCACGAATCCAGCGGCCACCCTCATCGGCTGGAATCACCTGCTCGGCGATGATCACTGCCGCATTGACCGGATCAATGCGTAGCTGATTGAGCGGCCGCCGACGCCATTCATTGATCAGTTTGGTTTGCTTGGCGCTGGGCTGCGGGTCAGTGCCGTTCGCATCGCCCAGGCCCATCTGTGTAATGTTCCAGGGAACCCCAAGCACGTTGGCATTCGCCAGCTTGGCGGCACCCACGTCCGTGAGGATCGCGAAAAATTTCGAATTCTCATCAATCATGAATATATGTCCAAGGTATCAATGGAGTGTTCCCGCCCAACCACACCGAAGTTGCCGGTGAGGTTGATGTCCTGCATTTCAGGTGGGTAAATGTCGAGTTCGTCGCCGTCGTAGAGGCATGCACCAACATTCAGGTTGCCTTGCGTCTCAAGGCTGATGGCCAGCCCCGTCAACTTGCGGCTGACCGGTTTGGCGTCATCGATCAGGCGTTCGAGTTCGAGGTACATTTCCTCGGTGATGCCGGTATCCAGTACCCCGACCTTCAACGCAAAAGTGCCCGGCACGCCTTGTGGCACCGTGTTGAACCATTCGACGATCTCGATCAGGTAGCCCAGCGGTTCTACGACTCTGCGCAAGGCACCGATGGTGCCCTTGTGTTTGTGGATAAAGAACGACGCCTTGATTGCGGCGCGCTTGACCGGTTCCGACCAGGCTGGATCCCAGCGGTCGACCGACCAGGCCCAGGCCAGATGCGGCAGCAGGTGCTCCGGACAGGTGTCGGGGTTGTACAACGTGCGCAACGGAATCAACGTGGTTTCGGCGAATGTCGCCTCGATACCCCGCTCCAGGGGAGTGCTGTTGAGCGGCAAAAGACTGCGCATGTCAGCCTCCCAGTACAACGGTGTAACCCGTGCAATAAGCGGCCTGTGCCTTGGTGGGTTTCAGATCCTGCCAATCCTTCAGTTCCACTCGCGCAACACCGGCGACATGCAGCTGCGCATCGACCCCAGACCGGGCTACCTCGACGCCCAGCCGGCGCCGTGGATTGATCCAGGCTTCCAATCGACGGATCGCCTCGGTAAGCGCCGCGTCGTTCTCGGGGCCGGCGCCTTTCATGTGCAGCACGGCGTCGACCCGGTAACGCAGGATCTCGGCGCCGCGCACGGTGACGCGGTCGCCCACCGGCCGCACGTCATCGTCATTCACAGCCACAGCGACCAAGGCCAACAACTCCGGGCCAGCCGCGCCATCGCCCTCTAATCCCAGCACCGTGACGTCGACGCAGGCCGGCGCCGGGCTTTCCGCCGTGGCATCGGCGACCAACGCCGAGGCGTTTCGTGCGTGGAGGATGTAGCTGTTGCGGGGGCCGGCCGTGGTCAGCCCCTCATAGGCCAGTTGTACACGCTCGCGCAACGCATCATGAGACTCCATGACCGCTGCAATCGGCGGCACAGCCAGCAGATCCGCCGCCTGGATCACCAAGCGCTTGAGGTTGACGTTGGCGGCCAGGTGATCCAGATCGGCGCCGGTGGCGTAGGCCAGTAACTGAGCCTTGGCCGCGTCGTTCACACGTGCCCGGTTACCGAGCTTGATGTAGCTGCCAACTTCCAGCAGCTTGGTCACCGGATCGCTTTCCAGCGAGGCGGTCCAGTTCTGACCCATGTGCCCTCGGAACACGCCCAGCGCTTCGCTGTACGTGTCTTCAAAATCCAGCGGTTCCAGCACGTCCGGTGCCGGCAGCTCCGACAGATCTACCAGGGTACTCATACCCACACCTCCAACGTGCCGCGCTCACCGAGGTATTCGCCGCTGATCTTGAAATTGATTTTGCCGCCGAGGACGGAGACAACCACGATGCGCTCAAGCTTGAGTCGCGGCTCCCATTGGTTGAGTGCCCGCACGGCCTCAGCCTGCGCCGCGCTCTTCCAACCTTTGTTGATCGGCAGGTCGACCATGCGCCGGAGCTTGCTGCCGTACTCCGGCCGTTCACGGCGGCTCAGCAACGGTGTGCCGAGGATGTCCGCAACCGACTGACGTAGATGCTCGATGCCGGAGATGGGCTGCCCGGTGTGGCGATCCATTCCGATCATCGGGTCTACTCCTTGAGCTGCTCGTATTCAGGGTGAGCCTTGAGGTATTTCAGCGCGACGTCATCGCCCGCCTCGACCATGACCAGGCTCTTGACCACGGGAAGGGTGCGACCGTCCGGCAGAACCACCGTGCGGGAGGTGTAGAGGGCGTCGCGAAACTTGATGAGCTGGTCAGAGGCATGGCCGGGGAATCCCTGAGCAACAGGGACAAGCCCTGATACTGGCAGTGCTTCCGCGAACGCCTCGACTTCAGATTTGACCTTGGTCATGAGTATCTCCAGGCATAAGAAAGCCCGCGCGCGGCGGGCTGGGTGGATAGGTGGGTGGGTGATCAGTGCTTGTGGTTGGCAGTGTTGCCGGTGGTGTCCAGGATCGCACCGTCGCTGGTGATGTTCTGCGTGGCGTGCAGTGGCCCGTCGATATTCACCGGTCCCTTGATGTTCACTTTGCCTTCGAGATCGATCGTTCCCGACTTCACGGTAACGGCGTTGTCGGTCACTTCGGCCAGGGTTGCCCCGACCTTGATGACGACCGTGCCGGTGGGCAGGGTGATGCTGTAAATGCTGTCCTGCCAGTCGTAGACCAAGCGCCCGCCATCCTCGAAATGCCAGACTTCGACATGGTCACGGTTGTCAGGCGGTGGCCCGCCGTTACCGTATAAGCCGGGAATGAACGTGCCTTGTGCCACTTCGCCACTGGCACTGATCAAGGTGCCCTGCTCATTCAGGCTTGGCGCTCGCCAGTGCCGTGCCTTGCCGGCGGCGACGCTGTGCCAGCGCACCCAACCGCTGACCCATTCACCGTCCGAAACGCGGCACACCGGTGGTGATGCCGTTAGATCCACCGCCACCACGTAGCAGTCCTTGACCAGGCCGGCGAGCATGCGGTCATGCTGGGCGCTCACGTAGCCGGCGCTCATGGTAGATTCTCCGGCGCAAAGTACTTGTCCTTGTTGGCCAGGCCAGTGTCAGGCTCCACGCCGAACAGCAGCGTGCCTGACGGCTGATCAGGCCACGGCCATTGCGTTTCGCCGAGGTAGATCTGCTGCGTCCATTCCACAACCCAGACGGTATAGCCATCCAGCTCCGGCTTGGTCCAGTCCTGCATGGCCTGAACAAACTCCGCCGGTTCGACTTCGACGCCCCACGACTGCATTCGCAGCAGCACGGCCAACTGACCGGCGATGAACACCGCTTGCTGATGGTGATCGGGCTGGATCGGGTCGGTAATCACCCGCGCTTCAAACTTGCAGGACAGGCCCGTTTCGCCCGTTCCCGGATCGAGTCCCGGCTCCATCTCTGCCAATTCGACCAGAACCGCCGGCAGTGCGATGCGATCATCAATGTTCGGCCAGACTGCAACAGTCTGAATACCTGGCAGGTGATCCTGAATATGCCGTTCAATGGCTTGATACAACTGCTCCAGGCTGAACGGCTTATCGACTTGATCCGTCATGTCATGTTCCCTTCAGGTGTTTCTGCAGTTCAAAATTGAGTTCCTGCTGCAGGACGTGCAGCAACTGTTCGTCGGCCTTGCGGATCCAGCTTTCGAAGTGTGGCCGCGCCTGCTCCAGCGACACCTTGGCTTTCGCCAGTGGAAAGCGGCTACCGTGTTCGGCGATCCAGCCCGAACTGGCCCCGCCCGCCCCGCTGACATCGCTATCGGGATAGTCACTGGCGTCGAAATGCTTACTGGCCGTTCGGATCCAGACATCCGCACTGTTGCCGTAAACCTTCTTGAAGAACGCCCCCTGAAAGCGGCGCCCCGCCACTGACACACCGGAACGGCTCTGTCGAGGCCGGCCAATGCGGCTGGCTTCCATGGCGTTGAGGCCGAACCAAAGTTTGCCGCTGTTCGCTCCACCGCTGACCGGGTAAGCTCGCAGGCGCTGCCGCACAGCAGCAACCGCAATGCGCTCCTGTCGGCCAACGGCGCGAGCAATTTGCGTGGCGAGCCATCGCAACGTTTTGTTGATGGCTCGCCGCTGTGCCGCAGCAGCGGCCTTCGGCACCAGCGCGGCGAAATCCTGAAAAGCTTTCAGGTCGGCCGCCGAGGTTTGCAGCGATATCATCCCGCCACCGGCCGAGGGTTTGACATAGCTACCGACGCTCATCGTTTAGCCCTCAACAACAACGCTACCCAACCGGTGCCATCCGGTTCAAGTTTCACCAGGTCGTACTGGCCGCCGCCGTCTTGCGCCGGTAGATCAATAAGAACCAGTTGGCCCGGCTCAATTCCTGAAGCATCGCTGACGCGGATCTCGAACTGCGGCTCTCGTAGTGCGGTGTTGATCCGCCCTATGCGCGGTTGTAACCAGGGGGCAGAAAAGAAACCGGCGATCTCACGACCGCCGACCGTTCCCATGTCGCCCAGCCCATCCAGCACCAAGGCATCCATGTCTTCGCTCAACTCGCGAAAGCCCACAGTCATTCACCGTCGTCGACGTCGTCGACTGTGCCTGGGTTGTCTCCCAGCAATTGCTGCGCACGCGGATCCTTGATATCCGCGATGCGCCCCTCGGCCACGAGCGCGTCCGCCACCTCCTTGCTGGGCGGGCTGTATGGTTGGCCTTTGACGACCACATTTCGACCGTCCTGCACGCAACCATCGATCACCAGGTATTCGGCTTTCTTGGCCATGTCACACCACCTTGGCGTAGATGAAGGCGTCCGGCTCCAGCAGGCCAGCCAAGGCGGCGCTCTGCAGTTTCAGCCAGCGAGCGCTCGGCTCTTGCGTAACCCAGCTTTTCGGGAAGCGGGCCGCCTCAACCAGTCCGCTTTCCACGGCCTCCAGATCCTGGATCGCGCCATACAGCATCGCATTGCGCGTCGAAGTCGCACCGAGGATCAAACCGCCGACCGGGATCATTGGCTGTTCGTCGTCGTCATCGTCCAGATACCACTCGTCATAGCCGTACAGGTCGACGCCCGGATCGTTCAGGTAACCCAGGTAAGTCACGCCGTCGGGTAATTCCTCTGGCTTGATCATGCCCATGTCGACGCGGCGGGTGTTGAGTTGCTTCATCACCGTCGCATTGGACTGGAAGGCGTCCAGCGCTTCGCCGCTCATGGCCACCGTGTTGGCCGTGCGACCGGAGTCCTTGGCGATCTTGCGTTTCCAACTGCGTAGGTTGCCGATGGGGTCGCTGTCGGCCGTGCCCCATTGCCCGCTACCAAGGCTGATCCGGTGGTCGCTGGCCATCAGGAAATCGATGGTGTCGTCCACGCCCTCGCCGATCACGCGAACCTTGCCGGTGGTCAGTGCCTGGGCGCACATCCACTCTTCGCGGCGGACGATCTCGTCGTCCAGGTCACGCAGATCCTTGCCCAACAACTGGCCCGCACGCTCCAGCGGTGTACGGGTGGCGTAGGGGTTGTCGCCGGCCGAACGCTTGAGTACCAGTTCGGCGGTGGTCTCGCGCTTGGGTTGGATGTACGGTGGCGTGTAGGTGCTGGTGGTGTAGCCCTCGCGCAGCGACAGGCTGCCCGGCAGACGCGGATTGACGAACGGCGCCATCTTGCGTTTGCCCTTGATGATGTCGATGTCCACGGTTTTGGTCGGGAACGTCACCGGAGTGCCACCGTTGAAAAAAGTGTTCAACAGAAAGCGGCGTGCGGTCGGCATCTGCTCGACCGCTTCCAGCATGGTGCGGGTATCAAAAATATCCATCGGAAACTCCGGTTAACGAACGAACAGGCACAGGGCTCGTAGCGCGGCTTTCGCCTTCGCTACGGTGAGCCCTTCGCCGAGAGTGAGTTGGGCGGCCAGCACTTCGCCGGTCAGTCGGATCGGTGCCGCCTGGACACCCTTGCTGGTATCCGTGGCCTGATCGAGGATCGCTGAGGGCACCTCGGAGCCGTCCGTGGCGGCGGCCTTGCACAGCGCGTACTCGCCACTCGCTTGGACTTGGCCGAGGACGGCACCTCGCGGAAGATTCTGGCCGGCGGCGATCACAGCGATGTCGATCATCACCGGGAAGGCGCCCGCTGAAAGCTGCTCGGGCACGTAGGTTTGGCGTTCTGGATTGCTCATGTTTTTCTCCTGTCAGCGGCGCGAGGCGCCCACGACGATGGCGTTGACCACGGCCTTACGTTCGCCCTGGTTATCGTTATCAGTCGGGGTCGAGGTCGAGGCGCCGGTGGCATCGGACTTGATCGCGTTCAGTGAAATGCCGCGATCCTGCGCCGCCTTGAACAGTTGCAGGGCGGTGGCTTCGACCGAGGTACCGGCATCGATAGCGGCAGCGATCTCGGTCTCGAATCCCTTGCTGGCCATGGCGTTGATGCCAGTGATGCGCTGCCGCTCAGCGGTCGCGCCCTCCTCGCGGCTCTGGGTGCGGATGCTCTCCAGATCCGGCTGACTCGCCTGGGCGATCTGGATGGTCTGCGGATCCGTGCCGGCGGCCAGCGCCTCACGCAACTCCGCCGTGCTGCTGACGGTGGTCATGTTGAATTTCCTCGGTTGGGTTGCGGCCGTTTTGGCCAGTTCGGTAATCAATGCTTCAAGCGAGCCCAGACGATGGGCCAGGCCGGACTCGACAGCGGCAGCGCCGACACGCAGTCCGCCGAAGTCGCCCATCTCCGGAACGCGTTCCGGATCCACGCCCAGGTTCCGGGCCACCTTGGCTACGAACACGTCGCCCATGGCGTCGACGGTTTCGCCGACCTTGGCCCGTCCCTCTTCAGTGGACAGATCCACCCGTTTGTTGGGTGCGTTGCGGCTGACGATTTGGTAACGCTTGCGCCCTGTAGCGGCCTCGCCCTCCACAACCGCCTCGACCACGACGCCGATGCTGCCGGCGAGCGCGGTCTCGTCGATGACGATCTCGCCAGCCGCCGAGGCGATCCAGTAGGCCGCGCTGGCACCGGTGCCGCCGATGTAAGCAACAATGCGTTTGCGATCTCGGGCTGCATGGATGTGGTCGGCCAGCTCGTTGATGCCGGCGGCCACACCGCCTGGGCTGTCGATGTTCAGGACGATTGCGCTGACCTTGGGGTCTTCCAGCGCTTTTTGCAGGTCGGTCGCCAGCACCTGCGTACTGGTCGCGCCACTGATCTCGGTGAAGAGATTGGCGTAGCGAAACACCGGGCCGACCACTGGGATGATCGCCACCCCGTTGCGCACGCTGACGGTACGGCTGTTGTCCAGCCGCATGCCGGAGCGTGTCTCCAGCGCCGCCGGATCGCCCATTCGGTCTGCGATGGTCAGCAGGTTTTCCAGGGCGCCGGGCAGCATCAGCCAAGGCTGCGAGGCAGCCAGCTCAAATGCGCGGGGCATGGTTATTCCTCGTTGGGGTTATTGGGCGGGGTTTCCTGCTCGCGCCCCTTGGGCAGGACGTGCAAGCCGTCCTTGCGGCGCTGCTCGACTTCGCGCACGCGCTGTCGATACACCTGCTGCCACGGCTCGCCGGTCATAGCGGCGGTTTCCAGCGTCTCATTGCTGACACCGATCTCGATGCGCTTGCCGGCGGCGTTGGCCTCCTTTAACTCATCGATGGCGCCACGGGCTGGACCGATCCAGATCGCCTGGCAGTAAGCCTTGCGCTTAGCCGGATCCGCATAGCCGGGCAACTTGATCAATCCACGCGCCACTGCCTCGTCAATCAGCAGTTCGCGGCTGGGCTGGCAGAAGTCGCAGATCAGCCACCAGCGGCGCAGGCTGTAGAAGCGCCAGGCCTGCAACATCGCCGCACGGGCCGCGCTGTAACTGCTGCTGTAGTGCAGCAACAGTTCCTCCATCGGTTGTTCCAAGGCCGCACCGATCTCCTTGACCACGGCGGTAAAGAATGGATCGAACTGCGCGTTGGGTCGGGCCGGGTTGGCAATGACCGGCTCTTCGCCCTGCCCTAGGTCGACAATTGCGCCCTCGCCCAAGGCGAGTTCGCCATCTCCCGTGGTATCGCCACCAGGACCGCCGCCTTCGTTCGCCAAGGCGGTCATCGGCAGGTTTCCGACCTGAAAGTCGTTGGTCTTCTTGATGAACACGGTGAACATGGCCGAGATCACCGCCGCCATCAGCTCGGCGCTACTGTACCGCTCCAATTTCTGCAGTGGCTCCAGCACTGGGGCCAGGTACGGCGCGCCTCGTTTCTGACCCGGACGCTCCTTGTCGGCCATCACATGCATGACTCGGCGTCTGCCGGTGGCTTCACCGAAGGCTGGCAAACGCTCCCATTTGAGGGCTTGGCCGGCGGTGAACTCGTTCGGGTAACCGGTGCAGACGTGGTAAGCCAACGGGGCGCCGAGTCTGTCGAATTCGACGCCGTCCACCAGGTTCGCGCTGTCCAGCTGTCCAGCCGGATTGCATACCCGATCCGACTCGATTAATTGCAGCCGAGTACTGAAGACACAGCCCGGACGCTCGTCATCGGGGCTGGCAATCAATACATCGCCACCGACCATCGACGAGACCATCACGAGCGCCTGTAGCTGGTAATGATTGAGCGTCGCTTCCGCGTCACACTCACGTGGATCATCGGCATACAACGACCAGAGCCGGTCGAGCTGGGTATTGAGGTCTTCGGCCTGCTCCTCACTCAAACCGAGCGCCGCGTGATCAATTTGCGAACGGCAAACCAGACCGGTGCCGACTACGTTGGTGCGCAGGCGAGTGATCGCCGCTCTTGCGATCAGGTGATTGCGCATGGCATCCCGTGAACGAGCCACCAACATGCGCCGCTCGTTTTGGTCGAGGTCGCGTCGCGGGCTGCCGAGGCCGGGTATCCAGCTGGCCATACTGCGCAGCACGCGGGAGGCACCGCGCCAGCGCGTCTCAACACCACCCCCACCACCTTGAGCGACAATAGGTCGGGCCTCGTTTGCCGACTTGGCGAGCTTGATCGCCTCACGCATCAGCAACTCGGCCGGGTCTTTTCGAAAAAATCCCATAGTCAGATCTTCATGTAAGAGATGCGGTTACGGCCACGTCCCTGTTGTTGGGCCTGTTCCAGCGCGACCTCCTTCGCGTATTGCTGCTCGAGCAGGCGAAGGCTGTTCAGCTCGGCGCGATACAGTTCGCGATCCGCACGACGCAAGCGCTGGCCTTTCTTCAGGACGTCAGAGATCGCCGCCCGGACTTCCGCGAGGCGCTGTTGTGCGTCTGTCATGTTTGTTTTCCTAGTAGCCCGCGCGACTGCGGGTGCCCCGCCCACGAGCGACGGCTCGGCGCGGTACCGGTGCGACCGGTTGTTCGGTGGTGAACAGAGTTGGCTGTAGCTGTTGCTGCTCCAACTGGTCCCATTCGTGATCGCGCAGCAGATGGGTTTTTAAACTGCGCGCCGCATGCAAGGCGTACACCTCGCAGTCGAGCGCTTCGTTGCGCCGTCCGGCCTTTTTCTGCCACACCATCTTGCTGGGGTTACGCGCGTGTGGGGCCAGCACTTCGTTGGTGAGTTGCTCGTAGTAGTCCGAGCGAATCTCGCTGTACCAGTGCATTCGACCTGGACCACTGCCTTTGAGTCGGAGCCGACCGTCGATCAACGTCTTGGCTTTGTGCGTGCCGACAATGTGTACCCGCAGGCCGTATTTCGCAGCCTTGGTGTTGTCTTGCGAGGTATCCACTGACTGCGGTGGTTTGGTGAAAATCTCTTTGTCACGACTATCGACGGAGGCCCCTTTGATCGCCATGACGTTGTAGCGCTGGCGATCCCGAACGTAGGCATAAACCGCATCGCTGGTGTTGCCGTCGGAGCTGTCGATGCTTACCGCAGACACCGCCAGTTGGGCGCCGCCCTCGGTGGGAATCGGCCGAGAGATCACCCGGTCCAGCTCCTGCCAAACAGCATCATGCGGATCGATGGGGTTGCCATGAAGCTCACCCCAGTAAAGCCGCCATGACTCTTCACCACGCCCCCACCCGGTAATGACAAGGGCCAGGCGATCGCCTTGCACGTCGACGCCAACGGTGACCAGCAACACACCTTTCGGTGCTGTCAGTTCAGCGTAAGGCTCGGCGCGCTTCTCCAGTTCGTCAGTCTTCGGCGCGTCACTCTGGTACTCGTAACTTTCACCTTTGGAGCTGTTGACGAAGGCGATCATCGGTCCGATGTTGCCCTGCGAAGCGGCGTGCTCGGCTTGAAGTTTCTTCTCCATCAGCACCTGAAAGCGCGATCCCCAGAACGTCGCGTACAGCTCGTTCAGGATATAGCCCGCAATCCCGCGAAACTCAGCCGTGGCCGACCAGCGCCCGTTTTTGAGGTTGGCGTTTTTCTGGTTGTCGTCCCAGATCCCACCGCAGTGCGGGCAGGAATAGAACGCTTTTTCCGGACGCTTCTTGCCGTACACCTCGTGCAGGTAATCCGGGTCCTCATCGCAATGCAGGTTGTCAAAGCTCAGCGAGTGTTCCTGGCCGCACTCATGGCAGGGCACCAAGCCAACCCGCTTATCCGACAGTTCCAGCTCTGCATCAATCGCCGACAGGCCTCTGATGGTCGGTGTCCCACCGATGATGATCTTCGAGCGACGGAAGGTTTTCAGTCGCTCTTTGGCCAGCTTGATGCTGTCGCCCTGACCGCGCAGGTTGAGGTTGCAGTCATCAGGCTCCTCAATGGCCACTCGTGGCACTGGCGTGGATTTCACGCTGGCCGGACTGTTGGAACCGACCATTTTCAGGAAGCCGCCGGGGAAGCGCTTGAAGTCCTGACGCTGCTGCAGCTTGCGACTACGCAAGTCGACTTTCTTGCGCAGGCGTGGCGTGGCTTCGATCATCGGTTCGAGCTTTTCGCCAACGTATTGCTTGGCGGCTTCAGCTTTGGGGAACAGCACCAGGATCGGTGACGGGTCAATGTCGATCCACTTGCCTAGTGCATTCCCAAGCACGCCAGACGTCCAGGCAACCTGTGCCGACTTACGGCCAACAATCTCGCTGACGGCTGGATCGTCCAACGCTTCCAACGGCCCACCGGGCCAGGTCAGGTGCGGTGTCACGTCGAAGCGGTATTTGCCAGGGCGCGCTGCTTCCTCGGGTGCGAGCCAACGGTACTTGTCAGCCCACTCGATGATGCTCATGCGCGGCGGTGGCGCCCACTTGCGGCAGGCGCCGCGCAGCGCCTTAGTCGCCGTTTTCTTCAAAACCCTCCGGATCGTCCGGTTCGTCAGAATATCCATCTGACGGGGCATCATCCTTGTCATAGTCAGAAAGCCTCCTCAGGATGGCTTCAATGGGATCCCTGATCAGTTGGTCGTCGACCTCCACCCCGTAGCGCGCCGAAAGTTCGGCGGCCAGGGCGTCGGGGAATGTGTTGAGTAGCTCCACCTTCGCAGCGGTGATCATTGCTTCGAAGCGCTCGACCAAGTCATCGGCAATGACGACCTCCCCCAGATCCTTGGCCATCGCGAGTTCTTCGCGGTCGGCACGGATCCGGTCGAGGCGGTCGCGGGAAGATTCTTTCTTGCCGTTGAGCGCGGCCTGGTGCATCAGCCACTCAATCACTGCTTGAGTGTCATATTGGTTTTCGTTGCCCCGACCGAGGCCGAACTCGGTCACTGGCATGCCGTCGTTCTGCCAACGGGTCAGGGTGCGTTCATCACGACCGACGATCTCGCTTAAGTCGGCCTTGCTAACAGTCCTGCCCATATCTAACCCTTTGAAAAGACGGACATCACTGCAAAATTCTCAGCTGCAGAGATCCCGCGAGTTCGCTAACCCGTGTAGGGGGCGGCCCTCAGGGAGGACCCGGAAAAATGGCGCCCCCCACCCGGCCACCGACCTAGCTGCGGTCGGCCGATGTCGACTCCGAAACGCCCAGCCGCTTGGCGGCCCAGCGTTCGTACAACCCGATGGCCACATCGGCACCGGCCATCGCCGTCAGGCAACCCAAGGCGCCTGCCGTCCAGATCGTCATGCCCGCCGCGATCATCAGCATCATCGCCGACACTCCGCAGACAATGCAGGCCCCGGATCGAAGCGCGAGGCGGCGCAACAACGCCCAGCCCCGCGCCCCGTCCTTGTCGGCCCGCCACATCTCTCCCGATACGCCGCCGACCAAGGCCAGGACAATCACTAACCAGATCGGCATCTCTGCCAGCGCTTGTTGCTCGTTTGTCATCGCCAACCCCTAAACGCAAAAACCCGGCGCAATGGCCGGGTTTGGTGGTGTGGTGCCTGCCGCTCTCTGCGGTCGCACCTATCGAAGATGACTACTTTTTACAGGTCGATTCCGGTGGCAGCAACCCCGGATTAATGCCACCCAGTGAATAAGTGGTCAATGTGGGGTGAACGTCTAGCGAATGTGGGCGAATAACTCACCCCGGCATTCTGTTGTTTCGGCGGCGTCCCATACGTCCCACCTTTCAAAATCGAAGTGGGACGCCTGAGAGCGCCTAAATTCGGGGCTTCGCCCCACCGTCCTACCTATTTCTCTCTCTTCTCGTGTAAAGGAAGAAATCTAAGAACACGCTTGCGCGTGAAGCGCGCGTACATTGTGCCTGCTACGCATATACGGGCGGGTGACGTTGCAAGGTGGGACGGTGGGACAACCCTGTAAAGACAAGGCCCGCCCCTGTCCCACTACGCCAAAACATAGTGGGACAAGGCGGGCCGGTAGGACAACAACTGCCGGAGTCAGGCCTGGGGTCAAGCAGCCACCCCCATTAACATGCCCCAGATAACCAGATGGGCGTCATGCAGACGCTGGTAGTACGTGTCACGGCCGCAACCGCAGTGTGCGTAGCGCAAGCGCATATCCACATCGAGCGTGCAGTAATGCTCCCGCACAACCTTCACCAGCTCGGGAGCCAAGTGCTTTGTCACGATCAGCTCGATGTCGAGAGAACCCTCCAGCGGTGCACGAAAGGCCCGTCTTCCACGGATCAACTGCCCATTACTCTCCATCATCATGGCAACCATGTTTCCCCCAGCGAGCCCTCCTTTCGAATGTTCGGAATGCAGCTCCTGAGCCCAAAGCTTCAGCAACGAATCGATCTCCTTAATCATCGAAGCAAGGCTCCTCGAAAGCAGGTTGCTCCAAAGCTGGCGCCCTGCCCCAATCCGCAGGTTTCTTGTAGCCCCACAATCGTTGCCGGCTCTTGGTCATCGCCCCGAGCCGGTAACGTCGCCAGCCCAATCGATGCAGGATCGCCCCGACCCGCATCTGCTCCGGCTTACCCCAATGCCCTGGGTCGAGCTTGAGTGCCTGCGTCAACACCTCACTGCCGGTGGTGGTCTCACCGATCTGCGACTCTTCCAACCAGGTCAAAATTGGCGTTTCCCATTCGTCCACTACGAAGCGCTCGTCCTGCTCCTCGCCGAACATCGCCGCTTCATCCAGCGTCACCCACCAGAGATCGCCCGCGTCGTAACAGAACACTGCCTCAGCCCACAGTTGCTCGCGAATAGAGCGCAACAGCTCCAAATCAACCTTGGTACACGCCACCGGCCAATAACGGCGGTTACCGGTCGCATCCTTCAGGTACTCATCTTGGTTCGTCGTACCCACGAACACGCACTGACGCGGCACGTCCATCGTGCGACGGCCGTAACTCTCACGGTAGGTATCGGTGGACGCCGAGAAAAACTGCTTGGCCTTGGTACTCTCGGCCTTGTTGAAACTGTCCAGCTCGCCCAGCTCAACGATCCACTTGCCCCGGATCGCCTGAAAGCCGTCCTTGTCGCCCAGGGCGAACGGCGTATCCATGAACCACTCACCGCCGAGAATGCTCATCGCCGTCGACTTACCGGCGCCCTGCGCACCCTCAAGAATCATCACCGAGTCAGCCTTGCAGCCCGGCTTCATCACCCGCGCCACGGCCGACAACATCCAGCGCTTGCCGACCTTGCTCGAGTAATCGGTGGCCTTCACGCCCATGACATCCGTGAGCCAGCTTTCCAAGCGCGGCACGCGATCCCACTCAAGCTTGCGCAGATACTGCCGCACCGGATGAAACGCATGGTCATGCGCAACCACACTCACCGCCTCGATCACATGCGACGCCTTCACCCGCAAGTTGTACTGCTGCGCGAGCCACTTCATCACCCGCACATCATCGATGTCCGCCCAATCGCCCGTGCCGCCGCCATACGGTGCAGCACGCAGCTTCACGATCTTCGAACTGAACGCGCTGTAACTGATCACCCCGGCCCAACGTTCATCGTTGGCCAAGATCAACTCGACGTTCTGCATGTGCGCGATCAACGCCCCGCTCTCGCTTCGAGCCAGCATGTCTTTCCAGCCACCAGCGGCCGGCGGTTTGACCACCGCCAGCACCTGACGGCGCACAGCCTCCAAACCTTCGGCAACATGCAAGTCGTTGAAGTCGGTCCACTTGACCTCACGCTCGCCGGAGAAAATCGGCGCAACCACCTGGCCACCGACGATCAGCGCCGCATTGTTGGCCTTCTCTTCACCAGGGTTCCAGGCATCACCGTTCGGTTTCGTGGTCTTCCAGTCATCGTCCCGGCAAATGATCAGCGGGCAACCAGCGAAGCGCTCACGCATCGCCTTACACACCACCAGCAAGTTGCCAGCGTCAAATGCGATGGCCACAGTCAGCGAAGTTGCCATATGCAGGCTTGCGCCCGTGGCGTAGCCCTCACACACCAACACCGGCTCACCCGGATCCGGATGCGGACCGATCAGGTGAAAAGCGCCCTCCTTCGACATCCCATAGGGCCAATACGTCTTGTCCCGGCCGGTGTCTTCTTGTTTGGTTGGGTAAACCACCTGCAGGCCGACGATCTCGTCGCGCACGTTGCACATCGGCACCAGGAACGCGCCAGTTCGCGGGGCATACCGAACACCGATACCAACGATCTGCTTACGATCCAGATAGTCGCTTCGGCCTTTCTCCGGCATGCGCTTGAACATGCCTGCCGCACGCTTGGCCGCACGACGCGCCGCACTGGCTGCGATCTCAGCAGCCCGGCGCTTTGCCTCTTCCTGTCGTGCGCGCATGACCTCACGCTCTTCCGGCGACGTCCGCCCGGCCTTGACCTTGATCTTCTGCGACTCACCCGAACGCCAGTCACCGAACGCGCCGAAAATAAGCGTCTCGCCCTTCTCGGTGTGATGCTCATGGGCGATGTACCAGCCATTTTTTTCCTTGCCCTTGTCCTGCGCCGTCTTGCACCGGGTCAGCTTGCCAAACACCAGTGGCAGCGCAGGCTCAAGGCCGTAATCCGCGAATTGCCCCAACACTTCATCGAGCATGGTGTGCCCCCTTCAGCTCGGCGAGAGACAGACAACCCACGCACTGCGTGCAACCGGGCTGCGCCAAACGACGTGCCTCAGGGATCGGGTCATCGCACGTTTCGCAGAACAGAAACGAATGCGCCACCAAGCCAGGCTTGGTGGCGTTGCGTGCAGCGAGCGCTTGATCGATGCGCTCTTGCACCAGGTCATTAGCAAAGTCAGCGATATCAGCCACGATCAACACCCCGTGTCGTCTGGTTGACATACGTGGCGCGGTTGAACAACCCCAACAGCCCTTGAATCCCACGAAACACCTGCAGGCGAATCGCGGCCAGTTCCTCATCAGTAACGACACCGTCACCGATGCTCTTGGCCCAGATGTCTGCCAGATCCGCCACCTTGCGGAAGTATTCCGCGATGCCGGTAGTCAACGTCTCGGGCATGTCATTGGTATACGCCTCGGCCAGCTCCTGCCAGATCGTGTCACCGACCAACGCATGTACTGCATCCAGAATGCGGCGATCCTTGGTCAGCTCCAGAATCTCGCCGAACTCTTGAATGTTCACCGTGTGGCTGGGGTGGGTTGGGGAAAGCTTATGCTGCAGCGTGGTCGCATTCCGGCCGGTGGTGGCGGCGATGGCGGCGGCACCACCGGGGTAGTCCCGTGCGGCATGGTAAAGCGCAAGATCAAGCGGCAGGACTTCCCGCTGCGCCCGGTCTAGAGAGCTCAGAATGATACGGCTCATGGCATTAATCCTTGAATGTTGCCAGTGCCGCACGACAGGGAGTGGTGATACATTTGTCGTGTGGCTTGATAGGCCCAAACGCCGGCGAGGTTGCTAAGACCAACACCGGCACCGTGCCGAGGCGAACAATCCGTTGTTCACCCCCGGCGCAACAGCTGCCAGCTCTGTGGTGGAAATGGCAGCAACACCAAGGCTTCCGAGCCTTGGAAAACGCGAAAGGTGTGGGCGGTTTTGCATTTGGTTTGCCCGCCAACCCCAATCGCGGCCCGACAGCGCTGTGGTGGTGCGTGTCGGGAGGAACTGGGCGACCCTTGGGTCGCCTTTTTTCTAAGCTACTTTCTTGAAATCCATCTCTGGCGGAAAAACATCATCAAGCGAGCATTTAATTCCGAGTTGATTCAAAGCAGCCGTAATTGCACGAGACTCTGCAAGTCCGGCTACACGGCGTCCGGACTCATAATTACTAACCCGTGTCTGCGTCCAGCCCAGAATCGAAACCAAATCACGCTGCTTGATACCCGCCTTCTCTCGATGGTCAGCAATCCTGTTCATAAAGATCTCCTGTAACTGAAGCGCAGAATAAACACGTATCGTGATTTTTACAACACGCAAAGTGCGATAAATTTATTTCAATGCGTGGTAAAAAAGACAAATGAACACACTCGGCTCACGCATCAAATCACTCAGAAAAGCCCAAGGTCTGAGCCAGAAGGATCTGGCACTTGCCTGTGGCTGGGAATCACAGTCTCGTATCGGTAACTATGAAAAGGATCAACGCCAGCCCAACCTTCAGGATCTAGGGAAAATTGCTGCTGCCCTGAAAACGCCACTGACAGAACTGGTCAAAGATGTCGAGGGACCATTACCTCATTTATCTGGTGATGCGCATGGAAACATTTTCGACATCAGATACCCCCCTCGGCTCAAAAGCAGCCAGAGCGAAGGATTAACATCAGCAGGACGAGCGAAAACAGGGAGTGTTCCGGTGATTGGAACCGCACAGCTAGGCAATGAAGGATATTTTGAGGCGCTTGATTTTCCTCCAGGCCACGGTGATGGTTACTTGAGCATCCACAGCGATGACCCTGATGCCTATGGACTAAAGGTTACCGGCGACAGCATGCTTCCCAGGATAAAAAATGGTGAGTACGTGCTGATCGAACCCAACAAGAGCTACTTCAGCGGCGATGAGGTTGTGGTCAGAACCGCAGAAGGCCGAACGATGATTAAGGAATTCATTTACCTGAGAGATGGAATGTACCGCTTGGACAGCGTAAATGCTGAACATCCGCCAATCCATATCGCCGCGAGCGACGTGATTGAGATTCACTTAGTCGGCGGCATCCTAAAGTCATCACGTTTTTTGCACGCAACGTGACAAAATAATCACATATCGTGTTGACTTAAAAAACACACTGCGTGATATTTGTCTCACTCTTTCACCACAGAGCGAGGCAAACCATGCAAACCTGCGCAACCCTCCACGTCCATCCGGCGTGCGTCAGCAACAAAAAGATGATCGAGCAGCTGCAGTCAGCCACCGGCTACCTGGTCATCATTCATAAAAGCAAACCCAGGCTGATTGCCAAATCCCAGCCCCTCCCTTTCGATCCGAATGACGGAGGGCACGCGGCATGACCAAGTACAAGATCGACAACCGCACCCTGCAGTTGCTCAACGCCCAGGTCAACCTGACCGAGACCTTCAACCATGTCCTGCGAACAGCACCTAAGCGTGAATGCCTGGCATTCCGACTCAAGGCTGAACGCGGCACAGTGAAAAGCACTTTTGTCGTCGAGCTGGGCTGCGAACGCCACACGCTGACCTTGCAGAATGACAAGAAGATGCACCTCAAGCTGGCCGACTTCATTGAGGAGGTCGCCAACGGACCGCTTGACCCGAGCAGTACCAGCGACCTAACTCATCTCCCGCACGCCAGCCGGGAGTACGGTCGGTTTGAGGTGCAAGACAAGCAGCGAGTGTTTGAACTTGTGCGTAACGGCGGAGTGTTGAGCCTCGACATGGGGCTCGATCTCCCCCTGCACGTTGCCATTCATCGCACCAATACGCGACGAGGTGTGACCGTCATCCTAAGTGTTGGCAACAAAAGGCCGAATACCCGCTGCTTCACCGTGGGCGGCACCGATATCGAAATCTACGGCGATGTCACTGAGTCCATTATCCATCTGGCGGCAGCCGCGACACCTGCCGCACATGCGGCATGAGGTGGATAACATGGAACGCACACTCGCCCAAACTGCCGCTCATCTCGGCCTGACCCGACCAAAGCTCATCGCCCTCATGCGGGAGAGAGACCTGCTTAAGGGAAACCTGCCGGCCTACCCCAAACGCGACAAAGAGTATCTGCGGGTCAAGGACAGTACCTGGTACGACGAGAAGTACGGACTGCAATACAGCCAGTCGACCCGTGTCCAGCAGGCCGGCATCCACTGGCTGGCTGAACAACTCGACATCGACCTACCCGCCATCCCGGCAGACCGCCGTGACGTGGCCTAGGGAATACGCCCGACAGATTATCGCCATGCGGACACGAGAGGAGCGCAATGCCGCGCTCCTTGAAGTGCCCGAGCATCTGCGGGAGCTGACGAAACGGCACTGCCTGAACGCCTGGAACCATCCGGCAAGAAGACAACGCAAGGAGGCCACACAAAGCAATGAGTAACGCAGCCCAAGCCCTACTACGGCTACGTCCTGCCCCTGAGTCCACCACCATCGAGCTGCTTTACCGCACCTTCGGTGACGTGTTGATTCCGCTGGAGACGGTGCGCGAGAAATATTTCCGCAACCTCAACGAGCAAAAGTTCGTGTCGGAAATCAACAGCGGCCGGATCCAGCTTCCGATCACCACGCTGGATTCAAGCCGGAAAGCGCCCAAATACGCACACATTCGGCATGTCGCATCACTCATCGACATTCGAGCCTACCAAGCCGACGAAGACATGCATTCTCAGCAGGATGAGCCAACCGAGTAACCCACCACCAAATGGACTGCCACCACCAGTCCGCAACTGAACCAGGAGCAAACCAAATGACTGCAATTCAGATCTGCGCACTTATAGTCCTGATCACCCTGGCCGGGCTACTGGTCTGGGCCGGCTACTTCATGGGCCACAGCGACGGAGTGTCCGCCGGCATGGAAGAAAGCGACGACATCCAGCGCGCCGAAAGCGCCAAGACCATTCGCGAGTTAAGGGCTTCGCTCGACTTCATCAGGGCCGACCACGCCCACCTAGCCCAATTCAGCAAACGCCTTCAGCAAGCGCTGGCACTCGGCGAACCTGAACGCCAAACGCTGCTCGACATCGCAGACAAGCTCCGGATCGCCGCCGAGACATTCGCCGCCTTCCGCACGAGCAAAAAACTCGAACGCGAGACCAGAGTCCTGCGCGACCAAGCGCTGGCCATGGCAGACCTTCTTCAGGTTGCAAAGGAGGGAGAGGCGGCATGAACGGCACACTCTCCTACTTCGGACCGACTCATTATCGGATCTCAGAGCAAGGCGGCGAGCAATCTCGCGTACGAGCACGATTATCGACCGCGTTGCTCTGCGACAGCACGCGCGTCGACACCCAAGAAATAAAAAGTCTCTGCTGCGCAGCAGCAGGCATTAGTGCTTTTCCTCAAGCCGTTACCGAGGCACTTCCCCCCCAAGAAAAGCTGCGCCGGGCAGCGACACCCAATGCAACGCTGACAGCTCAGCAACGCTCGCCCGCGCAGCTTGTTGAGGGGTATACGCCCGCTGATGACGATGCCGACTCATCGCTTCCGACCTATCACTTGGACAAGATTCCAGAAGACAAGATGGCCGAATTGGTTGGTACCACCCGCCGGGCGTTACAAGGTAAGCGCGCCAGAGGCGTTATCCCTAAAGGTGTTTGGAACACCATCGACAGCCGCATTTACTACAGCATCAGGAGATACGAGGCATGGCTAGAAAGCCAATGGGATTGCCCACCGGAGTTGAATTTGCTGGACAGTCCGTCCGCATTCGCTTCACCTGGAACGGGCAACGCCGTTGCGAAACCCTCCCCTATCCCCAAACGCCGAAGGGGATTAAGGCTGCCGCCGACCTACGCGCTAACGTAGCCAGCCTGATCAAGCATGGCGTATTGGATGATCAGCGCTACGCCGAACTGTTCCCCAACTCCACCTATGCCAACTACTCGGCAACTCCCCGTTTCGGGGAGTACGCCCAGGAGTGGCTCAACAGTCGCGAGATCGTGGCCGGGACACGCAAGAACTACCTCGGCTCGCTCAATCTGTACTGGATGCCATATCTGGCGATGCTTCCTATCGACAGCATCACGTCGGTGATGCTGCGCAAGGTGGTAGCCAATACAGAATGGCCGACACCGGGCGTTAAGCGCGCGGCGATCCAGCGTCTGACCACGGTGTTCGGTACGGCAGTGAAAGACGGTCTGATCAACCGTAACCCGGTGGAGTCCATTGAGCTGCCGGTGAAGGCCAAGAAACCCATCGATCCCTTCACCGTGGGTGAGGCCAACCAGATTATCGATCACCTATATAAGACGCTGACCCATTCGATGCGGATCTACGCTGCGTACTTCGAGTTCGCGTTTTACACCGGCATGCGCCCCAGCGAAATCGCGGCACTGCGCTGGGAGGAGGTCGACAAGGAAAAGCGACTGGTCAACGTGTGTCGGATCGTCGCGGATTACAAGATCGAGGAGCGCACCAAAACCCGGAACGTGCGCCAGGTCATGCTCAACAGCAGAGCGCTGCACGCCCTTGAGCAAGCCGAGCTGGAGGCGCAACAACGCGCCTTGCAGAGCCGCCGCAAACGCGCCGAATCGCCCTACGTGTTCCCGCCGACGAAGAACTTCGAGTTCATTCAACAATCGAGCGTAACCGACAAACACTTCCAGGCTGCACTGACCGAATTGGGTATTCGCGCCCGCCGGCAATACAACTGCCGACATACTTACGCTACCATGTGCCTCATGGCGGGTATGAACCCTGCGTTTATTGCCACTCAGCTCGGTCATAGCGTTCAGATGTTGCTATCGACCTACGCCCGATGGATCAACTCCAGCACCGACTGGGGTGAACTCGGAAAGCTCGAAAACAGCTTGATTGGTACAAAATTGGTACAGACAGAAACAGTACCCCTCTGAAACCCTTATGGAATCAGCCTCTGTGACACTGGAACAGAACTACACCGCGATTCTCGGCCAATTGGGCGAGGACGTCTCCCGCGAGGGCCTGCGCGACACGCCAAAGCGTGCCGCCAAAGCCATGCAGTACCTCTGCCGCGGTTATGAACAGACGCTCGAAGAGGTCACCAACGGTGCCCTGTTCAGCTCCGACAACAGCGAAATGGTGCTGGTCAAGGACATCGAGCTCTACTCGTTGTGCGAACACCACCTGCTGCCGTTCATCGGCAAGGCCCACGTCGCGTACATCCCGAGCGGCAAAGTGCTGGGCCTGTCGAAGGTCGCGCGGATCGTCGACATGTACGCCCGCCGCCTGCAGATCCAGGAAAACCTCAGCCGCCAGATCGCCGACGCGGTCCAGCAGGTCACCGGCGCGCTGGGCGTGGCGGTGGTGATCGAGGCCAAGCACATGTGCATGATGATGCGCGGTGTGGAGAAACAGAATTCGTCGATGATCACCTCGGTGATGCTCGGTGAGTTCCGCGAAAACGCGGCGACCCGCAGCGAGTTTCTCAGCCTGATCAAGTAATTGATTGCAGAAAAGAACCGGCGTTGATCGCCGGTTTTTTTTTCGTCCGTGAAAAATCGGGTAAGCTGCGCGCCTTCTTCAGTGTCCCTGTGAGGCTTGTAACGTGTTCGTCAAAGCGCTTCGTGTCGGCCTCGGCCAACTGATCATCTTCGTTGATTTCCTGACTCGCCCAGGCAAGAAACAGCGCCCCGCCGCTGCCCAGGCTCAGGTTGACGCCGCCGCCAAGGACCTGACCCTGTATCAGTTCCACGCCTGCCCGTTCTGCGTGAAGACCCGCCGCAGCCTGCGCCGTCTGAACGTTCCGGTGGCCCTGAAGGACGCGAAAAACAACGAGCAGGATCGTCAGACCCTGCTGGAACAGGGCGGCAAGATCAAAGTGCCGTGCCTGCGCATCGAAGAGAACGGCCAGACCACCTGGATGTACGAGTCCAACACCATCATCGAATATCTGAACCAGCGGTTCGCCGCAGTCTGACTCAAAAAAAACCGGCCTGAGGGCCGGCTTTTTCATGCCGCCTGCGCCGCCTGCGCCTGGCGCACCACCGCTGCCAGCCGCTTGAGCCCTTCGTCCAGACGAGCCGGATCAATGTGGCTGAAGTTCAGGCGCAGGTGGCCGGGATTGCGATCGGGCTCGGGAAAGAACGGTTCGCCTGGCATGAACGCTACATCATTGGCCAGCGCGGTATTCAGCAACGTTCGGGTGTCCAGCGGTTGCTTCAGTGTCAGCCAGAAAAACAGCCCGCCTTGCGGCGTGTTCCAGTCCGCCAGGTCGGCGAAATGGATTTCCAGCGCTGCTTGAAATGCATCGCGGCGCTGACGGTAGAAGCTGCGCAATTCACTCAAGTGCTGCTGATATTTCTCACTGCCGATCCACTGCAATGCTTGCCACTGACCGATACGATTGGTGTGCAGATCTGCCGATTGCTTCAGTTTGAGCAGGTGCGGGAACAGCTCCGGGCTGGCGATCAGGTAGCCGACACGCAAGCCTGGCAACAGGGTTTTCGACACGGTGCCGGTGTAGATCCAGCTGGATTTTTTCAGGCGTCCGGCAATCGGCTGGGCGCTGCCGCCGTCGAAGGTCAGTTCGCGGTAGGGTTCGTCTTCGATCAGGGTAACGCCGAATTCGTCGAGCAATGCCGCAACGGCTTCGCGCCTGGCTTCGCTGTAGCGCACGGCAGACGGGTTCTGGAAGGTCGGAATCAAATAGATGAACGCCGGACGATGCTGCTCCAGACGCTGACGCAATTGCGCAAGGTTCGGACCGTCAGCCTCCAGCGGCACGGTCAGGCAATCGGCGCCGAACAGTTGGAAAATCTGCAAGGCCGCCAGATACGTCGGCGCTTCGAGCAGGATTTCGGTGCCTTTGTCGATGTACAGCTTGGCCGCCAGGTCGAGGGTCTGCTGAGAACCGCTGACCACCAGCACCTGACTCGCCTCACACGGCAAACCCAGCGCCCTCGCCTCTGCCGCCAGCGCTTCGCGCAGTGCAGGCTCTCCTTCGCTCATGCCGTACTGGCCGAGAGACAGCGGCATGTCGGCCCACTCGACCTTCGGCAACATGGCTTCTGCAGGCAAACCGCCGGCAAAAGACATGATTTCCGGGCGCTGGGCCGCGGCAAGGATTTCACGGATCAGAGAACTTTTGAGGCGCGAGACACGTTCGGAAAAAGCCATGGAAGTCACCGCTAGCGAGGCATGGGAAAAATGAGTCAAACTTGTTGACTGAAATTACGACACCCTCACTGGAAGCGTCAATATGCTTGACCTTAAAAACTGCGCCAGCCAACAACAGGCCATGGAAGCCTTTTTCTTTGGTTACCAGGCATTCACCGCCAAGGCCGATGAAATGCTTGAGCGTCGCGGCTTGTCCCGAGTGCACCAACGCATTGTGTTTTTCATCGCCCGCTACCCGAACCTGAGCGTCAAGGAATTGCTCGCGCTGCTCGGCGTCAGCAAGCAGGCGCTGAACATGCCGTTGCGTCAGTTACAGGAAATGCATCTGGTGGACAGCGTGGCGTCCGAGACTGACAAGCGCAAGCGCCTGCTGGAGCTGACGGTTGAAGGCGCGAAATTCGAACAGGCGCTGCGCCGCGAGCAGGTGAAATTGCTCGAGCGGGTCTTTGCCGAAGCCGGCGAAACGGCGGTCAACGGTTGGCTGGCGGTGAATCTGGCGCTGGGAACCAATCGCCCGAACGAGTGATATAGCTCGATCGCCGATCTTTTCGTCCACAAAATCAAAAACAATATTTGCTTTATTTGTACACAAAAGCATAATCCACAGCGTGCGAGTTCCTGACCGCATGGTCAACAAATTCGCGTATGCCTCAAAGGGCCGCTGCCACCCCTCATGGGTCCGGTCCTGGAAATAACAATAAAACTCTTGAGGAGTACTCGCTGTGGAAAGCCGCAAATCCGAAGCATCGACGCTGGAACTCTCGCCGCCGTTACGCACTGGCCTGCTTGAGCGCATCTTCAAACTCAGCTTGCATGGCACCACGGTGAAGACCGAGCTGATTGCCGGTCTGACAACCTTCATCACCATGGCCTACATCATTTTCGTCAACCCGAACATCATGGCCGATGCCGGGATCGATCACGGTGCAGCCTTCGTCGCCACCTGTATCGCCGCTGCGCTGGGCTGCCTGCTGATGGGCCTCTACGCCAACTGGCCGGTAGGCCTGGCGCCGGGCATGGGCCTCAACGCGTTTTTCACCTATACCGTGGTCGGCACCATGGGCTACAACTGGGAAACCGCCCTCGGTGCGGTGTTCGTCTCGGGCGTGCTGTTCATGATCCTGACCTTTTCGCGGATTCGCGAATGGCTGCTCAACAGCATTCCGGTCAGCCTGCGCTATGCAATGGGCGCCGGCGTGGGTCTGTTCCTCGGGCTGATCGGCCTGAAAACCGCCGGCATTGTGGTCGATAGCCCGGCCACCCTGATCAAACTCGGCTCACTGCGTGAACCCGGCCCGCTGCTTGCCGCCATCTGCTTCCTGATGATCGCGATCCTCAGCTACCACAAAGTGTTTGGCGCGATCCTCATCAGCATCATCACCGTCACCCTCGCCGGCTGGGGGATTGGTCTGGTGCACTACGAGGGCATCATGTCCGCCCCGCCAAGCCTGGCGCCGACCTTCATGGCCATGAACGTCGCCGGCGTATTCAACGTCAGCATGATCAGCGTGGTACTGGCGTTCCTCTTCGTACACATGTTCGACACCGCCGGCACCCTGATGGGCGTCGCCCAGCGCGCCAACCTGGTGAAAGCTGACGGCCGCATCGAAAACCTTTCCCGCGCGATGAAAGCCGACTCCGCCTCCAGCGTATTCGGTGCAGTCGTCGGCGTTCCGCCGGTCACCAGCTACGTGGAAAGTGCTGCCGGTGTAGCGGCTGGTGGTCGGACTGGTCTTACCGCAGTCACCGTGGGTGTGCTATTTATAGCCGCGATGTTCTTTGCACCGCTGGCCGGCATGATTCCCGCCTATGCCACCGCCGGCGCGTTGATTTACGTAGCGATGCTGATGATGGGCGGCATGGCGCACATCGAATGGGACGAAGCGACCGACAGCATTCCGGCGATCGTCACCGCGATCATGATGCCGCTGACCTTCTCGGTTGCCGACGGTATCGCGCTGGGCTTCATTACCTATGTCGCGCTGAAGGCCGGCACCGGTAAATACAAAGAGATCTCCGTCAGCCTGTGGGTGCTCTGCGCGATCTTCATCGCCAAGTTCATCTTCCTGTAAGCGCTACGCGGTTCACGCTTCAAAACAGCCTCACCCCAACGGGTGGGGCTTTTGCACATTCTTGATAACGATAAAAAGGAGCAAGTGATGAGTCTGGAAACCTGGCTGCTGTTCAGCGGCGCTGCGCTGGTGGTGATCCTGATTCCGGGGCCGCTGTCGTTGCTGATGATCAGCAACAGTCTGAATTACGGTTTGCGCCGTTCCTATCCGGCCTTTCTGGGAGGTGTGAGTGCGTCGATCTGCCTGCTCAGCGCTTCGGCACTGGGGTTGGGCGCCCTGCTGCTGGCCTCGGAAAAACTCTTCAGCGCATTGAAGATCGTCGGTGCGCTGTACCTGTTCTACCTCGCCTGGCAGAGCTGGCAGCAATCGCGTCAGCCATCGGTTGGCGCAGAAGTACCGCAGGCGGCGCCTGTTCCACGCTTTCGCGCGCTCTTTGGACGTGCATTCATGCTGGGCGCCAGCAACCCGAAAGACATCCTGTTCTTCGCCGCTTTCCTGCCGCAGTTCCTCAATGCCGAGCAGCCGTTTCTGCCGCAACTGCTGGTGATGATTGCGACCTGGACAGTGCTTGATCTGCTGTGCAAGTTGACCTACGGCCTCGGCGCTCACGGTGCAGCACGCTACCTGCGCAGCGGCAAGGGCCAGAGCTGGTTCAACCGCATCAATGCCGGTTTGTTCGGCGGCGCAGGGGCAGCTTCATTGTTGAGCAGTCACTGAGGCCACAGAGGGCGGGCAACACCCGACCACATTTCGCCTCACACATAGATATATGTACCGCACTTCGCGACGTTGATTCACCGAACATCCGGCCCTTCTGGCCAGATCAACGTGAATCAACCTTGCGAGCGAAATACCCATGAGCCCCAAACGCCCGATAAAACCCGGTGCCTCGACCACCTCCCCCGAAACGCCTTTCACCCGTCCCGATGTCGGGCTACCGCCGCTGCACAGGCTGCCGCTGAACGTCGCCCTCGACGATGCAGGCAGAGTCTCTGTCGACCCGCCAGTTCAATCATCCTCCTCCCAACCATTGGCTTTAGAGATCGTCGATCTTCCGGGCGACACCCATATCACCCCTGTCATCACCCATGCACCGATCGAGCACTTTTTCCTTCCGCCCAATCACTTGTCCCGACTACCGGCGCCAAATGCACTTTCCGGCATTCGAGAACTCGGGACGCAAAGGCACTTCGTCGACCTCCAGGAAGGGGGGACGATATTGCTGGGCATCGATTCGGAAAACCATTTTCGGGCCCGATTGAACAGCGACCACAGACCCACCGGGCCACGCGTCGAACAGGTTGAGGGCTCGCTCTTGTGGCGCGTCAAACCCACTGACAACAGCGCTGGCAGCAGCGATTCCACATTAACGCTCAAACGCCTGCGCAACCCGGATGAAGATCCTGAAGAGATTGTCGCGCCCAAACGCTCTGCCACTACGACGGATGATGAGTGGTCCGATCCCTGGAAAAACTGGGGTGTTTCACTCGAGCACGCTCCCTTCGGCAGCATTGAAGTCGATGGCATCCGGTTTCCACTGATGCCTCGAGGCAGCGACCCGGATCACCCGATCGCCTACATCAAGAATCCGAACCACTGGGTATACGATTTCGATTACATGGAACGCATCCTTGGCACAGACCTGATGCAGCAACCCAGAGGCGCGATCCGCGTTCCGCCCGCCAATCAGTGGGAGATAGATCCGAATCTCCCCTTCCAACATCCACTGAAGCAATACATCGCCACTTTTTTTCCTCAACTGTCCGAAACCTCAGTGAACAAGGTGGCCAGGCATCAATTCGGTCTGGCCAATGAAGGGGACATGGCAACCAGCGTCGGCCTGACCCGGCTCAGGCAGACATTCAATGACTGGAAAAGTGGCAACAGCACTCCCCGCCCGGAGCTGGCCGATCCGTTACTGATGCTCCCGATACTGCCAACCACCAGCGAGGGGGGATTCAACCGGATTCTGGAACTACCCTCCGCGTCCCCGGAAGGTCCTCTCCGGCGACTGGACTTCGATCTGACGAAGAAGGAATGGGACTATTTCAAAACAACGCAGTCAGGCACAGAACTCAAGCGCGTCATGGCCGGTGTCCTGAACCGGCAGGGTTATGACGTTTTTACCCCGACCCAGGCAGATGCTTATCCGGCGCTGGTGTTTCGTCGCAAGAATCATCCTTTTGTTTTTTTCATCAGCCTGTACCGCATCAGAGGAAAGAAAATTTACCAACACTTGAGGTTCGCTCCCGAGGCAGCCGATATGCGCCTGACCACTCAGGTTGGCTATTCGGCCCATCAGGAAATGCTTCAGGCGCATGCCGAAAAAAGGCTGGTCTGGCTCAAGGGAGGATCGCAGATCCTGGCTTCGCAGACCGATTCCGTTTTCATCGTCAGGGATGATGATTCGAAGTTTGGAGCGCTTCCCGACCGTTAATCCGGGACGTCTTTCGGGGCACGAAAAAAAGCCCGCAGTGTGAGCGGGCGAAAGACCAAAGAAGCTATATGCGCAGTCGCTTCCCGGCAGGGGCAGCCGCTTGGGGGTCAGCTGCCCCGATAGGTGGAATAGCTGTAAGGCGAGATCAGCAACGGTACGTGGTAGTGATCCTGTTCGGCAGAGATGCCGAACCGCAGTACGACCACGTCCAGGAATGCCGGCTCCGGTAACTGGACGCCACGGGCGCGGTAATAATCGCCGGCGTGGAACTGAACCTGATAGACACCGGTACGGTAGTCATCGCCTTGCAGCAGCGGCGCATCAACCCGGCCATCGCTGTTGGTAAGCGCACTGGCGACCAATTCCAGGTGCGAACCTTCAACGCGGTACAGCTCGACCTTGATCGAGCTGCCCGGGCAACCGTGTGCAGCGTCCAAAACGTGTGTTGTCAAACGTCCCATTGATTCTGCGCGCCTGCCTGCGTGGAGCAGTCAGACTTCGCGCCTCCCGAAGTCAGTTGAAAAGGAGACCGCACCGTTTCGGAGCACGAAAAGCTGCGGCGAGCGATTGATTAAGACACTTTTCAAAAAAATTGTACACAATAAAAACAACATTTTTCCTGCTACCCCCGCCATCCTTCGATTTTCCGGTGATTTGCCGTGCAACCTTGCATTCATTGAACCCCCAATCCATTAGCTGACTGGTCAGGCAGGTTTCTTGCAGGTTCACGCCATTAACAGCAAAAGATGACAGCCGGCGAAAAATGCGAAAAATCAGGCTTACAAATTGAGAATAAAGTTGTATACAATCAGCCCATCGCTGTGACGCCAGCCTGCCATCCAAATTTCAGGGCGCCACACAATCTGTCAACGAATAAGAAGGAAGACTGCAGTGAGCGCTGACTACCCACGCGACCTGATCGGTTACGGCAGTAACCCTCCTCACCCACACTGGCCGGGCAACGCCCGGATCGCCCTGTCGTTCGTACTCAATTACGAAGAAGGCGGCGAGCGCAACATTCTGCACGGCGACAAAGAATCGGAAGCCTTCCTCTCGGAAATGGTCGCGGCCCAGCCTCTGCAAGGCGTGCGCAACATGAGCATGGAGTCGCTTTACGAGTATGGCAGCCGTGCCGGCGTCTGGCGGATTCTGAAACTGTTCAAGGAATTCGACATTCCGTTGACCATCTTTGCCGTGGCCATGGCCGCCCAGCGTCACCCGGACGTGATCCGCGCGATGGTCGATGCCGGTCACGAGATCTGCAGCCACGGTTATCGCTGGATCGACTACCAGTACATGGACGAGGCGCAGGAACGCGAGCACATGCTCGAAGCGATCCGCATCCTCACCGAACTCACCGGCGAGCGCCCGCTGGGCTGGTACACCGGCCGCACCGGCCCGAACACTCGTCGCCTGGTGATGGAAGAAGGCGGTTTCCTCTACGACTGCGACACCTACGACGACGACCTGCCCTACTGGGAACCGAACAACCCGACCGGCAAGCCGCACCTGGTGATCCCGTACACCCTGGACACCAACGACATGCGCTTTACCCAGGTCCAGGGTTTCAACAAGGGCGACGATTTCTTCGAATACCTCAAGGATGCGTTCGACGTGCTTTATGCCGAAGGCGCCGAAGCGCCGAAGATGCTGTCGATCGGTCTGCACTGCCGTCTGGTGGGCCGTCCGGCGCGTCTGGCTTCGCTCAAGCGCTTTATCGAATACGCTAAAAGTCATGAGCAGGTGTGGTTCAGCCGCCGCGTCGACATCGCGCGTCACTGGCACGAAACCCACCCGTACCAAGGGGCTGCCAAATGAGCACCTTTCAAACCCTGCAACCGTCGACCCTGAGCCGCGACGCCTTCGTCAAAGCCTTCGCCGACATCTACGAACATTCGTCATGGGTGGCCGAGAAGGCCTTCGACCTGGGCCAGGACGCGTCGATCGACCAGATCGAAACCCTGCACCAGCGCATGAGCGACATCCTGTTGAGCGCCGATCACGCCAGTCAACTGGCACTGATCAACGCTCACCCGGACCTGGCCGGCAAAGCTGCCGTCCAGGGCGAGTTGACCGAAGCCAGCACCAATGAACAGGCTGGCGCCGGTATTCACCAATGCACGGCCGAAGAGTTCCAGCGCTTCACCGAGCTGAACGACGCTTATAAAGCCAAGTTCAAGTTTCCCTTCATCATGGCGGTAAAAGGCAGCAACCGGCATCAGATCCTCGCGGCGTTCGAAACGCGCATTCATAACCCGGTCGACACCGAGTTCAAATGCGCGCTGGCGGAGATCAACAAGATCGCCCTGTTCCGATTACTGACTCTCTAGCAAGCCTGGCCCGAGAAACCTCTAGAACGCTTGTGTTTCCCAGGGCCTTGCAAGCATCCCCAGCCACTTATTTAAAGGCAGACAAGAAGAATGAAAGCTTACGCCGTACCTTTCGAGAAGTTCGTCAACCTGGCCGATGCCCGTCTGGGCACCAAAATCATCTCGGTCACCGATGACTGGTTCGCAGACGCCAATCGTCTGTTTCAGCCGACCCCGGCCGTGTGGAAGGAGGGCGTGTTCGATGACAACGGCAAGTGGATGGACGGCTGGGAGTCCCGCCGCAAGCGCTTCGAAGGCTATGACAGCGCGGTGATCCGCCTGGGCGTGCCGGGTTCGATCAAAGGCGTGGACATCGACACTTCATTCTTTACCGGCAACTTCCCGCCATCGGCCTCGCTGGAAGCGTGCTTCCTGGCGTCGGGCGAGCCGGACGAAAACACCCAGTGGACAGAAGTGCTGTCGGCCGTCGAACTGCAAGGCAACAGCCACCACTACCACGAAATCAGCAACGACAAGGCGTTCAGCCACCTGCGCTTCAACATCTACCCGGATGGCGGCGTGGCCCGTCTGCGCGTGTACGGCATTCCGTTCCGCGACTGGTCGGCAGTTGGCGACAACGAGCAAGTCGACCTGGCAGCAGCCCTCAACGGTGGCCGCGCCCTCGCCTGCTCCGACGAACACTTCGGCCGCATGAGCAACATCCTCAACCCGGGCCGTGGCATCAACATGGGCGATGGCTGGGAAACCGCCCGTCGTCGCACGCCAGGCAATGACTGGGTGATCGTCGCGCTGGGCCACCCGGGCGAGATCGAAAAGATCATCGTCGACACCCTGCACTTCAAGGGCAACTACCCGGACAGCTGCTCGATCCAGGGCGCGTTCGTCAAGGGCGGCACCGACAGCCAGATCGAAACCCAGTCGTTGTTCTGGCGCGAACTGCTGCCAAGCCAGAAGCTGGAAATGCACGCCGAACACACCTTCGTCGAGCAGATCAAGGCACTGGGCCCGATCACCCACATCCGTCTGAACGTGTTCCCGGATGGTGGCGTGAGCCGCCTGCGCGTTCTCGGCAAGGTAGCGAAGTAAGCGGCGCGACCATTCGCGAGCAAGCTCGCTCCCACATTGATCGCAACTCCTGTGGGAGCGAGCTTGCTCGCGAAAGCGTCAGATCAAACAACACAGAATTCGGATAAGAAGAACAGCATGCGCACACTGACGATTGAACCGCTGACCAAAGAAGCCTTCGCCCCTTTCGGTGACGTGATCGAAACCGACGGCAGCGATCACTTCATGATCAATAACGGTTCGACCATGCGCTTCCACAAACTGGCGACGGTCGAAACCGCGACGCCAGAGGACAACGCGATCATCAGCATCTTCCGCGCCGACGCGCAGGACATGCCGCTGACCGTCAGCATGCTGGAACGCCATCCGCTGGGCAGCCAGGCTTTCATTCCGCTGCTCGGCAACCCCTTTCTGATCGTGGTCGCGCCACTTGGCGATGTACCTGTATCAGGCTTGGTCCGCGCCTTCGTCACCAACGGCAGGCAGGGCATCAATTACCATCGCGGCGTCTGGCACCACCCGGTGCTGACGATCGAAAAGCGGGATGACTTCCTGGTGGTTGATCGCAGTGGCACAGGCAATAACTGCGATGAGCATTTTTTCAAAGAGGATGAGCGTTTGATCCTCGCCCCCCACCAATAAGAGAAGGTCTGATCACTCGACAACAAGAGTGACAGGCGAGAGGTAAAGACTGTGGAAGCACATCTGTTGGAATGGCTGAACCTGAGCGTGCGCTGGGTTCACATGATCACTGGCGTGGCCTGGATCGGCGCGTCGTTCTACTTCGTCTGGCTGGAGAACAACCTCAACCGCGTCAACCCGAAAACCGGTCTTGCCGGTGATCTGTGGGCGATCCACGGCGGCGGTATCTATCACCTGGAAAAATACAAACTGGCCCCTCCGTCGATGCCGGAGAACCTGCACTGGTTCAAATGGGAAGCCTATTTCACCTGGATGTCGGGGATCGCGCTGCTTTGCGTGGTGTTCTACTCCAACCCCGTGCTCTATCTCGTGGCACCCGGCAGCGGCCTGACCGGCCCTGAAGGCGTGGCCATCGGCGTCGGTTCGCTGATCGCCGGCTGGTTCATCTACGACTTCCTTTGCGATTCACCCCTCGGCAAGAAACCCGCCCTGCTCGGCTTCATCCTGTTCGTGCTGATCATCGGCGCGGCGTATGGCTTCAGCAAGGTGTTCAGCGGTCGTGGTGCGTACCTGCACGTCGGCGCGATCATCGGCACCATCATGGTCGGCAACGTGTTCCGCATCATCATGCCAGCGCAGCGCGCACTGGTTGCCGCGATTGCCGAGAACCGCACGCCGGATCCGGCCCTGCCGGCCAAAGGCCTGCTGCGTTCGCGTCATAACAACTACTTCACCCTGCCGGTGCTGTTCATCATGATCAGCAACCACTTCCCGAGCACTTACGGCAGCCAGTACAACTGGCTGATCCTGGCCGGGATCGCAGTGTTGGCGGTGTTGGTGCGTCACTACTTCAACACCCGTCACGACAGCCACAAATTTGCCTGGACCCTGCCAGTGGCAGCAGTGGGCATGATCAGTCTGGCGTACGTCACCGGCCCTGCGCCGATGTCGACCGCTCCGGACGTGGCCAAGGCGCCTGCGAAAATCGAGTACCAGCCGCTGCCGGAAACGGCTTTGGGTGGTGGCGCGAAACCGGCTGAAGCGGCGCAGCCAGCAGCTCCTGCTGCACCGGCCGCCGCTCCCGCTCAGGCCTCCAACGCCGGCCCTGAGTTCGACAAGGTGCACAACGTGATCCAGGAACGCTGCGCGGTCTGCCACTCGGCCAAACCAACCAGCCCGCTGTTCAGCGCTGCACCGGCCGGTGTGATGTTCGACACCCCCGAGCAGATCCGCCAGAACGCGGCGCGGATCCAGGCGCAAGCCATCACCACGCAGATCATGCCACTGGGCAACATCACACAGATGACCCAGCAGGAACGTGACCTGATCGGTGCATGGATCGCCCAGGGAGCCCAGACCAACTAAGCCGTAAAAACATCGCTGGCAAGCCGGCTCCCACAGGGTTTTGCACTGCCTGTGTGGGAGCTGGCTTGCCAGCGATCAGCCGCAACGCGGTTTACCTGATGCAAAGAAACAGCTGTGAGCAACCCGGCAGCTGTTCATCACAAGAATAAAAAAGATCCGAGGTGTTGCATGTCCGAGCTGTCCAAAGCGCGCATCCCCGACGCACCCGCCATTCAGCGTTTGCCCCTTTTGCAACTGATCCTGGTCGGTTTGCAACATGTACTGCTGATGTACGGCGGCGCCATCGCGGTACCGCTGATCATCGGACAGGCCGCTGGCCTGAGTCGTGAAGAAATCGCCTTCCTGATCAACGCCGACCTGCTGGTCGCCGGCATCGCCACCATCGTGCAATCCTTGGGGATCGGCCCGATGGGCATTCGCATGCCGGTGATGATGGGCGCCAGTTTTGCCGCCGTCGGGAGCATGGTCGCCATGGCCGGCATGCCCGGCATCGGTCTGCAGGGAATCTTCGGCGCAACCATCGCCGCCGGGTTCTTCGGCATGATCATCGCGCCGTTCATGTCCAAGGTCGTACGCTTCTTCCCTCCCCTGGTGACCGGCACGGTCATCACCTCGATCGGTTTGTCGCTGTTTCCCGTGGCCGTGAACTGGGCCGGTGGCGGCGCTGGCGCCGCTCAATTCGGTTCACCGATTTACCTGGCCATCGCCGCACTGGTGCTGGCCACCATTCTGTTGATCCACCGCTTCATGCGTGGTTTCTGGGTCAACATTTCCGTGCTGATCGGTATGTGCCTGGGCTACGTGCTCTGCGGCGCCATCGGCATGGTCGACCTGAGCGGCATGGCCAACGCGCCATGGGTTCAGTTCGTCACCCCGCTGCATTTCGGCATGCCGAAGTTCGAACTGGCGCCGATCCTGTCGATGTGCCTGGTGGTGGTGATCATCTTCGTCGAGTCCACCGGGATGTTCCTTGCGCTGGGCAAGATCACCGGCCAGGAAGTCTGCCCGCGCATGCTGCGTCGCGGACTGCTGTGTGATGCCGGCGCATCGTTCTTCGCCGGATTCTTCAACACTTTCACCCACTCCTCCTTCGCGCAGAACATCGGACTGGTGCAGATGACCGGCGTGCGCTGCCGCTCGGTGACCATCGTTGCCGGCGGCTTGCTGATCGTCCTGAGCCTGCTGCCGAAAGCGGCGTTCCTGGTGGCGTCGATTCCACCGGCGGTGCTGGGCGGGGCGGCGATCGCGATGTTCGGCATGGTGGCGGCGACCGGCATCAAGATTTTGCAGGAAGCCGACATTGGCGACCGGCGCAATCAATTGCTGGTGGCGGTGAGCATCGGCATGGGCCTGATTCCCGTGGTCCGTCCGGAATTCTTCGCCCACCTGCCGTTGTGGATGAGCCCGATCACCCACAGCGGGATCGCCATGGCCACCCTGAGCGCGCTGACGCTGAACCTGTTGTTCAACATTCTCGGTGGCGCCGAACGCGCCGCGATCAACGACTGCCACGCACACCCGCACTGATCCGAAGAGTAAAAAAGGGGCTCGCCAACGCCAGCCCCTCGCGACAGCTTTGCCTCAAACAATAAAAACAAGAGGGAGCAACAGATGATCCGGACTCAAACCAACGTGTTGTTGAGCGGCGGCCTGCTGGCCGCATCCCAGGCCATGGCCGGCGATTTATTGCTGTGGCAGACCAACAGCCTGAGCTACCTGTACGGCAAGAACTTCGCGATCAACCCGTCGATCCAGCAGACGGTGACGTTCGAGCATGCCGACAAGTGGAAGTACGGTGACAACTTCCTGTTCGTCGACAAGATCTTCTACAACGGTAAGGAAGACCGCAACAAAGGACCCCACGCGTTCTACGGCGAATTCAGCCCGCGCCTGTCGTTCGGCAAGATCTTCGACAGGAAGCTGGAGTTCGGCCCGATCAGGGACGTGCTGCTGGCCATGACCTACGAGTACGGCGAAGGCGACAGCGAGGCCTATCTGATCGGTCCCGGCTTCGACCTCAAGGTGCCGGGTTTCAACTATTTCACCCTGAATTTCTATCGCCGCCAGACCGAAGGCCCGCGCCCCGGCGATGGCGTCTGGCAGATCACTCCCGGCTGGTCCTACAGCATTCCCGTGGGCAATTCCGACCTGCTCATCGACGGCTATCTGGACTGGGTGGTCGACAACGACCAGAACTCGCGCGGCACCTATCACGCCAACCTGCACATCAACCCGCAGATCAAATACGACTTGGGCAAAGCCCTTGGCTGGGGCGAAAAGCAGGTGTACTTCGGCACCGAATACAGCTACTGGAAAAATAAATACGGCATCGAAAACACCCACAGTTTCGACACCAATCAGAACACCGCCAGCCTGCTGGTGAAGGTGCACTTCTAAGATGACCCGCAACCGTGCGCCTTACCTGTCGTCGGTGCTCTGTTGCGGGGCACTTGAGGCCTGGCCGTTGAGTCAGTATTCTCCGCGGCCTCCTGAATTCGGTCTAAAAAAAAGCCCGAATTTAATTCCTGACCGAAAAGCCAACTTATCCCGGCCGCGGTCAGTACCGAGGCATCCCGAAAACACGCTCAATCGACTGTTTTTCAGCAGCCGACGGGCGTTTTTTTGTTTTTCGAAAAGCCTTGGCTCAGCTCTTGCTAACAGCATGAAAGCTGACCGGATGGATGATTTTTGCTTCAACGAAAAAAGGCGCCACACCAGAGCGCCGACTCAAAAAAATAAACGTGGAACACCTACTTTGGGAGCAACCGAATGAAACGTATGTGCACCAGCCTGATGCTCGCGGGATCGCTGCTGGCAGGGGGTCAGGCCATGGCCGACGGCCTGCTGCAATGGCAGAACAACAGCCTGACCTACCTTTACGGCAAGGACTTCAAGGTCAACCCGGCCATCCAGCAGACCGTCACCTTCGAGCACGCCGATGCCTGGAAGTACGGGGACAACTTTTTGTTCGTCGACAAGATTTTCTACAACGGCAAGCCTGACGGTGGTGTCGGCAACAACACTTACTACGGCGAATTCAGTCCACGCCTGTCGTTAGGCAAGATCCTCGATCAGAAGATCGAATTCGGCCCGGTCAAAGACGTGTTGCTGGCGATGACCTACGAGTTCGGCGAAGGCGACGTCGAGTCCTACCTGATCGGTCCAGGCTTCGACCTGGCGATTCCCGGCTTCGACTACTTCCAGTTGAACTTCTATCAGCGTCACACCGAAGGCTCGCGTCCGGGCGACAATGTCTGGCAGATCACACCGGTCTGGTCTTACACCATTCCGGTCGGCGACTCGAACATCCTGATCGATGGTTTCATGGACTGGGTGGTCGACAACGACGTTAACAGCAAGGGCGCATACCACGCCAACCTGCACTTCAACCCACAGGTCAAATACGACCTGGGCAAGGCGCTGAATTTCGGCGAGAAGCAGCTGTACGTCGGTGTTGAATACGACTACTGGAAAGACAAGTACGGGATCGATGATACCCGTGCCTTCACCACCAATCAGAACGTGACCAGCTTCCTGGTGAAGTTCCACTTCTGATCCGGCGGCGTCCTTATGGACGCCATCGCGAGCAAGCTCGCTCCCACAGGGTCACGCGCCGTTCACAGCGGTTGTGTACACCGCAGAACCCTGTGGGAGCTGGCTTGCCAGCGATTGCTGCGCCCAAATCTCAAGCGGGAACAAGCGCCTCGCCGATCCCGAGAAACCGGCACAGCTCATCGCGCTTGGCCAAGGCATCGCGCCGCCCAAGGTCGATCAATTCGCTGCAATACCCCGCCTCGAACAGCAAGTAACTCAACACCCCTGCCCCGCTCGTCTTGGTCGCCCCCGGCCCACGCAAGAACAACCGCAACGCCGCCGGCAGTTCCTGGCGATGCCGCGCCGCGATTTCATCGATCGGCTGACTTGGTGAAATCACCAGCACTTCCACCGGCGCCACACCCAGCGCGCGGGTCGGCGTGCCTTCGGGCATCAGCCGGCTGAACTGGTTGAGACGCTGAAGCAGTTCGATATCGCTTTCCAGGCTATCAATAAAGGTGCTGTTGAGCATGTGCCCGCCAATCTGCGCCAGTGTCGGCTGTTGACCGGTGTAGGTGCGCTCCAGTGGTTGCGCCGGGTCAAATCCGCGCGGGTTGCCGCTGACACCCACCACCAGCACCCGGCTCGCCCCCAGATGCAGCGCCGGACTGATCGGCGCTGACTGCCGCACCGCGCCATCGCCGAAATACTCCTCGCCGATTTTCACCGGCGCGAACAACAGGGGGATCGCCGAACTGGCCAGCAAGTGCTCAACCGACAACTGCGTCGGCACGCCGATGCGACGGTGACGCAGCCAGGAATCGATGGTGCCGCCGCCCTGGTAGAAGGTCACCGCCTGTCCCGACTCGTAGCCGAACGCCGTGACCGCCACCGCGTGCAATTGCTTGCGCGCGATGGATTCGGCGATGCCGGGCATGTGCAGTTTTTCATTGAGAAGATGACGCAGCGGCGAACTGTCGAGCAGCGCCACCGGCACTTGCCGGCCCATGCCCAACAGACTGTGGCTGACAAAACGACTGGCCTGGCGGATCACCCCCGGCCAGTCGCTGCGCAGCACGCGATGGCTGCGAAAGCCTTGCCAGAACAGCGTCAGACGTTCGATGGCGGCGCGAAAATCCGTGGCACCGCTGGCCAGGCTGACCGCGTTGATGGCACCAGCAGAAGTGCCGACGATCACCGGAAACGGATTGTCCGCCCCCAATGGCAGCAATTCGGCGATCGCCGCCAGCACTCCCACTTGATACGCCGCCCGAGCCCCACCGCCGGAAAGAATCAAACCTGTGACCGGTTCAGCTGGGCTCATCGCAACGCTCCGTGGTGCTTGTGGGGATGGGTCAAATCAACCGCGTTTGGCGTACAGCTTCGGCTCGCCCGGTGGCCGGCTCTTGAAGCGTCGGTGCGCCCACAGGTATTGCTCGGGGCACTCACGCAACACGCTTTCGACCCACTGATTGATGCGGATGCAATCTTCCTCTTCGGTCTCGCCCGGAAAACCTTCCAGCGGCGGATGAATCACCAGACGATAACCGCTGCCGTCGGCCAGACGCTCCTGGGTAAACGGCACCACCAGCGCCTTGCCCAACCGGGCGAACTTGCTGGTGGCGGTGACCGTTGCAGCCTGAATGCCGAACAGCGGCACGAAGATACTTTGCTTGGCGCCGTAGTCCTGATCCGGTGCATACCAGATCGCCCGGCCGGAACGCAGCAGCTTGAGCATGCCACGCACGTCGTCACGCTCCACCGCCAGCGAATCGAGGTTGTGCCGCTCGCGGCCCTGACGCTGGACGAAGTCGAACAGCGGATTCTTGTGTTCGCGGTACATCCCGTCGATGGTGTGCTGCTGGCCGAGCAGCGCCGCGCCGATTTCCAGGGTGGTGAAATGCACCGCCATCAGAATCACGCCCTTGCCTTCGCGCTGGGCCTTTTGCAAATGCTCCAGACCTTCGACGTGAGCCAGTTTGGCCAGACGCTGACGCGACCACCACCAGCTCATCGCCATTTCAAAGAAGGCGATGCCGGTGGAGGCAAAGTTTTCCTTGAGCAGGCGCTTGCGTTCGGCGGCGGACTTTTCCGGGAAACACAGTTCCAGATTGCGCTTGGCGATGCGCCGCCGGTCGCCGGCGAAGCGATACATCAGGGCACCGAGAAAACGACCGATGGCCAGCAACGCCGGATAGGGCAGCTGCACGATCAGCCACAACAGCCCGAGGCCGCACCAGAGCGGCCAGAAGCGCGGGGCAAGAAATGCTTTTCGAAAACGCGGGCGATCCATTAAAGCTTCCGTAAATACAGTGGCCGCGCATTCTACATCGTTCGACCCGGCTTGCGGCCTGCGGGCGTTCTCGTTATAAGTCTCGGCACTTTTAGTGACAAGCCGTTGTATGCCGACATGAGCCAAACCGAACCGAAAGACCAAGATCCCGTGTTCCAGCTGAAGGGCAGCATGCTCGCCATTACAGTGCTGGAGCTGTCCCGCAACGACCTGGACAGCCTCGATCGGCAATTGGCCGCCAAAGTCGCCCAGGCACCGAATTTCTTCAGCAACGCGCCGCTGGTTCTGGCGCTGGACAAACTGCCGCCAGGCGAAGGCGCTGTCGACCTGCCGGGCCTGATGCGCGTGTGCCGTCAGCACGGCCTGCGCACCCTGGCGATCCGCGCCAGCCGCATCGAAGACATCGCCGCCGCCATCGCCATCGACATCCCGGTGCTGCCGCCGTCCGGCGCCCGCGAACGACCGCTGGAAAGCGCTGAACCCGTCGCACCGAAGAAGCCGGAAAAACCGCCGGAGCCGGCCGTCAAACCGACCCGCGTCATCACCACGCCAGTACGTGGTGGCCAACAGATATATGCCCAGGGTGGCGATCTGGTGGTGGTGTCCTCGGTCAGCCCGGGGGCGGAACTTCTCGCCGATGGCAACATCCATGTATACGGCCCGATGCGCGGTCGTGCGCTGGCCGGGGTCAAGGGCGACACCAAGGCGCGGATTTTCTGTCAGCAATTGAGCGCTGAACTGATCTCCATCGCAGGCCACTACAAGGTTTCCGAGGACCTGCGTCGCGATCCGATGTGGGGCTCGGGCGTACAGGTCAGCCTGTCGGGCGACGTGTTGAACATCATTCGGCTTTAACGGATACTGCCGCATTTTCCAAGCATCTCTAAAACGTAGCGAAAACGGCTCAAACGAAGTAGGAAAAAGGCCAAAAGCCGAATTCCAGCCAAGGCTGTCCGACTGCAGTAGTTTTCTAGAGATGTTTTTCAGGGGCTGAACAGTCCTTCTTCCTTAGGGGTGAAACACCTTGGCCAAGATTCTCGTGGTTACATCCGGCAAGGGTGGTGTGGGTAAGACCACCACCAGCGCCGCTATCGGTACCGGCCTCGCTCTGCGCGGCCACAAAACAGTGATCGTCGACTTCGACGTGGGCTTGCGTAACCTCGACCTGATCATGGGTTGCGAGCGCCGCGTGGTGTATGACTTCGTCAACGTGGTGAACGGCGAAGCCAACCTGCAACAGGCCCTGATCAAAGACAAGCGCCTGGAAAACCTCTACGTGCTGGCCGCCAGCCAGACCCGCGACAAGGACGCGCTGACCCAGGAAGGCGTGGAAAAAGTCCTGATGGAGCTCAAGGAACAATTCGAGTTCGTCGTCTGCGACTCCCCGGCGGGCATCGAGAAAGGCGCGCACCTGGCCATGTACTTCGCTGACGAAGCGATCGTCGTGACCAACCCGGAAGTGTCCTCGGTACGTGACTCCGACCGCATGCTGGGCCTGCTGGCCAGCAAGTCCCGTCGCGCCGAAAAAGGCGAAGAGCCGATCCAGGAACACCTGCTGATCACCCGCTACCACCCGGAGCGCGTCGAAAAAGGCGAAATGCTGGGCGTCGAAGACGTCAAGGAAATCCTCGCCGTACGCCTGCTGGGCGTCATTCCGGAATCCCAGGCCGTACTCAAGGCCTCCAACCAGGGCGTACCTGTGATCCTCGATGATCAAAGCGACGCCGGCCAGGCCTACAGCGATACCGTTGATCGCCTGCTGGGCAAGGAAAAAGAACACCGGTTCCTGAATGTCGAGAAGAAGGGATTCTTCGAGCGTCTGTTTGGAGGTAGGTAATGAACCTTTTTGACTTCTTTCGTGCCAACAAAAAGCCAAGTACCGCCTCGGTCGCGAAAGAGCGTCTACAGATCATCGTGGCGCATGAACGCGGCCAGCGCAGCACCCCTGACTACCTGCCATCCTTGCAGAAGGAACTGGTGGAAGTGATCCGCAAGTACGTCAACATCGGCAACGACGACGTACACGTGGCACTGGAGAGCCAGGGCAGCTGCTCGATTCTGGAACTCAACATCACCCTGCCAGACCGCTGAGTCGATCCGGCAGGAACGACGGCGGCTCAGGACCCTTCCGATAGTGGAGGGGCCCTGAGCCGCCGTTGGCATTTGTTACGAGGCTGTTTTAATGCCGTTGTCCAACGTCCAAATCATTCATCAGGACGCCGCCGTTCTGGTGGTGAACAAACCGACCCTGTTGCTCTCCGTCCCCGGCCGGGCCGACGACAACAAGGACTGCCTGATCACCCGCCTGCAGGAAAACGGCTACCCGGAAGCGCGAATCGTCCATCGCCTGGACTGGGAAACGTCGGGGATCATCCTGCTGGCCCGCGACGCCGATACCCACCGCGAACTGTCACGCCAGTTTCATGATCGTGAAACAGAGAAAGCCTACACCGCGCTCTGCTGGGGCCAGCCGGAACTGGACAGCGGCAGCATCGACTTGCCGTTGCGCTACGACCCGCCGACCAAACCGCGCCATGTGGTGGATCACGAACTCGGCAAGCACGCGCTGACTTTCTGGCGTGTACTGGAGCGTTGCGGCGACTGGTGCCGCGTCGAACTCACGCCGATCACCGGCCGCTCGCACCAGTTGCGGGTGCACATGCTGTCGATCGGCCATCCGTTGCTCGGTGACGGCCTCTACGCCCACGAGCTAGCCCTCGCGGCCTGGCCACGACTGTGCCTGCACGCGAGCATGCTCAGCTTCACCCACCCACAGTCCGGCGAACGCTTGCGCTTCGAATGCCCGGCACCGTTTTAAGCACTGCCTGACCGGCAGTCGCTCGTTTTAAAGGATTTTGTTCCGGATGAGTTGTACTGATTCCCTGGCAACACCCGTCAAGAAGACCCGTCATCAACTGCTCTACCTGATTTACGGCAATCAGGATGTCTACCGGCGCGAAGTCAAATTCAGCATCCTCACAGCCCTGTCCCAGGCCAAAAACGGCAAACGTCCGGCGATCAGGATTCTCACTGACCGGCCGCAGGACTACGAAGGCTGGCCGGTCGACACCGTGTTGCTCGACGAAGCGACCCTGACGCGCTGGCAGGGACACAACGGCTACCACCATCGGCGCAAGGCCTGCGCGATTGCCGCCGGTATGCAACTGGCCGAGAAAACCCTGTTCGTCGACACCGACACCCTGTTCACCAGCCCCCCGAGCAGCCTGTTCCAATACATCGATGCGAATCAGTCGGTGATGGATCACCCCTACTACAGCGCCTGTCGTCATGAATGGTGGGAATGCGCGTCGCGGGAGATTCTGCGCTGGGACGAGAGCCGTCAGAAAAAGCTGCTCAATCAGAGCCGCTGGCCAAAACAACTGCCTCGTCCGGACAAGCCTGAAGACGAAAAAGTGATCATGAACTATCTGAAAAAAAGAGTGGCCGCCACTCGTTGATGCGAGTGGCACATGTCTTGTCCCAAGCATCAGGCCGATGCGTTAAACTCCCGCCCATTGCTGTCTGGAGCTTCTTATGCGCGAAGAGTTGAACCAAGGCCTGATCGACTTCCTCAAGGCCTCCCCTACCCCGTTCCACGCCACCGCCAGCCTTGTTCAACGGCTGGAGGCCGCCGGTTATGTGCGCCTCGACGAGCGTGAAACCTGGCACACCGAAGCCAATGGTCGTTACTACGTCACCCGTAACGACTCCTCGATTGTCGCGATCAAGATGGGCCGCAACTCACCGCTGCACGACGGCATCCGTCTGGTCGGCGCCCACACCGACAGCCCGTGCCTGCGAGTCAAGCCACAACCTGAGCTGCAGCGCCAGGGCTTCTGGCAGCTCGGCGTCGAAGTCTACGGCGGTGCGCTGCTCGCACCGTGGTTCGACCGCGACCTGTCGCTGGCCGGCCGCGTCACCTTCCGCCGTGACGGCAAGGTCGAAAGCCAATTGATCGACTTCAAGGCCCCGATCGCGATCATTCCCAACCTGGCCATTCACCTCAACCGTGAAGCCAACCAGGGCTGGGCCATCAACGCCCAGACCGAACTGCCACCGATTCTCGCGCAGTTCGCCGGTGATGAGCGGGTGGACTTTCGCGCGGTGCTCACCGACCAACTGGCTCGCGAGCATGGCCTCAACGCCGACGTGGTGCTGGATTACGAGCTGAGTTTCTACGACACCCAAAGCGCCGCCATCATCGGTCTGCATGGCGACTTCATCGCCGGTGCGCGCCTGGACAACCTGCTGTCGTGCTACGCCGGCCTGCAAGCCTTGCTGACCGCCGACACCGAAGAGACCTGCGTGCTGGTGTGTAACGACCACGAAGAAGTCGGTTCCTGCTCTGCCTGCGGCGCTGATGGCCCGATGTTGGAACAGACCCTGCGCCGTCTGTTGCCGGAAGGTGACGAGTTCGTGCGCACCATCCAGAAATCCCTGCTGGTCTCGGCCGACAACGCCCACGGCGTGCACCCGAACTACGCCGAAAAGCATGACGCCAATCACGGCCCGAAACTCAACGCCGGCCCGGTGATCAAGGTCAACAGCAACCAGCGTTACGCCACCAACAGTGAAACCGCCGGTTTCTTCCGCCATCTGTGCATGGCCGAAGAAGTCCCGGTGCAGAGCTTCGTGGTACGCAGCGACATGGGTTGCGGCTCGACCATCGGCCCGATCACCGCCAGCCACCTGGGCGTGCGCACCGTCGATATCGGCCTGCCGACGTTCGCCATGCACTCGATCCGCGAACTGTGCGGCAGCCACGACCTGGCCCACCTGGTCAAAGTGCTGAGCGCGTTCTACGCCAGTCGCGAACTGCCGTAGGACACAGTCGGGATCGCAGCTTCGGGCTGCGATCCCTCGGCCTGTAAAACCGGCTCGGTTCTGATACAGATCACCACCGGTCGGCCAAATCCCGCCTAGACTTAAATCATTTCCTTCGACAAGGCTGTCGCCATGATCTCGATGTCTGCGTTTCACTCCATGCTCATTCCCATCCTGTGCGGAATGATTCTGCTGGCCATCGGCTTCAACTTCCGTGACAAGAACGCCGGTGTGTTCGCCATGTGGATCGGCATGCTGATGATCCTGGCCACCGTGGTCTACAAGATCCTTGCCAAACTCAACGAATAAATCCGCCCCCGGCTCGCATTGAATCTGGCGGGCTCGTACACTCGCCCGATCCGCCCCTTGCGAGGTTGACCGCCTAGTGTTCGCTCGTCTTTTTGCCCTGCCCTGCCTGTTTCTCGTTTGCCTGATGACCCTGATGTCGCCGGCACCTGCCGATGCTGCCGGTCTGCCGGGGCTGCTCACGGGCTCCGGCAATACTCAGCCCGAAGCCCAGGCACCGCTCGGCCAGTCCCTGGACGAAGTCATCAAGTCGCTGGAAAACGACAAGCAACGCGCCCAGTTGCTGACCGATCTGAAAAAACTGCGCGACGCCACGAAAAAGGCCCAGGCCAGCCCGGAAGAAGGCGTGCTGGGACTGATCGGCGGCACCCTCGCCACCTTCGAAAAACAGTTCACCGGCGCCGACAGCCCGCTCAATCGCTGGTCCGCCGAATTCGACATGGCTCAGGACGAGCTCAAAGGCCTGATGCTGCCGGCCAGCGAGTGGCTGCCGATCATCTTCGCCTTCGCCGTGATCCTCGCGGTCTGGAGCCTGCTCGCCGCCGCGCTGATCTGGCTCGGCCACCGGGTACGCATGCGCTTCGGTCTGACCGAAGAACTGCCGCAAAATCCCCGGGCCCTCGACATGTTGCGCTTCGCCCTGCGCAAGCTCGGGCCCTGGCTGATCGCGTTGGTGATCACGGTTTACATGAGCTACGCACTGCCCTCGTCACTGGGCAAAAGCCTGGCGATGGTGCTGGCGTATGCGCTGGTGGTCGGCACCTGTTTCTCGGCCATCTGCGTGATCGCCTTTTCCGTACTCGACGGCCCGCACCGCCATCGCGCGTTGTACATCCTGCGTCACCAGGCTTTCCGCCCGTTGTGGCTGATCGGCAGTTTCGCCGCCTTCGGTGAAGCCCTGAGCGATCCGCGACTGGTGGCCGGCCTCGGTGTGCACCTGGCCCACACCGCCGCCACCGTCGCCAATGTCCTTGCGGCGCTGTCGACCGGGCTGTTCATCCTGCGCTTCCGCCGGCCGATCGCCCACCTGATCCGCAACCAGCCGTTGTCCCGGCGCCTGACCCGCCGCGCCCTCAGCGACACCATCGAAATCCTCGGCACCTTCTGGTACGTCCCGGCACTGGTGCTGGTAGGCATTTCCCTCTTCGCCACCTTCATCTCCGCCGGCGACACCAGCACCGCACTGCGCCAGTCACTGATCTGCACCGTGCTGCTGGTGTTGTGCATGGTCATCAACGGCCTCGTCCGCCGCCACGCCCTCAGACCCCAACGCGGCCCGAAACGTCATGCGTTGTATTCCGAGCGCCTGAAAAGCTTTTTCTACACCCTCGCCCATTTACTGGTGTGGCTGGCCTTCATCGAACTCGGCCTGCGGGTCTGGGGCATGTCACTGATCGGCTTCACCGAAGGCGAAGGCCACGACGTCAGCGTAAAAATCTTCAGCCTGATCGGTACGCTGATCTTCGCGTGGCTGATCTGGATTCTCAGCGACACCGCCGTCCACCACGCCCTCACCCGCTCCCGCAAAGGCCTGGCCAACGCCCGCGCGCAAACCATGATGCCGCTGATCCGCAACGTGCTTTTCGTGGCGATCTTCATCATCGCCCTGATCGTCGCCCTGGCAAACATGGGCATGAACGTCACGCCCCTGCTGGCCGGTGCCGGCGTGATCGGTCTGGCCATCGGCTTCGGCGCCCAGTCGCTCGTAGCGGATCTGATCACAGGCCTGTTCATCATCATCGAAGACTCCCTGGCCATCGACGACTACGTCGACGTCGGCGGCCACCTGGGCACCGTCGAAGGCCTGACCATCCGCACCGTTCGCCTGCGGGACATTGACGGCATCGTCCACACCATCCCGTTCAGCGAAATCAAAAGCATCAAAAACTACTCCCGCGAATTCGGCTACGCGATCTTCCGCGTGGCCGTGCCGTTCAACATGAGCATCGATGAAGCCATCAAACTGATGCGCGACGTCGGCCAGAAAATGCGCACAGATCCGCTGCAACGCCGCAACATCTGGTCGCCGCTGGAATTTCAGGGCGTGGAAAGCTTCGAATCCGGCAACGCGATACTGCGCGCAAGGTTCAAGACAGCACCGATCAAACAGTGGGAAGTTTCACGGGCGTTCAACCTGTCGCTGAAACGGCATCTGGATGAGGCCGGCCTGGATCTGGCGACGCCGAGGATGAATGTGCAAGTGATCACCGCAGGCGGTGGTGGCCAAACTCAAGAATAGATCCGGCGAATCTGACCGACTTCCGGCCGCCATCGCTGGCAAGCTAACTCCCACCACTCACCACGATGAGCGTTAGCTCGAGTAAAGCTTTTGATCTTTTGGCCCCATCGGAAGGCTGAGTGGAGGGATTTATCCGGGGGTGGGAGCGCAGCGACCGTGCGGCGCAGCCGCATGCATCGAGAGGAGGTGCAGCGAAGCAAACCGTAGGCGATGCCCCCGGATGAATCCCGGAACGAAGGAACACCGAGCCTCAGCGAGGTGCCGAACGCAGGGGCCCAGCGTTTTGGTTACTTTGGGGCGTTTGCCAAAGTGACTCGCCGTAAGGGCGAAACCGTCAGCGGCAGCACCCGAAGCAACGGATATTCACCCAAAACAACCCAAAACCTGGTCGGCCCAGAGGCCGCCAAGGTCAAACCACATCAACCCCCACGTGAATCGCATCATGCCGCCAAAACTCCAGATCACAATCAATCAACCGCCCGGCCTGATCATAATTAACCCGAGCAATCCTCAACCCCGGACTCCCCACCGACACCCGCAACGCCGCCGCCGCATCGACCGATAAAGACGTCGGCACAATCTCGAACCGCACCCGCCCATAGTGCAAGTCGTAATGCCGCGCATACAGTTCGGTAATCGACTGATTCAAATCAAACTCCAGAATCCCCGGAAAAAACTGCGGATTCAGATAATGCTCCACATACAACACCAGCCGCCCATCGATCCGCCGCGACCGGCAAATCTGAATCACGCTCGACAACGCCGGCAACTGCAACCAGGCACATACTGCCGCTGACGCCGGTTGCAACCGCGCCGAAATCACCTCGGTCGACGGCACCCGCCCCTGCGCACTGACCATCGCGTGAAAGTGACTGCGCTGCATCAGGTTGTAGGCCAGACGCGGTGGCGACACGAACCAGCCCCGCCGCTCCTCGCGATAAATCTGCCCTTGCGCCTCCAGTTGCAACAAGGCTTCACGCACCGTAATCCGCGTCGTGCCGAACAGCTCACTGAGCTTGCGCTCGGCCGGCAACTTGCTCCCCGCCGCCAGCAACCCGTGATCGAGCTGCTCCTGAAGGATCTGGCCAATCGCTGTCACCGCTTTTGTTGCCTCATCGCGCATCAACGTTACCTATCTGGACTAGACCAGCACTGTTTCGGGGCAAAACCGCACAGCTATTGCGCCATTCGGTCGTGTTGCAAGCCTAGGCAGTGCAGATGACCGAGAGATGACAAAACTACCGAACGGTCGCCCTGACAACTTGCAATACATCGGCCAAGTCCCTTGCCCACCGGGACTTTGAGGGTGGTCTACGCTTAGCGGGCTGCCGACGATATCGGCGAAATAAAGGGCGGGTCAGGTATCCGCCGACATCAAAGTGTCATCCAGCCCCCCTACATTGGCTCAGGTATTGCTGACCTAGACCAACACAAACCGCAATCGCAGCGTTGAACACGACCAAGGAGCTTCGGAATGAAACAGCTTTTCCTGGCAACACTGTTAGGCTCGACCATTGCCATGTGCACCGCCGCCATGGCGGCTGATGATCTGAAAACCCTCGAAGCCGCTGCGAAAGCGGAAGGCGCCGTCAACAGCGTCGGCATGCCCGATGACTGGGCCAACTGGAAAGGCACCTGGGAAGACCTGGCCAAGAACTACGGCCTGAAACACATCGACACCGACATGAGTTCGGCCCAGGAAATCGCCAAGTTCGCCGCCGAGAAAGACAACGCCACCGCCGACATCGGCGACGTCGGCGCGGCTTTCGGCCCGATCGCGGTCAAGCAAGGCGTGGTGCAACCGTACAAGCCGACCACCTGGGATCAAGTACCGGACTGGGCCAAGGACAAGGACGGCAACTGGGCACTGGCCTACACCGGCACCATCGCTTTCATCGTCAACAAGAAGCTGCTGCACGGCTCCGAAGTTCCGACCAAATGGGCTGACCTCAAGGGCGGCAAATACAAGGTTTCCATCGGTGACGTGAGCACCGCTGCACAAGCTGCCAACGGTGTACTCGCCGCTGCGCTGGCCAACGGCGGCGACGAGAAAAACCTCCAGCCTGCCCTGCTGCTGTTCGCAGACATCGCCAAGCAGGGTCGCCTGTCGATGGCCAACCCGACCATCGCCACCATGGAAAAAGGCGAGATCGAAGTCGGCGTGGTCTGGGACTTCAACGGCCTGAGCTACAAGGCCAAGATGGCCAACCCGGATGACTACGTGGTGCTGATTCCGTCTGACGGCTCGGTGATTTCCGGCTACACCACCATCATCAACAAATACGCGAAGAACCCGAACGCCGCCAAGCTGACCCGCGAATACATCTTCAGTGACGCCGGCCAGACCAACCTCGCCCGCGGCAACGCTCGCCCGATCCGCGCCGAGCACCTGCAATTGCCGGAAGACGTGAAAGCCAAACTGCTGCCGAACGAGCAGTACAAGAAGGTCACGCCGATCAAGGACGCCGATGCGTGGGAAAAAACCTCCAAGGCCCTGCCGCAGAAGTGGAACGAAGAAGTCATCGTAGAAATGAAGTAAGCCCGTAAGTCCCGCTTCCGGGATTGCTGGAGATCCCTGTGGGAGCGAGCTTGCTCGCGAATGCGGTCTTTCGTTCAACATTGATGTTGGCTGACACGACTCCTTCGCGAGCAAGCTCGCCCCCACAAGGGCTCCCGACTGAATCTGAAATTTTCTGTTTCGCGGAGTTTTTGCCCCTATGAAGCACACCGTCATCCTTGTCGTGCTCGACGGCCTCAGTTACGAGGTTGCGTGTCACGCCATGGGGCATCTGCAGGCTTACGTTGGCGCAGGACGCGCGGCGCTGTACCAGCTGGAGTGCGAGCTGCCGGCCCTGTCCCGACCGCTTTACGAATGCATCCTCACCGGCGTGCCACCGATCGAGAGCGGCATCGTCCACAACAACGTCTCGCGCCTGTCCAACCAGCGCAGCATTTATCACTACGCCCGCGATGCCGGTCTGAAAACCGCCGCCGCGGCGTACCACTGGGTCAGCGAGCTCTACAACCGCTCGCCGTTCGTGGCGGCTCGGGATCGGCATACCGATGACCCGACGCTACCGATCCAGCACGGCCACTTCTACTGGAACGATCACTACCCGGACTCGCACCTGTTCGCCGACGCCGAAAACCTGCGCCTGCGCCACGCCCCGGATTTTCTGCTGATCCATCCGATGAACATCGACGACGCCGGCCACAAGCACGGCCTCGACACCCCGCAATACCGCAACAGCGCGCGCAGCGCCGACATCATCCTCGCCGACTACCTGCAAGGCTGGCTCGACGCCGGTTACCAAGTGCTGGTGACTGCCGACCACGGCATGAACAACGACCGCTCGCACAACGGCCTGCTGCCGGAAGAACGCCAGGTGCCGTTGTTCGTACTCGGTGACGCCTTCAGCCTGAATGCCGGCGCCACGCCGAAGCAGACCGACATCTGCGGAACCGTCTGCGAACTGCTCGGCGTACCCCACGACAAACCTGTTTGCCGGGAGTTGCTCAAGTGAACTCAATGACTCGCGGCAAATGGCTGGCCGCCCTGTGCCTGGTGCCTTTCGCGCTGTTCTTTATCGTGTTCGAAATCGCCCCGCTGATCTGGGTGATGATCAACAGCCTGCAATCGGAAGAATTCGGTTGGGGCTTCGCCAACTTCAGCAGGATCTTCAGCTCGAAGTTCTACCTGCAGGCGATCCAGTACAGCCTCGAAATCAGTTTCTGGTCGAGTGTGTTCGGGATCATCATCGCGGTGCTGGGTGCGTACTCCCTGCGCCGGGTCGATTCGAAACTGCGCAACTTCGTCAATGCCTTCGCCAACATGACCAGCAACTTCGCCGGCGTGCCTCTGGCGTTTGCCTTCATCATCCTGCTCGGCTTCAACGGCAGCATCACCATCATGTTGAAGCAGGCCGGGATCATCGAAGACTTCAACCTGTACTCGAAAACCGGGTTGATCATCCTCTACACCTACTTCCAGATTCCCCTCGGCGTCCTGCTGCTGTACCCGGCATTCGATGCGCTGCGTGAAGACTGGCGCGAATCCGCCGCCCTGCTCGGCGCTGACAGCTGGCAGTTCTGGCGCCACATCGGCCTGCCGGTGCTGACCCCGGCCCTGCTCGGCACCTTCGTGATCCTGCTGGCCAATGCCCTCGGCGCCTACGCCACGGTTTACGCGCTGACCACCGGCAACTTCAACGTATTGCCGATCCGGATTGCGGCGATGGTGTCCGGCGACATTTCCCTCGATCCGAACCTGGCCAGCGCCCTGGCCGTCGTGCTGGTGGCGCTGATGACCCTGGTGACCGTCGTGCATCAACTGTTGCTGAAGAGGAGCTACCATGTCTCGCGCTGAATCCGGCCCGGCCGGCGTCTACCACCGCGTCGTGGTGTATCTGCTGTTCGCCATCCTGCTTCTGCCGCTGCTGGGCACGCTGATCTACTCGATTGCCAGCAGCTGGTCGGCCACCATCCTGCCCAGCGGTTTCACTTTCAAGTGGTACGTCCAGTTGTGGAGCGACCCGCGCTTCCTGCACGCCTTCGGTCAGTCGCTGCTGGTGTGCGTCGGCGCGCTGATCCTGTCGGTGGTGCTGATCCTGCCGCTGCTGTTCGTGGTGCATTACCACTTCCCGAAACTCGATGCGCTGATGAACATCCTGATCCTGCTGCCCTTTGCGGTGCCGCCGGTGGTGTCGTCGGTGGGGCTGTTGCAGCTTTACGGTTCCGGGCCGTTCGCGATGGTCGGCACGCCGTGGATCCTGATCGGTTGCTACTTCACCGTTGCCCTGCCGTTCATGTACCGGGCGATCACCAACAACCTGCAAGCGATCAACCTGCGCGACTTGATGGACGCCGCCCAACTGCTCGGCGCCAGCACCTTTCAGGCAGCTTTCCTGGTGGTACTGCCGAACCTGCGCAAAGGCCTGATGGTCGCCTTGCTGTTGTCGTTCTCGTTCCTGTTCGGTGAGTTCGTGTTCGCCAACATTCTGGTCGGCACCCGCTACGAAACCCTGCAGGTCTACCTCAACAACATGCGTAACAGCAGCGGCCACTTCACCAGTGCGCTGGTGATCTCCTACTTCTTTTTCGTGCTGGTCCTGACCTGGGTCGCCAACATCTTGAACAAGGACAAAAGCGAATGAGCTATGTCAGCGTCCAACACCTTCAGAAAAACTACGCGGGCACCACGGTGTTCAGCGACATCAACTGCGAAATCCAGAAGGGTGAATTCGTCACCCTGCTCGGCCCATCGGGTTGCGGCAAATCCACCTTGCTGCGCTGCATCGCCGGCCTGACGCCGGTGGATGGCGGCAAGATTCTGCTCGATGGCGTCGACATCGTGCCGCTCACCCCGCAGAAACGCGGGATCGGCATGGTGTTCCAGAGCTACGCACTGTTCCCCAACATGACCGTTGAACAGAACGTCGCCTTCGGTTTGCGCATGCAAAAGGTCAACGCCGACGACAGCCACAAGCGGGTTGCCGAAGTGTTGAAACTGGTTGAACTCAACGATTTCGCCAGCCGCTATCCGCATCAGCTGTCCGGCGGTCAATGCCAGCGTGTCGCCCTCGCCCGCTCGCTGGTCACCCGTCCGCGCCTGTTGCTGCTGGATGAACCGCTGTCGGCCCTCGATGCACGGATTCGCAAACACCTGCGTGAGCAGATCCGTCAGATCCAGCGCGAACTCGGCCTGACCACGATTTTCGTCACACACGATCAGGAAGAAGCGCTGACCATGTCTGACCGGATTTTCCTGATGAATCAGGGAAAGATCGTACAAAGCGGCGACGCCGAAACCCTCTACACCGCGCCGGTCGACGTGTTCGCTGCCGGCTTCATCGGCAACTACAATCTGCTGGATGCCGAAAGTGCGTCGAAGCTGTTGCAGCGGCCTATCAACCACCGCATCGCGATTCGCCCGGAGGCCATCGAATTGAGTCTGAGCGGTGAGCCCGACGCGCAAATCCGCAGCCACAGCCTGCTGGGCAACGTGATTCGCTACCGCGTCGAAGCCCGGGGCGTGGAACTGGTGGTGGATGTGCTCAACCGTTCGGCAGCGGATCTGCATCCCGACGGTCAGCGCCTGTCACTTTCCATCGATCCCACCGCCCTGTGTGAGGTAGCCTGATGACTTTGCTGACACCCAAGAGGGAACTGAACTGATGGCCCTGGCAATTTTTGATCTGGACGACACGCTGATTCATGGTGACTGCGCAACGCTATGGTGCGAGCAGATGGGGCGCCTGGGCTGGGTCGATCCCGAGTCGTTCATGCGCAGGAACAATGAGCTGATGGACGCCTACAGCCATGGCAAGTTGCGCATGGAGGACTACATGGACTTCAGCCTCGAGCCGCTGATCGGCCGCACCTCGGAAGAAGTCGAGCATCTGGTCGCGCCGTGGGTTGAAGACTTCATAGAACCCATCATCTTCAGCGATGCCACCAAAACCATCGCCGCCCACCGCCAGGCCGGCGACCGGATTCTGGTGATCTCGGCCTCGGGCACGCACCTGGTGAAACCGATTGCCGAACGGCTGGGTATCGACGAAGTTCTGGCCATCGAACTGGAAGTGGCGCATGGCGTGTACAGCGGCCAGACCGTAGGCACCCTGACCTACCGCGAAGGCAAAATCACCCGGTTGCTGGAATGGCTGGACGCCGAAGAAGAAAATCTTGAGGGCGCGAGTTTCTATTCCGACTCACGCAATGACCTGCCGCTGCTGCTGAAAGTGGATTACCCGCATGTGGTCAATCCGGATCCGGTGTTGCTTGCGCAGGCCGAGAAATCCGGCTGGCCGATTCACCTCTGGAAGTAAGCGATTGCCTTGTGGGAGCAGGCCTGCTCCCACAAGCATCGATGATCAACTCAGGCTTTCGTCGATCACCAGCACCAGCTTCCCCGCCACCGTGTTGCTCGCCAGCTCGGCGAACGCCGCCTCCGCATCCTTGATCGGGAACGCCTTGGCCAGTTGCGGCTTCAGGCGCCCTTCGGAAAACAGCGGCCACACGTGCTGGCTCAGATCGCTGAACAGATCGGCCTTGAACTGATCCTCACGGCTGCGCAGGGTCGAGCCCAGCAGTTGCACGCGCTTGGCCAGCACCTGGGCCAGATCCAGTTTCGCTTCACGGCCACCCATCAGACCGATCAGCACCCAGCGGCCGTCTTGAGCCATCAGCTTCAGATTCAGCGCTGAATAATTGCCGCCGACCGGATCCAGAATCACATCGAACGGCCCGAAATCCCGGAGACTTTCCAGATCATCGGTGCGCACCACCCCGCCCTGGGCACCCAGCGATTCGCAATAGGCCAGTCGCTCAGCCGAGCCGACGCTGACCCAGCATGGATTGCCGAAAGCCTTGCACAGTTGAATCGCGGCTGAGCCGATGCCACTGGCCCCGGCGTGCAGAAGAACTTTCTCACCCGGTTTGAGCGCAGCGAGTTGAAACACATTCAGCCAGACGGTCGCGTACACCTCGGGCAAGGCAGCGGCCTCGATCAGCGATACACCTTCCGGAACCGGTAGCACATGCCGTCCGTCGACGACCACCTCTTGCGCCATCCCGCCCCCGGCCAGCAGGGCGCAGACCCGGTCACCGACCTGCCAGGAAGAGCCCGCGCCGACCTCGCTGATCACCCCGGAGCACTCAAGACCCAGCACCTGGCTGGCACCCGGAGGGGGCGGATAAAGTCCGGCTTTCTGTAATAAATCCGCACGATTGAGGCCCGCTGCCGCTACTCGGATGCGAACTTGTCCTACATCACATGTAGGACTTGGTTCATCAACCCATGCCACTTGACCTTCAACGCCTTGCAATGCCTTCACAGTGCCTCCATAGTGAGTCTGGACTGAGCCCGAAGCTGTAGCGCCGGGCTTTTTGCATTATGCGACCGGCCCTGGGGTCTGAACGAACGCTGAACAGCAGTTATCGTACAGAGCGTAGAGGTACCGGCGACTTCAAAGACGGCCTAATATGCGTTATCAATTGTCCCCGCGTCGAATCAGCATGAAGCATCTGCTCCCCAGCACCGCCCTCGCTCTTTTCATCGGTATCGGCCTGTTGCCGGTGTCGGGCACCACCTTCGCAGCCAACAGCTGGGACAAGTTGCAGCCTGATCGCGACGAAGTGATCGCCAGTCTGAACGTCGTCGAGTTGCTCAAGCGTCACCACTACAGCAAGCCGCCGCTCGACGATGCGCGCTCGGTGATCATCTACGACAGCTACATCAAGCTGCTCGACCCGTCGCGCAGCTATTTCATGGCCAGCGACATCGCCGAATTCGACAAGTGGAAGACCCAGTTCGACGACTTCCTCAAGAGCGGCGACCTCAACGCCGGGTTCACCATCTACAAGCGCTATCTGGACCGCGTGAAGGCGCGTCTGGACTTCGCCCTTGCCGAGCTGAACAAAGGCGTCGACAAGATGGACTTCACCACCAAGGAAACCTTGCTGATCGATCGCAAGGACGCTCCTTGGCTCAAGTCCACCGCCGAACTCGATGACCTGTGGCGCAAACGCGTCAAGGACGAAGTGCTGCGGCAGAAGATCGCCGGCAAAGACCCGAAGCAGATCCAGGAAACCCTGACCAAGCGCTACAAGAATCAACTGGCGCGTCTGGACCAGACCCGCGCCGAAGACATCTTCCAGGCGTACATCAACACCTTCGCGATGTCTTACGATCCGCACACCAACTATCTGTCGCCGGATAACGCGGAGAACTTCGACATCAACATGAGCCTGTCCCTCGAGGGCATCGGCGCCGTGTTGCAGAGCGACAACGACCAGGTGAAAGTCGTGCGTCTGGTGCCCGCAGGCCCGGCCGACAAGACCAAGCAGGTTGCTCCGGCCGACAAGATCATCGGTGTTGCCCAGGGCAACAAAGAGATGGTAGACGTGGTCGGCTGGCGTCTGGACGAAGTGGTCAAGCTGATCCGTGGCCCGAAAGGCACCGTGGTGCGTCTGGAAGTGATTCCGGCCAGCAATGCGCCGAACGACCAGACCAGCAAGATCGTGCCGATCACCCGTGAAGCGGTGAAGCTCGAAGACCAGGCCGTGAAGAAGTCCGTGCTGAACCTGAAACAGGACGGCCGCGACTACAAGCTCGGCGTGATCGAGATTCCGGCGTTCTACCTCGACTTCAAGGCCTTCCGTGCCGGCGATCCGGACTACAAGAGCACCACCCGCGACGTCAAGAAGCTGCTGACCGAACTGCAGAAAGATAAAGTCGACGGCGTGGTCATCGACCTGCGCAACAACGGCGGCGGTTCCCTGCAGGAAGCCACCGAGCTGACCAGCCTGTTCATCGACAAGGGCCCTACCGTGCTCGTGCGCAACGCCGATGGCCGGGTCGATGTACTTGAAGATGAAAACCCGGGCGCGTTCTACAAAGGCCCGATGGCGTTGCTGGTCAACCGCCTGTCCGCCTCGGCTTCGGAGATCTTCGCCGGCGCCATGCAGGACTACCACCGTGCGCTGATCATCGGTGGCCAGACCTTCGGCAAAGGCACCGTGCAGACCATTCAGCCGCTGAACCATGGCGAACTGAAACTCACTCTGGCCAAGTTCTACCGGGTTTCCGGTCAGAGCACCCAGCATCAGGGCGTCCTGCCGGACATCGATTACCCGTCGATCATCGACACCAAGGAAATCGGCGAAAGCGCCCTGCCGGAAGCCATGCCGTGGGACACCATCCGCGCGGCGATCAAACCGGCGAGCGATCCGTTCAAACCGTACCTGGCCCAGCTGAAATCCGAGCATGACACCCGTTCCGCCAAGGACGCGGAGTTCGTGTTCATCCGCGACAAGCTGGCCCTGGCGCAGAAGCTGCTGGAAGAGAAAACCGTCAGCCTCAATGAAGCCGAACGCCGTGCCCAGCACGCCGATATCGACGCCAAGCAACTGGCGATGGAGAACATCCGTCGCAAGGCCAAAGGCGAAGAACCGCTCAAAGAGCTGAAGAAAGAAGACGACGACGCCCTGGCAGCCGCCGAGCCGGACAAGGTCAAACCGGAAGACGACGCCTACCTTAGCGAGACCGGGCGTGTACTGCTGGATTACCTGAAGCTGAGCAACCAGGTCGCAAAGAAATAAGGTGATGGCAATTTAATGCTGACGATCCCCGGGTCGTCATCAAACAGTCATCATTCTGTCGTGCAATAAAGGACTGGGAGCGGTTCTCTTCATCGAGAACGCTCCCAGTCCTTTTTTATCGCCAGAGATTGCCATGACCACGACCGAACAGCTGAGTGCCTTGAGCTCGATCCTGACTCAAAGCGGTTTACACAGCCTGTTCCAGCCGATCATTTGCCTCTCCGAACGGCGCATTCTCGGCTACGAAGCCCTGACCCGCGGCCCGTCCAACAGCCCGCTGCACTCCCCCATCGCCCTGTTCGCCGTGGCCCGCCAGGCCGGCCGCTTGAGCGAACTGGAAATCGCCTGCCGCCAGAGTGCCTGTCGTCGTTTCAACGAACAGCAATTGCCGGGCAAACTGTTTCTCAACGTCTCTCCCGAATCCCTGCTCGAAGCCGCGCACCAGCCGGGGCGGACACTGCAGTTGCTACAGGATTTTGGTATTCCGCCGAGTCAGGTGGTGATCGAACTCACCGAACAGACACCGATCGACGACTTTCAGTTGCTGCAAACCGCGCTGCATCACTACCGGGCGATGGGTTTTTCGATTGCTCTCGACGATCTGGGCGCGGGTTACTCGAGCCTGCGCCTGTGGTCGGAGCTGCGGCCGGATTACGTGAAGATCGACCGGCACTTTATCGACGGCATTCATCAGGACGCGTTGAAGCGTGAGTTCGTCGGATCGATCCTGCAAATCGCCAAGGCCTCGCGGGCGCAGGTGATTGCCGAGGGCATCGAGTTGCCGGAAGAGTTGGCGGTGCTGACCGAGATGGGCGTTGATCTGGTGCAGGGCTATTTGCTGGGGCGCCCGCAGGAACATCCGTCACGCGACGCCCGGACCCTGATGCCCAAACACGACAGTAGCGCCGTGGCGCTGAATGACGAAGGCAGCGACCTGAGCGCCCTGCTCATCGATCAACCGGCCGTGAATCGCGACACACCGACCGCCACCGTACTGGAAGCCTTCCGCCGCCAGGCCAACCTGAACTCACTGGCGGTGCTCGACGAACAGGGTCAGCCGTGCGGCATCGTTCATCGTCATTCATTGTCCGATGCCCTTCTCAAGCCGTTCGCCACCGACCTGTTCGCTCGCAAACCGATCAGCCGCCTGATGAACGACGACTTCCTCGCCGTGGAAATGAGCCAGTCACTGCAACAGGTCAGCCGTCTGATCACCAGCCGCGCCCGGCAACGCATCGAAGAAGACTTCATCATCACCCTCAACGGCAGCTATCTGGGTCTGGGCAGGGTAATCGACGTGCTCAAACTGATTACCGAACTGAAAATCCAGCAGGCTCGGTACGCCAATCCGCTGACTCTGCTACCCGGCAACGTACCGATCCAGCAATGCCTGACACGGTTGCTGCAACAGGGACGGGAGTCGGTTATCTGCTATGTCGATATCGACAGCTTCAAACCCTTTAACGATATCTATGGGTATGGGCGTGGGGATGAGGTGTTGTTGTGTCTGGCGCAATGCCTAAACGAACGCGTCGACCCGTCCCGCGATTTTGTTGGCCACATCGGTGGTGACGATTTCCTGTTGGTGCTCGGCCCGGAAGATTGGCGCAAACGGCTGAACCAATTGCTTGATGATTTCCAGAGCCAATGCCGTCGCTTCTACCGCCCCGAACACCTGGACGCTGGGTGTTTTGTTGCGCCGAACCGCCAGGGTATTCGTCAGGAGTTTCCATTGCTGTCATTGTCCATTGGTGTGGTGCATTTGCATCCTGAAGCTTGTGCGCAACTGGATGCGAGTCAATTGGCGGAAATGGCTTCGCAGGCGAAGCATCATGCGAAGAATGTGCCGGGGTATAGTGTGCATTTGATTGATAGCCTTACGGCTCCTGACCTTGATACACCGCAGGTTATTGGCCAACGCTGACTGTCAAAGTACGGCCTTTCCCTGTGACATCCTTATCTCTCTGTTGAGTCATCGATGTGATACCTCAACAAGCAACTTAACAAAACCTGCATGAACTGACGTTGATCCTCTACATCATCATCAAAATAAGTTGTGATTTTTGTGAATACAGCATCAAAGCTGTCACCAGCGTCCAAGTAGTGCTTCAGCGTATCAATACACCACTCGCGTTCATGAAAAGTGTAAGAAAGAAACTCAGGCTTCATAAGAATATCAAGCAGCTCAGCAAGCTCTTTCTTGTCATTAACATTCTTTGAAACAATGATTTTTTCACGTGCATCATCATGAGTGTTTTCTATATCAAACAGAAAAAGAAGACCACGCAAAACAAAATATTCAGGCTTACGTTTCATTCCATAAATTCCGTATAAGAGGTTATCGGCATACCTGCTCTATCAAGGATGACTACCGCATGTGTTTGCTGCCCGTAAATTACTCCACCTCTTTTGTACCCTTCACCAACCACCTTGCCCATATTCATCGGTTCCTTAGACGCCATTTGCCCATTTCGCCTGAAAATAAGCTGAGCACGATGTATCGCGTTCAATTGGTCTCGATAGCTAAAAAAATGAGTGGCAGCACTGGGTATTTTTGGCTGCCCTGCTCGTCTCCCGTTGGTGTAAACCTCGATGACTCCAGTTGTTGGATTTCTACCCGTCATCGAACGTTCCTGCTGAGAAGCCAGTGTGGTCTGTTTGCCATGTTTCTCTAAGGAGTGTGCGTCTCGCGTAGCTTTCTCCATTTCATCCAAACGCCGATAAGCATTCGCCTCTGCCAACTCATCAATCTTCGCCCGCCGTTCCTGCGCTGTCATCTTCGGCAGCTGCGGCTCGCCTTTATCAACAACCGAACCACCTACCCCATCCGGCACCGGACATCCCGGCCTGTTCGGCGGCGGACAATTGGACGTCAACCCCAACGGATCCACCCACCCCGTGGGATTCGGCACGTACCGGTACTGGTTCAGCCCCCCGGCCAGCTTCACCGGATCCGGCGTCAGGTACCGGCCCACCTCCGGGTCGTAATACCGGTGCCGGTTGTAATGCAGTCCGCTTTCGTCATCGAAGTACTGCCCCTGAAAGCGCAGCGGCTGGTTCAGGTAGTCCTCGGTCGCCAGTTCCAGCGAGGTGACCTTGCCGTAGGCGCTGTATTTGGCCGACCAGACGATGTCGCCGCTGTAGTCGGTCAACTCCTGCGGCGTGCCGAGGTGGTCGAGTTGGTAGTAGAACGGGCAGGCGCGTTTCGGGCCTTTGCCGTCGAGCATCGCCAGCGGGCGGAAGGTCCCCGGTTCGTAGATGAAGCTGCGGTGTTGTTGTTCGCTGCTTTCGGCGATCAGGTGGTCGCCTTGCCAGAAGAACTCGGTGGTCTGGCCGTCGACGGTCTTGCGGATGCGCCGGCCGAAGGCGTCGTATTGGTAGGTCGCGCTGGTGCCGTCGGGGCGGGTGAGGCCGATCAGGCGGTGCTGGCTGTCATAGCGGTATTCGGTGACGAGTTGTTGGGCGCGGCCGCGGCGTTCGCGGATCAGGTTGCCGAAGGCGTCGTAGTCGTAATGGCGGTCGCCCTGCATCAACAGGCGGTTGCCCTTGATCTGGGTCGGGCCGGGGCGGTCCTGCATCAGCAGGTTGCCGGCCGGGTCGTGGGCGAAGTTTTCCGGCACATCGTCGCGGGTGTGGCGCACGCGAATCAGCCGGTCCAGAGCGTCGTAGGTGTAGCTGCGCTGGCCGTGGCGGGTGTCGGCAATGTGTTCGAGGTTGCCGTTGGCGCTGTAGGCAAAGTCGCGGCGGTACAGCGCGCTGCGTTGATGGCCTACGGCGTGGGACTGCAAGCGGCCCTGTTCGTCGTAGGCATATTCGCTGAGCAGCAGGCCTTGCTGGCGCTGCTGTTCGCGGCCGTTCTGGTAGACGTGGCGGGTCAGCAAGGCGCCGTTGAGGTCGATCGCGGTCAGCGCACCGCCCTTGGCGTAGTGGTAATCGAGCTTGCTGTTGTCCGGCAGGCGCAGGCGGGTCAGTTGGCCGCAGGCGTCATAGGTGTAACGCAGGGTGCCCCAGCCCTGATGCTCGCGCACCAGTCGGTCCTGCAGGTCGTATTCGAAGGCCAGCGGGTGATCCTGGCCGTCGTCCACCCCGACCAGACGGCCTAAGCGGTCATAGCGATAGCTGACCTCGACCCCGTCCGGCAGGGTCTTGAGCAGCAGGCGTCCGGCGCTGTCGCGTTGGTAAGCGGTGACCAGCGTCGAGCCGTCGTCGCCGAACTCGGTCTTTTCCAGCAGATGGCCGTTGCGGTCATAGACGTACGCGGTGCGCCGGCCATCGAAGCCGGTTTCCTGTCGGATCAGTCCGGTCGGCGTGTAGTCCAGCCGGTACTTTTCGCCGGACTCGTTCTCGATTTCCGTGAGCAGCAGCTGCGCATGGTCGTAGCGGTACTGCACTCGTGTACCGTCCGGGTTGATCCGCCGGCTGACCAGGTGCAGGTCGTCGTCATACTCGTAACGGGTGATGCGCCCCTGTTCATCGCGTTCGGCGGTGATCTGGCCATAGGCGCTGTAGGACCAGGCGCGGGTGGCTCCGGTAGGCAGCGTCGTCTGGATCAGCCGGCCAACGGCGTCCCAGGCGTGGCGGGTGACCGCACCATGCTCGTCCTGAACCGTCGTCCGCCGCCCCAAGGCGTCGTAGGAAAACTTCCAAACCCCGCCGTCCGGCAGACTTTCCTCGACCAGTTGCCCGAGGTCGTTCCAGACGAACACATGGCGACCACTGTCCGGATAACGGATCGACCGCAACCGCCCCTGCGCGTCAAAGTGGTAATGGGTGACATGACCGTCGGGATCGACCGCCTCGGTGACGTCACCCTGAGCATTGCGCCGGTACGTCCAAACGGCATCGCCGCGTGAACGGCTGTGCAGGAAACCGTTACGGTACTCGTAGGACGTCGGCGCATCGTCCGGCGGAATCAGCGCGATCAGCCGTCCGGCATCGTCGTAGCGGTACTCGGTGACCGCGCCCAGCGCATCCTGCTCGGCGACCAGCCGGCCCGCCGAATCGTAGGCCTTGAGCTGCTCGCCCCCGTCCGCCGACACCTGACGCACCAGCCGCGCCGTGTCGTCGTGGACGTAAGTTTCCTCAGTCCCGTCGACGTAATGCACGGTGACGCTGCCGGCGTCATCCCAGACGTAACGCGTGTCCATCTGCGAAAACGACGCCCAGTGCCGCACGCAACGCGCCGCCTTGCCGGACCGCTCCCATGCCCAGAAGAAGCTCGCACCGCCAGCCAGTTGCCGTTGCAGGATGACGTGCCGGTCGTCGTAGTCGTAACGCTCGCTTTCGCCGACGGCGTTGGTCGCCTCGATCAATCGATGGCGGGCATCAAAGCGGTAACTGGCCAGCGTCTGCTCGGTACGCCAGGCCGCCTCGCGCCAGACCTGATAATCGACCGCGACCAGATGCGCCCGCTCATAGCGCAGCAACACCGAACGACCGGCCCCGTTATCCAGGCGCTGAATCCGGTCGGAAAGATCCCGATGCACCGTCAGACGATTGCCGTACGCATCGCTGATGGCGGTCAGACGCCCAACCCGAAAGTGATAAAACCGCGCGGCCTCACCCGCCAGCGCAACGATCAACTCTTCCGGTTCATCCCCGAGAAAGATCGCCGCCCGCGACAGACTGTTGTGAATCGCCGGCCGCTCAACGCTCGGCAACGGAAACCGCGTGCGCCGGTTTTCATGGTCGACCCAGACCACCGCCGCGCCATCAACCTCCAGACGATGCGCCAGCGAATGGCTCCAGCCAAACCCCAATCCAGCATCGATCTCGGCTGCACTGCTGCGATACAAGCGGCTGAACTCGAACGGCAACAGCCCATCGAGTACACCGTCAGTCAACGTCAGCAGTTCTTCCCCGGTGACCATCGACACCGGACAGCCGTTGGTGCAGGTCAGCGGCGCACAATCGGCGCTGTCACCGTTGGGATTTTTCGCCTGATCCGGCGTGTCGTCGTGCTGCTCGTCTTTTTTCAGGGAAGCATTACGCCGGGCATCCCAGCGCAATTGCATGCGACCCTTTTTCACCCCGGCGGCGATGCCCCTTGCGGCGACGGACTTGTAGTGGTTCACATAACCGATAAAGGTGCTGACGATGCCGAACATCGCCTTCACCAGTCGCGTCACCGCCGACAACAACTGAGCGCCACGCTCCGCCAGACGCAAGGTCAGATAAGCGATCCCTGCCCCGGCGCCAACGAAAGTCAGCACAACGCCGATCAATACATCGATCAGCAGCTGCACCACCACCATCGAGACTGCCTCGGCGGTTTTCCCGGCAATTTCAGTGCCGGGCAACATTTCCAGCCAGAGGCTCGCAGTACGCAGCAACAAACACAGCGCCGCCTCGTCACTGACCAGTAACTGAAGCTTCTCCATCATTTCAGGCGCTGTTTCTGCCAGCGCAATCAGCTGTGCGGCGCCACTGCCCAACCGCTCGGCAAACTTTCCGGGGTCCTTGAGAATTTCCGACAACAACCCGATGCTGTCCCACACCCCCTCGATCGCCGCCCAGCTCCCGGCGAGCATGCCGTTGCCCGCCGCCGTCACCACCGACTGCGACCACTGCGGCTTGAAGCCTTGCCACTCGCTGCGCAGCCAGCCATCCAGCTGCCGACTCAGGCCATCGTAGGACTCGAAAAGTGCATCAATCTGCTGCTCGCTGGCCTCGCTGTGCACCACCACCCGGTAGAACTTGCCTGCTTCACCGGTAAACACCCCCTTGCCTTGAGCATCGAGGGTGACGGAGTTGACCTCGCCACCGTCCATCGCCACCACATCGACTACGATGCCGCCCAATGGAATGTCGTATACCGACTCGAACTTGCTCTCGATCTCCATCGGCCCGGATTCCGGGCATTGCACGAGCGCAGAAGAGAAACGGTTGTCGTCAATCGCGACCGCCGTGCTGTGCTCGCCGAAACGGATGATCCGCTCCATCCCCATCAGAGACGGCAGATCGGCCGCATGACTGACACCATCTGCCGAGCGACTGAGCCAGTGCTTCAGTTGTTCGCGATAGAGATCGAGGGTGCGGGGAAAGCTGTCGAGTTCTTGCTCGATGCGGGTGACGGCATCCATCAGCGCAATCCCATGCGCATGGCGAAACGTAAAACCGGGTCGAACATATGCGTTCCCTCGCGCAAAAATCAGGCGAGGGACTTTGCGGGGGATCAAACAGAAAAGAAGTCAGGCGAGTAGGCGGAGGATGTAGGAGAAGTCTGTAACTGATTTTTATCGCACGGCAGACGCAAAAACGGGGCGGGAGGTTTACCTCACGCCCCGTTCACGGAACAGATGATTTGCTTATTTAAAAGCGTCTCGGCCGGCCAGCTCTTTCAACTTGAGCTCGGCCAACGGATGCCCGGCCTTGGCGGCCATGGTCCACCAGCGAGCGGCTTCCGAAGGATCTGGCGCTTTGCTCGGCGTACCTGCAAGACTGATGACACCGACTTGATATGCCGCTTTGCCATCCCCGGCCAGCGCCGCCAGTCGCAACAAACGTACACCTTCCTGACGTGCGCCCAGGCCAACCCCGCGAAACGTCAGGATGTGCCCGTAAAAACTTTGCGCGCCGACATCGCCCAGATTGGCCATGCGCGCAAACTGACCTTCGAGCCAGCGCCAGCCGCGGGGCTGACGGACAAACCACGCCCAGTGAAACAGCCTGCGGGCGAGCCAGTAACTGGCCCGCGCCTTGAGTCGTAAAAACACTCAGGCCTCCGCCGATTCCGGGTACTCGTACTCAAAGACCCGCACCACTTCCGAAGCATGCCAGGAGGCGGCGGCAACACCGTCGGACGGCCCGGAAAAACGCCCCAGGCGCTCGACACATTCAAAGAAACCGGTGCGTGGCAGGCGACTGGCACCCTGGCTGATCACCAGCGAGCTGCGCAACGGCTGTTCGGCTTTCGCGTCCAGTGCCGCGAGATGCTCCAGTGCAGCGGTCAATGTCTGCATGGCCGGCGTGGGCAGTTGCAGGCGTTCGAGCAAGGCTCGATAAGTCAAAAGATGGCGCTGCCTGCGCGCCTGATCCAGTTCCCCCAGCAATCCGTCCCAATGTTGACGACTGATGCGTACGCTCACGATTGTTCCCTCCACCCTGGCACCGTCAACTCCCAGGCCAGGCTGCGGCGAATCGCGGCGTCGGGCAGACGCTCGCCACTTTCAATCATGGCCAGGTAAGACGGGCTGATGCCTACCGTGCGGGCCAGCGCCTCGATGGCGATGCCCTTCCCTTCGCGCAAACTGCGTAACTGATCCAGACCTGGAAGAATCGGGTCCGGGGTTGCCGCAAGCGGCGCTGGAGCCGGTTGCGACGGTGCTTCGTTAATGCCTGCTGCTTTCAGTAGAGCCTGATACTGAGCCCATCGCAGAACCGCATATTCGGGTTCGCCATCGCGTGCAATTATCTGAATATCCATGACTACCCCGTAGGACAACAACACTTAGCGAGTCGGCACTTTTCCCTAGAAGTGTAATCCTAACAGCGGCCAAGGTCGTGGGGGGTATCTATCTGAATAAGAGGCTGTCGCAATTCAGGACTTTTTCGGGCCCTGAAGCTGAAGTTGCTCGGGGGTATCGGGCAGGCGCTCGACCACTCTGAGCTTTTCCGGCGTCTGGCGCTGACGCCACAGGCGGAAAGCATTCAGTTCATCGTCGAGGGTTTTCATCAGCCAGGCGAGGACGGCGATGTCATCAAGCATGCCGAACATGGGAATGAAATCGGGAATTGCATCGACCGGACTGAGGAAATACATCAGACCGGCAACCACCGAAACGATCGCCTTGGCGCTGATTGCGCGGTACTCGCCGCGCCAATAGGCCAGGCACAGTGCCTGCAACAGACGCAAATCGTCCTTCAGCTTGCCGAGGCGATTGCCTTGGGCGGCGCCTTTGCTGGCCACGGCAAACAACAGGGTCGGCAAGCGGCCTCGCGCCAGCAATCGTCCGGCCAGAGGAAGGAATCGGGCGAAATTCCACGGCGCTTTCATTTATTTCTCCCGTTGAAATGTTATCCACACAAATTGTGGATAACCTTGTGAACAGAGCTGCATTTAAGCGCTGAGAGCCCCGTTTCATAAGGGCTGCGCTCAGATCGGGCGTTTTTTACTCACATAAAAAATCCCAATATTTCATTGACTTGGCGGCTTCAGACGTCTAGCGCGGCAACCTTAAAGTCTAGGACTGCCAGGACCGGCATCGGTTCGGTCTGTTTACGCTGACCATCGTCCAGATGCAACAACGCCCCGCATAAGCGAGGCGTTGTTGTTGAAACCGGCGCAGATTACTTGGCGGCGTCTTCTTTGGCTGGATCCTTGATACCCAGCAGTTCCAGGTCGAAAACCAGAACCGAGTTGGCCGGGATTGCCGGGCTTGGCGATTGTGCGCCGTAAGCCAGATCGCTAGGGATGTACAGCTTGTACTTCTCGCCAACGTGCATCAGTTGCAGGCCTTCGACCCAACCCGGGATCACACCGCTGACCGGCAGATCGATCGGGCTGCCGCGTTCGACGGAGCTGTCGAAAACGGTGCCGTTGGTCAGCTTGCCGGTGTAGTGAACGGTCACGACATCGGTAGGCTTAGGCTGTGGGCCGTCGGCCTTCTTGACCACTTCGTACTGCAGACCGGAAGCGGTGGTGGTCACGCCGGCTTTCTTGCCGTTTTCTTCGAGGAATTTCTTGCCGGCGGCTGCCGACTCTTCGCTCATCTTGGCCATACGCTCTTCGGCACGCTTTTGCAGCGCGGCGAAGGCTTCGACCAGTTCTTCATCTTTCAGCTTCTGTTCTTTCTTGCCGACGGCATCTTCGATGCCCTGGGCTACCGCTTTGGAGTCCAGATCATCCATGCCTTCCTGAGCAAGGCTCTTGCCCATGTTCAGGCCGATACCGTAGGAAGCTTTTTGCGCCGGGGTTTTCAGCTCTACGCTGGTCTGCGAATCACAACCCGCGAGTACCAGGCTAACCAAGGCAACCGCCGCCGCCAACCGATGCTGTTTCATGCTATTTCCTTGTTCATGCGCCTAAAGGGCAATCGAGTAAAGCCGCGAGCTTATCAGGCCGCCACGACCAATGGCTACCGGCATGAGAGCAGGAATCTTCCGATAAGTTCAGGGATTAAAAAGCATTTGGCGAAAGGCACGATGAAGCTTCTGTCATCTTTTACCGACAGCGATTGATGCCGCTTCCCACAACACTTGGCGTAATGGCCACTTGCCGCACACGGCCTCGCTCAGGCATAACAGCGCAACAACTCGACAAGGATGTTCATCTTGCGCCTTTTATACCGTGTGCTGACGCTGATCGTGGTGCTGCTGGGACTGATCCTGGCGGTAGTTCTTTACTATGTCGCCAATCCGAGATTGCCCTTCCCCGCGCCTGCAAAACAAGTGCATTACCTGAACCAATGGACTGAGCAAGAGCGCCAGACCTACTACTTCACCCCGCAGGGGACGCAGGTCAAAGGCCTTCGTTACGAATGGTTTCAGGCGCTGGAGCTACCATTCTCGCAGCAACGCTTTGCCTCCCCGGAATACCTTGCACGCTTTGGTTTTCTGATCGATCCGCAGCAGAAAGCCACGCCCGAAAACCCGGGCAATCTGCCGGTAGGTTTCGCCCGGCATCAAAATCCCGGCAGCGCCGAGCAATATCTCGACATCACTTGCGCGGCCTGCCACACCGGCGAGCTGCATTTCAATGGCCAGGCGATACGCATCGACGGGGGCACGGCCCAACACGTGTTGCCTTCCAGTGTTCCTACATTGCGCGGCGGAAGTTTCGGACAGGCATTGGTTGCCAGTCTCACCTCGACTTACTACAACCCGTGGAAATTCGAGCGCTTCGCCCGCAATGTGCTGGGCAACGACTACGACGCACGCAATGAACAACTGCGCAAAGACTTCAAAAGCTCACTGAACACCTTCATCAAAGTGGCGTGGAACGACACCCACCGCGGCCTCTACCCCACCGAAGAAGGCCCGGGCCGCACCGATGCCTTCGGCCGTATCGCCAACGCGACCTTCGGCGATGCGATCTCCCCGAGCAATTACCGCGTGGCCAACGCTCCCGTGGATTACCCGCAGCTGTGGGACATGTGGACCTTCGACTGGGTGCAGTGGAACGGTTCGGCGCAGCAGCCGATGGCACGCAATATCGGCGAGGCACTGGGTGTCGGCGCCACTCTGAATTTCTTCGACGCCAACGGCCAACCGCTGCAGGGCGATGAGCGCTATGCCTCCAGCGTACGTGTGCGTGATCTGCACAAAATCGAAGAAACCCTGCAAAAACTGCAACCGCCGGCATGGCCTGAAGAGGTACTGGGCGTCGTCGACAAACCCTTGGCAGCCAAGGGGCGAACCCTGTTCGCCGAGAATTGCGCCGGATGCCACGTCCCGCGCCAGACCCGGGAAGGCGAGCGCTGGGTACAACACCTGCACATGCTTGCGGTGGATGTCATCGGCACCGACCCGAATGCCGCCAACAACATTGCCAATCACCGCTTCGACCTGACCGCCCTGCAATGGAACCCGGCAGAGCTTGAACAAATGGACGTGAAGTTGCACCCCACCCCCAAGGAACCGCTGGACCTCAGCCAGCTATCAGTGGCCAAGGGACTGGCTTATGTGACCGCCTTCGTGGAAAACCGTGCGTACCGTGAAGCGGGCGTTACCGCTGCCGAGAAGCCACAACTCGATGGCTTCGGCCTGCCGATCGGCGTTCGCGAAAAAGTCGCCTACAAGGCCCGTCCGCTTGCCGGTGTATGGGCCACGGCCCCGTTCCTGCACAACGGCTCGGTCCCGAGCCTTTATCAGTTGCTGTCGCCTCAGGACGAGCGCGCCACGACCTTCTATAAAGGCACGCTTGAATACGATCCACGCCATCTTGGGTACCGCACCGAGGCTTTCACCAACGGTTTCCTGTTCGACACCCGCATCACCGGCAACCACAACAGTGGCCATGAATTCCGCGCCGGCGAACGCGGCAACGGGGTGATCGGCCGACTGTTGCAGCCAGAAGAACGTTGGGCGCTGCTCGAATACCTGAAAGTGCTGGGCGGCCCGCTGGAGGCACAACTGCCATGATCTTCAATTCCTTTAAAAGACCTTCGATGCTGGCGCGTTTCTGGCTCTGGCTGGGACGGTTACTGGGCAAAACCCTGTTGTTCCTGCTGGTGATCGGCCTGATCGGCTGGGCCCTGACCACCGCGTGGTTTGCCTGGCAGCACCGGGGTCCGGTATCGGCGCTGGAGCAGATTCCGGACGGTGAAGCCGCCATGACCCAGGACGTGATCCAGACTGCCGTGCGCATCGTCGATCAGCACCGCGAAAGCACCCGCTACCTGCGCGATGCCCATGCCAAGGCCCATGGCTGCGTGAAAGCCGATGTGCAGGTGTTGCCGGATCTGGCTCAGGAATTGCGCCAGGGCGTATTCAGCGAACCAGGCAAGCTGTGGAAAGCAACGATGCGCCTGTCCAACGGCAACGCCTATCCGCAATTCGACAGCATCCGCGATGCCCGGGGCATGGCGATCAAATTGCTCGATGTGCCGGGCAAATCCTTGCTGGCTGATCGTCAGGAGTTGCACGAACAGGATTTCGTGATGTTCAGTCACCCGAACTTCTTTGTCAGCAATGTCGCCGAGTATCGTCAGAATGTGGCGGCGCAGGCTGACGGCAAGAGGGTCATGGCGTTTTTTCCGGGGTGGGATCCGCGTAGTTGGCAAATCCGGCATCTGTTCATTGCACTGGCAACCTTATCGCCACCGCCGGAAAGCCCGACCCGCACGACATATTTCTCGGTATCGCCCTACAAGTTCGGCGAGGCCAATGCCAAGTTCCGGGTGATGCCGGATCCGGAGCGCTGCCCCGCTTATACCTTGCCGAAACAGAACCAGGATCTGCCGAACTTCCTGCGCAGCGCATTGAACCAGCAACTGTCCACCGACCGGATGCCGGCGTGCTTTGTGTTGCAGATCCAGCGGCAGGACGCGAACAAGTTCATGCCGATCGAAGACACCAGCATCGAATGGCGCGAGCAGGACAGTCCATTCCAGACTGTGGCCAGGATCACTCTGCCCCCGCAGGACTTCGACACCCCGGCGCTGAACCTGCAATGCGACAACCTGTCGTTCAATCCCTGGTTCGGCATCGAAGCCCATCGCCCGATTGGCGGAATCAACCGGCTGCGCAAAGCGGTGTATGAAGCGGTCAGCGATTACCGCCACAGCCGTAACTCGGCGCAATAGCAGCGCCAGAAACGAAAAAAGCGACCGTCAACGGTCGCTTTCTCATGGCCAGACTCAGCGAAAGCCAAATCCCAGGCAGCAAAAAGCCCGCAAAAGGCGGGCTTTCTGAGGTGATCTGGCGTTCAGTGTTCCAGATTACCGAATATGGCGCAGCGGACGGGACTCGAACCCGCGACCCCCGGCGTGACAGGCCGGTATTCTAACCGACTGAACTACCGCTGCGCGAAACGCTTGAAACGAATGGTGGGTGATGACGGGATCGAACCGCCGACATTCTGCTTGTAAGGCAGACGCTCTCCCAGCTGAGCTAATCACCCTTCGCTTCGTTACGGGGCGCATTATGCCACAGATTTTCGTAACGTGTTGATTTAATTGAATTTTTTTTCAAATAAATCCGAAAACCGGTGAAACGATACATCCCGCAGGTACAACTCGAGGCAGAAAAAAACCCGCCTCGGCGGGTTTTTCCGTGGTGACCTGGCGTTCAGTGTTCCAGGTTACCGAATATGGCGCAGCGGACGGGACTCGAACCCGCGACCCCCGGCGTGACAGGCCGGTATTCTAACCGACTGAACTACCGCTGCGCTAAACACTTGAAACGAATGGTGGGTGATGACGGGATCGAACCGCCGACATTCTGCTTGTAAGGCAGACGCTCTCCCAGCTGAGCTAATCACCCTTCGCTTCGGTGTGGCGCGCATTCTACGGAGCGTCCCAACCTCTGGCAAGCACTTTTTTAATTAATTTTCTTAGCCCTTCCAAAGGCTTAGAGAAGGGTTGGCCTATGACCCGGCGAAGACAATAATGCCCCCCTTTGTATAAAGGAGAGACTCACCCCATGTGGTTCAAGAACCTGCTTATCTATCGCCTGACCCAAGACCTGCCTGTCGATGCCGAGGCGCTGGAAACTGCACTGGCCACCAAACTGGCGCGTCCATGTGCAAGCCAGGAGTTGACCACCTACGGTTTCGTGGCGCCGTTCGGCAAGGGCGAAGATGCGCCACTGGTGCACGTCAGCGGTGACTTCCTGCTGATCTGCGCCCGTAAAGAAGAACGCATCCTGCCGGGCAGCGTCGTGCGCGATGCGGTCAAGGAAAAGGTCGAAGAGATCGAAGCCGAGCAGATGCGCAAGGTCTATAAGAAGGAACGCGATCAAATCAAGGATGAAATCATCCAGGCCTTCCTGCCGCGCGCCTTTATCCGCCGCTCGTCGACTTTCGCCGCCATCGCGCCGAAACAGGGTCTGATCCTGGTCAACTCGGCCAGCCCGAAACGCGCCGAAGACCTGCTCTCCACGCTGCGTGAAGTGATCGGCACCCTGCCGGTTCGCCCACTGACCGTGAAAACCGCGCCGACCGCCGTGATGACTGAATGGGTCACCACCCAGCAAGCCGCTCCGGACTTCTTCGTACTGGACGAGTGCGAACTGCGCGACACCCACGAAGACGGCGGCATCGTGCGTTGCAAGCGTCAGGATCTGACCAGCGAAGAAATCCAGCTGCACCTGAGCACCGGCAAGGTTGTGACTCAACTGTCGCTGGCCTGGCAGGACAAACTGTCGTTCATGCTCGACGACAAGATGACCGTCAAGCGCCTGAAATTCGAAGATCTGTTGCAGGATCAGGCAGAACAGGACGGCGGCGACGAAGCCCTCGGCCAACTGGACGCCAGCTTCACCCTGATGATGCTGACGTTCGGCGACTTCCTGCCGGCGCTGGTTGAAGCACTGGGCGGTGAAGAGACTCCGCAGGGGATCTGAGTCTCTGCGCAGTCTTTGGGTTATCTTCAAACGCCACCGCTTCGGTGGCGTTTTCACATAATAAGGAACAGACCATGCGCGCACTGGCTGCACTGAGTCGTTTTGTCGGCAACACCTTCGCTTACTGGGTTCTGATTTTCGCGGTGCTCGCGTTCCTGCAACCCGCCTGGTTCCTCGGCCTCAAAGGCGCGATCGTACCGCTGCTCGGGCTGGTGATGTTCGGCATGGGCCTGACCCTCAAACTCGACGACTTCGCCGCCGTCGCCCGCCATCCGTGGCGTGTGGCCCTAGGCGTGGTCGCGCATTTCGTGATCATGCCGGGGATGGCGTGGTTGCTGTGCCAGATCTTTCATCTGCCGCCGGAAATCGCCGTCGGGGTTATTCTGGTCGGCTGCTGCCCGAGCGGCACCTCATCGAACGTCATGACCTGGCTGGCCCGTGGCGACCTGGCGCTGTCGGTGGCCATCGCCGCCGTCACCACCCTCCTCGCCCCGCTGCTGACACCGGCGCTGATCTGGCTGCTGGCCTCGGCCTGGTTGCCGGTTTCGTTCATGGAATTGTTCTGGTCGATCCTGCAAGTTGTGCTGCTGCCGATCGTCCTCGGCGTGGTGGCGCAACGTGTGCTGGGGGACAAGGTGCGCCACGCGGTGGAAGTATTGCCGCTGGTATCGGTGATCAGCATCGTGATCATCGTCGCCGCCGTGGTGGCCGCCAGTCAGGCGAAAATCGCCGAATCCGGCCTGCTGATCATGGCCGTGGTGATGTTGCACAACAGCTTCGGTTATCTGCTGGGTTATTTCACCGGGCGCCTGTTCGGCCTGCCGCTGCCGCAGCGCAAATCCCTGGCGCTGGAAGTCGGCATGCAGAACTCGGGATTGGGTGCGGCACTGGCCAGTGCGCACTTCTCGCCGCTGGCGGCGGTGCCGAGCGCGTTATTCAGTGTGTGGCACAACATTTCCGGGGCGCTGCTGTCGACGTACTTCCGACGGATGAGCGAAAAACAAGACCGTGAAACGCTGGCGCAACAGGCGGCCGACTGATCCCGGATCAAGGCGCGGCGCACAATTTTCGGTAGTATGTGCGCCACGTGGGGACGACCCTGCGGCTCAATCGAGTTTTCAATCTGGGGACGGCCCCGTCAATCGATGGAGGTCTTTCATGTCCTGGATCATTCTGTTTTTCGCCGGCCTGTTCGAAGTCGGCTGGGCCGTCGGCCTGAAATACACCGATGGGTTCACCCGTCCGCTTCCCACCGTTCTCACCGTTGCCGCCATGGCAGTCAGTTTGGGCTTGCTGGGGCTGGCGATGAAGGAACTACCGCTGGGCACGGCTTACGCGATCTGGACTGGCGTCGGTGCCGTGGGCACGGTGATTGCCGGGATCATTTTGTTTGGCGAATCGATGGCATTGATTCGCCTGGCCAGTGTGGCGTTGATCGTCACCGGGCTGATCGGGCTCAAGGTCAGCGCCTGAGCCGTTGCCGCCACCCGTCAGGGATGGCGGCTTTCCAGACGCCTACCTGACAGTCCCGCGCAATTCCCCGACCATCGCCTGAAGCTCCGCTGGTTGCGCCGCGTCAACGGCGACCGGCTTACCCGCCACCAGCGTCACCCGCGACCACAAGCGCCGGAACACCCCTTTGTTCGGATCGCGACTGAAAAAACTCCCCCATAACCCCTGCAACGCCAGCGGAATCACCGGCACCGGTGTCTCTTCGAGAATCCGCGTCAGCCCGCCCTTGAACTCGTTGATCTCACCATCGGCGGTCAACTTGCCCTCCGGGAAGATGCAAACCAGCTCACCTTCCTTCAGATACCGGGCAATCCGGGTGAAGGCCTTTTCGTAGATCTGGATGTCTTCCTGGCGTCCGGCGATGGGAATCGTCCCCGCTGTGCGAAAGATAAAGTTCAGCACCGGCAGGTTGTAGATCTTGTAGTACATGACAAAGCGAATCGGCCGACGTACCGCACCACCAATCAGCAAGGCATCGACGAACGAAACGTGGTTGCACACCAGCAACGCCGCGCCCTCATCGGGAATCGCCTCAAGGTTGCGATGCTCGACGCGGTACATGGAATGGCTGAGCAGCCAGATCATGAAACGCATGCTGAACTCGGGAACGATCTTGAAGATGTAGGCGTTGACGCCGATGTTCAGGAGCGACACCACCAGGAACAGCTGCGGGATCGATAGCTTGACCACGCTCAACAACACGATGGTGACAATCGCCGAAATCACCATGAACAGCGCGTTGAGAATGTTGTTGGCGGCAATCACCCGCGCCCGCTCGTTCTCGGCGGTGCGCGACTGGATCAGCGCGTACAGCGGCACGATGTAGAACCCACCGAAGATCCCGAGGCCCAGCACATCGAGCAACACCGCCCAGGCATGGCCGAAACTCAGCACTTCGATCCAGCTATGGCCGACGGCGCTTTCCGGAATTCCACCGGAATGCCACCACAGCAACAGACCGAAAACAGTCAGGCCGAACGAGCCAAAAGGCACCAGGCCGATCTCGACCTTGCGCCCTGAAAGCTTCTCGCACAGCATCGAACCCAGTGCGATGCCGACCGAGAAGACAGTCAGAATCAGGGTGACTACGGTTTCGTCGCCGTGCATCCATTCCTTGGCGTAAGCCGGAATCTGCGTCAGATAAATCGCCCCGACAAACCAGAACCACGAGTTGCCGACAATCGAGCGCGAAACTGCTGGTGTCTGCCCCAGCCCCAGTTTCAAGGTTGCCCATGATTGACTGAAGATGTTCCAGTTCAGGCGCATCTGCGGCGAGGCCGCCGCGGCGCGGGGAATGCTGCGACTGGCCAGGTAACCCAACACGGCGATGCCGACAATCGCGGCGGACACCACTGGCGCGTAATTGGCCGATGACATCATCACCCCGGCGCCGATGGTCCCGGCCAGGATCGCCAGGAATGTACCCATCTCCACCAGCCCGTTGCCACCGACCAGTTCGTCCTCGCGCAACGCCTGCGGCAGGATCGAATATTTCACCGGCCCGAACAGTGCCGAGTGCGTGCCCATGGCAAACAGCGCCACCAGCATCAATGACAGGTGATCGAACAGGAAGCCGACAGATCCCACGGCCATGATGACGATTTCAGCCAGTTTGATCAGACGGATCAACGCGTCCTTGGCGAATTTTTCCCCGAACTGCCCGGCCAGCGCCGAAAACAGGAAGAACGGCAGAATAAACAGCAGTGCACACAGGTTGACCCAGATCGAGCGGTCACCTTCGATGGTCAGCCGATAGAGAATGGCGAGGATCAACGACTGCTTGAACACGTTGTCGTTGAACGCGCCCAGCGACTGGGTGATGAAGAACGGCAGGAAGCGCCGGGTACGCAGCAGGTTGAACTGTGAGGGGTGACTCATCTTCCGTGTGTCCCTGATGTTGGGTAACGAGTGGCCTGGATACGCTTATTGGAATGTCAATCCGCGATCCAGGCCACACCTTACCTAAACTTTTCAGGTTATTTCTTCAAACCTGCAATGCACGGAGAAACAAACAGCTCGCCGCGCCATGCGCCTTGCAGCGTGCGTTTACCTACAATCAGCCACATCGCCGCCAGCAACGTCACCAGTACACAACCGGCCACGCTGAAGAACGTCAGGTGCAACGTGCTGCCCAGCTTCAGAGTCGCCAGCGAATACACGCCCAACGGGAAGGTAAAGCCCCACCAGCCGAGATTGAACGGGATGCCATCACGCAGGTAACGCACGGTGATCAGCAGCGCCATCAACATCCACCAGAGACCAAACCCCCAGAGCGTGATCCCCGCTATCAGGCCCAGGCCCGAGGCGATTTCGCCGATGCCTGGCAGACCGTTGGCCGCGAAGATCGCTGGCGCATCGCCGCCCAGCAGCAACATGCCCAGCGCCCCGGTGCCGATCGGCCCCAGCGCCAGCCAGCTCGAAGCCGCCATGTTTTCGTGGGGCAATTTGTGCAAGGCCATACGCAGCAACAGGATGGTCAGGATGCTGAACGCCACCGGCAGAGAAAACGCCCAGAGCACGTAGCTGGTCGTCAGCACTACCAGTTGCGAGTGCGCGTCGGCCAAGTGCGGCGCGAGCAGTCCGCCACTGGCTGCCGCCACTTCCGCCGCCACCACCGGCAGCAACCAGACGGCAGTCATCTGATCGATGCTGTGCGCCTGACGGGTGAACATCATGTAAGGGATCAGCACGCCGCAGGCCAGCGACATCGCCACGTCCAGCCACCACAACACTTCGGCCAGTTGAATGACTCCTTCTCCCCAGCGTGGCAGACCGAACAGCAGAAAGCCGTTGATGATCGTCGCCAGGCCCATGGGAATGGTGCCGAAGAACATCGAAACCGTGGAGTGGCCGAAGATCCGCTGCGCTTCGTCAAAGAACAGAATCCAGCGGGCGGCGTAGGCAGCAGTAAACAGCACGAACAACAGAATGTTGAACAGCCACAGCCCTTCGGCCACGGCGTGCAATCCGGGAACGGACACCGGCAATTGCGCCAGCGCCAACGCCAGCACGCCGGTGCCCATGGTGGCGGCGAACCAGTTCGGGGTGAATTGGCGGATCACTTCGCGCGGGTGCTGAAGCTGGCTGAATGGCTTGATGCCGGGTTTGGCGCTGTTGGGGCAAATCATCATGAACTCCTGTCCTCAGGTGAGGTTGAGCTCATGGTAGAACCGAATCGAATATCTATATAACGGGTAATATCTCTAACTGTTATCTATTTAGTAGATATGCAGTCAGACACTGCCTTCGGTTTCAATGACAAGAATTCGCGCCGCGCCCTGAGGATGAGCGACATGTTCAGTGCCGATGGACGCATAGAAGATGTCGCCAACCTCCAGCAATGCCTGCTTCTCCTCGCCTTCTTCGCGATAGTGCATGAGCACCTGACCGTCGAGCACCACGAACACTTCTTCGCCGTCATTGACGTGCCATTTGTAGGGCTGATCGGTCCAGTGCAGACGCGTGGTGATGCCGTTCATGTTGGCGATGTCGAGCGCGCCCCAGGCGCGCTCGGCGGTAAAGGTCTTGCTGCGAATAATCTTCATGCGTCGATCCGTGAAAAAGTTATGGCTGGCCAAGGCTAACCGAATCCGCAGGCTTATGGCGCGCTGCAGGTCTTCGCCGCTTGCGCCCGAAAACTCATCAGCAGCGCTCCGACCGCCAGCACGATCAATACCGCGCCATACACATCGGTGGTGGCCAGCAGGCCCACGCTATGGGTGAAGTGCCCGGCCAGCAAAGCCGGCAGGCAGAACGCCAGGTAACTCAGCACATAGAATGCCGACATCAACCCGGCGCGCTCATGCGGCAATGCCAGCGGCACCAGACTGCGCACCGCTCCCAGAAAACCGGAGCCAAACCCACAACCGGCCACCAGCGTACCGAAGAAGAACAGCGACAGACTGGCGCTGTGCACGCCCAGCAGAACCAACACGAGCCCGGCTGGCAGCAGGCTCGCGCCGAGTTGCAGCGCCCGGGAAGCAGGACGATTGCGCAACGTGAAAATCATCAACGCACCGGTGACGGTCAGTGCCGCCACAGTCGCGCCGCCGATCAGGTTGGAGGTGGAGCCAGTGGCCGTGCGCACCAGCGATGGGGCCAGCGAGGCATAGAAACCACCAAGCGCCCAAGTCGCGGTGTTCAGCGGCAAGACTCGCCACAGCGTCGAACGTGCCTGAACCGGCACATGCAGGGTTGGCCGCAACGAGGCCCATGCCCCGGCTTGCGGCGAGACGCTTTCCGGCAAGCGCCAGACATAAATCCCCTGCAACACAAACAGCGCGAGCAGCAACCAATAGGTCAACTGCAACGGCGCCGGAGCGAACTCGGCCAACAAGCCGCAGCCCATGCCGCCCAACGCCATGCCCAGCAACGGAGCGACACTGTTAATCAGCGGGCCCTGCTGACGGTCGGTGTCCAGCAGCGTCGCGCTCAACACCGCGGTGGCCATGCCGGTGGCGAAGCCTTGCAGCACTCGCGCGCCGATCAGCCAGCCCACGCTGTCGGCGTAGATAAACAGCAGCATCGCCAGCGAATTGAGCGTCACGGCGGTGAAGATCACTGGTTTGCGTCCCAGGTGATCCGACAGCGACCCGACTGTCAGCAACGCGGCCAGCAGACTCAGCGCGTAGACGCCGAAAATCAGGGTCAGCACCGCTGCCGAAAAATGCAGCCGATCCTGATACAGGTGATACAACGGCGTCGGCGCAGTGGAAGCGGCGAGAAAACTCAGTAAGGTGATCGCCAGAAACCACAGGCTGGATCGGTTGGAAGCAAGGCTGGTCATGGGCACACTCCGCAAAAGCTAATTTTTTGCTTTTGCGGAGTGTGCTCTCGGCTTGCGCTTAAAGCAAATTCTTTGTGTTAAGGTCTGGCGCATGGCTATTAAAGAAGGTTTACGCCCCGGCGGTCGCAGTGCCCGGGTGCAAGAGTCGATTCACTCGGCAGTCCGCGCGCTTCTGCAAGAACAGGAGCGCTCAACGGTGACCGTCCCGCAAATCGCGGCGCGTGCAGGCGTGACGCCGTCGACGATTTATCGACGCTGGGGAGATCTGGCGGCCTTGCTCGCGGACGTCGCCCTCGCCCGCATGCGCCCCGACAGCGAGCCGGCAGAAACCGGCAGCCTGCGCAGCGATATCCGCGCATGGGCCGAACAATATCTCGACGAAATGAGTTCTGAACCCGGGCGCAACATGATGCGCGATGTGCAGGCAAGCGCGACGCCGGGGTATTGCGTGACGATCATCGGTGCGCAATTGCAGACCATCATCGAGCGCCACCCAGAGGAAACGGCGCCGAGCGTGGATCGGCTGATCAATCTGGTGGTGTCCCCGGTGGTGTTCCGCATTCTGTTTTCGGCGGCGCCGCTGGAAGTCGATGAACTGCACCGTTTGATCGACCTCGCGCTCAAACCGGATTGACCACAGAACCGCCCGGTTCCGTGACTGCGACACCCCGCCGCGCCACGACCTTGGTCGACACTGACTAACTGTCGCGCCCGTGCGAGACTGTCTGACCGGGCGCAAGTCCGGTCGTTTTCTGTCGGGAGTGTTCCATGTCGTTGTCCACCGGGCTGATCGCCGCCGTCGCCCTGGCCTATATGGCCATCATGTTCGCCATCGCCTTCTACGGCGACCGTCGCAGCACACCGCTGCCGCCACGGGTGCGTGCCTGGGTGTACAGCCTGTCGCTGGCCGTCTACTGCACCAGCTGGACGTTTTTCGGCGCGGTCGGTCAGGCCGCCGAACAACTGTGGTCGTTCCTGCCGATCTACCTCGGGCCGATCCTGCTATTGCTGGGCGCGCCGTGGGTGCTGCAGAAAATGGTGATGATCAGCAAACAGGAGAACATTACCTCCATCGCCGACTTCATCGCCGCCCGCTACGGTAAATCCCAATCGCTGGCGGTGGTGGTCGCGTTGATCTGTCTGGTCGGCGTTCTGCCCTATATCGCCTTGCAACTCAAAGGCATCGTCCTCGGCGTGAACCTGCTGATCGGTGCCGGTGCCGACGCCATGGGCACCCGCGCCCAGGACACGGCCCTGATCGTGTCGCTGGTGCTGGCCCTGTTCACCATTGTTTTCGGTACGCGCAACCTCGATGCCACCGAGCACCACCGCGGCATGGTGCTGGCGATTGCCTTTGAGTCGCTGGTCAAGCTGTTTGCCTTCCTCGCCGTCGGCGCCTTCGTCACCTATGGGCTGTATGACGGCTTCGACGATTTGTTCAATCAGGCAATGCTCGCACCGCGCCTCGAGGAATACTGGAAGGAAACCATCAACTGGCCATCGATGGTGGTGCAGACCGGCGTGGCGATGATGGCAATCATCTGCCTGCCCCGGCAGTTCCACGTGACAGTGGTCGAGAACATCGACCCGCAGGATCTGCGCCTGGCCAAATGGGTGTTCCCGACCTACCTCGCCCTGGCAGCGCTGTTTGTAGTCCCGATCGCCCTGGCCGGTCAGATGATGCTGCCCAGCTCGGTCATCCCCGACTCTTTCGTGATCAGCCTACCGTTGGCCCAGGCCCACCCGGCGCTGGCGATGCTGGCGTTTATCGGCGGTGCATCGGCGGCCACCGGCATGGTGATCGTGGCGAGTGTGGCGCTGTCGACCATGGTCTCCAACGACATGCTGTTGCCGTGGCTGCTGCGCCGCAACAATGCCGAGCGCCCGTTCGAAGTGTTCCGCCAGTGGATGCTCTCGGTGCGCCGGGTCAGCATTGTGGTGATTTTGTTGCTGGCCTACGTCAGCTACCGTTTGCTCGGCTCGACCGCGAGCCTGGCGACCATCGGCCAGATTGCCTTCGCCGCTGTGACCCAACTGGCCCCGGCGATGCTCGGCGCGCTGTACTGGAAACAGGCCAACCGTCGCGGCGTGTTCGCCGGCCTGGCCGCCGGCACGTTCCTGTGGTTCTACACCCTGATCCTGCCGATCGCTGCCCGCAGCCTCGGCTGGTCGCTGGACAGTTTTCCCGGCCTCGCCTGGCTGCACGGCAACCCGCTGAACCTGCCGATCACCCCGCTGACCCAAGGTGTGGTGCTGTCGCTGGCGGGCAACTTCACGTTGTTCGCCTGGGTCTCGGTGCTGTCCCGTACACGGGTCTCGGAGCACTGGCAGGCCGGACGTTTTATCGGCCAGGAAATCAGCGCCCGGCCGAGCGCACGCTCGATGCTGGCGGTGCAGATCGACGACTTGCTGCAACTGGCCGCGCGTTTTGTCGGTGAAGAACGCGCGCGGCAGAGTTTCATCCGCTTCGCCTACCGCCAGGGCAAAGGCTTCAACCCGAATCAGAATGCCGACGGCGAATGGATCGCCCACACCGAGCGCTTGCTGGCAGGTGTCCTCGGTGCCTCTTCGACGCGTGCTGTAGTAAAAGCCGCCATCGAAGGTCGGGAAATGCAGCTGGAGGACGTGGTCCGGATCGCCGACGAAGCGTCGGAAGTGCTGCAGTTCAACCGCGCACTGTTGCAAGGCGCCATCGAGAACATTACCCAGGGCATCAGCGTGGTCGACCAGTCGCTGAAACTGGTGGCCTGGAACCGTCGCTATCTGGAGCTGTTCAACTATCCGGACGGCTTGATCAGCGTTGGCCGCCCGATTGCCGACATCATTCGCCACAACGCCGAACGCGGTTTGTGCGGCCCCGGCGAAGCGGAAGTTCACGTTGCCCGGCGCCTGCACTGGATGCGTCAGGGCCGTGCCCACACCTCCGAGCGACTGTTCCCCAACGGCCGGGTGATCGAGCTGATCGGCAACCCGATGCCCGGCGGCGGTTTCGTCATGAGCTTCACCGACATCACCGCGTTCCGCGAAGCCGAGCAGGCGCTGACCGAGGCCAACGAAGGCCTGGAGCAACGGGTCAGCGAACGGACGCAAGAACTGTCGCAACTCAACGTCGCGCTGACCGAGGCCAAAGGCAATGCCGAGGCGGCCAACCAGTCCAAGACCCGCTTCCTCGCCGCCGTCAGTCACGACCTGATGCAGCCGTTGAACGCCGCGCGGCTGTTCTCCGCCGCCCTCTCCCATCAGAACGACGGCTTGAGCGGCGAGGCGCAGAAACTGGTGCAGCATCTGGACAGTTCGCTGCGTTCGGCCGAAGACCTGATCAGCGACCTGCTGGACATCTCGCGCCTGGAAAACGGCAAGATCAACCCGGATCGCAAGCCGTTCGCGATCAATGAGCTGTTCGATACCCTCGGCGCGGAGTTCAAGGCACTGGCCCAGGAACAGGGCCTGAGTTTCCGGGTACGAGGCAGTCAGTTGCGCATCGACAGTGACATCAAGTTGCTGCGGCGCATTCTGCAGAACTTCCTCACCAATGCGTTCCGCTACGCAAAAGGCCCGGTGCTGCTGGGCGTGCGTCGGCGACAAGGCGAAATCTGTCTGGAAGTGTGGGATCGCGGGCCGGGGATTCCGGAGGACAAACAGCAAGTGATCTTCGAGGAATTCAAACGCCTCGACAGCCACCAGACCCGCGCCGAAAAAGGTCTGGGTCTGGGCCTGGCGATCGCCGACGGCCTGTGCCGAGTGCTCGGTCATACATTGCGCGTACGTTCATGGCCGGGGCGTGGCAGCGTGTTCAGTGTCCGCGTGCCGTTGGCCAAAGCGCAGACCGTGCAGCCGCCAGCGGCGGTGGAAATCAATGGCAAACTGCACAGCGGCGCGCAGGTGCTGTGCATCGACAACGAAGACAGCATTCTGATCGGCATGAACAGCCTGCTCACACGCTGGGGCTGTCAGGTCTGGACCGCGCGCAACCGCGAAGAATGCGCGGCACTGCTCGACGACGGCGTGCGGCCACAATTGGCGCTGGTGGACTATCACCTGGATCACGGCGAAACCGGCACTGATCTGATGGCCTGGTTGCGCACAAGACTGGGCGAGCCAGTGCCGGGAGTGGTGATCAGCGCCGACGGGCATCCGGAAACCGTGGCGCAGGTTCATGCAGCGGGGCTGGATTATCTGGCCAAACCGGTGAAACCGGCGGCGTTGCGGGCGTTGTTGAGTCGCTATTTGCCGCTCTAGAAGAGCAGCTTATTCAGGCAGTTCGACCAACCCGTCGGCATCGGTCATTGCGCGTTCCAGCAAATCGGCCGGCAGGCTCTTGCTGGCCCGCGCACCGAGCAACTTGAGCTGTTCGCTGCGGCTGACCAGGTTGCCCCGTCCTTCCGTCAGCTTGTTGCGCGCCGCGCTGTAGGCTTTGTCCAGTTGCTGCAAGCGATTGCCGACTTCGTCCAGATCCTGAATGAACAACACGAACTTGTCATACAGCCAACCGGCGCGCTCGGCGATTTCCCGGGCGTTCTGGCTCTGGCGCTCTTGCTTCCACAGACTGTCGATGACCCGCAGCGTCGCCAGCAATGTGGTCGGGCTGACAATCACGATGTTGCGATCGAAAGCTTCCTGGAACAGCGCCGGTTCGGCTTGCAACGCGGCGGAAAACGCCGCTTCGATGGGCACGAACAGCAAGACGAAATCGAGGCTGTGCAAGCCTTCCAGACGTTTGTAATCCTTGCCGGCCAGGCCTTTCACGTGGCTGCGCAAGGACAGCACGTGCTGCTTCATGGCGATCTGGCCGAGGGCATCGTCGTCGGCGGCGACGTATTGCTGATAGGCGGTGAGGCTGACCTTGGAGTCGACCACCACCTGCTTGTCGCCCGGCAGGTAAATGATCACGTCCGGCTGGAAACGCTCGCCGTCCGGCCCCTTGAGATTGACCTGAGTCTGGTACTCGCGGCCCTTCTCCAGCCCGGCATGCTCAAGCACGCGCTCAAGAATCAGCTCGCCCCAGTTGCCCTGGGTTTTCTGGCCCTTCAGGGCGCGGGTCAGATTGGTCGCTTCGTCGCTCAGACGCAGGTTCAGTTGCTGCAAGCGCTCCAGCTCCTTGGCCAGCGAGAAACGCTCGCGGGCTTCGGCCTGATAGCTTTCCTCGACGCGTTTTTCAAACGACTGGATGCGTTCCTTCAACGGGTCGAGCAATTGACCGAGGCGTTGCTGGCTGGTTTCGGCGAAGCGTTGCTCGCGCTCATCGAAGATCTTGCCGGCCAGTTCGGCGAACTGGGCGCGCAGCTCGTCGCGGGAACCTTGCAGGTCATCCAGGCGTTGTTGATGGCTTTCCTGTTGCTCGCGCAATTCGGCATTCAGCGAAGCCGCCTGGGCGTCCAGGCGCCGCAATTCGGCTTCCTTGTTGGCGCGTTCAATGTTCCAGGCATGGGCGGCGTCACGGGCGTCATCGCGCTCGATCTGCAACAGCTCGACTTCCCGGCGCACGGCCGCGAGATCCGCTTGTCTGGAGGCGTTGGCCTGGCCGAGGTCGGCGACTTCATCGCGGCAGGCTTCTAATTGAGCAGTGAGACCGTCCTGGGCCATCTGCGCCATGGCCAGCCGCTCCTCGAGCAACGCGACTTCAGACCGGCTCTGACTGGCCCGACGTTGCAGTTGCCACGCCAGTGCCAGCAGCGGCACCGCCGCGCCTGCCAGTCCCAGCAGGATGCTGGTCAAGTCAATCGCCATAGTGATTCTCGCCAATCCGATAAAGCCTGAAGGTTAACCAAGGCGCCAGGTCTTGGACAGCTCAGTCTTCGATCAGGCCGAGTTCCTGTTGCGCACGTCGGTCACCCGCGCGGGCGGCCTGACGCAGCAGGTCCTGGCCGATGCGGCGATCCCGGGCATTGCCGCACTCGCGGCACATCAACTGGCCGAGACGACTTTGCGCCGCGACCACCCCTTCCCGGGCCGGTTGCTTGAGCAGGCGGCCGGCGAGGTGCTTGGCATTCTGGCTGTCGCCCAAACGCGGGCTGTCCAGCAGCCATTCGGCCACGCGTACGGAAAATCGCTTGGGAGCGGTAACACGAGGGGGTTGGGAGGTAACAGATTCTGGAGCTGAACGAAACTTCATAAAGCACTGTGGGACAGATCGGAAGGCGCGCCACTCTACTCTTTTTTTCGCACAGGTAAAGTCGAAAAAAACCCGGCACGCCCGTGCTAGAGCAAGCGCTCGGGACAATCCACAGAAGCTGTGGATAACTCAGTGGACAACCGCCTTCCAGTCGCCGCAAAGCCTTGTGGAACGGGGCTCGCAGTCAAACTGACGATTTTTTCACCAGTTAAAAAAAGCGATGTTTTTCATTGACTTAAACTTTCGATGCAGGCAGCCATCGGGGTCAGGATCGTTATGACAGCGCCGTTACCGTCTGCGCAACTAATGTGCACAAGTAACTGTTACGCGGTTATATCGATGCGCCTTTTCGGGTCGTTTTGGCATTCAGGCTGGGGACAAGCCCCTGCGCCGAGCTTCAGCGCCGGTCACGTCGTGGCGACCGACGGTCATTGAGTGAGCCAGATCGGGGCAGGTTACGGGCCTGGCAATGTCTCCTGATTTATTTTTGATCAGCGGGTTTGCCTTTCGGGGATCGTTCCGTTAGTATCCGCGGCGTTAGTACCAAGCTGAAAGTCAATTCCGGTCGAACACACCCCACGGTCAGCCTTCTTTCACAGAAGCCTCCACCGACAAAAGCGGGATCGACCCCTCGATGGTTTCCAGGTAAATCTTCCGACAACACAGCCTTTGAATCGAATGCAAAGGGTGTTGCGAAGACCCCTTACTCTGACCGAACCAACCTGCAAATTGATCAGGATCTTCACCCCGGGCCCAGAACCTCTGCCCTCGATGTGTTGCCTGTCCTCCTAAGTACCTACCTGCCAGCCCAAGCGCGCCCACTTTTATAGCGCTCGAACTGGCTGCCTTGTTCCAGTCGGGTTCTTCGTTCGACCAATGGTGGTTGACGTTACTGGAACGTTTTAACGTTGCACGGTTCTTATCCGTGTCATTTGTAGGAACACCTAATAACTATGTCGACTCAAATCCAGACTCAGGATGCCATTCGCACCCTAACCAACGCTTTTGCTCCAATGAACTGCCTGATCATGGCCGCTCGCAAAGGCTGCTTCAGCTTCACCGTGGTCAATGAACACGGGATCGCCCGCCACAGCGAGCGTCTGTATCCCGATCAATACTCCAGCGCCGAACCGCTGCAGGCCGTAATTGATCGCACCCGTCAGGCATTGATCGCCTGAGAGGCCGAAATGGCTGCAAAAGCAAAAGCCCCGCTTAAAACGCGGGGCTTTTTATTGCCCGATGTTTCGCTTTTGCGACTTTCCGCTTAAGCACCAACTGATATAACGGTTATAACGCCCCGCCGGAAATATTTTAAAAACAGGCCTTTACGTCGCGAATATGACACTACACTTCAACTCAAGCGGCGTGATCCGCTTCCGGCGGGCCTGATTCGATCCACAGCTGCCAAGCTCCCCTTCAGGTCTCGCCGCCCAATAACAAGATCCGAGGGTTTTATGGGTATCGCTGCCAGCGAACTGTGCCGCCATGTGATCCGTCCCACGCTGATTTATCTGGGACGTCACTGCGCCACCGCCGAATCCCTGTTGCTGGGCATCGCCGCCAGCCAGTCCGCCCTCGGTTCGGCCCTGCATGACCGCCGTGGCCACGGCCTTTACCGGATTGCCGAACACCGTCACCAGGCGCTCTGGGATCATTACCTGGCACTGGATCCCGAACGCGCCAGCCTGGTTCGTGGCCTCGCAAGCCAGCATGCCTTCCTCAGCGGCCCGCACCTCGAACTGACCGTCAACCTGCGTTACGCCACGGCCATTGCCTGGCTGCTGGTCGAAGAACAAAACCCCGTCCTCCCCGAGTCGGATGATCTGCTGGGCATGGCGCGCATCTGGCGTCAGACCTTCCAGCCTCAAGGTCGTCTGCGCGATTTCACCTGCGCCTGGCAAACCTGTGTTTCACCGCTGAATCAGGTCGCTTGCTGATCCGCCGGTTTCGCAACATCGTCCAACGAGTAGCGAATCTGGTCGGATTGTCCTACAAAACCGCTCTAACTCAAGGCATACGGCCTATAGCGCTAGGACGAAAATGTTGGTAATTTTCGCCCCGGTGATCACCAGGAGTTCTAATAATGAAAAAAGTCATGCTCAAAACCACCCTTAGCCTTGCCGTAACCGTGGCATCCACCCAGATCTTCGCAGCTGGCTTTGCCATCAACGAACACAGCATCAGCGGGATGGGGACTGGGTACGCCGGGCGATCTTCTTCTGCCGACGACGCAAGCACTGTTTATGGCAACCCTGCCGGCATGTCGCGCATCACGCGCGAACAAGTCACTGGCGGTGTTGCATTCCTCGACGCAAAAACCGATATCAATGACGCCAGCTCCAGCCCGAACGGCGGCAGCAACAAAGGCGACATGGTGCCCTTCACCTCCGTACCTATGGGCTACTACGTCAAGCCGATCGACGAGCATTGGGCATTCGGCCTGGGTGTGTACGTACCCTTCGGCCTGATCACCGACTATGAAAACGGCTTTGCCGGCCGCTACTTCGGCAGCAAGTCCGAAGTCAAGGTCATTACCTTCCAGCCGACTGTCAGCTACAAATTCAACGACGTGGTGTCGATCGGTTTCGGTCCGACCATCAACCGCATCGACGGCTCGCTGGAATCCAACCTGTCGATCACTCAGGCTGCGCCGGACGGCAAGGTCAAGATCAAGGGTGACGACACCGCACTGGGCTACAACATCGGCGTTCTGGTACAGGCTACCGACACCACTCGCCTGGGTCTGACCTACCACTCGAAAGTCGACTACAAGCTCGAAGGCAACACCAAGGTCAACTACGGTGTGCTGGGCGCGGTCGGCCTGGGTGCGAACCAGAAATACGACGCTTCGCTGAAGATCACCACGCCTGAATCCGTGGACTTCTCGGTCACGCAGGCGATCAACGACCGCTGGAACGTCTACGCCGGTACCACCTGGACCCGCTGGAGCCAGCTGGAAAAGATCACCGTCAAGAACTCCGGTGTACAGCCTCTGCTGGCTGGCCAGTTCGGCGAGATCACCGAAGAGCAGAACTGGCATGACACCTGGGCTTACGCCATCGGTACGTCCTACCAGCTGAACAAGGAATGGGTACTGCGTACCGGTCTGACGTTCGACCAGGCCCCGACCAACAACGTCGACCGTTCGCCACGCATCCCGACCGGCGACCGGACCATCTTCAGCATCGGTGCCGGCTGGAGCCCGACCGAAGACCTGACCATCGACGTTGCCTACTCGTACCTGAAGGAAGAGAAGGTCAACATCCGCAACGAAAACGATCGTGGCCAGAGCTACAACTCGCAGTACGAAAACTCGGCAAACGGCTTCGGTGTCGGCGCAACCTACCGCTTCTGATGCTGTACGGCGAAGCTGATCTCTTTAGCGTTTGAGGCCTCGCCCACTAAAAAGCCCCGCTCTCTTCACAGAGGCGGGGCTTTTTAGTGGGCGTCGATCAGGGTTTCAGCGGCTTGGAGGCAATGGCTTTTTCAATGGCTGCCAGAAATTCCGGATCATCCGGCTTGGTCAGGCTGGAGAAGTTGGCAATGACCTTGCCCTGACGGTCGATGACGTATTTGTAGAAATTCCACTTCGGCGCGCTGCTCTGTCTGGCCAGCACCTGGAACAGGTGGGTGGCATCGTCGCCCCGCACCTTCTGTGGCTCGGTCATGGTGAACGTCACGCCGTAGTTGGCGTAACAGACCTTGGCGGTCTCGGCGCTGTCCTTGGATTCCTGCTTGAAGTCATTGGAAGGCACGCCGAGCATTTCCAGGCCCTGGGCCTTGTAGCGCTGATTGAGCGCTTCGAGCCCCTCGAACTGCGGCGCGAAACCACAGAAGCTGGCCGTGTTGATCACCACCAGCGGTTTGTCGGCGTAACGCTGACACAGGTCGATGGATTCCTTGGCCCGCAACTTGGGCAACGAACCTTGCAACAGATCCGGACAATCCGCGGCCTGGGCCAGTCCGGTCAACGCCATCAGCAAAGCGGGAACAGCACACCAGCGCTTGAGCATGTCGGGCATCCTTGAGCAATCGTCAGACCTCGACGTTACTCGCCCTCCCGCCGGTCTAGCAAGCACCCATGCCCAACTGCATCAGCGCCAGCCCGCCCCGATGCCAGCCCCACCACACCAGCGCCAGCAACGCGGCACCGAGTGCGGTGATGACGATCTGCGGCCAATAACGGTTCATGCAGCGCTCGCACGCGTTTGCAGGCGCTCGACCGGGCGCTCGCGCACCGGCCAGTTCAGCGCCGCCGCCAGCAGGCTCAAGAGAATCGCCACTTGCCAGATCAAGTCATAACTCCCGGTCCGGTCGTACACCACCCCGCCCAGCCAGCCGCCAAGGAACGAACCCAATTGATGGAACAGGAACACGATACCGCCGAGCATGGACAGATTCCGCACACCAAACAAGGTCGCCACCGTACCGTTGGTCAACGGCACCGTCGACAGCCACAGGAAGCCCATGGCCATGCCGAACAGATAGGCCGAGGTCGTCGTCACCGGCAGCCACAGGAACAGCACGATCACCACGGCGCGCAACAGATAAAGTCCGGTCAGCAGACGCGGCTTGGACATGCGCCCGCCGAGCCAACCGGCGGTGTAAGTGCCGAAGATATTGAACAGACCGATCAACGCCAGCACCGTGGTGCCGACACTTGCAGGCAGATGCTGATCGACCAGATACGCCGGCAGGTGGACGCCGATGAACACCACCTGAAACCCGCAGACGAAAAAGCCGAACGCCAGCAGCCAGAAACCGGAATGCGAGCAAGCCTCACGCAGGGCTTCGGACAGGGTTTGTTCATGGCCCAGCACCGGCAGCGGTTTGTCCTTGAGCATGCTCACCAGCGGCACGATCAGCGCCACCAGCAGGCCCAGCACCAGCAATGCCGCCGACCAGCCGAGCCAGCCGATCAGCCCGAGGGTGCCGGGCAGCATGGCGAACTGGCCGAAAGAACCGGCAGCACTGGCGATGCCCATGCCCATGCTGCGTTTTTCCGGCGGCACAGCACGGCCGACCACGCCGAGGATCACCGAGAACGAGGTGCCGGAGAGCCCGATGCCGATCAGCAGACCGGCACTCAGAGACAGGCCCAGCGCGGTTTCCGACAGGCCCATGAACACCAGGCCCAAGGCGTACAGCACACCACCGATCAATACCACTTTTGCCGCGCCGAAGCGGTCGGCCAGTGCGCCGGTAAACGGCTGCGCCAGACCCCAGATCAGGTTCTGCAAGGCGATGGCGAACGCGAACACTTCACGGCCCCAGCCGAACTGCGCGCTCATCGGCGACAGAAACAGCCCGAAACCGTGCCGCACGCCCAATGACAACGCCAGAATCATCGCACTCCCCAGCAACACCCAACCGCACGTACGCCACATCGAACTCATTGTTATTCTCCAGTCGCGGGTATATACCCGCTTAGATTCGGAAAAAACCGGCCCTCAGGCCAGTTCATCCAACAGCCGCAGCAAGGTTTCACGCTTCTCGGCACCCAGTCGGTCGATCAACCGCTGCTGCGCCGCTTCCCAGGCCGGCAAAGCCGCTGCCAGTCGTTGCGCACCGGTTTCGGTGAGCCGGACGATGCGGTTGCGCATGTCTTCGCCCTCGGCCAGCGCCACCAGCCCTTCGCCTTCCAGCACCCGCAGATTGCGCCCGAGGGTGCTGCGATCCAGCCCCATCGCTTCGGCCAGTTCGGAAATACTCGGTTGATCCAGGCGCTGCAGATTGCACAGCAAAGAATACTGGGCAACGTTGATCCCGAAGCCGTCGAGAGCGCCGTCGTAATGCCTGCTGACGCCACGGGCGGCGCGTCGCAGGTTGGTGCACAAACACTGAGAAGGAAGCATGATGCGTGTATATACCCGCAAGTCTGTTAAATCAAGTTACAGATCAAAACAAAGCCAGCCCGACCAGCACCGACATCTCCAATAATTCCAGCAACGCACCCGCCGTATCGCCCGTGGTTCCGCCCAGTCGCCGCACCATCAGATGCCTTAGCCAGATGAACACGACGACCGCCAGCAACAACGCCACGACCGCGTTAAGCCCGGCGATCACCACACATGCCGCTGCACTCAGCGCCAGCACCTGCCAACCCGTCTTGCGCGGCAGATGATCGGCCAGCGCCTGCCCCAATCCACCGGCCCGCACATAGGCAGTGGTGAGGAACAGCCCGAGCAGCACCGCACGCCCGATCAGCGGGACGAAGATCAACGTCATACCCTGCTTCTGCTCGATCAAGGCCAGCAACGCGGCGAACTTGAGCAGCAACACCAGCACCAGCGTCACTACGGCGATCGGCCCGCTGCGCGGATCCTTCATGATCGTCAGCGTGCGCTCGCGATCACCGAAACCACCGAGCCACGCATCGGCGCTGTCCGCCAGGCCATCAAGGTGCAACGCGCCGCTGAGCAGCACCCACACCGTCAGCAACAGCGCCGCGTGCAGCAGCAACGGCGCGCCCGCCAGCGCAAGGTTGAGCGCCCAGAGAATCACACCGAACAACAACCCCACCAGCGGATAAAACAGTAGCGAGCGGCCGAGCTGTTCAGGGGTCGGCATGCCCGGCAGACGAATCGGCAGGCTGCTGAGAAATTGCAGGGCGATCCACAGAGGCAGCATGTCAGCACACCTCCTTGAGCGAACCATCAGCCGAGACGATCAGCGAAAACAGTGCGCCATGAGCGACTTCGACATTGAGCAGTTGTTCACGGGGCAAACCACGGGCCCGCGCCAGCAGCAGACGGATGACGCCGCCATGACTGACCAGCAACACCCGCTCGCCGGCGTGTGCCGCGTGCAGTCGCATCACCGCCGCCAGCACCCGCGCAGAGAAATCGCTGACCGGCTCACCCTGCGGCGGGGTAAACCCGTAGGGATCCGCCCAGAACAGACCCAGCGCCTCGGCATCGGTTTCCATCAACGCCGCCGCACTCTGCCCTTCCCAGGCACCGAAATGCAGCTCCTGCAGATTTTTGTCCAGAGATACCGGCAGATCCCGCTGCGCGCTCAATTCCTCAGCGAATCGCGCGCAACGCTGCAACGGCGAGCTGACCAGCCGATCCCACGGCCCTTTTCCGATCACCGCTTCGCGCATTTGCGCCCAGCCTTTTTCGGTCAGCGCATCGTCAAGACTGCCGCGCAGGCCGCCGCCGAGCTCGGTTTCACCGTGGCGCAGGAGGTCCAGACGCAAAGTCATGCCGGGCGATCCGCCACCGCCGCTTCGGCGAAGGTCGCCATCTGGCCGTGCAGGTCGCAGGCCAGGCGCAACAACGGCACCGCCAGCGCCGCACCACTGCCCTCCCCCAGACGCAGAGCCAGTTCGAGCAGCGGTTCAGCGCCAAGGGTTTCCAGCACATGGCGATGGCCCGGCTCCGCACCACGATGACCGAACAGCAACCATTCACGGCAGGCCGGATTCAGGCGTACCGCCACCAACGCGGCGACCGTGCAGATGAAACCGTCCACCAGCACCGCCACACCTTCCTGAGCACACGCCAGATACGCGCCAACCAACGCTGCAATCTCGAAGCCGCCGAGATTGAACAGGGTCTGCAACGCATCACCGCGCCGTGCCGCATGCAGCGCCAGCGCCCGCTCGATCACCTGCGCCTTATGGCTGACGCCTTCGGCATTCAGCCCGGTGCCGGGGCCGGTCAGGTGCGCCACCGGGCAATCCAGCAAAGCACAAGCCAGCGCACTGGCGGCGGTAGTGTTGCCAATGCCCATTTCACCGCCGATGAACAATTGCGCGCCCGCCGCCTTCGCGCGCAGCACGCTGTCGCGGCCGCCCTGCAAGGCGAGTTCGCCCTGGGCCCGAGTCATCGCTGCGCCCTTGGCGAAATTCGCCGTGCCCGGACCGATGTTCAGGTGACGCACACCTGGCAGGTTCAACGACGGGGTCACGGTGCCCAGATCCACCACTTCCAGCTGCGCGCCGAGTTGCCGCGCCAGCACGCTGATCGCCGCGCCGCCGCTGACGAAGTTCAGCAGCATCTGCCCGGTGACTTCCTGCGGAAACGCAGAAACGCCTTCGGCGACAACGCCGTGGTCGCCGGCAAAAATCGTGATCCAGACCTGATCGAGGTTCGGCTTGATCCGGCCCTGCAATCCGGCCAGTTGCACCGCCACCGATTCGAGCTGCCCGAGGGAACCGGCGGGTTTGGTCAATTGCTGCTGACGCGCCGCCGCGCTTTCAACGGCTTGCACATCCACCGGTTTGCACGGATTCAGCCACCAGGCTTGGGTCATAACGCAGGTCCTTTCAAAGTCAGGGGCAGGCCGGCGACCGTCAGGACGACTCGCTGACAACGCTCGGCCAGAGCTTGATGCAGCCAACCGGCTTCATCGACGTAGCGGCGAGTCAATTCGCCCAGCGGCACGACACCCATTCCGGTCTCGTTGCTGACAAAAATGATTTCACCCGGCAGCGACGCCAGGCATTCAAGCAGCGCTTCGCGTTCGGCGGCGAGGCGTTCGACGTCTTCGAGCATCAGCAGATTGGTCAGCCACAGGGTCAGGCAATCCACCAGCAGGCAACGGTCGGGGCTGGCGGTTTCGCGCAGCACCCGAGCCAGCTCCAGCGGTTCTTCGATCAACGCCCACTCGGCTGGACGCCGCGCGCGATGATGGGCGACGCGTTCATTCATCTCGCCATCCAGCGGCTGGCTGGTGGCGATGTAAGTGACGGCCAGCGCGCTCTCAGTGGCGAGTTTTTCGGCCAGGCGACTTTTGCCGGAGCGGGCGCCGCCGAGGATCAGTTGGAGCATGGATAAATCCTATAAATATCAGTGCTACAGCTACCGTCTTCGCGAGCAAGCTCGCTCCCACAATGGAACGCATTTCAATGTGGGAGCGAGCTCGCTCGCGAAGGGGCCGGCATGGGCAAATCACATTCCACAGAGTTGACGCAACAAATCAGTGTCCAGATGTTTTTCCACCAGATCCGCCAGCCGCTCGATATCGCGTTCGCGCAGGCCGTGATAATCCACCTCCTGCACATCGTTCAGTCCGGCCCAGCGCAACAGGGCCGCACTGGCCGCCGGCGATTCGAACAGGCCGTGCAGGTAAGTGCCGAAAATCTGCCCGTCGAGACTTTGCGCGCCGTCGCAGCGACCGTCGTCCAGACGCACAGACGCATTTTCCAGCGCCGCTCCCGTCGTCACGCCCGCATGAATTTCATAGCCACTGACCTCGGCATCTTCCAGCGCCAGACGCCCGCGCACATTGCGCAACTGTTTTTCGGCTTCGAGCTGCGTTTCAAACGCCAGCAACCCCAGACCGGCGCTGGAACCCGGCGCGCCTTCCAGGCCCAACGGATCGTGCACCTGCTCGCCGAGCATTTGCAGACCGCCGCAAATCCCCAGCAACTTGCCGCCATAGCGCAGATGCCGGCTGATGGCGGTCTCCCAGCCATTGGCGCGCAGATAGGCCAAATCGCTGCGTACGCTTTTCGAGCCCGGCAGAATGATCAGGTCGGCCGGCGGAATCGCCTGCCCCGGGCCGATGAATTGCAGATCCACCTGAGGATGCAGACGCAGCGGATCGAAATCGGTGTGGTTGCTGATGCGCGGCAGCACCGGCACCACCACTTTCAGGACTTGCTCGACCTTGTCAGTCTGACGCTGATCAATGCCGTCCTCGGCCTCCAGATGCAGATCCATCACATACGGCAGTACGCCCACCACCGGTTTTCCGGTGCGCTGCTCCAGCCAGTCGAGGCCCGGTTGCAGCAAGGCGATGTCGCCGCGAAAACGGTTGATGATGAAGCCCTTGACTCGCGCCTGCTCGCTCGGCGACAGCAGTTCCAGCGTGCCCACCAGATGGGCAAACACGCCGCCACGATTAATGTCGGCGATCAACAGCACCGGGCAGTCCACCGCTTCGGCGAAGCCCATGTTGGCGATGTCGCCGGCGCGCAGATTGATCTCTGCCGGCGAGCCTGCGCCTTCGACCATCACCAGCGGATACGCGGTGCTCAAGCGCTCATGGGAAGCGAGCACGGCCTGCATGGCGATGGCTTTGTAGTCGTGATAGGCGACGGCGTTCATGCTGGTGACCGCACGGCCGTGGATGATGACCTGGGCACCAGTGTCGCTGTTGGGCTTGAGCAGCACCGGGTTCATGTCGGTGTGCGGTTCGAGAAACGCCGCCTGGGCCTGCACCGCTTGCGCGCGGCCGATCTCGCCGCCGTCGGCAGTCACCGCGCTGTTGAGCGCCATGTTCTGCGGTTTGAACGGCACCACGGCAACGCCCTGACGGGTCGCCCAGCGGCACAGTGCCGTCACCAGCGTGCTTTTGCCGGCATCGGAGGTGGTGCCCTGCACCATCAATGTGGTCATGCGGTTTTTTCCTTGGAACAATGCTTGGCGAATGCTTGCAGGGCTTGCTCAAGGCGCGCCTCGTCCGCGGCATCGGCGGGCAACCCGAATCGCAGGCTGCTGTTGTGCGCGAACAGGCGCAGAAGAATGCCGCGTCGAGCCATGAATTCATGCAGCGCGGCGGCCTGTTCGGTGATCAACCACTGAAACAGCGCGCAGCCGCCTTGCGGTTTGAAGCCATAACGTTCGAGCAGCGCAGCCAGCCGCTCGCTGGCCTCGTCGCTGCGAATCCGCTGACGCGTGTGGCCTTCGGTGTCGCGCAGACAGGCCTGCCCCAGCACACGAGTCGGCCCGCTGACTGCCCAGGGCCCGACCTGTTCGGCCAGCAACCGGAGCAACTTGCGCTCGGCCAGCACGAACCCCAGCCGCACACCGGCCAGACCAAAAAACTTGCCGAACGAGCGCAGCACGATCAACCCCACTTGATGCGCATGGGGGGCGAGACTCAGCTGCGGTGTGTTGTCCATGAACGCTTCGTCGACCACCAGCCAGCCACCGCGCTGGGCCAGCCGCGCATGCCAGTCGAGCAAACGCGCCGGGGTCAGATTCAGGCCTGTCGGATTGTTCGGATTGACGACTACCAGGACGTCGAGACTGTCGAGAAAGAAATCGACTTCCTGCTCCAGCACTTCACGCACGATGTAACCACTGCGCCGCCAGGCTTCGGCATGCTCGGCGTAACATGGCGACAGCACGCCGACCTTGCCGGCCCGGCGCAATCGCGGCAACAACTGAATGGCCATCTGTGAACCGGCCACCGGTAGCAAACTGTTGGCCCCATAGTAATCGCAGGCAGCCTGCTCCAGACCGTCATCGTTCTCCGGCAAACGTGCCCAGGCTCGCAGCGGAATCTCCGGGACCGGAAACGGCCACGGCGCCAGGCCTGTGGACAGGTCGAGCCAGTCTTCTTCCGCGATACCGTATTCGAGCGCCGCCCTGCGCAACCGGCCACCGTGCTCAAGCATAGAATTCAGCCCCCACGCAGAGAATCAGCAGCCATAACCATACCCCGCGCCGGACCAATTGCCAGCCGCGATCAATGGAATCGGCATCCGCCGGCGCGCCCTCGCCCAGTTGCGGACGCTCGTGCAGCTCGCCGTGGTAGATCGCCGGGCCACCCAGCTCGACGCCCAAGGCACCTGCGCCGGCAGCCATCACCGGGCCGGCGTTCGGGCTGTCCCATTTCGGCGCCTGAGTGCGCCAGCATTTCAACGCGAGTCGGGTATTGCCCAGCAGCGCGTAGGTCAACGCCACCAGCCGCGCAGGAATGTAGTTGAGGATGTCGTCGATTTTTGCCGCCGCCCAGCCGAATCGCTCGAAGCGCTCGTTGCGATAGCCCCACATCGCATCAAGCGTATTGCTCAGACGATAAAGCACCACGCCCGGCGCACCGGCCACGACAAACCAGAACAGCGCGGCGAACACCGCATCGCTACCATTTTCCAATACCGATTCGGTGGCGGCTCGGGCGACGGCGGTGCTGTCCAGCTCATCGGTCTGTCGACTGACCAGATAACCCACACGCTTGCGCGCCTCCTCCAGATCATCGCTGCGCAGGGCCTTGGCGACCGGCTCGACGTGCTCACCCAGGCTGCGCATGCCGAGGGCACAATACAGCGCAAGAATCTCGACGATCCAGCCCACATATGGCGCCCAGGACAACGCGGTGGCCAGCAGGGTCAGCGGCAACACCGCGATCACCCACGCGGTGACGCCATGGCTGCGCCAACCACGACCGGCGCTGTTGAAACGTTGCTCGATGCGCCCGGCGAAATTGCCGAACGCCACCAGCGGATGCCAGCGCTTCGGCTCACCCAGCAGCGCATCCAGCGCAACTGCGGCGACACTCAACAACGCCACACTCATTGACTCACTCCCCAGAAATTTTCATACAGCAACTCATTGAGCGGACGCTCCTGCGCCCAACCTTCGAGTACCAGCATCGGCGCCGGATAGAATTCCTTGACCGGCCCCAGGCAAAGCACCGCCAGCGGCTTGGCCCCGGCCGGCAGTTTCAGCAGATCGGCCAGTGCCTGCGGCTCGAACAGCGACACCCAGCCCATGCCCAGGCCTTCGGCACGTGCGGCCAGCCACAGGTTCTGGATCGCGCAGGACAGCGACGCCATGTCCATTTCCGGCAGCGTACGGCGGCCAAAAATGTGTCGTTCGCGATCGTCCATCAACGCAGCCACCAGCACTTCGGCGCAGTCGCTGATGCCTTCGACCTTGAGCTTCATGAACTCGTCGCTGCGCTCGCCGAGGGCTTCGGCGGTGCGCACGCGTTCTTCTTCAACAAGGTTCTGGATCTGGCCACGCAAGGCGCGGTCGCTGATGCGGATGAAGCGCCACGGCTGCATCAGGCCGACGCTCGGTGCCTGATGTGCCGCCTCAAGCAATCGGCGCAACAGTTCCGGCTCGACCGTGCCACCGCTGAAGTGGCGCATGTCGCGGCGTTCGGCGATGGCGCGGTAGACCGCTTGGCGCTCGGCGTCAGTGAAGGCGTTGTCGGTCATGGCCCCATCGCTGGCAAGCCAGCTCCCACAACGGATTGCGTTTCTTCAGACATCACACCGCCCACTGTGGGAGCTGGCTTGCCAGCGATGGGAGCCTTATGGTCCGGCGCAAATAATATTGCGATAGCTGCAGGATTGGACGGGAAATAGAAATGCACGTACGAGGCGGTCATCCGCCCTTGCCTGTACACCGCTTCGGCGCCGCGCCCGCCATTGGGGCTGTGGCCACGGGCGATTGGCGTCAGTTCGGTGGTGGTCAGGGAATGGTGATAGGTGTGGCCGCGCAACTGGCCTTCCGGCAAGTCGACTTCTTGCAGCGCCAGCGCGGCGAGGCGCTTTTGCATCACGGCGTCGCCACTCAACAGGCCGACCAGATCAGCGCGGGTGCCTTCGACATCAGTCAGCGAGTCGAGCAGGTACAGCATGCCGCCACATTCGGCGAGCAGCGGTTTGCCGGCCGCATGGTGCGCGCGGATCGCTTTGAGCATGTCGGCGTTCTGCGACAAGGCAACGTGGTGCAATTCCGGATAGCCGCCGGGCAGGTACAAGCTGTCGGCGTCGGGTAATTGCCTGTCGCGGATCGGCGAGAAGAAACTCAATTCGGCGCCCATCGCCCGAAGCAAGTCGAGACTGGCGCCGTAGGTAAAGGCGAAAGCTTCGTCGCGGGCGACAGCGATTCGCACGCCTTCGAGCAGCCTTTCAGTCTTGCCGATTTCAGGCGCGGCGAATTCCACGGCCGGTGGCAGCGCTACCTCGCAAGTGCCGGCCAGCGCTTCGGCGGCAGCGTCGAGGCGCACGTCCAGGTCATTGAGTTCGCTGGCCTGCACCAGACCGAGATGGCGGCTCGGCAGTTCGATCCCGGTTTCCCGGGACAACGCGCCGTACCAGCGCAGGCCTTCGGTGAGGCTGCCTTCGAGCAACTGCGCATGACGCACGGTGCCGACACGGTTGGCCAGCACGCCGGCGAACGGCAAGTCCGGCTGATAGCGCGCCAGCCCCAGGGCCAATGCGCCGAAGGTCTGGGCCATCGCGGTGCCGTCGATCACGCCGAGTACCGGCACGCCGAAATGCCGGGCCAGATCGGCGCTCGACGGCGTGCCGTCGAACAAGCCCATCACGCCCTCAATCAGAATCAGATCGGCTTCGGCGGCGGCTTCCCACAACAGGCGTCGACTTTCCTGCTCGCCGACCATCCACATGTCCAGTTGATAGACCGGCGCACCGCTGGCGCGCTCGAGGATCATCGGGTCGAGAAAGTCCGGGCCGCATTTGAACACGCGAACCTTGCGCCCCTGATTGCGATGCAAACGGGCCAGCGCGGCGGTGACGGTGGTCTTGCCCTGACCGGAAGCCGGCGCGGCGATCAGGACCGCCGGGCAGTGACGTGGTTGATTCAAAGTTCGACGCCTTTCTGCGCTTTGATGCCGGCCTGGAAGGCGTGCTTGATCATGCCCATTTCGGTGACAGTGTCGCCCATCTCGAGCATTTCCGGTTTGGCGGCGCGACCGGTGACGATCACATGCTGCATCGGCGGACGGGCCTGCAGATCGCTGAGCACCTGATCCAGATCGAGGTAACCGTGCTTGAGGGCGATGTTCAGTTCATCGAGCACCACCAGACCGATCGACGGATCACGCAGCAGCTCGCGGGAGACTGCCCAGGCCGCTTCGGCGGCGGCGATGTCACGCTGACGGTCCTGGGTTTCCCAGGTGAAGCCCTCGCCCATTACATGGAAGCGCACTTGCTCGGGGAAACGACGAAAGAAAAGCTCTTCGCCAGTACTGTTGCGGCCCTTGATGAACTGCACCACACCACACTGCATGCCGTGGCCCATGGCGCGGGCGAGCATGCCGAACGCCGAGCTGCTTTTGCCTTTGCCATTGCCGGTCAGCACCAGCACCAGGCCGCATTCGTCCGGCGAATTGGCGATGCGCTCGTCGATCACGGCTTTTTTGCGCTGCATGCGCGCCAGGTGGCGCTCGTCGCGTTCGGGGGAATCAGTCATGGGGGAGCTCTCCGTTGAGGCTGGATAACGGCGGGCAGGCACAAGAATAGACGGCAACAAGCCTGGCATCGCCCACCGTGATGCCGCTGGATGGATCAGGCCGGTCTCCGGGCTCATGAGCGGCTTGCGCCTGGCTGCGCGCCTTCCCGCTTTTACGCAGTGGCATCAGACGCAGCTTTTACTCATTTACCGTTGCGGGGGCAGCGCCGGGATCGTGAGGGTTCATCACTTGGAGACCCGCCTCACCGGCTTCCCTGTTTCACTCTGTCGACATGCGCCACAGAGCACCTGAAACAAGCCGCGAAGGTTAGAGGGTTGGGGGTGGAGCGTCAATTGAAGAGGGTCTCGTGCGGCGAATAACTGCCGCTGATCAATTAACTGACGCCAATCTTGTGCCACACTGTCAGCAGTGATATCAAAGAGCCATGCTTTTTGACTGCAGAGAGCACATCACAATAACAAGGGAGAGCACCATGCAAGGCATGATCATCAGCAATCCGCGGCTGGAATTCCTGCGCCCGGTGCTGGAACGCTGGTTTGACTGTATCGACCGCTACAACGCCGTGCGCGGCGACAATGACACTCCTTATTGGCACGACGAAAAAGCCAACCTCGGCCTGCTGTCCGCCGCTGCCTGGATGGCCGAATTGGTGACCTTGAGCGACACCGCCACCCGCAAACAAAACGAAGAAGGCGAGCGCAATGCCCGCGCCGACCTGTTCATTGCTGGCGCCGAAGATCGCGCCTTCATCCAGGCCACCCAACGCTGGCCGCGCGTCACCAACCTGAATCTGACGCAGGCTTTGGTGGATATCACCAGCGACGCCAGGTGCATCAGCTACGCCAGCGACCTGAAACTCGGCTGCCTGTTCGTCGCCCCGCAAAAAGCCCAGCACAGCGCCAGCCCGGAAGAGTTGCAGGACATGGTCGACGACCTGCAAAAGGAACACACCTGCGCCGTCGCCTGGTACTTTCCCTACGCCTACCGCAAATTGCGCAGCGAAGCCGGCAACTATCACCCCGGCATTGCCGTGCTTTTCAAGGAAGCCCGCGGCTAAGGGTTGAACCATCGGGCTTGTGCGCTTCTCTATGACTAAGAATGCATTCATAGGGAAGATCAGCAATGCGCAAGCCCCAGCTCGTTTTCGTCATCGTGCTCGCCGGAGGGCTCGCCGCCTGTGGTGAATCCTCCAGCCTGCAAGTCTCCGACGGCACTGGCCCGTCACCGAAACTGCCCGAACCGAACAAGACCCTGATTCCGACGGTGAACATCGCCCCGGCCATCGGCTGGCCGGCCGGCGCGAAACCGACGGCAGCGGCAGGTACTCAGGTGGCAGCCTTCGCCGAAAATCTCGATCATCCGCGTTGGCTGTATGTACTGCCCAATGGCGATGTGCTGGTGGCGGAAACCAACGCTCCGCCGAAACCGGACGACAGCAAGGGCATTCGCGGCTGGGTGATGAAAAAAGTCATGGGCCGCGCGGGTGCCGGCGTCCCCAGCCCGAACCGCATCACCCTGCTGCGCGATGCCGATCATGATGGCGTGGCCGAGACCCGCACGGTGTTCCTGCAGAACCTCAACTCGCCGTTCGGCATGACTCTGGTCGGCAACGATCTGTACGTGGCCGACACCGATCGCCTGTTGCGCTTCAACTACGAGCCCGGCGCGACCGAAATCAAGAGCCAGCCGATCAAGGTCGTGGACTTGCCGGGCGGCACACTCAACCACCACTGGACCAAGAACGTCATCGCCAGCAAGGATGGCAGCAAGCTGTACGTCACCGTCGGCTCGAACAGCAACGTCGGTGAAAACGGCCTCGATCAGGAAGAAGGTCGTGCGGCGATCTGGGAAGTGGACCGCGCCACTGGCAATCACCGGATCTTTGCCTCGGGCATCCGTAATCCCAACGGCCTGGCCTGGGAGCCACAAACCGGCGCGCTGTGGACAGCCGTCAACGAGCGCGACGAAATCGGCAGCGATCTGGTGCCGGACTACATCACTTCGGTCAAGGACGGTGGTTTCTATGGGTGGCCGTTCAGCTACTACGGCCAGCACATCGACGTGCGCGTGGAACCACAGCGGCCGGACATGGTGGCCAAGGCCATCGCCCCCGACTACGCCGTCGGCCCGCACACCGCGTCACTGGGCCTGACCTTCGCCGAAGGCAATCGCCTGCCGGCGCAGTTCAAGGAAGGCGCATTCATCGGCCAGCACGGCTCGTGGAACCGCAAACCGCACAGTGGCTACAAGGTGATCTTCGTACCGTTCGCCGCTGGCAAGCCGAGCGGCACGCCAGTGGATGTGCTGACCGGTTTCCTGGACAAGGACGAGAACGCTTTGGGTCGCCCGGTCGGCGTGGTGATCGACCAGCAAGGTGGATTGCTGGTCGCCGATGACGTGGGGAACAAGGTGTGGCGGGTGTCAGCGACCCGCTAACGTATTGCAGGCATTAAAAAACCCGTGGGAGTCGTTCGACTCCCACGGGTTTTTATGTATCTGGGCTACGGGTTATGTGCCAGGTGCTCCGGCTGCAGAACGCGCTTGGCGCTCAGATAGGCTTTCTGCCAATACGCTTTCGACAGGCTGTCCAGCTTCACCGTACCGCCGGTGGCCGGGGCATGCACGAAGCGCCCTTCCCCGACGTAGATCCCCGCATGACTGACCTGAGAGCCACCATTGGTGGCGAAGAAGATCAGGTCGCCGGTTTGCAGCCCTTCCTTGCCGACATTCGGCGCCTGCATGACGATCATCTCGCGGGTCGAACGCGGCAGGCTGATGCCGGCGGCATCACGGTAGACGAAACCGATCAGACCGCTGCAATCGAAGCCCGAATCCGGCGTGTTGCCACCCCAGCGATAAGGCGTGCCCACCAGCCCGAGCGCGCGAAACAGCACGTCTTCGGCAGCGGGCGAAAAGGCCTGGGAGGATCCGAACACGATCGGAGCGCGAACCACCGGTGCAGGCGGCGGAGTGCGGCTGGCGCAGGCGCTGAGCAGCGCAGCGAAGAACATCAAGGCAAAGCGGGCCGACATCGTCATATGCAGAACATCCTGATCTGGCTGAGGCTTTGACTGCCGATTCGACAGAAAACAAAACCGCCTGCGGTGGAACGCAGGCGGTTTGCCATCAATATAGATCAGGATTCTAGCGGCTACGCGGTAAACTTCAAGTAAGACTTTAACTTCACCTTGTAAAGTTTAGGTCTATTGCCTCTGAAAGGCCTTTTTGTCGCCACGAGCGTGGCGACAAATGCGTGGTTACTTGCGAGCGGTAACCACGGTTGGAGCGTTCGCCAAAGCGCGCTTGGCTTCGATGAAGGTCTTGCTCCAGTAGCTGTCGCCCAGGCTGTCGATGCGAACACCGCCGCTGCGACGAGAGCTGGAGTGGATGAACTGGTTGTCGCCCAGGTAGATCCCGGCGTGGCTTACACGACCGCGACGACCATTGGTGGCGAAGAACAGCAGGTCGCCCGGCTCGAGGTTGCTGCGCGAAACCAGTGGCGCATCAACGTTGATCATTTCGCGGGTGGAGCGCGGCAGGTTCATGCCGGCTTCTTCGCGGAACAGGTAGCCGATGAAACCGCTGCAATCAAAACCGGCTTCAGAGGTACCGCCGAAACGGTAACGGGTACCGATCAGGGACATGCCGCGTTCGAGGATGCTGTCGGCCAGAACCGGAAGCTGGTAAGGCTTCTTGCCGTTGAAGTCGGCGAGTTCTTTTTCGGTGTCCAGCTCTTCCTGGTAAATAACGGAAGACTGGGCGGTGGCGGAATTTTTAGCCTGTTGTTGCTGCTCTTGATTAACAGGTGAATGAGCAGCGCAACCGAACAACAGGGTGACGAGTGCGAGAGGCACGAGGGGTGCGAAGCGCTTTAGCATGGGCACGACCGTGGCTGATAGTTGTAAAGAAGCCGAGACTATGCCCGCTATCAGCCTCATTTGCAAATTCAATCGATCTTTTTGTGACTTCCCGGTTTCTCGTTAACATCTAAGCGCTTAAGCCTATTTGAATCGAGACGCAGCCTGCGCAACGCACTGGAAAGCGGGTTTTCTGGCGCCTGAAATATGCCGAAACCGGCTGAAAGCCCCGGTTTTACCAGCCCAGGGTTTCTTTCAGGAAGGGAATGGTCAGCTTGCGCTGAGCCTGCAAAGAGGCCTGATCGAGCTGTTCCAGCAGATCGAAAAGCGCGCTCATGCTGCGGGTACCGCGAGTCAGAATAAAATGCCCGACCTCGTCGGTCAGGTGCAGACCACGACGGGATGCGCGCAATTGCAGGGCACGCAATTTGTCTTCATCGGAGAGAGGACGCATCTGGAAAATCAGCGCCAGGGTCAGGCGCGATTTCAGGTCGGCAAGCTTGATCGGCAGTTCACGCGGCGAGGTCGAGGCGGCGATCAGCAAGCGGCGACCGCTGTCACGCAGACGGTTGAACAGATGAAACATCGCCTCTTCCCAGTCCGCCTTGCCGGCAATCACCTGCAAGTCGTCCAGGCAGACCAGTTCGTACTGTTCGAGGTTGTCGAGAATTTCGATGCCGCGATCCATCAACTCGGCCAGCGGCAGGTACACCGCCGGCTCGCCCATCTGTTCGAAGCGCAGGCACGCGGCCTGCAACAGATGCGTACGCCCCACCCCGTGCTTGCCCCACAGATAGATCAGGCTTTCGGTCCAGCCGGCGTCGGCTTCGCATAGACGCTCGACATAGCCGAGTGCAGCGGCATTGGCGCCTGGGTAGTAGTTGATGAAGGTGGCGTCGTCACGCAGACGCACACCTAGGGGCAGCTGAATCGGTTTCATGCTGACTGAACAGTTCCCAAGGAACCGTTAGTGGCCTCTGTGTAAAGTGAGCGAAGTTTATACCCGTGAAGCGGAGCGCACAATGCGACAGACCCCAAGCAAAATCAAAGGTTTGCGTTAACGTGCTGGTTTTATGACAGTTTCTTTGGCGCCATGGCCTGCATGAGACGGGCCAACCCGGTAATCCACCGGGCGGCCCGCACGTCACGATTACAACTCCGGCTCATCCGCCCCGCTATAGATGTCCGAATCCTTGTACAGATCGTGGACATGCCGCACCAGCACCATGATCACCGCCGCCACCGGCAATGCCAGCAGCACACCAGTGAAGCCGAACAGCTCGCCACCGGCCAGAATCGCAAAGATCACCGCAACCGGGTGCAGGCCGATCCGGTCCCCCACCAGCAAGGGCGTCAGCACCATGCCTTCCAGGGCCTGACCGACCATGAACACCGCCACGATGCCGATCATTGGATACAGATCGCCACCGAACTGGAACAACCCGGCAATCAACGCCGCACCGATACCGATCACGAACCCCATGTACGGCACAATCGCCGCCAGCCCCGCGATCAGACCGATCAACAGACCCAGCTCCAGCCCGACAATCATCAAGCCCGCCGCATAAATCACGCCCAGCGCCAGCATCACCAGCAACTGCCCGCGCACGAACGCGCCCAGCACTTCATGGCACTCACCCGCCAGCGCCACCACACGCTCTTCGCGATCACGGGGCAGCAGACCACGGATCTTGGCCATCATCACGTCCCAGTCACGCAGCAGGTAAAAGCTCACCACCGGGATCAGCACCAGATTTGCCAGCCAGCCGATCAGCGCCAGACTCGACGCCGTCGCCTGACTCAGCACCACACCGACGATGTCGGTGGTCTGACCCATGTGTTCGCTGATCGCGGCCTTGACCTTGTCGAACTTCCAGAAGCCGTCCGACAACCCCAGTTTCGATTGCGCCCATGGCACAGCAGTGTGCTGCAACCAGTCGAGCATTTGTGGCGCCAGTTCGTACAGCCGCAGCAATTGCCTGGCGAGCATCGGCACCAGCACCAGCAACAACGCGGTGACGATCAGGGTGAACAGGGCGAACACCGCAATCACACCCCAGGTTCGCGACAGCCCCAGACGCTCCAGACGATCAACGAGCGGATCGAACAGATAGGCAAGCAACAGCGCCACCAGGAACGGCGTGAGAATCGGATGCAGCAACCAGACAAACGCGCAAAGCAGGAGCACCCCACCGAGCCAGAACCAACGCCGCGTATCGGCCATGTAACACTCCATTGCTTATATATAAGAAAGAAACCTACCAGCGGAACCGCAACGACGGCGCCGCCGGTGTCGGCGTCGGCGCAACGACTGGCGGCGTCCCGGCGACCGCAGGTTGCGGCGCAGCCACCGGAGCGGGCGCCTCGGCCGGCAGTTCCTGCAACTTCGCCAGCGACAACTGCGCTCGCAACTGATCGGCGCTGCCATTGACCCGATACAGAATGCGATCGGCATCGACACTCTGCAGACGCACGCCAAACGGTTCGAGTAACCGCAGCAGCGCCGCGTAGTGCTCCAGATTCATGCCCTGCACTTCCAGGGTCTGCTGGCCGGACGCACCCGGCTTGGCTACAAAGCGTGGCGCCAAGCGTTCAGTCACCGCCAGCATCACTGCATCGGCCACGGCGGCCTGATCCGCGCCCTGCACATTGCCCGCCTCTTTTTTGTCGCCGAGCCACAACTGCCATTTGGCTTGCCATTGCCCGCCTTCTTCGCGGGCATGCACGGCGAGCAAAGCGTCTGCGTTGTAGCGTTCGGAAGCGTTGCGCAATGGCGCCGGGTCAGCCCCCTCAAGCGCGGGTGCCGTGGCAACCAATTGCTCGCTCAAGTCCGCCAGCGGCAGGCGCAACGGCAACCCACGGTGCTGAGCGGCGCGACGCAAAGGCGCGGCACTGGCCTGACCGTCGCCGACCAGGCTCGAGCCCTCGGTCGAATCATTCAGCCACCAGCTCAGGATCGAGGGCCGGTTGGCACCCCACAGCGCCAGTCCGGCACGGCGCAACGCCTGCTCGGTGGTTCCCGGATCGAAATCGACTTTCAGCACTTCCGGCGGCCCGGCATCGAAACCGAACTGGCTCATGATCTGCTGTGGATCCTTGCGAACCGGCGCCAGCCCCGGGTTCTGCGGGGCCTTCGGGTCGCCGGTCAGGCGCAGCACCAGCGTATCCAGCGCGGCCTGGGTGGCACGATCACGTTCCTCTGGCGACTGGCCAGTGACCGGTTCGCGCACCTGATAAAGACTTTTGAGATTTTCGGCCTGACTCGCCAGGCTGATCAGAGACAAGCCACCCACTAACAGCAATTTACAAAAACGCATGGAGAATTCCCGTCGACAAGAGCGGCTGGAACAGGCCGCGTGAACCGTTCTGCAAGCCTGTGACCACAGGCCGTCGCAAAACATTCACAAGCGGTCGGTAAGTTTTCGCACAGTCCTAACGATAGACGGTTCCTTATACAGGCACCCGTGATGTCACCCACAGTGTCAATTGCAAAATTTTTCCACCGATATGCCCCTGCCCGTCGGCGTGAGGATGGCCGCTGCCCCTCAAGCCTGATAAAATCGCGCGCCTTCGCAGACCGGCAACAGCCGGGCACCCCGAACTTCGCGTGAGGCAATCGCCCCTGTCGGATTCGGCGTTCCCGCTGAACTCGGTCGTTACCCCTGAATCCCCTCCCCTAAAGGCCTGGATCATGAGCAAGCAACCCTCCCTGAGCTACAAGGACGCCGGTGTAGACATCGACGCCGGTGAAGCATTGGTCGAACGCATCAAGAGCGTCGCCAAGCGCACTGCGCGCCCGGAAGTCATGGGCGGCCTGGGCGGTTTCGGCGCCCTCTGCGAGATCCCGGCCGGTTACAAACAACCGGTGCTGGTTTCCGGTACTGACGGCGTCGGCACCAAGCTGCGCCTGGCGCTGAACCTGAACAAGCACGACAGCATCGGCCAGGATCTGGTCGCCATGTGCGTCAACGATCTGGTGGTGTGCGGCGCCGAGCCGCTGTTCTTCCTCGACTACTACGCCACCGGCAAGCTGAACGTCGACGTGGCCGCCACCGTGGTTACCGGTATCGGTGCAGGCTGCGAACTGGCTGGCTGCTCGCTGGTTGGCGGCGAAACCGCTGAAATGCCTGGCATGTACGAAGGCGAAGACTACGATCTGGCCGGCTTCTGCGTCGGCGTCGTGGAAAAAGCCGAAATCATCGACGGCTCGAAAGTCGCCACCGGTGATGCCCTGATCGCCCTGCCATCGTCCGGCCCGCACTCCAACGGCTACTCGCTGATCCGCAAGATCATCGAAGTGTCCGGTGCCGACATCGAAAGCGTTCAGCTCGACGGCAAGCCGCTCACCGAACTGCTGATGGCCCCGACCCGCATCTACGTGAAGCCGCTGCTCAAGCTGATCAAGGAAACCGGCGCGGTCAAAGCCATGGCCCACATCACCGGTGGCGGTCTGCTCGACAACATCCCGCGCGTCCTGCCAAAAGGCGCTCAGGCCGTGGTTGACGTGGCCAGCTGGAACCGCCCGGCTGTCTTCGACTGGCTGCAAGAGAAAGGCAACGTCGACGAAACCGAAATGCACCGCGTGCTGAACTGCGGCGTGGGCATGGTGATCTGCGTGGCTCAAGAACACGTTGAAGTTGCCCTGAACACCCTGCGTGACGCCGGCGAGCAGCCTTGGGTCATCGGTCAGATCGCCGACGCTGCCGAAGGCGCGGCTCAGGTCGAACTGAAGAACCTCAAGGCTCACTGATGCCAAACACCTGTGATGTCGTGGTGCTGTTGTCCGGCACCGGCAGTAACTTGCAGGCCCTGATCGACAGCACGCGGACCGGCGACAGCCCGGTCCGCATCGCTGCGGTGATTTCCAACCGCGCCGACGCCTACGGCCTGCAACGCGCCAGTGACGCGGGTATCGCCACCCGCTCGCTGGATCACAAGGGATTCGAGGGCCGCGAGGCCTTCGATACCGCTCTGATCGAACTGATCGACGAATTCAACCCCAAACTCGTGGTACTGGCCGGCTTCATGCGCATTCTCAGCGCTGACTTCGTCCGTCACTACCAGGGTCGCCTGCTCAACATCCACCCGTCGCTGCTCCCCAAATACAAAGGGTTACACACGCATCAGCGCGCGCTGGAGGCCGGCGATGCCGAACACGGCTGCTCCGTGCACTTCGTCACCGAGGAACTCGATGGCGGACCACTGGTCGTACAGGCAGTAATACCGGTAGAGTTGCACGATTCGCCGCAAAGTCTGGCGCAACGGGTTCACATTCAGGAACACCTGATCTACCCGATGGCCGTACGCTGGTTCGCCGAAGGACGGCTGAGCCTCGGCGAGCAAGGTGCTTTACTGGATGGCCAGTTACTCGGGGCCAGCGGTCACTTGATTCGAAACTAGGAGATTTTATGCGTCGCGCCCTGCTCTTCGCTTGCGCTCTGCTCGCCCTGCCTTTCGCCCAGGCGGCAGACCTTCAACCGTTCTCCGCCAGCTACACCGCCGACTGGAAGCAACTGCCCATGAGCGGCACCGCTTCACGCAGCCTGACCAAGGAAGCCAACGGCGTCTGGAAGCTCAGCTTCAAGGCGTCGATGATGATTGCCAGCCTGTCCGAGGAAAGCACGCTGACCCTGGACAAGGACACTCTGCTGCCACAGTCCTACCACTTCGAACGCGGTGGCCTGGGCAAAGCGAAAAAAGCTGACCTGGACTTCGACTGGGCCAACAAGCTGGTGACCGGCACCGACCGCGGCGATGCGGTGAAAATCCCGCTCAACCGCGGCATGGTCGACAAATCCACCTATCAGCTGGCGCTGCAGCATGATGTGGCTGCCGGCAAGAAAAGCATGAGCTATCAGGTCGTCGATGATGGCGAAGTCGATACCTACGACTTCCGCGTGCTGGGCTCGGAAAAAGTCGAAACCAAGGCCGGCCAGATCGATGCGATCAAGGTCGAACGCGTCCGCGATCCGACACAAAGCAAGCGCATCACTGTCCTGTGGTTCGCCAAGGACTGGGATTACCTGCTGGTTCGCCTGCAACAGGTCGAAACCGACGGCAAGGAGTACAACATCATGCTCCTCGACGGCACGGTCAACGGCAAGACGGTCAAAGGCAGTTGATCCGACGCAACATCAAAAAGCCCCGCAAACGCGGGGCTTTTTTTCGCCTGTCGAACGGTGATCAGACCGAGAACCTGGCGACCATGCTGTTCAGGTCCACCGCCAGCCGCGACAGCTCCTGACTCGCGGCACTGGTCTGATTGGCCCCCGCAGACGTCTGCATCGCCAGATCACGAATATTCATCAGGTTGCGATCGACCTCCCGCGCCACGGCAGCCTGCTCCTCCGACGCACTGGCGATCACCAGATTGCGCTCGTTGATCAAGGTGAATGCCGAAGCGATTTCCTCCAGCGCCACGCCAGCAGCCTTTGCCAGCTCCAGGGTCGAGCGCGCCCGGACGTTGCTCTGCTGCATCGAGCTGACCGCCGAATCGGTGCCCTGCTGGATGCCGCCAATCATCTGCTCGATCTCCTGCGTCGATTGCTGAGTGCGATGGGCCAGCGCCCGCACTTCGTCCGCCACCACCGCAAAACCCCGTCCGGCATCCCCCGCCCGCGCGGCTTCGATTGCCGCGTTCAGGGCCAACAGATTGGTTTGCTCGGCAATCGAGCGGATCACATCCAGCACCTTGCTGATGCTGTAGACCTTCTGCGCCAGATCTTCCACCTGCGCGGCATTGGCAGTGACATCGTCCGCCAGCAGCTCGATGGACGACACTGTCTGCTGCACCTGCTCGCGGCCATGCTGGGCTATGCGATCAGACTCACGGGAAGCCTCTGAAGTGGCGACGGCATTGCTCGCCACCTCTTCCACGGCGGCGGTCATCTGATTGACTGCCGTGGCGGCTTGTTCAATTTCCAGACTCTGCTGGTGCAGTCCTCGCGTCGCGTCCTCGGTGACGCAACTCAACTCTTCCGAGGCCGAAGCCAGTTGACTGGAGGACTCCGAGATGCGGCGGATGGTGTCGCGCAGGTTGTGCTGCATGCTCTTGAGCGCGTGGAGCAGCCGCGCCGGTTCGTCCTTGCCGCAAATGCTGATATCGCCAGTCAGATCGCCACTGGCCACCACTTGCGCGACGTCGAGCGATTGCGACAGCGGCAGCACGATGCTGCGGGTCAGCAACAACGCCAGCGCGATGGTAATCAGCGCGGTGATGCCGATCATCACCCCAACCCACACCCGCGAGTTGGTGAACACCAGCCGTGCGGCCTCAGTGGCGAGATTGGCGTTGTGTTTATTCAGCTCCACCAGCTCCCGCAGGGTCACTGCAATATCATCCGCCAGCGGGCTCATCTGCCCGTTGAGAATGGCGGCCGCCTCCTCCACTCGTCCCTGAGCGGATAACGTCATCACCTGCGCCTGAAGCTCCAGGTATTTGTGTTCGGCGACCTTGAAGCGCTCGAACAGCTCGCGCTCTTTGGGCAGCACGATCAGGATGTCGTAACGCTGCTGGGCTTCGCTCAGCACACCGCGCAAATCGTTGAGCTTGGCCACATTCTGATCCAGCGCCTGCGGATCGCGATTGAGCAACAGGCGCATGGTCAGCGCGCGCAGGCGCAGCATGTCCTGGCTCATCTCGCCCACCGCCATCACGCTGGGCAACCAGTTATTGTCGACCTCGTCGGATTGCGCGCGCATGTTCGACATCTGCAGCAGGGCGAACGCGCCAAGGGCAAACACCATCAGCGCCAGCACCCCAAAACCCAGGCCGGCCCGGGGCGCAATATTGAGACTACGGATACTCATTGCTCTGGTTCCTTCCAAAAGCGCTGCATCAACCCTGCAGCTGGTTGCTCTAGAAGGTATCGGCCCTTTGAAAAAAAGCGTAAGACCAAAACGTGATATCAAATAGCCTTGATACTCCGAACCATCGGCATTAACGATTCAGCGCGGATTTGCCGGACTTGAGCGCTGTTCGCGGCAAGATCGCCAGGAAGTTGTCTCGCGCGACTTTTTTTGCCACCGCCTCCGGCAAGGCGTCGAGAAACGGCTTGAAGCCGTGGATTTCCTTGCCGAGTTTGTTGAATCGCCCGACCACGTCCGAACCGATCATGAAGCGATCCGGATAACGCTCCACCAGTTGCACCCATTCCGCTCGCGGCTGACCCTTTTCGTCCAGCAGATAAGGCGTCAGCAGGCTCCACGACAAATCGATGAACAGGTTCGGGTACGCCTCCAGCATTCGCGCAAGGGTCGGCAGCAAAAAATCCAGCTGCGTCTGATGACGATGGATTTCGGCACTGGTACCGGCATGCGCCCAGATGAACCGGGTGTGCGGATGATTGCGTAGCGGCTCTTCGATTTCCTTCAGGTACAGCGGATTTTTCTCACGCTTGGAGGTGATGTTGGAATGCAGCATCACCGGCAGATCGTTTTCGGCGGCCAGGTGATAGACGCGGGTCATGGCTTCGTTGTTGGCACGTGGCGTGTCGCCGGAGGTCAGCGCCGTAAGGTCGTCGTGACGGGTGAAGACTTCGCCGATGCCCTGCCACAAGCCGGGATACAGATCGAGCATGCGCTGGATGTGCGCGGCGGAGTTCTTGTCGTTGGGGTTGAAGCCTGAAAGAAACGGGTGAAAGTACTGGCGCTGCTCCGGCGTGAGCTTCTGCACGGCGTCGGCGACGATCACGTCAGTCGCGCTGTACCAATAGGCATCGGCGTCATCGCCTGCGTAATAACGCGGGCGTTTCGGCTCGTCTTCGTGCCATTTCTTCGCCACGGGAATGCCGGAAATCATCACGTGCTCGATGGAGTTTTCCTTCATGGCGGTCAGCAATTTCGGCATGCCGGCGGTTTCCTGGAAAAAATCCACGTAATGCAGGTGCGCATCACTGTAGGTGTAATCCCGGGCACTGGCGGCGCCGGTGAAAACTATCAGGCAGGCAAGGCTCAAACGAAACACGGACACAAGCATTCTCCGGCAGACAGGCATAGCCTAGACCCTTGTCGGGCGACGAGGGTTCACCCGGCAAGAAAGTGGAACGCGCCTGTGTGGGAATGCTCTATACCTGCAAAGGTCTTTTTTGATCGAATCCCTTTTTCCTACCGCATGCGAGGTTCACATGACCGTTACCGTCAATACCGTGTCCGCCGATGGTTTTCGCCACACCGTACAGATCGATGAGCATGAGCTGTTTGCCGATGTCCCGACGACCGCCGGCGGCGAAGGCTCGGCTCCGGAGCCGCACGATTACTTCGACGCCGCCCTCGGCGCCTGCAAGGCCCTGACCTTGAAGCTGTACGCGAAGAAAAAGGACATCCCGCTGACCGGCGTCGGCGTTGAGGTCAAACGCGACAACAGCCAGGAACAGAAAGGCAAATACGCCCTGCACGTAACCCTCACCCTGAAGGGCGTGCTCACCGATGCCCAGCGCGAAGAACTGCTGCGCGTGGCCGATCGCTGCCCGATCCACAAGCTGATGACCACCAGCGAAGTCACTATCGAGACTCACGCACCCGTCGGCTTCGACAGCCAGTAATCACCCGACGACACCGGCGGGTTATGCTCCACGCATCACCCGCTCAGCCTGGAATGGACCATGGACACCCAACCCCTGATCATCCGCCCGCGCGCCGAAGACGTCGAAGGCCAGCCGATTCTGCGCCCGCTGCCGTCAGCCAAATGCCGCAGCGTCGGGCCTTTCGTGTTTTTCGACCACATGCTCGAAACGGTTTATCCGGCGGGCAAAGGCATGAATATCCGACAGCACCCGCACATCGGTCTCTCGACCCTCACGTACCTGTTCGAAGGACAGATTCAGCACAAGGACAGCCTGGGTTCGGATCAGGTGGTCAGCGCCGGCGATGTCAGCTGGATGACGGCCGGCACGGCGATCGCTCACGTCGAGCGCACGCCCGAACCGCTATGGGATCAGAGCTTCAAGATGCACGGCCTGCAAATCTGGCTCGCCTCACCCAAAGATCACGAACAAGGCCCGGGACATTACAGCCATCACCCGGCCTCGACATTGCCGGTCAGCGATAACCTTGGCGTGCAGATCCGCATGATTGCCGGGTCAGGCTTTTGCCTGGAATCGCCGGTGCCGGTGCTTTCTCCTACGCTCTATGCCGAACTGAAGATGCAGACCGCAACCACGCTGCTGATTCCGACTGAGCATGAGGAACGGGCTTTGTATGTGTTGAGTGGTGATGTGCAGTTGAACGGCGAAGCGGTCGAACCCCACGCGCTTGTGGTATTGCCTACCGGGGAAGAAATGAGTCTGTTCGCCGAGAGCGACAGCCACGCGGTGCTGTTCGGCGGCGCACCACTGGATGGGCCACGGCGGATCAACTGGAACTTTGTTGCGAGCGATCCGGCGGCAATCGATGAGGCGCGGCGCAAGTGGGCGGCCGGTGACTGGCCGACAGTGCCGGGAGAAGTCGAGCGGATAGAGCTGCCGAAATCACGCAGCGAGCCGACACCGCTTTAAACCAGCACTCCCACGCCAGGCGTGGGAGTGTTTTCAACCGAATCAGCCTTTGAACACTTCATCCAGCAAGTCATGCATCGACTTGAACGCCCGCGCTGCGGTCTTCGCGTCGTACATCATCTTGCCCGGCACGTTGGCGTGCGGATCGGTGAACGAGTGCACCGCGCCGCCGTAGCTCAGCAGCTGCCAGTCGACACCGGCGGCGTTCATCTCGTCTTCGAATGCCGGCAACTGCTCTTTCGGCACCAGCGGGTCCGAAGCACCGTGCAGCACCAGCACCGAGCCCTTGATGTTCTTCGCGTCCGCAGGGTTCGGCGAATCCAGCGTGCCGTGGAACGACACCGCCGCTTTCACTGCCGCACCGGTGCGCGCCAGATCCAGCGCACAGCAGCCGCCGAAGCAGAAACCGAACACAGCCAGTTTCGAGGTATCAACCGCCGCCTCGCCCTGTTTCTGCAATTGTTCGAACGCGGCCTGCATACGCTTGCGCAACTGCGCACGGTCATTCTTCAGCGGCATCATTGCCGCACCGGCCTGATCGGCATTCTGCGGACGCACGGCCTGGCCGTAAACGTCAGCGATCAGTACCACATAACCCTTGGCCGCCACCGATTTGGCGATCTCTTCAGCGCCAGCGCTGACACCCATCCAGTTCGGCGCCATCAACAGGCCCGGGCGTGCGCCTGTGTGCTCGGCGTCGAACGCCAGACGACCTTCATATGGCTGGCCGTCAATCTGATAGACCACGGAACGTACAGTGACTTGGCTCATTTCTGACTCCAGAGTGGTTGAACACCAGAATGAAAAAACCCGCCGAAGCGGGTTTTTCTAAAGCTTGATCAAGCAGACAGTTCGACCAGCAGCTTGTTCAGGCGGCTCACGTAAGCGGCCGGGTCTTTCAAGCTGTCGCCAGCCGCCAGGGCGGCCTGGTCGAAGAGGATGTGCGACAAGTCGCTGAAGCGATCGTCGCTGGCCTCGTTGTCGAGCTTCTCGATCAGCGGGTGGCTCGGGTTGAATTCGAAGATCGGCTTCGAATCCGGCACCTTCTGCCCGCTGGCCTCGAGGATCTGACGCATTTGCAGACCCAGGTCCTGCTCACCGATGGCCAGAATGGCCGGCGAGTCGGTCAGGCGATGGGAAACCCGGACTTCGGCAACGGAGTCGCCCAGTGCGGTTTTCAGACGCTCGACCAGACCTTCTTTCGACTTGGCGACTTCTTCTGCGGCCTTCTTGTCCTCTTCCGAGTCCAGGTTGCCCAGGTCCAGGTCACCGCGCGCGACGTCGACAAAGTTCTTGCCGTCGAACTCGCTGAGGTAGCTCATCAGCCACTCGTCGATGCGGTCGGTCAACAGCAGCACTTCGATGCCTTTCTTGCGGAAGACTTCCAGGTGCGGGCTGTTCTTGACCTGCGCGTAGGTTTCGCCGGTGAGGTAGTAGATCTTGTCCTGACCTTCCTTGGCACGCGCCAGGTACTCGGCCAGACCGACGATCTGCTCGCCATCGGTGCCATTGGTCGATGCGAAACGCAGCAGACCGGCAATTTTTTCCTTGTTGGCGAAATCTTCTGCCGGGCCTTCTTTCATGACCTGACCGAAGTTTTTCCAGAAGCCCTTGTATTGCTCAGGCTCGTTCTTCGCCAGTTTTTCCAGCATGTCCAGCACGCGCTTGGTCAGCGCCGACTTCATCGAGTCGATGATCGGGTCTTTCTGCAGGATTTCCCGCGACACGTTCAGCGACAGGTCGTTAGAGTCGACCACACCCTTGATGAAGCGCAGGTACAGCGGCAGGAACGACTCGGCCTGATCCATCACGAACACGCGCTGTACGTACAGCTTCAGGCCTTTCGGCGCTTCACGCTGGTACAGATCGAACGGTGCGCGGGCCGGCACGTACAGCAGCGAGCTGTATTCGAGCTTGCCTTCGACCTTGTTGTGGCTCCACGACAGCGGATTTTCGAAGTCGTGGGCGATGTGTTTGTAGAACTCCTGGTATTCCTCATCCTTCACTTCAGTGCGAGGACGGGTCCACAGGGCGCTGGCGCGGTTGACGGTTTCCCATTCGGCTTCAGGCTTTTCTTCGCCTTCGGCAGCGGCCACTTCTTTCGGCAGCTCGATCGGCAGCGCGATGTGGTCGGAGTATTTCTTGATGATGTTGCGCAGACGCCAGCCATCGGCGAATTCGTCTTCACCTTTTTTCAGATGCAGGACGATGCGGGTGCCGCGTTCTGGCTTGTCGATGGTGGCGACTTCGAATTCGCCCTCACCTTTCGACGACCAGTGCACGCCTTCGCTGGCGGCGGTGCCGGCGCGACGGCTGTACACGTCAACTTTGTCAGCGACGATGAAGGCCGAGTAGAAGCCCACACCGAACTGACCGATCAGGTGCGAATCCTTCTTCTGATCGCCGGACAGGTTTTTCATGAAATCGGCGGTGCCGGATTTGGCGATGGTACCCAGGTGGGTGATCACATCGTCGCGGTTCATGCCGATGCCGTTGTCTTCGAGGGTGACGGTCTTGGCGTCCTTGTCGAAGCTCACACGGATTTTCAGTTCAGCGCCATCTTCGAGCAACTCTGGCTTGGCCAGGGCTTCGAAGCGCAATTTGTCGACGGCGTCAGAGGCGTTCGAGATCAATTCGCGAAGGAAGATTTCCTTGTTGGAATACAGCGAATGGATCATGAGGTGCAGCAGCTGCTTCACCTCGGTCTGGAAGCCCAGGGTTTCCTTTTGAGTTTCCACACTCATGGTCATCAAACTCCAATCAGATGGCATTGGCCGCGACCTTGCTGGTCGGCGGCGGGTTGATCTGTGAATTGGGGGCGTGCTTCAGGATTTCAAGGGCTCATCGATTTTGAAGTGCGCGCGGGCAGTGGCAATCGGTTCGCTTTCAGTGCTTTGCCAGGCCGTGACCGCGACGTTGGCCACCCGCCGGCCCTGACGGCAGACCTGACACCGGGCCCAGGTATCGCGAAACTGCCCGGCTCGCAGGTAATCAAGGGAGAAATCGATAATCTTCGGCACACCGGGCGCACCGGTGAAAATCAACAGATGCAGGGCCGCAGACAGCTCCATGAACCCGGCGATCACCCCGCCGTGAATCGCCGGCAATAAAGGGTTACCAATGTTGTCCTTGTTTGCCGGCAGCTTGAACAGCAAGTCGTCACCGACCCGCGAACACTCGACGCCGATGAGTCCGGCGTAGGGGATCAGTTTCAGCAGCGGCGCGTAGTCCCCCTTCTCGTGGGCCTCTTGCAGTTGCTGCTTGAAATCATCGCTCATGGGTTTTCTCCCTTGATCGCGCCACCAAAGCCTTTGGTGCCTTTAAGCCCCTTGCCCATGCGCATGAAGGTGCCGACAACGTGGGCAATCGGTTGCTCGGGATCGTCCTGATAAGCGAAGCCGCGGGCGAAGATCACATCGGTGGTGACTCGATAACATTGGGCGAAGCCATACACGTCTTTATTCGGCTCGGCGGCGTGCATGTAGTCGATGCGCAGATCGAGGGTCGGGCAGACTTCGAATTCCGGCAGGACGCACAGGGTCGACATGCCGCACGCCGTGTCCATCAGCGACGTGATCGCCCCGCCATGGACTACGCCGGTCAGCGGATTGCCGACGATTTGTGCACTGTACGGCAGCACCACCGTCAGGCCTTCGCGACTTGCGCTATGCACCTTCAATCCCAGCACCTGACAGTGGCGCAAGGCCGAGAGAAACCGTGTCGCACGCTCAAAAACGGGGCTTTCGGCCATTTGATAATTACTCTTGTTAATCACTGTTCGCCGTAGTGGAAAGAACAGCAAAAGTTCCATTGCAAAACAAACTTATATATCTGAAAGAAATGAGGAACTTAACCCAAGGGCCTGAGCTCTTAAGGCCAGTAGTTATTTTCCATAAGGAGAAACACCCCATGCGTAAGACTTTAGCTATTGCCTTGATGTTGACCGCTTCCCTCGGTCTCGCTGCCTGCGATAAAAAATCCGAGGACAAAGCTCAAGATGCCAACCAACATGCTGAACAAGCTCAGCAAAAAATGAACGAAGCTCAGGATAAAGTGAACGACGCGGCGAAAGAAAACGCCGAAGCCGCCAAAGATCAGGCCGAATCGAACGCTGCAGCGCAAGAAGAAGCTGCCAAGAAGCAATAAGCTGCTTCTCGATAGCAAAAAAGAAAACCCGTCAAGTGCGGGTTTTCTTTTGCCTGTGATTTTTTGCCAATGCCGTCTTAGAGCAAGACGGTTCTAAAAGTCGGACTAATCATCAGCAACAATGAACACACTAAGCCGACCAGCCAGACCAGACTGCGCAGCGTAGGAATATCCGCCAGGTAGAACCACAGATAGAGAATTCGCGAGATCACGAAGATGATCGCCAATGCATCGATCAGCCATCCCGCCGTCTGCGTGGTATGCGCCATCAGCACGCCAACGGCAAACAGGATGAACGCTTCGATGCTGTTCTGATGTGCCGCCAGCGCACGGGCCCCGTAACCGGTGAGTTGCGCCTGTTGCTGACGTGGCAGGTGGTTGTTGTAACCGCCCTGTTCTTTCATGGCCTTGCCGACCGGCATACGCGCCACGTAGATCAACAAAGCACTGATAAACACACACCAGAACGGAATACTCATCAAGCAGCCTCTTTGTTCGCTTCGGGCAATGGCGCCTCTGTAGGGGTATAGACCATTACATCGAGTACGTCGGAATGAAACTCGCGGCGATACAACACCAGCACCACGCCTGCACTCATCAACATGAACAGCCACGGGCTGACGAACCACGCCAGCATGCTCATTCCGAAGTAGTAGGAACGCAGACCAAAGTTGAACTGGTTGGCCGCCATCGAGATCACCCGCGCCGCCCGCGAGGCGAATGCCTTGCGCTCCTGCTCCGACACTTGCCGCTCACCGATCATCGGGGCCGAGCCGACCAGAATGGCGGCGAAGTTGTACTGACGCATGCACCAGCTGAAGGTGAAGAAGGCATAGACGAACACCAGCGCCAGGCACAGCAATTTGATCTCCGACATGCCCTGCGAGGCCTGTTGCACCATCGGAATATCCGCCAGCAGCGACACCGCGCGCTCGGAAGCGCCGAGCACGGTCAGAATGCCCGCCAGGATAATCAGCGTACTGGAGGCGAAGAACGAGGCGTTGCGTTCCAGGTTACCGATCACACTGGCGTCGGCGATACGGTTGTCACGCAGCAGCATGCGGCGCATCCAGTCTTCGCGGTACAGGTGCAGCACGCTGGCCAGGCACGCGGTATCACGACCTTTCCAGGTGGCATAACGGGTGTAGCCGGCCCAGCAGATGACAAACCAGAGCGCGGCCAGCAGGTGGATCAGGTTGGCTTGGATGAACGACATGCAATTCCCTGTGATGAAGATTTCGGCTCCCCTTCGACGTTAGTCGAGGGAAAAAGACACTGCCTGAAGCCCATAAAAAATGCCCCGTATCGATTGATACGGGGCATTTCTGTTTAATCGCTCGGCGACCGCTTGTGGCGGCCCGGCAATCTTAGGCGAGTGCTTCGGCGCGCTTGCCCAGCAGGCGGTCGCACACCACGGCAACCGCCAGGGTCATCACGCACGGCACCAGCCACGCCAGACCTTGCTCGCTCAGCGGCAGGTGGGCCAGTTGCGATGGCATCCAGTCCGCCAGACCGGCGCCTTTCAACGCATCGATGGTGCCGAACACGAACGACACCAGCATCACCGGGCCCATGATGCGGCTCTGCTCATGCCAGAACGCAGCGCAGAAACTCAGGGCCACCAGCACGATGCACGGCGGGTAGATCGCGGTCAGTACCGGGATCGAGAACGCGATCAGCTTGGTCAGACCCAGGTTGGACACCAGCAGCGAGAACGCCGCGAGGATGATTACCAGGGTCTTGTACGACAGCGGCAGTACGCGGCTGAAGTATTCGGCACAGGCGCAGGTCAGGCCAACCGCGGTCACCAGGCACGCCAGGGAAATCAGCACGGCAAGGAAGCCACTGCCCAGCGAACCGAAGGTGTGTTGCACATACGCATGCAGCACCGCGGCGCCGTTGGTCGCGCCCGCCGCCACTTCATGGCTGCCGGAACCAAGACGAAACAGGCTGACATACACCAGCGCCAGACCGACACCGGCAATCAGCCCGGCAATGATCGCGTAACGGGTGATCAGCGCCGGCGATTCGACGCCACGGGAGCGGATCGCGTTGACGATGACGATGCCGAACACCAGCGCGCCGAGGGTATCCATGGTCAGGTAACCATTGATGAACCCTTGGGAGAAAGGTGCCGCAACGTATTCCGGAGTCGCCACGCCGATGTCACCGGCAGGCAGTGCGAACGCAGCGATGCCGAGGACGGCCAGGGCGATGATCTTCAGCGGCGCGAGGAAGCGACCGACGGTATCCAGCAGACGTCCAGGGTAGAGCGAAATGAAGAACACCAGCAGGAAGTACACCGAACTGTAGAGGAACAGCGCCAGTGGGCTCTCTCCGGTCAGCGGCGCCAGGCCTACTTCAAAGGAAACGGTCGCGGTACGCGGGGTGGCGAACAACGGGCCGACCGCCAGATAGCAAGCGGCTGCCAGTACGCCGCCGGCGATCTTGCCGATCGGGCTGCTCAGAGCGTCCATTGCTCCACCGACCTTGGCCAGTGCGACCACGGTGACCACGGGCAAACCGACCGCCGTGATCAGGAAGCCCAGCGCCGCTATCCAGACGTTGGGCCCGGACTGCAAACCGACGATAGGCGGGAAAATGATGTTGCCGGCCCCGACGAACAGGGCGAATGTCATAAAGCCAAGTGCCAGGATGTCCTGACCTTTCAAAACTTTCATTAAGGAAATACCACACTACTGAATCGGAATTTAGAGGGGGATTTCCCTGTGGGGTTAGGGAAATGCTGTCAATCCGTATAAGACTGACCCGTTTAGCGCGTTGCATGCCTTGTGGGCGGCAGACGCAAAAATGGCTGCTAGCCTAACGAATTTGCCTGACAAACGCACTGTTAGAGGGCGAACTATCCGATACGCGACGTTTCCGTGTCGCGTTTTTGCATGTTATTGGGTGAGTGCTTATAAATTGCCATCGCCTACCCGAACGCCAGAAACGACAAAGGCCACCCGAGGGTGGCCTTTGTTGCTGGAGCAGAGGAGTCAGCCGAAGCTTACTTCTTCACTTCCCAGCCAGTCAGCTCGGCCAGGGCCTTGCCGATGTCTGCCAGCGAACGCACGGTTTTCACGCCAGCGTCTTGCAGAGCAGCGAATTTCTCGTCTGCAGTGCCTTTGCCGCCGGAGATGATTGCGCCAGCATGGCCCATGCGCTTGCCCGGAGGAGCAGTCACACCAGCGATGTAGGAAACAACCGGCTTGGTCACGTTGGCCTTGATGTAGGCAGCCGCTTCTTCTTCAGCCGAACCGCCGATCTCGCCGATCATTACGATCGCTTCGGTCTTCGGGTCTTCCTGGAACAGCTTCAGGATGTCGATGAAGTTCGAACCCGGAATCGGGTCACCACCGATGCCGACGCAAGTCGACTGACCGAAACCGGCGTCAGTAGTCTGCTTGACAGCTTCGTAGGTCAGGGTGCCGGAACGGGAAACGATACCGACCTTGCCTGGCAAGTGAATGTGACCTGGCATGATGCCGATCTTGCATTCGCCAGGAGTGATCACGCCTGGGCAGTTAGGGCCGATCAGGGTAACACCCAGCTCGTCGCACTTAACTTTGGCGTCCAGCATGTCCAGGGTAGGAATGCCTTCGGTGATGCAGACGATCAGCTTGATGCCGCCGAACGCCGCTTCCAGGATCGAGTCCTTGCAGAAAGGAGCCGGAACGTAGATCACGCTGGCGGTGGCGCCAGTGGCTTCTACAGCTTCTTTCACGGTGTTGAACACAGGCAGGTTCAGGTGAGTGGTGCCACCTTTGCCTGGCGTCACGCCGCCAACCATTTTAGTGCCGTAGGCAATGGCTTGTTCGGAGTGGAAAGTACCCTGCGCACCGGTGAAGCCCTGGCAGATTACTTTGGTGTCTTTATTGATCAGGACGCTCATTACTTGCCCTCCGCAGCTTTAACGACTTGTTGAGCAGCGTCGGTCAGGCTGGTAGCAGCGATGATGTTCAAACCGCTTTCTGCCAGTACTTTAGCGCCCAGTTCAGCGTTGTTGCCTTCAAGACGAACAACAACCGGGATTTTCACGCCGACTTCTTTCACTGCACCGATGATGCCTTCGGCAATCATGTCGCAACGAACGATGCCGCCGAAGATGTTAACCAGTACTGCAGCGACATTGCTGTCGGACAGAATGATTTTGAAAGCTTCGGTTACGCGTTCTTTGGTAGCACCACCACCTACGTCGAGGAAGTTGGCTGGCTTGCCGCCGTGCAGGTTGACGATGTCCATGGTACCCATGGCCAGGCCGGCACCGTTCACCATGCAGCCGATGTTGCCTTCCAGCGCTACATAGTTCAGTTCGAACTTGGCAGCGTGCGCTTCGCGCGGATCGTCCTGCGACGGATCGTGGAAAGTCTTCAGCTTAGGCTGACGGTACATTGCGTTGGCGTCGATGTTGATCTTGGCGTCCAGGCAGTGCAGATCGCCGTCAGCCTTGATCACCAGCGGGTTCACTTCCAGCAGAGCCAGGTCGTGATCCTTGAACAGCTTGGCCAGACCTACGAAGATCTTGGCGAACTGAGCAACCTGCTTGCCTTCCAGACCCAGCTGGAATGCCAGCTCGCGACCCTGGAATGGCTGAGCGCCAACCAGTGGATCGATAGTGGCTTTCAGAATTTTTTCTGGAGTGTCGTGAGCGATTTTCTCGATGTCCACGCCACCTTCGGTGGAAGCCATGAACACGATGCGACGGCTCGAACGGTCAACGACAGCGCCCAGGTACAGCTCTTTAGCGATATCAGTGCACGATTCAACCAGGATCTTGGTGACTGGCTGGCCGTTGGCGTCAGTCTGGTAAGTCACCAGACGCTTGCCCAGCCACTGCTGTGCGAAGGCTTTGGCGTCTTCTTTGCTGCGAACCAGCTTGACGCCGCCCGCTTTACCGCGACCACCGGCGTGAACCTGGGCTTTGACAACCCACTCGTTGCCGCCGATTTTGTCGCAAGCTTCTGCTGCTGCTTCCGGGGTGTCTACTGCGAAACCAGTGGAAACTGGCAGGCCGTATTCAGCGAACAGCTGCTTACCCTGATACTCGTGAAGATTCATGCTTTTTACCGTCTTCGTTAGGTACTGCGCATTCGGCGCTGCGCTCTTTATGAGTGCCGCGCCACCTGTGACTGCTGCTTGCGTAGCGTTTCCGGATACCCGGTGCAGCTACGCAAGGCTGCGTCCAGCGGACATTCCGCGGTGAGTCTTGCACGCAAGGCTCACGACGGGCCGTACCGCCGTGGTTTCTTATTGTGTGTCTTAACGCTTCTTGCGGTTGGCAATGTGGATGGCGCCGCCATTCACTGCCAAAGCTGCTTCGTGCAAGGCTTCAGACAGGGTCGGATGGGAGAAAACCATCATGCCCAGGTCTTCAGCGCTGGTGCCGAATTCCATACCGATCGCGCCCTGCTGAACCAGTTCTGCAGCGCTCGGGCCAATCACGTGCACGCCCAATACGCGGTCAGTCTTGGCATCGGCGATGACCTTGACGAAACCACCGGTATCGTTGGCGGCCATGGCACGGCCGGATGCTGCGAACGGGAAGGTGCCGACGTTAACTTCAACGCCTTCAGCTTTCAAGGCCTGCTCGGTTTTACCGACCCATGCGATTTCCGGGTGAGTATAAATAACCGAAGGGATCAGGTCATAGTTCATCTGGGCCTTGTGGCCCTTGATGCGCTCGACAACCATGATGCCCTCTTCCGAGGCCTTGTGCGCCAGCATCATGCCGCGAACCACGTCACCGATCGCGTAAACGCCCGGTACGGTGGTAGCGCAGTGATCGTCAACATGCACGAAACCGCGCTCGTCCAGGGTCACACCGCTGTCGGCAGCCAGCAGATCAGTGGTCACCGGACGACGACCGACGGCTACGATCAGCTTGTCGAAAGTGATGGTCTGTTCGCCGTTGGCATCGGTGTAGTTCACAACGACTTCGTCGCCGTTCACTTTGGAACCGGTCACGCGAGCGCCCAGCTTGATGTCCAGACCCTGTTTGGTCAGGGTTTTCAGCGCTTCCTTGGAAACAGCGGTGTCCGCTGCCATCAGGAAGGTGTCCAGCGCTTCCAGGACAGTCACTTCTGCACCCAGACGCGACCAGACCGAACCCAGTTCCAGACCGATCACGCCAGCGCCGATTACGCCCAGACGCTTCGGTACGGTTTGGAATTCCAGAGCGCCAGTCGAATCAACGATGACTTTCTGATCGACCGGAGCCGGTGGAATGTCGATCGGACGCGAACCTGGAGCCAGGATGACGTTTTCGGCTTCAATGACTTCAACCGAGCCGTCCGGCTTGGTGACTTCGACTTTCTTGCCAGCCAGCAGCTTGCCGTGGCCCTGGATCGAAGTAACGCCGTTGGCCTTGAACAGGGTGGCAACGCCGCCGGTCAGGTTCTTGACGATGCCGGCCTTGCGGCCAACCATCGCAGCGACGTCCATTTTGACTTCGCCGGTCGAGATACCGTGGACGTTGAAGCTTTCTTTCGCTTCCTTGTATTTCCAGGAGCTGTCCAGCAGCGCCTTGGAAGGAATGCAGCCTACGTTCAGGCAGGTGCCGCCCAGGGCTTGCTTGCCTTCAGCATCGGTGTACTTCTCGATGCAGGCAGTGCTCAGGCCGAGTTGCGCGGCCTTGATAGCTGCCACGTAGCCGCCAGGGCCAGCACCGATCACTACTACGTCAAATTTCTGCGACATTCAAAAAATCCTCTTTAGCGAAAAGCTTCAAGCCGCGCGCTGCAAGCCAGGCTGCGTTATCCCGCAGCTTGAAGCTTGCAGCGCGCGACTGCTTCTATCAGATATCCAGCAACAGACGAGCCGGATCTTCCAGCAGGTTCTTGATGGTCACCAGGAAGGTTACAGCTTCTTTGCCATCGATCAGACGGTGATCGTAGGACAGTGCCAGGTACATCATCGGACGGATCACGACCTGACCGTTGATGGCCATCGGACGCTGGATGATGTTGTGCATGCCCAGAATCGCTGCCTGCGGCGGGTTGACGATCGGGGTCGACATCATCGAACCGAAGGTACCACCGTTGGTGATGGTGAAAGTACCGCCGGTCATTTCGTCCATCGACAGTTTGCCGTCACGGGCTTTCTTGCCGAAAGTGGCGATGCCGCCTTCGATTTCAGCCAGGCTCATGTGTTCGGCGTTACGCAGAACCGGAACCACCAGGCCACGGTCGCTGGAAACAGCAACGCCGATGTCGGCATAACCGTGGTAAACGATGTCGTTGCCATCGATCGAGGCGTTGACCGCCGGGAAGCGCTTCAGCGCTTCGGTGGCAGCCTTCACGAAGAACGACATGAAGCCCAGGCGTACGCCGTTGTGGGACTTCTCGAACAGGTCCTTGTACTTCGAACGCAGGGCCATGACTTCGGTCATGTCGACTTCGTTGAAAGTGGTCAGCATCGCCATGTTCGATTGAGCTTCAACCAGACGCTTGGCAACGGTGGCACGCACGCGGGTCATCGGAACGCGCTTCTCGATGCGGTCGCCAGCGGCGAACACAGGAGCGGCGGCGGCCGGAGCAGCAGCCTTGGCAGGCGCGGCAGCCGGAGCGGCTTTCTTGGCAGCAACGGCTGCAACCACGTCTTCCTTGGTCACGCGACCGCCCTTGCCGGTGCCGGCAACGGAAGCGATGTTGATGCCGTTCTCTTCAGCCAGCTTGCGTGCGGCAGGAGCAGCGATCGGGTCGTCTTCGCCATCGGCGGCCGGAGCAGCGGTAGCGGCAGCAGCGGCCGGAGCAGCAGCGGCAGCCGGAGCGGCGGCAGCAGCGCCGCCTTCAACGATGGAGCCCAGGACTTCGTCGGACAGGACGGTTTCGCCCTCGCCCTTGACGATTGCGCCCAGCACGCCGTCGGCGGTAGCCAGCACTTCCAGTACGACTTTGTCGGTTTCGATGTCGACGATCAGTTCGTCACGCTTGACGGCGTCGCCCGGTTGTTTGTGCCAGGTGGCAACGGTGCCATCGGCAACCGATTCCGGGAAAGTGGGGGCTTTGATCTCGATAGCCATTATCTGTGGTTCCTTAAATTCGGTTTCAGGTGCGCGAAGGCGTTAAACGGTAAACGCGTCTTGCAGCAGTTGTTCCTGCTGCTCGGCGTGCATCGATGCGTAACCACATGCTGGTGCAGCAGAAGCCTCACGGCCCGCGTACTCGAGTACGAGAGATTTGTTGAGGTTGCTGATGCTGCGACGCAGGTGGTGCTGACTGCAGTACCAGGCGCCCTGGTTCATCGGCTCTTCCTGACACCACACGGCCGCTTTGGCATTGGTGTAAGGAGCCAGGACTTCTTTCAAGTCGTCCTCAGGGAACGGATACAGCTGCTCGATACGCACGATGGCGATATCTTCGCGGCCTTCGGCACGACGTTTTTCCAGCAGGTCGTAGTAGACCTTGCCGCTGCACAGAACAACGCGCTCGACCTTTTTCGGGTCCAGGGCATCGATTTCCGGGATAACGGTCTGGAACGAACCTTCGGCCAGATCTTCCAGGGTCGAGATGGCCAGTTTGTGGCGCAGCAGCGACTTTGGAGTCAGAACGACCAATGGCTTGCGCAGCGGGCGAATCACCTGACGACGCAGCAAGTGGTAGATCTGGGCCGGGGTGGTCGGCATGCACACCTGAATGTTGTGCTCGGCGCACAACTGCAGGTAACGCTCAAGACGCGCCGAGCTGTGCTCAGGGCCCTGACCTTCATAACCGTGTGGCAGCAACATGGTCAGACCGCAGAGACGGCCCCACTTGTGTTCACCGCTGGTGATGAACTGGTCGATCACGACCTGCGCACCGTTGGCGAAGTCGCCGAACTGGGCTTCCCAGATCACCAGCGCGTTCGGCGTGGTGGTCGAGTAACCGTATTCGAACGCCAGTACGGCTTCTTCCGACAGGAACGAGTCGTACAGTTCGAAACGCGGCTGACCTTCGAACAGATGCTTCAACGGCACGTAGGTACCGGCATCTTTCTGGTTGTGCAGCACAGCGTGACGGTGCGAGAACGTACCGCGGCCGATGTCCTGACCGGTCATGCGGATCGGGTGCCCTTCGAACGCCAGGGTCGCGTACGCCATGGTTTCGGCATAACCCCAGTTGATCGGCAGGCCGCCGGCTTGCATCTTCTGACGGTCTTCGTAGATCTTCGCGACCTGACGCTGAACCACGAAGCCTTCCGGAATTTCCAGCAGCTTGGCAGACAGTTCCTGCAGGGTCTTCAGATCGAAGCGTGTGTCGTGACGCGCAGTCCAGGTGTGGCCCAGATACGGACGCCAGTCCACGAACAGCTCTTTGTTCGGCTCCTTGACCAGCGACTTCACCACGTGCAGACCGTTGTCCAGCGCGTTGCGGTATTCGTCGACTTTCGCCTGAACACGCTCTGCATCCAATACACCGGCCTGGGTCAGACGATCAGCGTACAGCTCACGGGTGGTGCGCTGCTTGGTGATCTGCTGATACATCAGAGGCTGGGTGCCGCTTGGCTCGTCGGCCTCGTTGTGGCCGCGACGACGGTAGCAGACCAGGTCGATCACCACGTCACGCTTGAACTGCATGCGGTAGTCGATGGCCAGCTGGGTCACGAACAATACGGCTTCCGGATCATCACCATTCACATGGAGGATCGGCGCCTGGATCATTTTCGCAACGTCGGTCGCGTACTCGGTGGAGCGCGAGTCCAGCGGGTTGCTGATGGTGAAACCAACCTGGTTGTTGATCACGATGTGCACGGTACCGCCGGTCTTGAAACCGCGGGTCTGCGACATCTGGAAGGTTTCCATCACCACGCCCTGACCGGCGAATGCCGCGTCACCGTGGATGGAGATCGGCAGAACCTTCTCACCGGTAGGGTCGTTGCGACGATCCTGACGGGCGCGAACCGAACCCTCGACCACCGGGGAAACGATTTCCAGGTGGGACGGGTTGAACGCCATGGCCAGGTGAACTTCACCGCCGGTGGTCATTACGTTGGACGAGAAGCCCTGGTGGTATTTAACGTCACCGGAACCCAGCTCGACCTTCTTCTTGCCTTCGAACTCATCGAACAGCTCGCGCGGGTTCTTGCCGAAGGTGTTGACCAGTACGTTCAGACGGCCACGGTGGGCCATGCCGATGACGACTTCCTTGGTGCCGTAGGAACCGGAACGCTGGATCAGTTCGTCGAGCATCGGAATCAGGCTTTCGCCGCCTTCCAGACCGAAACGCTTGGTGCCCGGGTATTTGGTACCCAGGTATTTTTCCAGACCTTCACCGGCCGTCACACGCTCGAGCAGGTGGCTCTTGATGTCGGCGGAGTATTCCGGACGGCCGCGTACGCTTTCCAGACGCTGCTGGAACCACTGGCGCTGCTCGGAATCGGTGATGTGCGTAAATTCAGCGCCGATGGTGCGGCAATATGTCTGCTGCAACGCTTCGTGAATTTCGCGTAGGCTCGCTTCCTCTTTGCCGATGAACAGGTCGCCGGCACGGAAGGTCGTATCAAGATCGGCATTGGTCAAGCCGTAGTGATTGATCGACAGGTCTGCAGGTGCAGGACGCTGCCACAGTCCCAGCGGGTCAAGCTGGGCTGCCTGGTGGCCACGCATACGGTAGGCCTGGATCAATCGCAGCACTTCAACTTGCTTCTTCTCGTGCTCAGTGCTCACGCTACCGGCGGAAACCGGCTGGGCGCGGCGCTGGTTCTTTGCCAGCAGCACGAAATGATCGCGAATCGTGGAGTGCGAAACATCGGTGGAGGAGTTGCCGTCGGCAGGCAACTTCTGGAAGTAGTTGCGCCACTCTTCTGGCACAGCGTTAGGGTCGTGCAGGTAGAGCTCATAAAGCTCTTCCACATAGGCAGCGTTACCTCCGGAAAGGTAGGCGCTGTTCCACATGCGCTGCATCACGCTTTCTTGCATGCTTGGTCACCCTCGGTTAGGGGAACACCACCGGTGTCGACACCGAGCAAGCTTGCAGAAGTCCGAATGCAGCGACCAAAACAAGCCACTTAGGATCACACTGATAGTCCGGGTACCAGCCCGGATGCCCCTGCTTGTCTCATTTCTTCAAAATAAGAGCCGCAGCTTATGGCTGCTGCTCTGGTTATAGCCATGGCGCGGGTTGAAGCCCGCGCCTAAGCCTTCTTCGGGTACAGCGGTTACAGCAGCTGAATCACACGCCGCTCGAAAGCAACATGTTACGGATGTGACCGATGGCCTTAGTCGGGTTCAGGCCTTTCGGACATACGTTGACGCAGTTCATGATGCCCCGGCAGCGGAAGACGCTGAACGGGTCATCGAGGGACGCCAGACGCTCGGACGTCTTGGTGTCACGGCTGTCTGCCAGGAAGCGGTACGCTTGCAGCAGGGCAGCCGGACCCAGGAACTTGTCCGGGTTCCACCAGAAGGACGGGCAAGAGGTCGAGCAGCAAGCGCACAGGATGCACTCGTACAGACCGTCGAGCTTTTCACGCTCTTCAGGGGACTGCAGACGCTCGATGGCCGGAGCCGGCGTGTCGTTCTGCAGGAATGGCTTAACCTTCTCGTATTGCTTGTAGAAGATGCTCATATCGACAACCAGGTCACGGATAACCGGCAAACCTGGCAGCGGACGAATGACCAGCTTGTTACCTTTCACGACAGCGGACAGCGGCGTGATGCACGCCAGGCCGTTCTTGCCGTTGATGTTCATGCCGTCGGAGCCGCAGACGCCTTCACGGCAGGAGCGACGATAGGAGAAACCTTCGTCCTGTTCCTTGATGAGGGCCAGCACGTCCAGCACCATCAGGTCTTTACCACCGGTATCGACCTGGAATTCCTGCATGAACGGCGCAGCGTCCTGATCAGGGTTGTAACGATAAACACTGACTTTCAACATGGCGGTCACCCTTAATAAGTCCGGACTTTAGGTTCGAAAGTCGGAACAGTCTTCGGCGAGAAGTTCACGGCACGCTTGGCGACACGTTTCTCACCCGGGAAGTACAGGGTGTGGCACAGCCAGTTTTCGTCGTCACGGTCTTCGAAGTCTTCACGGGCGTGAGCACCACGGGACTCTTTACGTACTTCGGCAGCGATGGCGGTAGCTTCAGCCACTTCCAGCAGGTTTTGCAGTTCCAGCGCTTCGATACGTGCAGTGTTGAACGCCTGCGACTTATCGTTGATCTTCACGTTGGCAATGCGCTTGCGCAGATCTGCCAGCTGGGCAATACCCTTCTGCATGTATTCGCCGGTACGGAATACACCGAAGTAGTTCTGCATGCAGCTTTGCAGCTCGCGACGCAGGGTAGCGACGTCTTCGCCGTCGGTACGGTTGTTCAGGGCGTTCAGACGCGCCAGGGCAGCTTCGATGTCGGCTTCGGTAGCGTCGTCATATTCGATGCCGTCGGTCAGCGCCTTCTCCAGGTGCAGGCCGGCAGCGCGGCCGAATACCACCAGGTCGAGCAGCGAGTTGCCGCCCAGACGGTTGGCACCGTGAACCGATACGCAAGCCACTTCACCGACTGCGAACAGACCAGGAATGATCTGATCCACGCCTTCGGCGTCCTGAGTGATCGCCTGGCCGTGAATGTTGGTGGCAACGCCGCCCATCATGTAGTGGCAAGTCGGAACAACCGGAACCGGAGCAACCACCGGATCAACGTGTGCGAAAGTCTTCGACAGTTCGCAGATGCCTGGCAGACGGCTGTGCAGCACTTCCTCGCCCAGGTGGTCGAGTTTGAGCATTACGTGGTCGCCATTCGGACCGCAACCATTGCCGGCGATGATTTCTTTAACCATCGAACGCGCAACCACGTCACGACCGGCAAGGTCTTTGGCGTTCGGAGCATAACGCTCCATGAAACGCTCGCCGTGCTTGTTGATCAGGTAACCACCTTCACCACGGCAACCTTCGGTAACCAGTACACCGGCGCCGGCGATGCCGGTCGGGTGGAACTGCCACATTTCGATGTCTTGTACCGGCACGCCGGCACGCAGAGCCATGCCGACGCCGTCACCGGTGTTGATCAGGGCGTTGGTGGTGGAGGCATAGATACGACCTGCACCGCCGGTAGCCAGTACGGTGGCTTTGGCGCGGATGTAGGTGGTTTCGCCGGTTTCGATGCAGATTGCGATCACACCGACGAATTCGCCTTCCTGGTTTTTCACCAGGTCGACTGCGTAGTACTCGTTCAGGAACGTGGTACCGGCTTTCAGGTTGCCCTGATAAAGAGTGTGCAGCAGCGCGTGACCGGTACGGTCGGAAGCGGCGCAGGTACGGGCAGCCTGCCCGCCTTTGCCGTAATCCTTCGACTGACCGCCGAATGGACGCTGGTAGATACGGCCGGTTTCGGTACGCGAGAACGGCAGACCCATGTGGTCCAGCTCGAAAACGGCAGCCGGGCCTTCCTGACACATGTATTCGATAGCGTCCTGGTCACCGATGTAGTCGGAACCCTTGACGGTATCGTACATGTGCCAGCGCCAGTCATCGTTCGGGTCGGCCGATGCGATGGCGCAGGTGATGCCGCCCTGTGCGGACACAGTGTGCGAGCGGGTCGGGAAAACCTTGGTGATCACGGCAGTCTTGTGACCACCCTGTGCCAGTTGCAGCGCAGCGCGCATGCCGGCACCGCCGCCACCAATAATGATGGCGTCGAAAGAAATCGTTGGAATGTTAGCCATGAATCAGATACCCCAGAGAATCTGCACACCCCAGACGAAGTAAGCGAACATCGCGACGCCGCATACTGCCTGGAAAAGGAAACGTACTGCAGTCGCGGACTTGCCCAGCGCCATTGGCGTCAGGTAGTCGGTCGCGATGGTCCACATGCCGACCCAGGCGTGAGCGCCCAGGGCAACCAGTGCCAGCAGACTGAAGATACGCATTCCGTTGTGGGCGAACAGGCCGTGCCATTGGTCGTAGCCAATGCCCGGGTTCGCGGCGAGGTAGCCGATCAGGAAAATGAAATAAGCCGCGAGAACGACCGCAGACACACGTTGTGCCATCCAGTCATAGAGGCCCGAACGCGAAAGGTTTGTAACGCTGGTTACCATATCCAAACTCCTGCCAGAACGATCAGCACCACGGAAACGGCGATGATCAGTTTCGAGCCCAGGCGGCCGCCTTCCAGCGTCTCACCGATGCCCATGTCCATGATCAAGTGGCGCACACCGGCAACCAGGTGATACAGAAGAGCGGACAGGAGGCCCCATGCTACGAACTTGGCCAGCGGGCTGGTCAAGCATGCCTTCACCTCGACATAACCTTCCTCGGAACCCAGGGATTTGCCCAATGCATAAAGCATGATGCCGAGGCCCAGGAAGAGGATGATGCCGGAAACACGGTGAAGAAACGACGTAACGCCGGTGATGGGGAGTTTGATGGTCCTTAGGTCTAGGTTTACAGGTCGTTGGCTTTTCACGGCTTTTTTTTCACACTGAAGAGCCCCTAACAATCAGGGCAAAGTTGTTGGGGAGTGCACTGGTCAGGTAACCACCACCCAGGGATGCGACCCCCAATGAAAGCGAGCCCAAAAGCCCTTGGCGGTCGGTCGCCGAGTATAGACAGTTAGGCTACTAATGACAACGCAATCGCCTACCCCCAATAGCGGATTGCACAAGTCGTATAAAAGGCGTAAATGGCAGGCAATTTCGAGGAAAAAGTACGGTTAAAGCCTTCTGGAGCAAGACTTTAGGCAAATTGACATTCGAATTTATCTCACTATAGTGGTGCGGGCCCTGCGTGGGGGGTCTGTCTGATGATTTCAAGCATAAATAGGAGGCCACATGGCTGACAAAAAAGCGCAGTTGATCATCGAGGGCGCAGCCCCCGTCGAGCTGCCCATTTTAACCGGCACCGTTGGTCCCGATGTTATCGATGTTCGGGGCCTGACGGCCACGGGCCGCTTCACTTTCGACCCCGGTTTCATGTCGACCGCTTCCTGCGAATCGAAGATTACCTATATCGACGGCGACAACGGCATCCTGCTGCACCGCGGCTACCCGATCGAACAGCTGGCTGAAAAGTCGGACTACCTGGAAACCTGCTACCTGCTGCTGAACGGCGAACTGCCAACTGCAGAGCAAAAGGCCCAGTTCGTCGGCACCGTAAAGAACCACACCATGGTTCACGAGCAGCTGAAAACCTTCTTCAACGGCTTCCGCCGTGACGCCCACCCGATGGCCGTCATGTGTGGTGTAGTCGGCGCCCTCTCGGCCTTTTACCACGACTCCCTCGACATCAATAACCCGCAGCATCGCGAAATCTCCGCGATCCGCCTGGTTGCCAAGATGCCGACCCTGGCCGCGATGGTTTACAAGTACTCCATGGGTCAACCCATGATGTACCCGCGCAACGACCTGTCGTACGCGGAAAACTTCCTGCACATGATGTTCAACACCCCGTGCGAGATCAAACCGATCAGCCCGGTACTCGCCAAGGCCATGGACCGGATCTTCATCCTCCACGCCGACCACGAGCAGAACGCATCGACCTCCACCGTGCGTCTGGCGGGCTCCTCGGGTGCCAACCCGTTCGCCTGTATTGCCGCCGGTATCGCCGCACTGTGGGGCCCTGCCCACGGCGGTGCGAACGAAGCCGTGCTGACCATGCTCGATGAAATCGGCGATGTTTCGAACATCGACAAGTTCATCGCCAAGGCCAAGGACAAGAACGATCCGTTCAAGCTGATGGGCTTCGGTCACCGCGTCTACAAGAACCGCGACCCTCGCGCGACTGTAATGAAGCAGACCTGCGACGAAGTGCTGAAGGAACTGGGCATCCAGAACGATCCGCAACTCGAACTGGCCATGCGCCTGGAAGAGATCGCGCTGACCGACCCGTACTTCATCGAGCGCTCGCTGTATCCGAACGTCGACTTCTACTCGGGGATCATCCTCAAGGCGATCGGCATTCCGACCAGCATGTTCACCGTGATTTTCGCCCTGGCACGTACTGTCGGCTGGATCTCGCACTGGAAGGAAATGCTCTCCAGCCCGTACAAGATTGGCCGTCCGCGCCAGCTTTACACTGGCTACGAGTCGCGGGACATCACCAAGCTGGAAGACCGCAAATAAGAGCTGTCTAGCGATAGCGTCTTAGCGCTGTACCGGGAACGGCCTCCATCAGAATGGGGGCCGTTTTTTTGTTTGGGGCATTTCAGTGGCCTTTGGGCCGACTGGTTTATTGTTGATTGGGTACATAACCTTTTCTTCGGGTGCCACCGCTGGTGCCCATTACCGCAGCAACGGATATCCCACCCCAAAGAAAGTCCGATAACCGCCCACAAAAAAATGCCCCAATCTCTCGACCAGGGCATTTTCATTCAACTCAACCTACACAAGATCCTCAGTGCGATACCGCCCCACTCGCCCCCAACCCGGTCTGCGAACGCACAAACTGCGGGAAGAACAGCGCCCGCTCGTTCTCGGCCTCAGCCGACTTGTCGGTGATCGAGAAGAACCAGATCCCGATGAACGCAATGATCATCGAAAACAGCGCCGGATACTCGTAAGGGAAAATCGCCTTCTCGTGATGCAGGATCTGCACCCAGATGGTCGGGCCAAGAATCATCAGCCCCACCGCGCTCACCAGCCCCAGCCAGCCACCAATCATGGCGCCACGAGTGGTCAGCTTCTTCCAGTACATCGAAAGCAGCAGCACCGGGAAGTTGCAGCTTGCCGCGATGGAGAACGCCAGACCGACCATGAACGCGATGTTCTGGCTTTCGAACAGGATGCCCAGGCCGATGGCCAGAACGCCCAGCGCGATGGTGGTGATCTTCGAAACGCGAATCTCATCCTTCTCGTTGGCCTTGCCCTTCTTGATCACGCTGGCGTACAGGTCGTGAGACACCGCCGAAGCACCGGCCAAAGTCAGGCCGGCCACCACCGCCAGGATGGTCGCGAACGCCACCGCCGAGATGAAGCCGAGGAACACGCTGCCGCCCACGGCGTTCGCCAGGTGCACTGCCGCCATGTTGTTGCCGCCGAGCAGAGCGCCCGCCGCATCTTTAAAGGCCGGGTTGGTGCTGACCAGAAGGATCGCGCCGAAGCCAATGATGAAGGTCAGGATGTAGAAGTAGCCAATGAAACCGGTCGCGTACAGCACGCTTTTACGAGCTTCTTTCGCGTCGCTTACGGTGAAGAAGCGCATCAGGATGTGCGGCAGGCCGGCGGTACCGAACATCAGTGCCAGACCCAGGGAGAATGCCGAGATCGGGTCTTTTACCAGACCGCCCGGGCTCATGATCGCTTCGCCCTTGGCGTGAACCTTGATGGCTTCGGAGAACAGCGTGTTGAAATCGAAGTTGACATGCTTCATCACCATCAGCGCCATGAACGAGGCACCGGACAGCAACAGCACAGCCTTGATGATCTGCACCCAGGTGGTTGCCAGCATGCCGCCGAACAGCACGTACAGGCACATCAGGATACCGACCAGAATCACCGCAACGTGGTAGTCGAGACCGAACAGCAGCTGGATCAGCTTGCCGGCACCGACCATTTGCGCGATCAGGTAGAACGCCACCACCACCAGCGAACCGCAGGCAGACAGGGTGCGGATCTGGGTCTGCCCGAGGCGGTAGGACGCCACGTCGGCAAAGGTGTATTTACCCAGGTTGCGCAGACGCTCGGCGATCAGGAACAGAATGATCGGCCAGCCCACGAGGAAGCCGATCGAGTAGATCAGGCCGTCGTAGCCGGAGGTGAACACCAGCGCGGAAATACCCAGGAAGGACGCCGCCGACATGTAGTCACCGGCAATTGCCAGACCGTTCTGGAAACCGGTGATCTTGCCGCCCGCCGCATAGTAGTCGGCTGCCGAGTTGTTGCGTTTGGACGCCCAGTAAGTGATGCACAGGGTCGCACCAACGAACGCCACGAACATGACGATCGCGGAAACGTTGAGCGGTTGCTTGTGGACTTCGCCGGTCAGGGCGTCAGCGGCCCAGACGGCCGGAGCGAACGCTGCGATGCTCAAAAGAGCCAGTAGACGCCGGATCATTGCTGAGCCTCCTTGAGAATCGCGTTGTTCAGGTCGTCGAACTCGCCATTGGCGCGGCGCACGTAAATGCCGGTCAGGATGAAGGCCGAGACAATCAGTCCGACACCGATCGGGATGCCCCAGGTGATGGATGATTCGGCACTGATTTTCGTGCCGAGCACTTGCGGCCCGTACGCGATCAGAAGGATGAAGCCGGAGTAGAGCCCGAGCATGATCGCCGAGAGTATCCAGGCGAACCTTTCTCTTTTCTTGACCAGCTCCTTGAAGCGCGGGCTGTTCTGAATCGAGAGGTAAATGCTGTCGTTCATTGTTTTTATCCTCGCAGCACAGATTTTTATTTTTGGAACATATCCACTGTATGCGGCTGCGAGCCGGGTTCCAGACGACCTTAGTAGTAGAGCGCCATGACGTTTTTGCCAATTTCCAGACCAGCCGAAAACGGCCAACGCTGCCTATTAATAGAGGACCAACAAAAAAGGCCGCCCGACTGATATGTCGGACGGCCCTGGGAAGCGCAGATTAGACGCTTCGGCTTAAATCACTTGGTCCAGTCGGCAACACGCTCAGGGTGCTTGGCCACCCAGTCCTTGGCCGCTACGTCAGGTTTTGCACCGTCCTGAATCGCCAGCATGACTTCGCCGATTTCGTCTTTCGAAGCCCATTGGAAGTTTTTCAGGAACTTGGCCACTTCCGGCGCCTTGGTCGCCAGCTCCTTGCTGCCGATGCTGTTCACGGTTTCAGCCGCGCCATACACACCTTTCGGGTCGTCGAGGAAGCGCAGTTTCCACTTGGCGAACATCCAGTGCGGCACCCAGCCGGTGACGGCGATGGATTCGTTTTTCTTCTCGGCGCGGGTCAGCTCGGCAATCATGCCGGCGCCGGAACTGGCCTTGAGTTGATAGCCGGTCAGGTCGTAATCCTTGATCGCCTGATCAGTCTTGAGCATCACGCCTGAACCGGCGTCGATGCCGACGATGCGTTTCTTGAAGGAATCGTCGGTTTTCAGATCTTCGATGGTCTTGGCCTTGACGTACTCCGGCACGATCAGACCGATTTTCGCATCCTTGAAGTTCGGGCCGTAATCGACGACCTGATCCTTGTTCTTGGTCCAGTATTCGCCGTGGGTCACTGGCAGCCAGGCCGAGAGCATGGCGTCGAGTTTGCCGGTGGCGACACCCTGCCACATGATGCCGGTGGCGACGGCTTGCAGTTTCACGTCGTAGCCGAGCTTCTGCTTGATTACTTCGGCCGCCACGTGGGTGGTCGCGACGCTGTCGGACCAACCGTCAACGTAACCGATGTTCAGGGTCTGTTTTTCAGCGCTGGCGAAAGTGGAGCCCATCGCAAGCACCAGAGCGGCACCTGCGCCTAAAAGTCGTCGCATCTTCATCGTTACTTCCCCGAAATGCTGCGCCCGACGGATGCCGGGCATCGTCAACGTATTGTTATGGTGCACAGCGCCCCCATCACGCCCGACCGCAAACTCGTTAGAACATCAGCGGAGTACTGATGGCTCCGATCATCAACCCGACGCCCGATAAGACCTGCTCTGTCAGCGACCTCAAGGCAACGAGAAACGACATCAGAAAGCCATTAACTGCATTCGGATATTTGGCGCCAGACAATCCGCCCGAACTTTGCATGTCAAAATCGTGCGGGCCACCAACCTGCTCATAAATGCAGGTAACATGCGTCGCTTTGCAGCCACTCGGCCTGACCATGTCCGCGACCTCCCGCTTCCCCTTTCTTCCTTATCTGCTCGCCTGCCTGCTCGGGCTGTTTGCCCTGTGCGGCTTCTGGTACGGACTCGGCAAACCGGTGATCCTGCCGGACGTCACCACCCCGACCCACAAGCTGCAATGCGCCTCCTACACCCCGTTCGACAAGGACCAGTCGCCGTTCGACGTCCCGTTCAAACTGCGCCCGGAGCGCATGGACGCCGACCTCGCCCTGCTCGCCACCCGCTTCGAATGCATTCGCACCTACTCGATGACCGGCCTCGAAGCGCTGCCGGATCTGGCGCGCAAGCATGGCCTGAAGTTGATGATCGGCGCGTGGGTCAACAGCAACCCGGTGGACACCGAGAAGGAAGTCGACCTACTGATTGCCTCGGCCAATGCCAACCCGGACGTGGTCAGCGCCGTGATCGTCGGCAACGAAGCCCTGCTGCGCAAGGAAGTGACCGGCGCGCAACTGGCGAAGCTGATCAACAAGGTCAAGAGCCGCATCAAGCAACCAGTCACCTACGCGGATGTCTGGGAGTTCTGGCTCAAACACCCGGAAGTCGCGCCGGCGGTGGATTTTCTGACCATTCACTTGCTGCCGTACTGGGAAGACGATCCGTCGAACATTGACGTCGCGCTGCATCATGTAGCGCAAGTGCGTCAGGTATTCGGCAACAAGTTCGCACCCAAGGACGTGATGATCGGCGAAACCGGCTGGCCGAGTGAAGGCCGCCAGCGTGAGACCGCACTGCCGAGCCGGGTCAACGAAGCCAGGTTCATACGTGGTTTTGTCACCCTCGCCGAACAGGAAGGCTGGCGGTACAACCTGATAGAAGCGTTCGACCAGCCGTGGAAGCGCGGCAGCGAGGGTGCGGTCGGCGGTTATTGGGGACTGTTCGATGCTGATCGCCAGGACAAAGGCGTGCTGGCCGGGCCGGTGTCGAACGTGCCGTACTGGTCGCAGTGGCTGGCGGTCGGCGGGCTGATTTTCCTCGGAACATTGCTGCTGGGTGGCCGGGTTCGCACGACGCGCTCGGCGCTGATCCTGCCGTTGCTCGGCGCCCTCGCCGCCTGTTCGATTGGCGCCTGGGGTGATCTGGCGCGAGTGACCACGCGGTTTGCCAGCGAATGGCTGTGGGTCGGGTTACTGACGGCTCTGAATCTGTTGGTGCTGGCCCATGCCGCGCTGACCTTGAGCGCCCGCAGCGGCTGGCGTGAGCGGGCGTTCAACGCTTTTGAGCGACGGGCCGGCTGGCTGGTCGCAGCGGCCGGATTCGCCGCTGCGGTGATGATGCTGGAGCTGGTGTTCGATCCGCGCTACCGAAGCTTTCCGAGTGTGGCATTCATCCTGCCGACGCTGGTTTACCTGTGCCGCCCGGTAAATGTGGCCCGTCGGGAGATCGCCCTGCTGACCTTCATCATCGGCGCCGGCATTGCGCCGCAACTGTTCCGCGAAGGTTTGCAGAATCAGCAGGCGTGGGGCTGGGCGCTGGTCAGCGTGTTGATGGTGGCTGCGCTTTGGCGCTGCTTGCGGGTTCGCAAGAACTGATATTCAGGACTGCACGCAAATCCTGTCTCCAGCCTGGAGAACAGGATTTGCGCTCCCCCCCTCATGCACCAACTTATCCCGCTAACCTGAAAGCCCGCGACTAATGCATGTTTTGCGCTGCTCGACGCGGTACAGCAACGCTTTTGAACGTTTTCTTGGGTTGATAATTCTTCCAGGCCGGCAATGCAAAGAACTCTGCCTGCGGCACTTCTCTGTCAGCCACAAAAAATTTCACATTGTTTTTGACTTCAGGCGTGTCTTTTCGCCGATACACATATCTTATTTCAGAGGCCGTCACACTGGTTCCTGCTCCTGCCGTTTTTGCAACAATGTCATCCAGCGTCTCCATCAAGTTATCGATCGCAAAGAGGACTTTTTTATTTCGCCCGAAAATCTGGTACTCCAAACCTGCTTTACTTGAGCGACGCCACATCGGAACGTTTATTTCAAAGAAGTTGCCGGTGCCTTTTTCATCCTTTTGAAAATACCGATTGGTCATTGCAAACTCTTTGTAACCAATACCACGATCCACATCGACCAGCTCTGACTTGATCTGCTCGTTCGTTCTGTAAATACCCGCCGTAACCGTCGGGCCAAACGCAGCATCGGTCAGGTCATTCTGCTTCAGGACATTGCGTTTTTTCTCCCAAAGCACCCTCGTTAACCCGCCTCTCCACAAAGGCACTCTTGAAAATTCCTTGAACCCGACCTTTTCCAGGGCTTTCAGCGCAGCATCACGAGGTTCTCGCAGCCCGAACAGAATATCGCCCGCTGAAAAGCTGGCAACCAGACTCTCATAATTGCCCTGGCTACTTACATTGATATCAGTACCGGCAAACCCTGCGTCATCAAAAAAAGTAACCGGGTTATTACCAACCATACGGTACAAATTCAAACCATCCACCACACCGCCAGGATCCGGGCTGAGCCATTGGTGCCACCAAGGCACGTAATATCTCACTCCGTAGTAATACAGTCCTGTCAAGTCCCGTTCCTTGCCCGAAAAACGCCGGGTCTTGTCACTGGCTTTAATCTGGTCGCTGCCCGCCCACCAGACTGTGCGGCCAAAGGCAGAAAAAACTTCTTCACTGATAAGCGCGCCGGTCTCATCAAGTTCCAGGCAGCAAGAGCCAATCTGATCAGTCACTGCAAACCGGATAGTGACAGTGGCTTTACCTGACCGCGGATCTTTTCGGTTGAGCACACGGACATCGCACAGTTCTGCCTGCACGTTGATGACTTGCAGCAGGCTTGAACTGCTGGTTCGCACTTCCAGCGCTCCCAGATAACGAACCTCCTGGGGAATTGCCAAACGACCGCGCAGAGTCGTGCGAATTTTCCGCAGTCTCTGCCCGCCATGATCGTAAACGTATGCCTCATCATCGTTTGGCAAATCAGGGCGCACTACCGTCCCTACTCTGCACAATCGATTGCGCTCATCCCATTCCAGTTGCTGCCCCGGTAGCAGAATAAGCTTGTTGCCAGCCAAATCGTGCCCCTGTGCAATTTCAGCTTCCGTTGGTAAATCTCCATTTTCTTTTTGCACCAGTGCACGATTACTGTACTTCGAGACAACCATCTGCTGAGTGCGACTTCCAATCGCTGCGCTGATAACTTGCTTGATCAGATTTCCGCTGCAATCGTAATCAAACGACTCGGTGTAGTTTTCCAACTGCCCCGGATCCGCCGGGGACTGAAACGCAGGCAGGCTCGGGCCTGCACTCCCTCCAATCACCTGCCATCCAGTAGCACCGATGAGTTGGTAATTTGTGTCGTAACGGAACGTCCTGACAGGATCAATCTTCTGATTACCGAAGTAGCGAACGCGCAACGCGCGGTTTTCGATAGCGACCACGTTACCCACCGGGTCGTATCGGTAAACAAGGTGCTGCAGAGGCGAATGGCCCGGGATCCGTGATCTCAGCTCATACAGTCTTCCATCGACCGGAGAATAAGAGGCAGAACAGACCAGCCCATTGGCCAGAGTTTGCTGCTCGACTTTATTGAAAGCGTTGTACCGAATCTCGGTGACCACATCAGTTGACGTCCCGTCCTTTCCTACTTTCACTTTTATTCCGAGAGCCTGCCCATCCACTTGATAATTGAAGATGCGGGCATTGCTCTTGGCATCGATTTCGCTAAGCAGTTGAGACGTCGCGCTGTAACAAGAGCGGGTCGTTGCACCAGTGCCTGACTCATGGAGTAGATCGCGATCAATCTCTGAAGAAGGCCAATCCGGTGGTGCCACGATCTCTAGAAAGTGTTGAGTACTTTCGAGTAACTCGCCTTTGAGTGAATACGAGCGATGAAATTTTGTTCCGGCATTATCATCTTGCCGAATGAGTTGCCCGCATTGATTGCGCTCGGCAAACGACATTCCGCTGCCACCATACGAAAAATACGTACAGGTCCGTTCAGCCTGGCCGGGCACACGCACGGTTTCCTTTACAGGACGAATAAGCTCATCGTAAACCGTATGAAAATGCGTTGACCTGCTGTCCCAGCTATCGACGTTCTGGCCAGCAGGCCCTGACAATTGCACGCGACAGCCGATGTCGACGTTATCGGTCAGCAGTTCTTCCCCCGCGAGGTTGAATACCGTTCGCAGGCTTGCGGGGATATCGGGCTCCATATCGAGAAGCAGGAACAGACGAGGGTCATAGCGCTTGGTTGCACGCCTGGAAGCATCGTAGGCCTGATGGGTGACCCGTCGTTCAATGAGGTTCCCGACAGCAGCCCTGTAATAGGCGACATCACGCACCACCAAACCTCGTGGATCCGTCACGGTCATCACAGGCGTATGTGAATGCATCGCGGAATCTCCCGACAGGATCAACCCTCTACGACGGCTTGAATATGTTCGGTGCCGCAGACATCGTCAACTGTCAGAAATAACAGGTCATGCAAACCTGCTTAGCGCATCATCGACTTTCTTACCAACCGCAACCCGGCAATCACCACCGCAAACACCGCCAGCGTCGTGTTGTACAGCGCCAGCGCCGGCAACCCGAACATCAGCGCCAGCACCGCCAGCCACCGCCCTGCCCGTCCCGGCACGACAAAACCGATCACCGCGGCCGTGACCGCCGCCCAGCCCAGCATCTGGAAATGAATGATCAGGCCCAGGTTCGAGCGCACCGAGCATTCCCAACGGCTCGCCTCATCCACGCAGATGCCCACCCACTGCGCGTCCTCCATGAAGCCATAACGCGCGCCATAACTGGCGGCCAGCCACAACGGCAACAGAACGAGCAGCAGAATCACAGGCAAGCGGCGGGACATGGAACACTCCAATCGATGAAATCGGCGGCCAGCTTAATCCGCCGCCGCGCATACGCAAGGACTAACAACTCTTAACTGGTCATTCATTCCTTGCAAAGTGTATCGTCCGGCTACTATTACTCCGAATTCCGTCAGATAGATGCCGTGGCATGGCACTTTGGCGCAAACCCGGTGGTCATAGCCTGCGAACTTCATTCGGCACCTTCCTCTAAGGGATCCAGTCATGCTCCGTTCCTTGCGCTTCGCCGCCCTGTTTGGCGGCCTTATTCTGAGTGCGTCCGCGCTGGCGGTGGATATCGACGCCGCCAGCTATGGCTATCCCCTGACCAATCCGTTCGAGGCGACCATCGCCACCACGCCGCCGGACTTGCGCCCTGAACTGCCACTGGACGACGACATCGATCAGACCGATCGCAGCGTCACCCTGCGCCCCGAGCGCGAATTCATCCTGCCGGACAATTTCTGGCCGGTGAAAAAACTGACTTACCGCATCGCCACCCAGGACAAGGCCGCGCCGCTGATCTTTCTGATCGCCGGCACTGGCGCGCGCTACGACAGCACGCTCAACGAATACCTGAAGAAGCTTTATTACAAGGCCGGCTACCACGTCGTGCAGCTGTCGTCGCCGACCAGCTTCGACTTCATGAGCGCCGCCTCGCGTTTCGCCACCCCCGGCGTGACCAAGGAAGACGCCGAAGACATGTATCGGGTGATGCAGGCCGTGCGGGCGCAGAACCCGAAACTGCCGGTCACCGACTATTACCTCAGCGGCTACAGCCTCGGCGCACTGGACGCAGCGTTCGTTGCCCATCTGGATGAAACCCGTCGCAGCTTCAACTTCAAGAAAGTCCTGCTGCTCAATCCACCGGTCAACCTCTATACCTCGATCACCAACCTCGACAAGCTGGTGCAGACCGAGGTCAAGGGCATCAATAACAGCACCACCTTCTATGAACTGGTGCTGAGCAAACTGACCCGCTACTTCCAGCAAAAAGGCTACATCGACCTCAACGATGCGTTGCTCTACGACTTCCAGCAGTCCAAGCAGCATCTGAGCAACGAGCAGATGGCGATGCTGATCGGCACCTCGTTCCGCTTCTCGGCGGCGGACATCGCGTTCACTTCGGACCTGATCAACCGCCGTGGCCTGATCACCCCGCCGAAATTCCCGATCACCGAAGGCACCAGCCTCACGCCGTTCCTCAAGCGTGCGCTGCAATGTGACTTCGACTGCTACCTCACCGAACAGGTGATCCCGATGTGGCGCGCCCGCACCGACGGCGGCAGCCTGCTGCAACTGATCGATCAGGTGAGCCTGTACGCATTGAAGGATTACCTGCACGACAGCCCGAAAATCGCCGTCATGCACAACGCCGACGACGTGATCCTCGGCCCGGGCGATCTCGGTTTCCTGCGTCGGACCTTCGGTGATCGCCTGACCGTTTACCCACTGGGCGGCCATTGCGGCAACCTTAACTATCGCGTCAACAGCGACGCCATGCTGGAGTTCTTCCGTGGCTAAATATCTCCTGCTGATTGCAGCGCTCCTCAGTGCAGGTATGGCCCAGGCCGACAACAGCAAAGCCAATGCACCGGTGGTCATCGACAGCGACGGTTTCAAGGAGCCGCTGTCCAAACTCAAGTTCAACCCGGGGCTGGATCAGCGCGAGTTCGAGCGCTCGACACTCAGCGCGCTGAACGTCTACGACCCGCTGGAAGAGTGGAACCGGCGCGTCTACCACTTCAACTACCGCTTCGACCAATGGGTGTTCCTGCCGGTGGTCGATGGTTATCGCTACATCACCCCGAGCTTCGTGCGCACCGGCGTGAGCAACTTCTTCAACAACCTTGGCGACGTGCCGAATCTGGTCAACAGCCTGTTGCAGTTCAAGGGCAAACGCTCGATGGAAACCACCGCGCGCCTGCTGCTCAACACCACCATCGGCATCGCCGGGCTCTGGGACCCGGCCACCGCCATGGGCCTGCCGCGCCAGAACGAAGACTTCGGTCAGACCCTGGGCTTCTACGGCGTACCGGGCGGCGCCTATTTCGTGCTGCCGATTCTCGGCCCGTCGAACCTGCGCGATACCGCCGGCCTTGCGGTGGATTTCTCAGCCGAGTCCGCGATCAACTTTCTCAATGTTTCGGAAGTCAGCTCCAACCATCCGGAAGTCTGGGCATTGCGCGCGGTCGACAAGCGTTACCAGACCAGCTTCCGCTACGGTCAGCTGAACTCACCGTTCGAGTACGAGAAGGTGCGCTACGTCTATACCGAGTCGCGCAAGTTGCAGATCGCCGAGTAAAAACGCCAGCTACAAAAAAAGGCCATTCGATGCGAGTCGAATGGCCTTTTTGTTTGCCTCGGGATTCAACCCTTCAGGGCTTTCCAGACTTTGCCGATCACGGACACGCCCGCCAGCACCACCGCACCCGCGATGATCCCCGCCACGCCGTTCAACAGCATCGGCACCACAAACCCGGCGCCACCGGCCGCTGCGCCGACGCTTTCGATCCAGTGATGCACCACCGGTACGCCGTGGGTCAGGATGCCGCCACCGACCAGGAACATCGCTGCGGTGCCGATCACCGACAGGCCTTTCATCATGTAAGGCGCGGCACGCAGGATAGCGTTACCGATACGCTTCGCCGCAGCGCCGGGCTTCTGCGTCAGCCACAGGCCGAGGTCATCGAGCTTGACGATACCGGCCACCAGACCGTAAACACCCACGGTCATGACGATGGCGATGCCCGACATCACGATCACTTGCTGGGTCAGCGAAGCATCGGCCACGGTACCGAGGGTGATGGCGATGATTTCCGCCGAGAGGATGAAGTCGGTGCGGATCGCGCCCTTGATCTTGTCTTTCTCGTAGGCCACCAGATCGGTTGCCGGATCAGCCACGGCTTCAACCAACTGGGCGTGCTCGGCCTCGTCTTCAGCCTTGCTGTGCAGAAACGTGTGCGCGAGTTTTTCGAAACCTTCGAAACACAGGTAGGCGCCACCGACCATCAACAGCGGCGTCACCAGCCACGGCACGAACGCGCTGATCGCCAGCGCCGACGGCACCAGGATCAGCTTGTTGACGAATGAGCCCTTGGCCACCGCCCAGACCACCGGGATTTCCCGCTCCGCGCGTACGCCGGAGACCTGCTGGGCGTTGAGCGCCAAGTCGTCGCCGAGCACGCCGGCGGTTTTCTTGGCAGCCATTTTGGTCATCAACGCAACGTCGTCCAGAACGGTGGCGATGTCGTCGATCAGCACCAGCAAACTGCTTCCTGCCATGAATCTTGTTTCCTTATGTGAATAATGCCGCGCAGCATACCGCGACTGCAGGCCACACGGGGCATTGTTGAGCGCCGCGCGAGGCCGGTGCTACCATGCGCAACCGCCAGAACAGGCAAGGAACCACCGGGTTTATGAGCACAATCCGCGAGCGCAACAAAGAACTGATCCTGCGTGCAGCCAGTGAAGAGTTTGCCGACAAGGGCTTCGCTGCGACCAAAACCAGCGACATCGCCGCCAAGGCAGGACTGCCCAAGCCCAACGTCTATTACTACTTCAAGTCCAAGGAAAACCTCTACCGCGAGGTACTGGAAAGTATCATCGTGCCGATCCTGCAGGCCTCGACCCCGTTCAACCCGGACGGTGTACCGAGCGAAGTACTGAGCGGCTACATCCGCTCGAAGATCCGCATCTCCCGCGACCTGCCCTTCGCCTCCAAGGTGTTCGCCAGCGAAATCATGCACGGCGCCCCGCACCTGAGCGCCGACCTGGTCGAGCAGCTCAACGGCCAGGCCAAGCACAACATCGACTGCATCCAGACCTGGATCGAGCGCGGCCAGATCGCCCCGATCGACCCCAACCACCTGATGTTCAGCATCTGGGCCGCGACCCAGACCTACGCCGACTTCGACTGGCAGATCTCCGCCGTGACCGGCAAGGAAAAGCTGGATGAAGCGGACTATGAGGCCGCGGCGCAAACCATCATCCGGTTGGTGCTCAAAGGCTGCGAGCCGGACTGAAAGACTGCGGTGCCCCCTTCGCGAGCAAGCTCGCTCCCACACTGGATCTGTGGCGTTCACAAATCTTCTGTGGGAGCGAGCTTGCTCGCGAACGGGGCGACTCAGTCTTACCGACAGGCCCAGACCGCATCCCACAACGGGTACTGAGCCAGCTTTTTCACCAAACCGGCCCGCAATGGGTTGGCCACCACATACCGGGCCATTTTCACCAAGTCCTCGTCCCGACGCAGCGCATGATCATGAAACCCCGGCTGCCAAATACTTCCGCTTCTCCCGGCGCTTAGATTCACAGCCCGCGCACTCAAGGATTTGGTTTTCTGCATCAGCTCACGGAGCGATCCCTGCTTCAGATTGATCAACCAGTGCAAGTGATCAGGCATGTCCACCCAGGCCAATGAATCAACCAAGCCTTGCTCCTGAGCACTTTGAAACTGATCTGCGACCAATCTACCCAACATGTAGTCCCTGAAAAAAGGAGCACGTCTCAACGTATTGGCAGTCAGCAGATAAATGCGATTGGGTTCGTCATAACGCCCCAAGCGCAGTCGATGTGAGGCTGATGATTTCGGCATTCCGTTGCCCTTTCAATAGAAGATTTGAAAGGTTAGATCCGCGAACAGAATTAGACTGCGGATGACTTTGGCAGGATGTGTCTGTTGAATCGCCTTCGCGAGCAAGCTCGCTCCCACAGTGGGCTCGCAGTGTTAGACATTTTGTGTCCGACACTTCGAATCAATGGGGAGCGAGCCAGTCAGCGATGGCGTCAGTTCAAACGCCGCAAATCACGCAGCCACCCCCGCATCCGCCCGCAGCTCCAGGGCCTCTACGGCCTTGATCGCGACCTGCTCATCGATGTCCGACAGATCGCCGCTGATGCCGATCGCACCCAGCACGTTCCCCGCCTGATCCCGAATCAGCACACCGCCCGGTGCCGGCACGACACTGCCCTGCCCCATGCTGTTGAGCGCGGCGATGAACGCCGGGCGTTGTTGCGCGTCCAGCGCCAGCAGGCGTGAGCCCTTGCCCAGGGCGATGGCGCCCCAGGCTTTGCCGATGGCGATGTTCGGGCGCAGCAGGCTGGCGCCGTCTTCGCGTTGCAGGGTGACCAGATGGCCGCCGGTATCCAGTACCGCGATGGTCAGCGGTGCAGCGCAAATGGCCCGCCCTGCACTGATGGCTTCGTTGACCAGCTTGACTGCGACTTTCAAGGTTAAAGCGCTCATGGTGCCGTCCTCATTTTGTTATTGGGAAAGTCGTTGGGCTGCGTGTTTGTGCTGCGCGTTTGTGCCGCAGCCCGATGCAACAAATAGAACACAATGAATTATTTTTTTGTATACAATAATCGCCGAAAAGCGCCTCATGCGACGAAAAGCCACAGCAGAATCGGCTTCCGACGAATGAAACAGGTGCTTGAGAAAATGGATTGACCTGCGCCGTCCGCCGTGAATACACTCTGCGCAAAGCCACTTGTATACAATTACAAAACGTAAAGAGGCACAAAACCATGAGCAAAATGAGAGCAATCGAAGCCGCCGTTCTGGTGATGCGCCGTGAAGGGGTCGATACCGCTTTTGGCATTCCGGGTGCTGCGATCAACCCGCTGTATTCCGCCCTGAAGAAAGTCGGTGGCATCGATCACGTCCTCGCTCGCCACGTTGAAGGCGCCTCGCACATGGCCGAGGGCTACACCCGCACCAAGGCCGGCAACATCGGCGTGTGCATCGGCACTTCCGGCCCGGCCGGTACCGACATGGTCACCGGTCTGTACAGCGCCTCCGCAGACTCGATCCCGATCCTCTGCATTACCGGCCAGGCACCCCGCGCCCGTATGCACAAGGAAGACTTCCAGGCCGTCGACATCACCAGCATCGTCAAGCCGGTGACCAAGTGGGCGACCACTGTTCTGGAGCCGGGCCAAGTGCCTTACGCCTTCCAGAAAGCCTTCTATGAAATGCGTTCCGGCCGTCCGGGCCCGGTGCTGATTGACCTGCCGTTCGACGTGCAGATGGCTGAAATCGAATTCGACATCGACGCCTACCAGCCACTGCCGCTGGCCAAGCCGAGCGCGACCCGCGTGCAAGTCGAAAAAGCTCTGGCGATGCTGGATCAGGCCGAACGTCCGTTGCTGGTCGCCGGTGGCGGCATCATCAACGCTGACGCCAGTGAGCTGCTGGTCGAGTTCGCCGAGCTGACAGGTATTCCAGTCATCCCGACCCTGATGGGCTGGGGCACCATCCCGGACGATCACCCGCTGATGGTCGGCATGGTGGGTCTGCAGACTTCGCACCGCTACGGCAACGCCACCCTGCTCAAATCCGATTTGGTACTGGGCGTCGGCAACCGCTGGGCCAACCGTCACACCGGTTCGGTCGACGTTTACACCGAAGGCCGCAAGTTCATTCACGTCGACATCGAACCGACCCAGATCGGCCGCGTGTTCACCCCGGACCTGGGCATCGTGTCCGACGCCGCTGCCGCGCTGACCGTGTTCATCGAAGTCGCCCGTGAATGGCAAGCCGCCGGCAAGTTGAAAAACCGCAGCGCATGGCTGCAGGACTGCCAGCAGCGCAAGTCCAGCCTGCAACGCAAGACCCACTTCGACAACGTGCCGGTCAAACCGCAGCGCGTTTACGAAGAAATGAACCAGGTGTTCGGCAAAGACACCTGCTACGTCAGCACCATCGGTCTGTCGCAGATTGCCGGCGCGCAGTTCCTGCACGTCTACAAGCCGCGTCACTGGATCAACTGCGGCCAGGCCGGCCCGTTGGGCTGGACCATTCCGGCAGCGCTGGGTGTGGTGAAGGCCGATCCGAACCGGAAAGTCGTGGCCCTGTCGGGGGACTATGACTTCCAGTTCATGATCGAAGAACTGGCGGTCGGCGCTCAGTTCAATCTGCCGTACATCCACGTCGTGGTGAACAACTCGTACCTGGGGCTGATCCGTCAGGCCCAGCGCGGGTTCGAAATGGACTACTGCGTGCAGCTGTCCTTCGATAACCTGAACGCGCCGGAACTCAACGGTTACGGTGTCGACCACGTCGCAGTCGCCGAAGGTCTGGGCTGCAAGGCACTGCGTGTGTTCGAACCGGCTGACATCGCCCCTGCCCTGCGCAAGGCCGAAGAGCTGATCGAAGAGTTCAAGGTGCCGGTGATCGTCGAGATCATTCTGGAGCGTGTGACCAACATCTCCATGGGGACCGAGATCAACGCCGTCAACGAATTCGAAGACCTGGCGCTGGTCGGCAACGATGCGCCTACCGCGATTTCGCTGCTCGATTGATTGCTTTTGCTTGATCGTTCCCACGCTTTGCGTGGGAATGCAGCCAGGGACGCTCCGCGTCCCAAAGCGGACGCAGAGCGTCCATAGAGGCATTCCCACGCAGAGCGTGGGAACGAGAATCTAGAACGGGAGACCACCATGCCGCGTTTCGCAGCCAACCTGTCCATGCTGTTCACCGAACAGGATTTCCTTGCCCGTTTCGACGCCGCCGCCAAGGCTGGCTTCAGCGGTGTCGAGTACCTGTTCCCGTACGATTTCAGCTCTGCCGAAATCAAGGCCAAACTCGACGCCAACGGTCTGACCCAAGTGCTGTTCAACCTGCCGGCGGGTGACTGGGCCAAGGGCGAGCGCGGTATCGCGTGCCTGCCGGACCGGGTCGAAGAGTTCCGTGCCGGTGTCGATCTGGCCATCGCTTACGCACAGGTCCTGGGCAATACCCAGGTCAACTGCCTGGCAGGTATCCGTCCGCAGGGCGTGGACGATGCCACCGTTGAAAAGACCTTCGTCGCCAACCTCAAGTACGCCGCCGAAAAGCTGCAAGCCGTCGGCATCAAACTGGTGATGGAAGCGATCAACACCCGCGACATCCCGGGTTTCTACCTGAACAACACGGCGCAGGCCCTGTCGATTCGCGAGCAGGTCGGCAGCGCCGATCTGTTCCTGCAATACGACATCTATCACATGCAAATCATGGAAGGCGATCTGGCCCGCACCCTGCAATCGCACCTGGGCGAGATCAACCATGTGCAGTTGGCCGACAACCCGGGCCGCAACGAGCCGGGCACTGGCGAGATCAACTACCGCTTCCTGTTCGAACACCTCGATCGCATCGGTTATCAGGGCTGGGTCGGCTGCGAGTACAAACCGCTGACCACCACTGAAGCAGGCCTCGGCTGGCTGAAGACCCACAACGCGATCTGACCCCCTATTTGCTTGAGCAAGACAAAAACAAGAGGATTTTCTCATGGCTAAAATCGGATTCATCGGCACCGGCATCATGGGCCACCCAATGGCGGCGAACCTGCAGAAAGCCGGTCACAGCCTGTTCCTGTCGGCGCACCACGACGCGGCCCCTGACGACCTGGTCGCCGCTGGCGCGGTCGCTCTGGCCAACCCGAAAGAAGTGGCCCAGGAAGCCGAATTCATCATCGTCATGGTGCCGGATACCCCGCAGGTCGAAGACGTGCTGTTCCGCGCCGACGGCGTAGCGGCCGGCATCGGCAAAGGCAAGGTCGTGATCGACATGAGCTCGATCTCGCCGACCGCCACCAAGGCTTTCGCCGCGAAGATCAACGAGAAAGGCGCGCAATACCTCGACGCCCCGGTGTCCGGTGGTGAAGTCGGCGCCAAGGCTGCGACCCTGAGCATCATGGTCGGTGGCGACGCCGATGCCTTCGAACGCGCACTGCCGCTGTTCCAGGCCATGGGCAAGAACATCACCCTGGTCGGTGGCAATGGCGACGGTCAGACCGCGAAAGTGGCGAACCAGATCATCGTTGCGTTGAACATTCAGGCCGTCGCAGAAGCCCTGCTGTTCGCTTCGAAAAACGGTGCCGATCCGGCCAAGGTGCGTGAAGCGCTGATGGGCGGTTTCGCTTCTTCGAAGATCCTCGAAGTGCACGGCGAGCGCATGATCAAGGGCACCTTCGATCCGGGCTTCCGCATCAGCCTGCACCAGAAGGACCTGAACCTGGCCCTGCAAGGCGCCAAGGAGCTGAGCATCAATCTGCCAAACACCGCCAACGCCCAGCAAGTGTTCAGCACCTGCGCGGCCATCGGTGGCAGCAACTGGGACCACTCGGCGCTGATCAAGGGCCTGGAACACATGGCCAACTTCTCGATTCGCGACAAGAAGTAAGTCTCTGCTGCAACGTTTGAAACCTGTGGGAGCGAGCTTGCTCGCGAATAGGGTCTGTCAGTCGACATGGATATTGACTGATCCACCGCCTTCGCGAGCAAGCTCGCTCCCGCAGATCCTGTAGCGCTCTATCCCAATAACAAGAATTCCGGGAGCCCGCCATGTCGGTCGATCCGCAACACCTGCTGCGCGAGCTGTTTGCCACAGCCATCGACGCGGCCCATCCGAACCAGGTCCTCGAAGCTCATCTGCCGGCCGATCGCACAGGTCGCGTGATTGTCATCGGCGCCGGCAAGGCTGCCGCTGCCATGGCGCAAGTGGTCGAGCGCTGCTGGGAAGGTGAAGTCTCGGGCCTTGTGGTGACCCGTTATGGTCACGGCGCCCCGTGCGAAAAAATCGAAGTGGTCGAAGCCGCGCATCCGGTGCCGGACGCTGCCGGTCTGGCCGTGGCTAAACGGGTGCTGGAACTGGTCAGCAACCTGACCGAAGACGACCGCGTGATCTTCCTGTTGTCCGGCGGTGGCTCTGCCCTGCTGGCGCTGCCGGCCGAAGGCATCACCCTGGCCGACAAGCAGTCGATCAACAAAGCCCTGCTCAAATCCGGCGCGACCATCGGCGAGATGAACTGCGTGCGCAAGCACCTCTCGGCGATCAAGGGCGGACGGCTGGGCAAAGCCTGCTGGCCGGCGACTGTTTATACCTACGCGATTTCCGATGTACCGGGCGACCTCGCCACGGTCATCGCCTCCGGCCCGACCGTGGCCGACCCGAGCACCAGCGCCGAAGCGCTGGCGATCATCAAGCGCTACGGCATCGAGATTCCGGCCTCCGTGCGCACCTGGCTGCAAAGCCCGGAATCGGAAACCGTCAAACCCGGCGATCCGAGCCTGGCCCGCAGTCACTTCCAGCTGATCGCCCGCCCTCAGCAATCGCTCGATGCGGCGGCGGTGAAATGCCGTCAGGCCGGTTTCAGCACGCTGATCCTTGGCGACCTGGAAGGCGAATCCCGCGAAGTGGCGAAAGTCCATGCCGGCATCGCACGCCAGATCATTCATCACGGCCAGCCATTGGCAGCGCCGTGCGTGATCCTGTCCGGCGGCGAAACCACCGTGACCGTGCGCGGCAATGGCCGTGGCGGACGCAACGCCGAATTCCTCCTCAGCCTCACCGACAGCCTCAAGGGCCAGCCCGGCGTCTATGCGCTGGCCGGTGACACCGACGGCATCGATGGCTCGGAAGACAACGCCGGCGCGATCATGACCCCGGACAGCTACGCCCGCGCCGCCGCCCTGGGTCTGAGCGCCAGCGACGAGCTGGATAACAACAACGGTTACGGTTACTTCGCGGCGCTCGATGCGCTGATCGTCACCGAGCCGACCCGCACCAATGTCAACGACTTCCGCGCCATTCTGATCCTCGAGAGTTCCAAATCATGACGCCTGACAAAAAGGTCAAAATCCTCGCCACCCTCGGGCCTGCCGTCGACGGCATCGAAGACATCCGCGAGCTGGTCGAGGCCGGGGTCAACATCTTCCGCCTCAACTTCAGCCACGGCGATCACGCCGACCACGCCAAGCGCTATCAGTGGATCCGCGAAGTCGAGCGCCAGCTCAACTATCCGCTCGGCATCCTGATGGATCTGCAAGGGCCGAAACTGCGGGTCGGCAAGTTCGCTGACGGCAAGGTTCAGTTGCATCGCGGTCAGGCCTTCCGCCTCGATCTGGACGCGACACCGGGCGACGAACGCCGGGTGAATCTGCCGCATCCGGAGATCATCGCGGCACTGGAAGCCGGGATGGACCTGCTGCTCGATGACGGCAAACTGCGTCTGCGGGTCGTCACCAAATACAGCGATGCGATCGACACCACCGTGCTCAACGGCGGCGAGCTGTCGGACCGCAAAGGCGTGAACGTGCCGCAAGCGGTGCTCGACCTGAGCCCGCTGACCACCAAGGATCGTCGCGACCTGAGCTTTGGTCTGGAGCTGGGTGTGGACTGGGTCGCGCTGTCGTTCGTGCAACGTCCTGAAGACATCCGCGAAGCCCGCGCCCTGATCGGCGACAAGGCGTTCCTGATGGCAAAAATCGAGAAGCCGTCGGCCGTCGAGCAACTGCGCGAGATCGCCGAACTGAGCGACGCGATCATGGTGGCTCGCGGTGACCTGGGCGTGGAGGTGCCGGCCGAGAGCGTGCCGCAGATCCAGAAAAACATCATCACCACCTGCCGTCAGCTCGGCAAACCGGTGGTGGTGGCGACGCAGATGCTTGAGTCGATGCGCTTCTCCCCGGCCCCGACCCGCGCCGAAGTCACCGACGTGGCCAACGCCGTGGCCGAAGGCGCCGATGCGGTGATGCTGTCGGCAGAAACGGCGTCCGGCGAGTACCCGCTGGAAGCCGTGCAGATGATGAGCAAGATCATCCGCCAGGTCGAGAACGGTCCGGATTACCAGACCCAACTCGACGTCAGCCGGCCGAAAGCCGAAGCGACTGTTTCCGATGCGATCAGTTGCGCGATCCGCCGCATCAGCAACGTGCTGCCGGTGGCGGTACTGGTCAACTACAGCGAGTCCGGCGCATCCAGTCTGCGGGCGGCGCGGGAACGGCCGAAAGCGCCGATCCTCAACCTGACGCCGAACCTGCAGACCGCTCGCCGCTTGAGCGTGGCGTGGGGCATTCACTCGGTGGTCAATGATCGCCTGCGTCAGGTGGATGAGGTGTGCTCGACCGCGCTGGAAATCGCTCAGGCTCAAGGAATGGCCGAGCGTGGCGATACGTTGCTGATCACCGCGGGTGTGCCGTTCGGGCAGCCGGGGTCGACTAATTCGCTGCGGATCGAAACGTTGATTTAACCACTGACCAAGATCGTTCCCACGCTCCGCGTGGGAATGCGGCCCGGGACGCTCTGCGTCCCAAGAGCAGACGCAGAGCGTCCTTTGAGGCATTCCCACGCAGACGGTTCGACGCCTCGACGTGGGAACGATCAGTACCGAATGACCTGCCATGCCTGCCAATCATTTCAACACCCACTGCCCTGACTGGGCCGAGGCTTTGCTCAACGGTTTCAGTCAGATCTTCCTCCAGCGTCATCCGCTGTGTGGCCTGCTGTGCCTTTTGGCCATTCTATTCACCGCGCCGGTGCTGTTTGCCGGCGCGCTGCTCGGCGCGGTCGCCGGGTTGCTCACCGCGCAACGGCGCAACTACGCCAAGGCTGATCGTCAGGCCGGACTGTTCAGCTACAACGGCGTACTGGTCGGTTTGCTGCTGAGCCTGTATTTCCCCTGGTCGCCGATGCTGCCACCGCTGATTCTGGCGGCCGGTGGCCTGAGCGCGATGATCACGCAGCAGTGGCTCAAGCGCGCACGCCTCACCGAGTACCTGCCCGCCTACACTGCGCCGTTCGTATTGTTGAGCTGGGTGTTCCTGTGTTTCGCCGGGCCTTCGACGCCAGCTCCGGCGCTTGAAATGAATACCGCGAACCTGCTCGGCGCCGCGCTGAAAAGCTTCGGTCAGGTGATGTTCCTCGACCATCCGTTGGCCGGTGGATTGATCGCCGCCGGTTTGCTGATCGCCGATCGCCGGGCCTTTGCCTGGGCGTTGCTGGCGTCGGCGATCGGCCTGGGTTCCAGCCTGTTGCACCACGACAGCCAGGTCGCGCTGTTGGGCCTGGGGGGGTACAACGCTGTGCTCGCCGCCCTCGCCTTCAGCGCCCAGCGCCAGCAACCCTGGCTGCCGCTGTTGGGCATTGGTCTGGCGCTGCTGCTGACGCCGCTGTTCAGTGCCCTGGGTCTGGCGACTCTCACGGCACCGTTCATTCTCGCCTGCTGGTTGCTGCGCACCGGCATTCGCCTGATGCACCAACCGCAGATCAACGTCGCGCCTTGCGCTGACGGGGAGAATCAACCTAGGCTGCGCTGATCTTTGATTCAGGCGTTATCCATGGACAGTAACAAGCACTGGCGTGAACAGCTTTACGTCATGATTTTCCAGAGCGACACCCCCGCCGGGCGACGTTTTGACGGCATCCTGCTGCTGATCATTCTTGCCAGCCTGGTGATCGTGATGCTCGACAGCATCGACAGCGTTCACCGCAATTACGCCGACGTGCTGGCATATATCGAGTGGGGGTTCACCATCATCTTTGCCGGCGAGTACATTCTGCGTCTGTACTGCTCGCCCAAACCTCTGCGCTATGCATTCAGTTTTTATGGACTGGTGGACCTGCTGGCGATCGTGCCGGGCATCCTCGCGCTCTACTACAGCGATGCGCAGTACCTGCTGATTATCCGGATCATCCGGATGCTGCGAATTTTCCGAGTCCTCAAACTCAGTCCCTACCTCAAACAAGCCAACTACCTGATGTCGGCGCTGCGCGGCAGCAAGCAGAAGATTGTGGTGTTTCTGGTGAGCGTCTGCACACTCGTAACGGTCTTCGGCACCTTGATGTACGTGATCGAAGGCCCGGAGCACGGTTTCACCAGCATCCCCAAGGGTATCTATTGGGCTATCGTGACCCTGACCACCGTCGGTTTCGGTGACATCGTGCCGAAGACGCCATTGGGGCAGGTGATTTCATCGCTGGTGATGATCACCGGTTACTCGATCATCGCTGTGCCCACCGGAATCTTCACCGCTGAACTGGCCAATGCGATGCGTGGTGAACAGTTGCAACACGACTGCCCGGTTTGCCAGAAAAAGAGCCATGAAAGCAGCGCCGCATTCTGTTCGCGGTGCGGTAATCCGTTATTCAAAAAAATGGAATAAGCAAAGTTCTTTTTAATCTTTAAACGACTATGCGTGCCCCGCTATAGTCGCTGGCAAATGGCCTCATCTTTGTAAAAAACACCCCCTACAGAACAAGGAATGCGCAGTGAAAAAACTCTTTGGCGCCTCACTTCTCGCCGCTGGTCTCGCCTTCGGCAGCGTGGCTCAGGCCGCACCGACTCTGCTTAACGTTTCCTACGACGTGATGCGCGATTTCTACAAGGACTACAACACTGCGTTCCAGAAACACTGGCAAGCCGAGCACAAAGAGAACATCACCGTGCAGATGTCTTTTGGCGGTTCGAGCAAACAAGCCCGTTCGGTGATCGACGGCCTGCCGGCTGACGTCATCACCATGAACATGGCCACCGACATCAACGCCCTGGCCGACAACGGTCAACTGGTGCCGAAGGACTGGGTCACCCGCCTGCCGAACAACAGCGCACCGTTCACCTCGGCCACCGTGTTCATCGTCCGCAAGGGCAACCCGAAAGCCCTGAAAGACTGGCCGGACCTGCTCAAGGACGGCGTGCAAGTGATCGTGCCGAACCCGAAAACCTCGGGCAACGGCCGCTACACCTACCTGTCGGCCTGGGGCTACGTGCTGAAGAACGGCGGTGACGAGAACAAGGCCAAAGACTTCGTCGGCAAGCTGTTCAAGCAAGCGCCGGTACTGGACACCGGTGGCCGCGCCGCGACCACCACGTTCATGACCAACCAGATCGGCGACGTACTGGTGACCTTCGAAAACGAAGCGGAAATGATCGCCCGCGAATTCGGCCGCGACCAGTTCGAAGTCATCTACCCGAGCGTCTCCGCCGAAGCCGAGCCGCCGGTGTCGGTAGTCGACAAAGTCGTCGAGAAGAAAGGCTCGCGCGCCGCGGCAGAGGAATACCTGAAGTTCCTGTGGTCGCCGGAAGGCCAGGAAATCGCCGCCGCCAACTACCTGCGTCCACGTGACCCGGCGGTACTGGCCAAGTACACCGACCGTTTCCCGAAAGTCGACTTTCTGTCGGTCGAGAAGACCTTCGGCGACTGGCGCACCGTGCAGAAGACCCACTTCAACGACGGCGGGATCTTCGACCAGATCTACAACGGCCAGTAAGGCGTGAGCTGACATGAAAAAGGCGACCTGAAGAGGTCGCCTTTTTTGTCTGCGGCTACATAGGCGGCTTGACGCCATCCTTGCCCGCCGAGATCGATTGCGCAGTCAACGTGCCGTCCGCGCTCTGGGTCACGAAGGTGACAATCTTCACCCCGACCTTGAGCAGGCTGCGATCGCCCGGCGTCAGGTTGACGATCGGCACATCCTCCGGCACCAGGATCTTCTGCTGGCCGCCCTTGTAATTGACGGTCAGCACCCGGCCGTTGCTGACCACCAGATCGCCGACGCTGCCGTTGGTCATGCTGCTGCCCTTGGCGAGATCGAACGGCCGATGGCCATCGCCGCTGCCGGCCAGCTCCGGTGGGAAGACGTGAACCTCGAGCGCCTTGAGCGTGCCATCCTCCTGGGGAATGGCGGCCGAACCGATATAGCTGCCGGGCCTGATGTCTTCGATATTGGCCAGAGTGACCGCGCGGACCTTGGTGTCCGGGGTCAACCGGACCACCACGTTTTCACCGCTGGTGACGTGAACCTTGAGCGAGTCGGGGCTGACCCCGGTGATCTCGCCGCGCACGCCCATGCGCATCCCCGGCGCTTCGGCGGCCTGTGCGGCAGTGACGCCGAGCAGAGTGATCAGGGCAATGGTTTTGGTGTGGCGAAGCAACTGACGAAACATCGCAATCCTCCGTTGATGAACGTTGAAACCCGGTCACAACATAAGCACGCTATCGAACAAGATGTAAGTGAATGTATCATCGCCACTCAACGGTCGGACGCAAGGTTCGCCGATGAACATTGGATTGCTCGGCGCCACCTGTTCCGCAACGGAATAACTGATATCGATCAGAAGCCTCTACTGCCGGCTCGGCCCGTCCCTTAGCCTCACCGCATTCCTTTTCGCTGGATCGAGAACCCTATGACCGCCACAACTCACGCAATGACCCGAGGCATGGTGCTGCTGTTCGCTTTCTGCTGCGGCGCCATCGTTGCCAACATCTACTACGCCCAGCCGATCATCGGCCTGATCGCGCCGGACATCGGCCTGACCGACACCATGGCCAGTTTCATCGTGTCGCTGACCCAGATCGGCTATGCGCTGGGTCTGTTCTTCCTGGTGCCGCTGGCCGACCTGTTGGAAAACCGCCGTCTGATGATCATCACCACCGTGGTGGCGATTGCCAGCCTGCTGGGTGCGGCGTTTACCGATCAACCGAATGTGTTCCTGCTGATTTCGTTGCTGGTGGGTTTCAGCTCGGTGTCGGTGCAGGTGCTGATTCCACTGGCAGCGCATCTGGCGCCGGAGGAATCCCGTGGCCGGGTGGTCGGCGGGATCATGGGCGGTCTGTTGCTGGGGATTCTGCTGGCACGTCCGGTGTCGAGCGTGGTCGCCGACCATCTCGGCTGGCGGGCGATGTTCATGATTGCAGCAGCCTTGATGGCGGCGATCAGCGTGGTGCTGGTGTTGACCGTGCCCAAGCGCCAGCCGGATCACAGTGCTTCTTATGGTCAGTTGCTCGGATCGCTGTGGACGCTGCTGCGCAAGCAACCGGTGCTGCGTCAGCGGGCGTTTTACCAGGCCTGCATGTTCGCCACCTTCAGCCTGTTCTGGACCGCCGTGCCGCTGGAACTGGCACGCAACCATGGTCTGTCCCAGAGTGAAATCGCGATCTTCGCCCTGGTCGGCGCCATTGGTGCCATCGCAGCGCCGATCAGCGGACGCCTGGCCGATGCCGGCCACACACGCATCGCCTCGCTGCTGGCCATGCTGTTCGCCAGCCTGAGCTTCCTGCCCGCCTTCATCCATCCGGCCTACAGCGTGATCGGCCTGGCCGTGACCGGCGTGGTGCTCGACTTCTGCGTACAGATGAACATGGTGCTCGGCCAGCGCGCGGTCTACTCCCTCGACGCCAAAAGCCGCGGCCGCCTCAATGCGCTGTACATGACCAGCATCTTCGTCGGCGGCGCCTTCGGCTCCTCGGTGGCGAGTGCGGTGTACGAGCATGGCGGCTGGTTGTGGATCGTGATTGTTGGCAGTGCGTTTCCGCTGCTGGCGCTGGTGCGGTTTTTGAGTGCTTCGCAAAAGCCTGTTCTGGCAACTGCCTAGAAGCTGAAAAGCACTGCCGGATCGCTGATCCGACAGTGCTCGAGGCTCAATGCCGGACCAGTTTTTCCATGGCGGCATCTGCCAAAAAAGAGGAACGGCTTTTGACGTTGTGTTCACGCACGTAGCGGTCAATGCGCTGGATGACATAGCCGGGCAACGTCACATTGACCTTTTCGGTCTTGCCCATGTACGGCGAAATATCCAGCTCCAGCATGCCCCAACCCATGTCGGCAAAATCCGGATTGTTGCGATGGGCGGCCGCCGAAGTCGGCATCGGGATCGAGTCGCCATCAGTCGCGATCTCCTGCAGCATGATATGGGCAATCTCGACGGCCGCGTTGTAGGCATCCTCAAACGTATCCCCGGCGGTTACCGCGCCGGGAATGTCAGGGATCTGAATCCCGATGGCGGTGTTCTCGTCACCCCACTCGATGCAGATTGGGTATTGCATTGTGAATCTCCTGTGTCACTGGCTGGCGGGTTGTACAACCCGGCACGCCTTCTGATGCTCTTGACCGTCCCGACCGGCAAATCCTTTTCGGATGAGGGACGGGAATCGTGTATGGGTTGTAACGGTGCGTGAAGATGTGGTGACTGCCGGTTATCCGGTCCAGCGTCCAGCCTGCCTCCTCCAGCTCCTTGATCAATAGCCTGCTCTGCACCAACCGCCTCCTTGCTTCGGCTTAACAAAAGTAACCCTAGAGTTATCTTTACTCAAGCACAGAAATTCACAGCACGACGTTCGGTTGTTTTGCAGCATGTGATTGATGCAGTGGCCCGGCGAGCAGGCGATGGCGCTTCTCGCAAAGAAAGCTCAGGCGGTAAGGACTGGATACGAGTGAGGCATTGTTCATCACCCCAGACAGCAAAACGGCGATCCAAAGATCGCCGTTTTTCATTACTCCCCGAACTGTTTGCCCAGTCCCGCCGGTACGCCGTGGATGTTGGTTTCTTCCCACGGGCCGTTGGGGCTGATCGAGCGGCTCCAGCCGTTGTTCCAGCGATAGTAGGTGCGCTGGCGGTAGAAGGTGTTGGTCTGGTCGTCGAGCACATACACGCCCAGCTTCTGGTCCCAGTGGCTGTTGCCGCCCGGTGGCGGTGCGAAGCTGGCGGAGGTGCGCGGGACGGGTTTGGCGGGCTTGGCCGGAATCCCCGGTTTGCTCGGCGTCGGGCTGGTCGACGGGGTCGGGCTGGGTTGTGACGGCGGGATCGGCGGCAGCCTGGTGCTCGGCTCCGGTCGTTGCACCGCACATGCGCTCAAGCCCAGGGCCAGTGTGAGGACTGTGATTCGGGCGATGGCGTTCATGGCGGTGCGTTCCTGTTGGTTCCGGCTATTTGTCCGGGCTGTCGATGGTCAGTGTCTGTGGCGCGGTGGTGCTGCTGGCTAGAGGCCCGCTGCGACCGACCCACTCACCGGCGGTCGGCTGACCGGCACGGGAGATGCGCGCAACCAGTTGGACTTCGGGGAAGTTCGACAGTTTCAATTGCGGCATCATCGCGTCGGCATCGCCCAGTTCGACGGTCACCGGCAGATCGGCGACGGTCAGGCGCTTGGCCGCCAGCGGCGCCGGCGGGCCCGAGGTGGCGCGGGCAAAAATGAACACGCTGTCGCCCGGTTGCACCTTGCCTTTCAACTCGCTGGCCAGATCCACCCGCACTTTCAACAGCGCCGCCGCTTTCGCCGCCGGCGCCTGGGCAACCTTGCCGCCGCTGGCCTGCAGTTTTTCAGTGGCGCGGGCGATGCCGCCCTGCAGGGCCTCGCGGGATTTGTCCTGCGGCGGCAGTTGCGCCAGCAGACGGTTCCAGTAGTCGATCGCTTCCTGATAGCGCTCGCCTTCGAACGCGGCGATGCCCAGCAGGCCGAGGCTGGTGACTTCCTTCGGATCGGCTTTCAGCGCTTCATCGGTCAGCGCCTGCACCTTGTCCGACCATTTTTTGTTGTCGGCAAAGTACTGGGCCTGCGCCCACTGCCCCAGCAGCTCCGGCTGACGACCGGCGAGATTGACGGCGCGCTCGAACATCTTCGCCGCGTCCGCCGGACGATCCTGGGCCATGTAGGTGCGACCGAGGAAATACACGCCTTCAGCGGAATCCGGTTGCGCGGCGACTGCGCGCTCCAGACGCTGAGTCATCTCTTCCATCGACTGTGGCGCCTGGGCGAATTCCCGGGTCAGCTCGACCTTGTCGCTCGCGCCAAAGTGCAGGTACAGACCGAGGCCCAACACCGGCACCAGCACGGCCGCCAGCAAAGGCAGCGGCTTACCCAGACGCGACACCCGCGCCGGCGCCACACCTTCGGTATCGGCCAACAATTCACGGGCCGCTTCGGCACGGCCGCTGTCCATTTGCGCGGCATCGAGAACGCCTTCGGCCTGCTGCGATTGCAGTTCGGCGACGCGTTCCTGATACAGGGCGACGTTGAGAGCGGTTCGATCCTCTTCACGCTGGGCGCGACGTTCGCGTAGAACGGGGATCAGCAGAAAACTCAGGGCGACCAGAAGCAACAGCCCTGCGGCAAGCCAGAAATCAATCATTCTTGGTTTTTATCCAACAGTTGGTCGAGGCGCTGACGCTCTTCAGGGGACAGCGATTGCGGCGTCTCGGCGCGTTGCCCGCGACGGCGGCGGACGATCACGGCAATCACCACGAACCCGCCCAGCAACAAACCGGCCGGGCCGAACCAGAGCAACGCGGTCTTGGCATTGAGCGCCGGCTTGTAGCGGACGAAATCACCGTAGCGGTCGACCATGAAGTCGATGATCTGCTGATTGTCCTTGCCCTCGCCGAGCATGCGGAAAATCTCTTTGCGCAGGTCGGCGGCAATCGGCGCATTGGAATCGGCGATGTCCTGGTTCTGGCACTTGGGGCAGCGCAGCTCCTTGGTCAGTTCGCGAAAACGCTCGCGATCGCCTTCTTTGGCAAACTCGTAGGTGTCGATAGCGGCGTGGGCCACACCGGCCAGGCTCAAGCCCAGCACCATGGCAGCTAAAAAGCGCTTCATGGCTTGGCCTCATCGACCAGCGCCTGATATTTGGCCGCCAGCTTTTCCCGCCAGACCTGCTCGTCGATCACGCCGACGTACTTGTCGCGGATGATGCCCTTGGCGTCGATGAAGAAGGTTTCCGGCGCGCCGTAGACACCGAGGTTCAGGCCCAGGGAGCCTTCGTCATCGCGGATGTCGAGTTGATACGGATTGTGGAACTCGGCCAGCCACTTCAGCGCATCGGCGTTGGTGTCCTTGTAGTTGATGCCGTAGATCACCACGCCGCGCTCGGCGAGTTTGTTCAGCACCGGGTGCTCGACCCGGCAGGAAATGCACCAGGTGCCCCAGACGTTGACCAGCGCCGGTTTGCCGAGGATGTCAGCCTTGGTCAGGGTCTTGTCGCCCTGCACCGCCGGCAGGGAAAACTCCGGGAACGGTTTGCCGATCATCGCCGACGGCAGCTCCGCCGGATCCAGGTACAGACCGCGATAAAGAAATACCGCCACCAGCAAGAAAATCGCCAGTGGCACCAGCATCAACCAACGTCTCATGCAGCGGCTCCTTCCATGCCCAGCGCTTCACGCACTTTGGCTTTGACCTTGACTCGGTAACGCCGGTCCAGCGCCGCCAGCAGCCCGCCCAGGCCGGTCAGCAGACCGCCGAACCAGATCCAGCGTACGAACGGCTTCACATGCACCCGCACCGCCCAGGCGCCGTCGCCCAGTGGTTCACCCAGCGCGACATAGAGGTCGCGGGTGAAGCCGGCGTCGATCCCGGCTTCGGTCATCATCGAACTCTGCACGGTGTACAGGCGTTTTTCCGGGTGCAGCACGCTGACTTCACGGCCATCGCGGATCACCCGGATGGTGCCCTTGTCGGAGGTGAAATTCGGGCCTTCGAAATGTTTGGCGCCTTCGAACACGAACTGATAACCGGCCAGATCCATCGACTCGCCCGGTGCCAGACGCAGGTCACGTTCGGCACTGTTCTGGCTCGACAACACCACGCCCAGCGCGCAGACGGCGATACCGAGGTGGGCGAGTTGCATGCCCCAGTAACTGCGGGTCAGGGTCGGCAGGCCTTTGATCAGGCCTTTGTGGCGCGTCTTGTCGAAGATGTCGCGCACGCCAGCCAGCAACACCCAGGCCGCCAGCAGGAAGGTTGCGATCACCGCCCAGTTGAAATCGCCATAGGCAATACCGGCAACGACCGCCAGAGCGACGCTGCCCAACAGCACCGGGGTCAACATGTTGGCCAGCCATTTCACCGGGGTGTCTTTCCAGCGCACGATCACGCCGACCGCCATCACCACCATCAGTAACGCCATCAACGGTATGAACAGTGCATTGAAGTACGGTGGGCCGACCGACAGCTTGGCGCCGCTGATGGCATCGAGGATCAGCGGATACAACGTGCCGAGCAGGATCATCGAGGCAGCCACCACCAGCACCAGGTTGTTGCCCAGCAGCAGGGTTTCCCGCGACCACAGATTGAAGCCGACCTGGCTCTTGACCACCGGAGCGCGCAAGGCAAAGAGGGTCAGCGAACCACCGACCACGAACAGCAGGAAAATCAGGATGAACACGCCGCGCGCGGGATCGGAGGCAAACGCATGCACCGACGTCAGTACCCCGGAACGCACAAGGAAGGTGCCGAGCAGGCTCAGGGAAAACGCGGCAATCGCCAGCAACACCGTCCAGCTCTTGAACACACCACGTTTCTCGGTGACCGCCAACGAGTGAATCAGCGCAGTGCCCACCAGCCATGGCATGAAGGAGGCGTTTTCCACCGGGTCCCAGAACCACCAGCCCCCCCAACCGAGTTCGTAGTAAGCCCACCACGAACCCAGGGTGATGCCGATACCCAGGAAGGCCCAGGCAACGATGGTCCACGGACGCGACCAGCGTGCCCACGCCGCATCGAGGCGACCGCCCAGCAGTGCGGCGATGGCGAAGGCGAAGGCCACCGAGAACCCGACATAACCCATGTACAGCATCGGCGGATGCACGATCAGGCCGATGTCCTGCAGCAACGGATTGAGGTCACGACCGTCGGCCGGAATCTGCGGCAGGATCCGCGAGAACGGGTTCGACGTGAGGATCAGGAACAACAGGAAACCGGTGCTGATCATGCCCATCACCGCCAGCACGCGAGCAAGCATGACTTGCGGCAACTGTCGGGAGAACACCGACACGGCGAAGGTCCAGCCGCCGAGGATCAACGCCCACAGCAGCAACGAACCTTCGTGGGCACCCCACACCGCGCTGAACTTGTAGTACCACGGCAGCGCGCTGTTGGAATTCATCGCGACATAAGCCACGGAGAAATCGTCGGTCATGAACGCGTAGGTCAGGACGCCGAAGGCGAACAGCAAAAATGCGAATTGGCCCCACGCTGCCGGTTGAGCGAGGCCCATCCACAGACGATCACCGCGCCAGGCACCGAGCAACGGCACCACGGCCTGCACCAGCGCAAAACACAGCGCGAGAATCATGGCCAGATGGCCAAGCTCGGGAATGAAAATGGTGGATGTCATCGATCAACCCTCCTTCGCAGGGGTTGGCGCGGATTGACCGCTGTCCTTCAGGGCTTTGGTCACTTCCGGCGGCATGTATTTCTCGTCGTGCTTGGCCAGTACTTCATCGGCAACCACCACGCCATCGGCGTTGAGCTTGCCGAGCGCCACAATGCCCTGCCCTTCGCGGAACAGGTCCGGGAGGATCCCGCGATAAGTAATGGTCACGGACTTGTTGAAGTCGGTGACCACGAATTTGACGTCCAGCGAATCAGGGGAACGTTGCAGCGAACCTTTCTCGACCATGCCGCCGGCGCGGATGCGGGTGCCCTGCGGCGCTTCGCCGTTGGCGATCTGGGTCGGGGTGTAAAACAGGTTGATGTTCTGCTGCAGGGCGCTCAGGGCCAGGCCGACGGCAGCGCCGACCCCGACCAGAATTGCCAGGATGATGATCAAGCGTTTTTTGCGCAGCGGATTCACTTGCCGTTCTCCCGGCGCAGACGACGCGCCTCTTGTTGCAGATAACGCTTGCGGGCCGCGATCGGCGCCGCCACGTTGAGGATCAGTACCGCCAGACAGATGCCGTAGGCCGACCAGACATACAGGCCGTGATGGCCCATGGCGAGGAAGTCGCCGAATGACGCGAAACTCATCGAGCGGCCTCCAGGCTGTTCTGCACTTCTTCTTTCACCCAACTGGCGCGGGCTTCGCGCTTGAGCACTTCAAGGCGCATGCGCAGCAACAGCACGGCGCCAAAGAAGCAATAGAAACCCAGCACCGTCAGCAGCAGTGGCAGCCACATCTCGACGGGCATGGCCGGTTTTTCGGTGAGGGTGAACGTCGCGCCCTGGTGCAGGGTGTTCCACCACTCCACCGAGTATTTGATGATCGGAATGTTGATCACACCGACGATGGCCAGCACCGCGCAGGCCTTGGCGGCGCTGTCGCGATTGCTGATGGCGTTGCCCAGCGCGATCACGCCGAAATACAGAAACAGCAGAATCAGCATCGAGGTCAGCCGCGCGTCCCAGACCCACCACGAACCCCAGGTCGGCTTGCCCCAGATCGCCCCGGTGACCAGCGCCACGGCGGTCATCCACGCGCCGATCGGCGCGGCGCATTGCAGGGCGACGTCGGCCAGTTTCATCTTCCACACCAGCCCGACCACACCGCACACCGCCAGCATCACGTAGATCGACTGAGCGAGCATCGCTGCGGGTACGTGGATATAGATGATGCGAAAGCTGTTGCCTTGCTGATAGTCCGGCGGCGCGAAGGCCAGGCCCCAGACGACGCCGACAGCGATCAGCAGCAACGCTGCAATGCTCAGCCACGGCAGGAACTTGCTGCTGATGCCGTAGAACCACTTGGGCGAGCCGAGCTTGTGAAACCAGGTCCAGTTCATACTGTTTCCATCACGGGTGCCGCTCATCGGTGTGAGCAGTCTCAGGGTCTTTGCTGGTTAAATTTTAACCAGACCTCATTATTCGCCGACGCTGATCTTCAGGCCAGCAGCTATTGCAAAGGGTGTCAGGGTTATCGCCAGGGCGGTCAGGCTACCAAGCCACAACAGATAACCAATCGCCGGCATCCCCTGCAACGCCGCCTGCAAGGCGCCACTGCCCAGGATCAACACCGGGATGTACAACGGCAGAATCAGCAGCGCCAGCAACAGGCCGCCGCGCTTCAGACCGACCGTCAGCGCCGCGCCCACCGCGCCGAGCAAACTCAGCACCGGAGTACCCAGCAGCAACGAAAGCAACAATACCGGCAGACACGCAGCCGGCAACCCGAGCATCAACGCCAGTAACGGCGAGAGCAAAACCAGTGCCAGCCCGGAAAAAAGCCAGTGTGCCAGCACCTTGGCCAATACCAGAAGTGGCAGGGGGTGCGGCGAAAGGACCCACTGTTCGAGGGATCCGTCTTCGAAATCACTGCGGAAAAGCCCGTCCAGCGAGAGCAGGACCGACAAAAGTGCCGCCACCCAGACTAACCCCGGGGACAAGTTTTGCAATACTTGAGTTTCCGGTCCGACGGCCAGCGGGAACAGCGCGATGACGATGGCGAAGAAAATCAGCGGATTGGCCAGCTCCGCCGGGCGGCGGAACAGCAGTCGGGATTCACGGGCAACCAGCAGGCCGAACACACTCATACCGCCCAATTCCCCAGATCGATGTCGCGATAACCGGCCGGCATCCGGCTCAAGGTGTGGTGCGTGGTGAGCACCACCAGCCCTCCCCGTTCGCAGTGCCCGGCCAGGTGTTCTTCAAGCTGTGCCACGCCCTGCTTGTCGAGGGCGGTGAAGGGTTCGTCGAGAATCCACAACGGCGGGCTGTCCAGATACAACCGCGCCAGCGCCACGCGGCGCTGCTGGCCGGCAGACAGACTATGGCAGGGAACATCCTCGAAACCACGCAATCCAACCGCCGCCAGGGCCTGCCAGATGGCGTCGCGTTCGGCGGGTTGATGCAGGGCGCAGAGCCAGGCGAGGTTTTCTTCCGGCGTCAGCAAGTCCTTGATCCCGGCGGCGTGACCGATCCACAACAGGTTGCGTGCCAGTTCGCTGCGTTGCTCGCCCAGCGGCTTGCCGTTGAGCAGCACCTGACCGTCGGTCGGCTGCATCAGGCCGGCCAGCAAGCGCAACAAGCTGGTCTTGCCGCTGCCGTTGGGACCGCTGATCTGCACCATATCGCCACTGGCCAGTCTCAATTCGAGATTGTCGAAGAGCAGTCTGAGATCACGTTCACACGCGAGGGCAACGGTTTGCAGGACAGGACTGGTCAAGGGATCACGGGCCTTATACGGTTCAAGTCGGCTCTGGCGCGGCCGTTAAAGAGTTGCAGCATAAATGCAATGACGGCTCAATCCAGAGAGCTGCGTCAAACAATTGCTATGTTTTTTGAACGAATGGAAGGACGGGCGGCATTATACATGGCGTCCCCCGCTCTCCCGAGCGCATTTTCCTCAGGTTGTGTCCGCGTATGACAGGCGAAATGAACATCCTCCCGCTCCCGCCCGCCACCCCGGCGACCGCTCGCCCGCAGGTGGGTGAGCTGTTGAAGTTACTGACGCCGGTCGACGGGCTGATTGCCGCCGGCCAGAGCGCCAAGGCCGAGGTGTTGTCGCTCAAGCAGGCGGATCAGACCTTTCAATTGCTGCTCAAGGTGACACTGGACAGCGGCCGTCAGACCACCGTGCAAGCCACCAGCAATCTGCCGCTGCCTCAGGGCACCAGCCTGGCGATCACCCAGCCGTCGGCGGGCAATCTGGCGATCACCGTGCAACAGGCCATCGCCAGCAGCGTCGCCACCCTCACCCGCATCGATACCGCGCAATTGCCGGTCGGCACGCTGCTGCAAGGCAAGGTGCTGACGACTCAGGCCCTGCCACAGGTGCCGGGGCAACCGGCGGTGTTCCGCTCGATGGTCAGCCTGCTCAACACCGCGCTCAGCGGCAGCACCCTGAGCATCGACAGCCCGCAACCGTTGCGCATCGGCACCCTGCTGTCGGCGCTGGTGCAAGACTCGCAGACCCTGAAGTTCCTGCCGCTGAGCAATCGCCAGGAACAACTGGCGGTCAGCCAGCAACTGGTCAGTCAGCAAAGCCGTCAGGGTTCGCTCGACGGCTTGCTGAAAATGCTCCAGAGCCTGCCGCCCGCCACTGATCAGACGTCCCGGGATTTGCGCGCCGCCGTGGACAGGCTGCTCGCCAACCTGCCGGACGTGCAGCAACTGAGCACCCCAAAAAGTCTGGCCCAGGCGCTGGCCAACAGCGGTGTGTTCCTGGAGACCAAACTGCTGACCGGACAGAACCCGACGCTGGTTCCGGACATGAAAGCTGATCTGCTCAAGCTGATCGCCCAGCTCACCCCCGGCCTGCCGGGCAACACCAACCTGAACGCGATCATCGCTGCCAACACCCTGGCCCAGGCGCTACCGAGTTTCGTGCGCAACGCCCTCGGCATGCTCGGTCAGGTCAGCGCGAAACCGGTGCCAAGCAGTTTCCCGCTGCCCGACCGGTTGCTGCAAAGTCTGGAAGGCGAAGGCGATCTGGAGCATCTGCTGCGCCTCGCCGCAGCCGCCGTGTCACGCCTGCAGAGTCATCAGCTGTCGAGCCTGGAGCAGACCGGCGTCACCGACGACGGCCGCCTGCTCAGCACCTGGCAACTGGAAATCCCGATGCGCAACCTGCAGGACATCGTGCCGCTGCAGGTCAAGTTCCAGCGCGAAGAAGCGCCGCAGAAACAGGAATCGAACGAGCAGCGCCGCGATGAACGGGAACCGAAACAACAACTGTGGCGCGTCGATCTGGCGTTCGACATGGAACCGCTGGGGCCGATGCAGATTCAGGCACAGTTGATCAGCGGCAGCCTGTCCAGCCAGTTGTGGGCCGAGCGGCCGTACACCGCGAGCCTGATCGAAAGCAATCTGACCGCACTGCGCCAGCGTCTGCTGGATTCCGGGCTGAATGTCGGCGACCTCGACTGCCACCTCGGCACCCCGCCGCAAGGCATCCAAACCCGCCTCGAACACCGCTGGGTCGACGAAACCGCATGAATGACACCACCGCTCCACGCCAGGCCATCGCCCTCAAATACGACGGCAGCCACGCCCCGACCCTCACCGCCAAGGGCGACGAAGAACTGGCCGAAGAAATCCTGCGGATCGCCCGCGACTGTGAAGTACCGATCTACGAGAACGCCGAACTGGTGAAGTTGCTGGCGCGCATGGAACTGGGCGACAGCATTCCTGAAGAGCTGTACCGCACGATCGCCGAAATCATCGCGTTTGCCTGGAACCTCAAGGGCAAGTTCCCGGCGGGACACAATCCGGATGCGCCGATGGTCGAGAAGGACGTCACCGAACGCGGCGACGATTATTGAGACTTCAAAGACGCCTTCGCGAGCAAGCTCGCTCCCACATTGGTTCGGCGTACACCGATCGAATGTGGGAGCGAGCTTGCTCGCGAATAGGCCATCAGCTTGAGCGCAAAAATCAGTTCTTGTGCAGCTTGCGCATCAACTCCGCCTCAGCCTGGGTCAACCCGCAGGACTGGGTCAGCTCATCAACACTCGCGCCCATCCCCACCAGCTTCGCCGCCTGGGCGAATGACAGGCTGGAAGGATCGCGCTGTTCGAGCTGGGAGATTTTGTCCGGGATCGGACCGACGACCGAGCGCAGCTCGTGCAGGGCTTCGCCCATGCGCACGTTGCCGTTCTGGTAATCGTCGACACGCTTGGCCAGGTCCTTGATGCGCTGATCACGCAGCGCATCGCCCTGGGCCTGTTGCGCAGCGATCACGCGCTGCGCCTTGATGTACGCCAGAAACATCGCCAGCGTGCCTGCCCAGAACAGGAACAGGACAATGACCGCTACCTCCAGAATCAATCAGATGTTCTCCAGTTCCGACCATTCTTCTTCAGTCATCATCTTGTCCAGCTCGACCAGGATCAGCAACTCGTTGTTCTTGTTGCATACGCCCTGGATGAACTTGGCCGACTCTTCGTTACCGACGTTCGGTGCGGTCTCGATTTCCGACTGACGCAGGTAAACCACTTCAGCCACGCTGTCGACCATGATGCCGACCACTTGCTTGTCGGCTTCGATGATGACGATACGGGTGTTGTCGCTGATCTCGCCGCTCATCAGGCCGAAGCGCTGACGGGTATCGATCACGGTCACCACGTTGCCGCGCAGGTTGATGATGCCCAGCACGTAGCTTGGCGCACCCGGAACCGGAGCGATCTCGGTGTAGCGCAGGACTTCCTGAACGCGCATCACGTTGATGCCGTAGGTTTCGTTGTCCAGCTTGAAGGTCACCCATTGCAGGATCGGATCTTCGGAACCCTTTGCCGCCGTAGCCTTGTCGTTCATACCCTAGCCCCTCGAAAAACCGCGCCTGGCGGTGTGTGTTTCGTTCGCCGGCATTTGAATGCCGGTACTGTCTTTATGTCGGTTTGTGGTTCGGCTTACTGCCGGACATGTGCTTTGCCCCACCGCTGGCAATCAACTCGGCCAGAGCGGAGACATCGAGCAAGGCGCACATGTGTTCAATCACCGTGCCGGCGAGCCATGGCCGCTGACCCCGCTGACTTCTCCATTTGATTTCATTCGGATCCAGACGCAGCGAGCGACTGACCTGATGCACCGCCAGGCCCCACTCGTAACCCTGCACCGAAATCACGTATTGCAGGCCTTGACGGAAGTCATCGCGATAGCGATCCGGCATGACCCAGCGCGCGGTGTCCAGCACCTTCAGGTTGCCGGCCTGGCTCGGCAGGATGCCGAGGAACCACTCCGGCTGACCGAACAGTGGCGTCAGTTCGTGGCCGGCCAGCGAATAGATCGAGCCCAGGCACACCAGCGGCACCGCCAGCGTCAGCCCGGCCACGTCGAACAGCAGGCACTCGAACGCTTCCGACGCCCAGGCCGGACGGCCATCGGTTTCCACCGGTGGCGGCGTATTGCTGGGTGGCAGATGCACTTCGACCAGCGGCGCCACCAGGGTCGGCTCGACCGGGGCTGGCGCAGGCGCTTCAGGCGCGGGCTCTGGCACCGCCGGAGCCGGAGGGCTTTGCAGAAGCTGGGATTGCAGCAGCGGTGCCAGGGTCGAAACCACGCGCACCGGTTCAGGCTCTTTGATCAACGTCGCAGGTGCCTTCGCCACCACAGCGGCAGGCGCTACGACCGGGGCGACCGGCCGGGCGGCTTTTTGCGCATCCCGGGCCTGCTCTTCAAGCACGGCAGCCTGGAATTCATCGAGTGCCGCAGCAGTTTCGACCTCCTTGGCCGGCGCTGCGATTTCCTGCTCGACCTCGTCTGTCACTTCCTGCAGCAAGCTGTCCAGATAGGACTGCACAGCCAGTTGCGGACGCGAAGTCAGTTTGATCGGCCGATTCATGCTCAAGCCACCTGCGGAACGAGTTGCTGCGCCAGCAGATGCTTGAGCAGTGCGCGGTAAGCCAGCACGCCACGACTTTTGCCGTCGAACTGCGAAGGGGTGACACCGGCACGACTGGCGTCGCGCAGTCGGGTATCGACCGGGATGTAACCCTGCCAGATCTCGTCGGGGAATTTGTCGCGCAGCACGCGCAAGGTGCCCATCGACGCCTGGGTACGGCGGTCGAACAGGGTCGGCACGATGCTGAACGGCAGCGCCTGTTTGCGCGAGCGGTTGATCATCGCCAGGGTATTGACCATCCGCTCCAGGCCTTTGACGGCCAGGTGCTCGGTCTGCACCGGGATCACCAGTTGCTGACTGGCGGCCAAGGCGTTGACCATCAGCACGCCGAGCAATGGCGGGCTGTCGATGATCGCGTAATCGAAGTCCTGCCACAGCTGCGCCAGACTCTTGGCGATCACCAGGCCCAGACCGCTCTGCCCCGGCGACTGGCGCTCAAGGGTGGCCAGCGCGGTGCTCGACGGCAACAGGGAAATGCGTTCATCGCTGGTGGACAGCAGCAACTGGCCCGGCAGGCCTTGCGGCACGCCGCCCTTGTGCAGAAACAGGTCGTAGTTGCTGTGTTCCAGGCTGTCGGGGTCGTAACCGAAATAGCTGGTCATCGAGCCGTGCGGGTCGAGATCGACCACGACCACGCGCTTGCCCGCCTCTGCCAGCAAACCGGCTAAAGCGATGGAAGAAGTGGTTTTACCAACACCACCCTTTTGATTGGCGACTGCCCAGACTCTCATTCAGATCGTTCCTCCCGGCCGGGATACTCGGCCGAGACATGGTTCAGCGTATTAATGCGGGCGACGGAGAATTGACGGCACTCTCGCGTCCCGGCGTCTTGACCGGGGTCGGTGCAGTTTGTGTGCCAGCACGCTTCAACGCGGCGTCCGGTGTTGCATTGGCGGTTCCGGTGCCGGTCAGGCTGCGGCGCACGTCGAGATTGCGCGACACCACCAGCACCACGCGACGGTTCTTCGCCCGGCCTTCGGCCGTGGCGTTGTTGGCAACCGGCTGAAATTCGCCGTAGCCCACCGAGGCCAGACGCCCAGGGTTCACGCCCTGCATCGCCAGCATGCGCACGATGCTCGCCGAACGCGCCGAGGACAATTCCCAGTTGGTCGGGTACTGCGCGGTGCGGATCGGTTGATCGTCGGTGAAGCCTTCGACGTGGATCGGGTTATCGAACGGTTTGAGGATCGCCGCGACCTTGTCGATGATGTTGAACGCGATGTCGCTCGGCATCGCATCACCGCTGCCGAACAACAGGCTGGAGTTGAGTTCGATCTCGACCCACAGCTCGTTGCCGCGCACGGTCATCTGGTTGCTTGCGATCAGGTCGCCGAATGCGGCGCTGATGTCATCGGCGATGCTTTTGAGCGGATCGCTGGCCCCGGCGATGCCGGCGTCGACCTGTTCGGCGTCCTTGACCAGCGGCTTGGCCGGGGTCACGGTCTTCGGTCGTTCTTCACCGATCGGAATCGGCTTGAGCGCGCGGTCGGAGTCGGTGAAGACCCCGATCAGCGCTTCGGAGATGATCTTGTACTTGCCTTCGTTGATCGACGAGATGGAGTACATCACCACGAAAAAGGCAAAGAGCAAGGTGATGAAGTCGGCGTAGGAAACCAGCCAACGTTCATGGTTTACGTGCTCTTCATGCTGGCGACGACGTGCCATGAGGTTAGTCCCTTAATCCATGAAGCCCTGAAGCTTCAACTCGATGGAGCGTGGGTTTTCACCTTCAGCGATCGACAGGATCCCTTCCAACAACATTTCGCGATAACGCGACTGTCGCAACGCGATTGACTTGAGCTTGGCGGCAACCGGCAGCAATACCAGGTTGGCACTGGCCACACCGTAGATGGTAGCGACGAACGCGACCGCAATCCCGTTGCCCAGTTGCGACGGATCGGCCAGGTTGCCCATCACGTGGATCAGGCCCATCACCGCACCGATGATGCCGATGGTCGGCGCGTAGCCACCCATGCTTTCAAACACTTTGGCCGCTTCGACGTCGCGGGCTTCCTGAGTGTAGAAATCCACTTCGAGGATGCTGCGGATCGCTTCCGGCTCGGCGCCGTCAACCAGCAGTTGCAGACCTTTGCGCGAGTAAGCGTCGGGCTCGGCATCCGCCACGCCTTCCAGGCCCAGCAGACCTTCCTTGCGGGCGGTGAGGCTCCAGTTGACGACGCGGTCGATGCCGCCCGCCAGATCCACACGCGGCGGGAAAAAGATCCAGGCCAGAATCTGCATGGCGCGCTTGAACGCGCTCATCGGCGATTGCAGCAGCGCGGCACCGATGGTGCCACCGAGCACGATCAGCGCCGCCGGGCCGTTGGCCAGCGCGCCGAGGTGACCACCTTCAAGGTAGTTGCCGCCGATGATGGCGACGAACGCCATGATGATCCCGATAAGGCTTAGAACATCCATCAGACGCATGCCTCGACCAGGTGCTTGCCGATATCGTCCAGGCTGTACACCGCGTCGGCGAGGTCAGCTTTGACGATGGCCATCGGCATGCCGTAGATCACGCAACTGGCTTCGTCCTGCGCCCAGATCGTGCTGCCGCCCTGCTTGAGCAGGCGTGCACCTTCACGACCATCGGCGCCCATGCCGGTCAGTACGACCGCCAGAACTTTGTCGCTGTAGGATTTGGCCGCAGAGCCGAAGGTGATGTCCACGCACGGCTTGTAGTTCAGACGCTCATCGCCCGGCAGGATTTTCACCGCGCCACGGCCGTCGATCATCATCTGCTTGCCACCCGGTGCCAGCAGCGCCAGGCCCGGACGCAGGATGTCGCCATCCTCGGCTTCCTTGACGCTGATGCGGCACAGCTTGTCCAGACGTTCAGCGAAAGCCTTGGTGAAGGCTGCCGGCATATGCTGGATCAGCACGATCGGTGCCGGGAAACTGGCCGGCAACTGGGTCAGAACCCGTTGCAGCGCTACCGGGCCGCCAGTCGATGTACCAATGGCGACGAGCTTGTAGTTTTTGCGTTTCGGGGCTGGCGACGAAGCGCTGGCCGCTGGCGCGCGAGTCGGTGCAGGCGCAGGTGCCGGACGGGCCGGAGCACTGTGGCTGCCAAAGCTCGAAGTCGCCGGCGCAGGAGTCGGCGTAGGTGCAGGTGCAGCGGCAGGCGCCGGCGCCGGCGCCGGCGCACTGTAGGCACTGAAACGACGGTTGCTGCGCGAGATGCTGTGTACCTTCTCGCACAGCAGTTGCTTGACCTTCTCCGGATTGCGGGAGATGTCTTCGAAATTCTTCGGCAGGAAATCCACCGCGCCGGCATCCAGCGCATCCAGGGTGACCCGGGCGCCTTCGTGGGTCAGCGACGAGAACATCAACACCGGCGTCGGGCAGCGCTGCATGATGTGCCGCACGGCCGTGATGCCATCCATCATCGGCATCTCGTAGTCCATGGTGATCACATCCGGCTTGAGGGCCTGGGCCTGATCGATCGCCTCTTTACCGTTGGTTGCCGTGCCGACAACCTGGATGCTCGGATCCGCTGAAAGAATTTCCGAGACGCGGCGGCGGAAAAAACCCGAATCGTCCACCACCAGGACTTTGACTGCCATAAACACTCCATTAGGTGCGGCGGGACGTTGTCGCCCCGCCGCCCCGGATTCAAATACGCCGTGCGGCGTAACGCTTGAGCATGCTCGGAACATCGAGAATCAGTGCAATGCGGCCGTCACCGGTGATGGTGGCGCCGGACATGCCCGGGGTTCCCTGCAGCATCTTGCCCAATGGCTTGATGACCACTTCTTCCTGGCCGACCAGTTGATCGACGACGAAGCCGATCCGCTGGGTGCCCACCGAAAGGATCACCACATGGCCTTCGCGCTGCTCTTCGTGAGCGGCGGAGCTGACCAGCCAGCGCTTGAGGTAGAACAACGGCAGCGCCTTGTCCCGCACGATCACCACTTCCTGGCCGTCCACCACGTTGGTGGTCGACAGGTCGAGGTGGAAGATTTCGTTGACGTTCACCAGCGGGAACGCGAACGCCTGGTTGCCGAGCATCACCATCAGGGTCGGCATGATCGCCAGCGTCAGCGGTACCTTGATGACGATCTTCGAGCCCTGGCCCTTGGTCGAGTAGATGTTGATCGAGCCGTTGAGCTGGGAAATCTTGGTCTTCACCACGTCCATGCCGACACCACGGCCGGACACGTCGGAGATCTCGGTCTTGGTTGAGAAACCCGGGGCGAAAATCAGGTTGTAGCACTCGGTGTCGCTCAGGCGATCGGCGGCATCCTTGTCCATCACACCGCGTTTCACGGCGATGGCACGCAGGACGTTCGGGTCCATGCCTTTGCCGTCGTCGGAGATCGACAGCAGGATGTGGTCGCCTTCCTGCTCGGCAGCCAGGATCACCTTGCCGCCACGGGCCTTGCCCGAGGCTTCGCGTTCTTCCGGCGACTCGATGCCGTGGTCGACCGCGTTGCGCACCAAGTGGACCAGCGGGTCGGCCAGCGCCTCGACAAGGTTCTTGTCGAGGTCGGTCTCTTCGCCCACCAGTTCCAGGTTGATCTCTTTCTTGAGCTGACGCGCCAGGTCGCGAACCAGACGCGGGAAGCGGCCGAAGACTTTCTTGATCGGCTGCATCCGGGTCTTCATGACGGCGGTCTGCAAGTCGGCGGTGACTACGTCGAGGTTCGACACGGCCTTCTGCATCGACTCGTCGCCGCTGTTCAGGCCCAGACGTACCAGACGGTTACGCACCAGCACCAGCTCACCGACCATGTTCATGATTTCGTCGAGACGCGCGGTGTCAACGCGAACGGTGGTCTCGGCTTCGCTCGCCGGTTTTTCCGGTGGCGGAGTCGCCGGTGCACGGGCCGGAGCCGGTGCCGCAGCGGCAGCCGGTTTCGCCGGTTCGGCTTTCGGCTCAGGCGCTTTCGCGGCGGGTTTTGCCGCAGCGGCCGGGGCCTTGGCAGCAGGCGCTGCAACAGCTGCAGCATTGCCGGCGGTCACGACGGCGCCGGTGGCGACATCAGTGAACTTGCCTTTGCCATGCAGATCGTCGAGCAGCGCTTCGAACTCGTGGTCGGTGATCAGATCGTTACCGGCCGCAGCCGCTGCCGGAGCAGTCGTCGCAGGAACCGAAGCAATCGCCGACTCCAGCGCATCGACGGCAAAGTTGCCCTTGCCGTGCAACTGATCGAGCAAGGCTTCGAATTCGTCGTCGGTGATGTCCGAGCTGTCGCCCGCCGCCGGAGCCGCCGGGGCAGCGGCCGCCGGGGCCACGGCGTCGGCCGCGAACTGGCCCTTGCCATGCAACTGGTCGAGCAGCGACTCGAACTCGGCGTCGGTGATTTCATCGCTGGCCGCCTCGTCGGAAGCAGGCGCGGCGGCAGCCGCCGGGGCCTCGGCTTCAGCCTTGACGGCGCTCAGCGAGTCCAGCAACTGTTCAAATTCGTTATCGGTGATGTCGCCGGAGTCGCCGGTTTCGTTTTCAACGACCAGCTCTTCGATCATCTCGGCAACGGGCGAAGCCGGGGCTTCATCCGCCGATTGCGGCTCGGCCAGGCGCGCCAGAGCGGCCAGCAGTTCCGGGGTGGCGGCGGTGATCGGGCTGCGATCACGGACTTCGCCGAACATGCTGTTCACCGCGTCCAGCGCTTCGAGCACCACGTCCATCAGTTCTGCATCGACGCGTCGCTCACCCTTGCGCAGGATGTCGAACACGTTTTCGGCGATGTGACAGCACTCCACCAGCTCGTTGAGCTGAAGGAAGCCGGCGCCCCCTTTTACAGTGTGGAAACCGCGAAAAATTGCGTTGAGCAGATCTGCGTCATCCGGGCGGCTTTCCAGCTCGACCAGTTGTTCGGACAGTTGCTCAAGAATCTCGCCGGCCTCAACCAGGAAATCCTGAAGGATCTCTTCATCGGCGCCGAAGCTCATTAATGGGGTGCTCCTACAGGTCTAAAAACCCAAAAAAACTCAAAATCCAAGGCTGGATAACAAATCGTCCACATCGTCCTGACCGGACACAACGTCTTCTCGTTTATCGGCATGAATCTGCGGACCTTCACCCTGCGAGAGATGTTTTTGTGGATCTTTTTCAGCAAGCATCGCCGCACGGTCATGTTCGATGCCCGCAAAGCGGTCCACCTGGCTGGCCATGAGCACGAGCTTGAGCAGGTTGCTTTCGACTTCGGTGACCAATTGGGTCACGCGCTTGATCACTTGACCGGTGAGGTCCTGGTAATCCTGGGCGAGCAGAATGTCGTTCAGATTGCTCGACACCGCGCGGTTGTCCGCGCTGCTGCGTGCCAGAAAACCGTCGACCCGGCGCGCCAGTTCACGGAACTCTTCAGCCCCGACCTCACGGCGCATGAAGCGGCCCCAGTCGGCGCTCAAGGCCTGGGCTTCGTCAGCCAGGCCATTGACCACAGGGGTCGCGCTCTCCACCAGATCCATGGTGCGGTTGGCGGCAGCTTCGGTCAGTTTGACCACGTAGCCCAGGCGCTCGGTAGCGTCGGTGATTTGCGACACTTCCTCAGCCTGCGGCATGTGCGGATCGATCTGGAAATTGACGATCGCACTGTGCAGTTCACGCGTGAGCTTGCCCACTTCCTGGTACAGGCCACGGTCACGGGTCTGATTGAGCTCATGGATCAGTTGCACCGCGTCGCCGAACCTGCCCTTTTCAAGGCTTTCGACCAGTTCGACCGCGTGTTTTTTCAGGGTCGACTCGAAGTCGCCCTGTGAAGATTCTTTATGCTCCATAGCTCCCCCGCGCGTTCATCAGCCGATGCGTTCGAAAATCTTCTCGATTTTTTCTTTCAACGCCTGGGCCGTGAAAGGTTTGACCACATAGCCGTTCACGCCGGCCTGGGCCGCTTCGATGATCTGCTCGCGCTTGGCTTCAGCGGTCACCATCAGCACCGGCAGGTGCTTGAGTTTTTCATCGGCGCGCACGTGGCGCAGCAGGTCGATACCGGTCATGCCGGGCATGTTCCAGTCGGTCACCAGAAAGTCGATGCTGCCGCTGTTGAGCACCGGAATGGCGGTGGTGCCATCGTCGGCTTCAACGGTGTTGGTGAACCCCAGATCACGCAACAGGTTCTTGATGATCCGCCGCATCGTTGAGAAGTCATCAACGATGAGGATTTTCATGTCTTTGTTCAATTCGACCTCCAAGCAGTCTTAAACGCGCCCAGCACCTGGACGCGCCATTTCAATCAATCCGGCAAAACACTCGATGACTGTCTGGAGCACAACAGATCGAGACCGGTGCCGTTCACCACCGCACCAGCCTCGTTCGCAGTGTCCCCACACTGCCTTCAGCGCGCTCGCCACTCCCCCAAACGCCCCCGCAAGCGGGCCGCGCACTGGCTGTGTAACTGGCTGACCCGCGATTCACTGACGCCAAGGACTTCACCGATCTCCTTGAGGTTCAGCTCTTCGTCGTAGTACAGCGCCAACACCAGTCGCTCACGCTCCGGCAAATTGGCAATCGCGTCCGCCAGCGCGGCCTGGAAACGTTCGTCCTCCAGATCGCGCGACGGCTCCAGATGAGCACTGGCGCCATCCTCGTGCAGCCCTTCGTGTTCGCCGTCCTGCAACAGGTCGTCGAAACTGAACAGCCGGCTGCCCAGGGTGTCGTTCAAAATCCCGTAGTAATCGTCGAGACTCAATTGGAGTTCGGCCGCAACTTCGTGATCTTTAGCGTCACGGCCGGTTTTAGCTTCAATTGCTCGAATCGCGTCGCTGACCATGCGCGTATTGCGGTGAACCGAGCGCGGTGCCCAGTCCCCCTTACGGACTTCATCGAGCATCGCACCGCGGATCCGGATGCCCGCGTACGTTTCAAAACTGGCGCCTTTGCTCGCGTCGTATTTGGTCGAGACTTCAAGCAGGCCGATCATCCCGGCCTGGATCAGGTCTTCGACCTGCACACTGGCCGGCAATCGCGCCAGCAAGTGGTAGGCGATGCGCTTGACCAGCGGCGCGTAACGCTCGATCAGCTCGTACTGCGCATCACGCGCCGACTTTTTGTAAAGGTTCATACCGCTGGCGGTCATAGCACAGGTCCTGCCGTTTGCTGCACGAGGCGCTCGACGAAAAATTCGAGGTGGCCGCGCGGATTGGCGGGCAGCGGCCAGGTGTCGACCTTCTGTGCGATCGCCTTGAACGCCAGTGCGCACTTGGAACGCGGGAAGGCTTCATAGACCGCACGCTGCTTCTGCACCGCTTTGCGCACGCTTTCGTCGTAGGGCACCGCGCCGACGTATTGTAGGGCGACGTCGAGGAAGCGATCCGTGACCTTGGTCAACTTGGCGAACAGATTGCGACCTTCCTGCGGGCTCTGGGCCATGTTGGCCAGGACGCGGAAGCGGTTCATGCCGTAATCGCGGTTCAGCAGCTTGATCAGCGCGTAGGCGTCGGTGATCGAGGTCGGCTCGTCGCAGACCACCAGCAACACTTCTTGCGCAGCGCGAACGAAACTGACTACCGAGTCACCAATACCTGCAGCGGTGTCGATCACCAGCACGTCGAGGTTGTCGCCGATGTCGCTGAAGGCCTGGATCAGGCCGGCATGCTGGGCCGGGCTCAAGTGAACCATGCTCTGGGTGCCGGAAGCGGCCGGCACGATGCGGATCCCGCCGGGGCCCTGCAACAGCACGTCGCGCAGCTCGCAGCGGCCTTCGATCACATCGGCCAGGGTACGTTTGGGGGTGAGGCCCAGCAGAACGTCGACGTTCGCCAGCCCCAGGTCGGCGTCCAGCAGCATGACCCGACGGCCAAGCTCTGCCAGCGCCAGGGACAAGTTCACTGACACATTAGTCTTGCCGACGCCACCTTTGCCGCCGGTCACCGCGATCACCTGTACGGGATGCATGCTGCCCATGTTATTTCTTTACCTTGTCTTGCATAGACGGAGGCCACATTACTGGCTGCGCGTTCACAACCGGAACAATGCATGGCAGACCATCGATGTAGGTACAAAAACGGTTCATTACCTCAGCCAACCTGCTTGGTCGGGCTGTGGTAGATATCAGCGAACATGTCAGCCATGGCTTCTTCGCTGGGTTCTTCCTGCATTTGCACACTGACGGCGCGGCTGACCAGTTGATGACGGCGCGGCAGATGCAGATCATCCGGAATACGCGGCCCATCGGTCAGGTAGGCAACCGGCAGTTCGTGACTGATCGCCAGGCTCAACACTTCGCCAAGGCTTGCCGTCTCATCCAGTTTAGTCAGGATGCACCCGGCCAGCCCGCAACGCTTGTAACTGTGATAAGCGGCGGTTAGAACCTGTTTCTGGCTGGTGGTTGCCAGCACCAGATAATTTTTTGACCGAATACCACGACCGGCCAGACTTTCCAGCTGCATGCGCAGGGCCGGATCGCTGGCCTGCAGGCCGGCGGTGTCGATCAGCACCACGCGCTTGCGCAGCAGAGGATCCAGCGCCTGCACCAGGGACTGGCCCGGATCGACGTGGGTCACCGACACATTGAGGATTCGGCCCAGCGTCTTGAGCTGCTCCTGCGCGCCGATGCGGAAACTGTCCATGCTCACCAGCGCGATGTTCTGCGCGCCGTACTTGAGCACGTAGCGGGCGGCCAGTTTGGCCAGGGTGGTGGTCTTGCCCATGCCGGCAGGACCGACCATGGCAATGACCCCGCCCTCTTCCAGCGGCTCGACATCCGGCACGGCAATCATTCGTGCCAGGTGCGCCAGCAGCATGCGCCAGGCCTGACGAGGCTCGTCGATCTCGGTGATCATCGACAGCAGATCGCGGGACAGCGGGCCGGACAAACCGATGCGTTGCAGACGACGGTACAGATTGGCCTGGGCCGGACGACTGCCTTGCAGCTGGTTCCAGGCCAGGGTGCCGAGTTGCACTTCCATCAGTTCGCGCAGGCTGTTGAGTTCAAAACGCATCGAGTCCAGCGCACGCGGGTCAACGCCAGCGGAAACCGGTGCAGGCGCCGGTGCCGGACGGGCCGGAGCCTCGTAGGTCGGTTCGGTCAGCGGTTCGGCAGCGGTCAGCGGCAGGCCGGCCGTCAACGGTAACCCGGCGAACAGCTGGCGATTGGTGTTGCCGTCGGCTTCGCCACGCAGGCTCAGCTCGGCCTGGGCGGTGACGATGCGCGACTGAGTCTTGCGCAGCTCATCCTCGAGTTCCATGTTCGGAACACGCGGGGCCAGCGCCGACAGTTTGTAATCGAGCGCCGCCGTCAGCTCGACGCCGCCGGCGATGCGGCGGTTGCCAATAATGGCGGCATCAGCGCCCAGCTCATCACGAACCAGCTTCATGGCCTGACGCATATCGGCGGCGAAAAAACGCTTAACTTGCATAAACCACTACCTCAGCCGTTGGGCCCTACTGTCGCAACGATGGTCACTTGCTTGTTGTCCGGAATTTCCTGGTAGGCCAGCACATGCAGTCCGGGAACTGCCAGGCGACCAAAGCGCGAGAGCATCGCGCGAACCGGGCCTGCTACCAACAGGATCACCGGCTGACCTTGCATTTCCTGGCGCTGCGCCGCTTCAATCAGCGAACGCTGCAGCTTCTCGGCCATGCTCGGCTCCAGCAGAACGCCCTCTTCCGAGCCTTGTCCTGCCTTCTGCAGACTATTGAGCAATATTTGTTCCAACCTTGGCTCCAGCGTGATAACTGGCAGCTCCGACTCAGTCCCTACAATGCTTTGGACGATGGCACGGGAAACGCCGACCCGCACAGCGGCCACCAAAGCGGCGGTATCTTGACTCTTGGCGGCATTGTTGGCGATGGCTTCGGCAATGCTGCGGATATCGCGCACCGGCACGTGTTCGGCCAGCAACGCCTGCAATACTTTGAGCAGCTGCGACAGCGTGACCACGCCCGGCACCAGCTCTTCGGCCAGCTTCGGCGAGCTCTTGGCCAGCAATTGCATCAGTTGCTGTACTTCTTCGTGGCCGATCAGCTCGCTGGAGTGCTTGTACAGAATCTGGTTCAAGTGGGTCGCAACCACGGTGCTGGCATCGACCACGGTGTAACCGAGCGATTGCGCCTGCGCGCGCTGGCTGACCTCGATCCACACCGCCTCCAGGCCGAAAGCCGGATCTTTGGCGGTAATCCCGTTGAGCGTGCCGTAGACCTGCCCCGGGTTGATCGCCAGTTCGCGATCCGGGTAGATCTCGGCCTCGGCCAGGATCACGCCCATCAGCGTCAGGCGATAGGCGCTCGGCGCCAGGTCGAGGTTGTCGCGGATGTGCACGGTCGGCATCAGGAAGCCCAGATCCTGCGAAAGCTTCTTGCGCACGCCCTTGATCCGCGCCAGCAACTGGCCACCCTGGTTGCGATCCACCAGCGGAATCAAGCGGTAGCCGACTTCCAGGCCGATCATGTCGATCGGGGTCACGTCGTCCCAGCCCAACTCCTTGGTTTCCATGGCGCGGGCCGGCGACGGCAGCAGTTCCTGCTGGCGCTTGACCTCTTCCAGCGCGACGACCCTGGCCACGTTCTGCTTCTTCCAGAACAGGTAAGCGCCACCGGCAGCCAGAGCAGCCATGCTCAGGAACGAGAAGTGCGGCATGCCCGGCACCAGGCCCATGACCGCCATCAGACCGGCAGCCACCGCCAGCGCTTTGGGCGAGGCGAACATCTGGCGGTTGATCTGCTTGCCCATGTCTTCCGAGCCGGAAGCACGGGTCACCATGATCGCGGCTGCTGTAGATAACAACAGTGATGGCAATTGCGCCACTAAACCGTCACCGATAGTCAGCAAGGCGTAAACCTTGCCCGCATCGGCGAAGCTCATGTTGTGCTGGAAGATACCGACGGCCATGCCGCCGATCAGGTTGATGAACAGAATCAGCAAGCCAGCGATGGCATCACCACGCACGAATTTGCTGGCACCGTCCATCGAACCGTAGAACTCTGCCTCCTGAGCCACTTCCTGACGACGGGCCTTGGCCTGGGCCTGATCGATCAGACCGGCGTTAAGGTCGGCGTCGATCGCCATTTGTTTGCCGGGCATCGCATCGAGGGTGAAACGCGCGCTCACCTCGGAAATCCGTCCGGCACCCTTGGTCACCACGACGAAGTTGATGATCATCAAGATCGCGAAAACCACGATACCGACCACGTAGTTACCGCCGATCACCACCTCACCGAAGGCCTGGATCACCTTACCGGCAGCGGCGTGGCCGTCCTGACCGTGGAGCATCACCACACGGGTCGAGGCCACGTTCAGCGCCAGCCGCAACAGCGTCGCCACCAGCAGGATCGTCGGGAACACCGCGAAATCCAGCGGCCGCAAGGCGTACACGCAGACCAGCAGCACGACGATGGACAGGGCAATGTTGAAGGTGAAGAACACGTCGAGCAGGAACGGCGGCACCGGCAACATCATCATCGCCAGCATGACCAGCAGCAACAGCGGCACACCCAGATTGCCCCGGCTGAGGTCGGCAATGTTCGAGCGAGCACTGTTGATTAACTGAGAGCGATCCACCGGTTTTCCCCGTTCCTTTAAAGCAAACTTTTGACGCCCGAAGCAGGCGCACGGCGGCTACTGCAAGAAGCCTTCCAACTTTTGCGGGGGATTGAAATAGAGGGGCGACGGACCTGAATGAGAGGGGGCAAGTGCACCGAGTCCGGCGCAAGCCTGCCCCAGCGACAGAGCAATGCGAAGATTTGAAATCTCGCCGGTCAACCGGCAACCAAAACATGGGCTTTCGTAATAGGACCGAAAGACAGCGCTGCGCTATCGAGGTAGTGCGTTCCCTTGAACACACTTTCCCCGCCGACATCAACAACCTCCTCGTCAGCCTGCATAAGCACCACTCTGGTTTCAGGTGCGGCGCCAGAGAACAGATCATCACTCTCCATCAGATTCAGGGCCCATTCGAAGAATATGCGCGGCAGGTCGCTGATCTCGATCAGTGGATAGCCCGCACTCAGGCGAAAGTACTGCCTGGCTGTCACACGAAGCCAATTGTTGACGACAACGAACGAGGGTTTTTCATACCGACGCTCCAGCGGTTCACCCCCACTCGACCATTGATCCATGTAAAAGCTGGAGTGGGTAAACAGGGCAAACAACGCTTGGTTATCGCGGATATTACCTGCCGCATCGAAGAAGTAATTGTAGGCATAGTGATAGGCGAACCCACCCATTTCAGGCCGGATCGCATTGATCGGCCAATCAAGATAATTCGGGATGTACTGATTGGCCATGACCATGAAATTGAGAAAGTCCAGCTTCAGGTCGAACGTCACCTCATAGAAGATGGCCCGCTCTCCTGCGTCCCTTTCCAGCCTCCCTGAAACAAACTCCAGCTCCATGCCCGACAGTTTTCGGTAAACGCGCGTCGCCATGATGAATCCCCGACTTCCAAAGAAAGAATCGTCAGCCATCACACTCACGGTGCGCGAGCTCATGATGGCAAGAGTGCCGGGTTTATGGGGCGCCAAAGAGTAATGGTTGTCTACTGTCAGATCTGACAGGTGTTGAACTATTTCAGATAAAAGGCACAGCTCGCTTGGGTAGGGAAAAGGAGGTTTTGAGCGTGATTTTCTGCTGACCGCAATGCCGCACGCTCGCGAAGGGGCCCGAGAAAGCAGCACAGAGTGTCTTTTAAATTCCGATGTTTAAAAGACACCTTCAGACACGCCTTGGAGGCTACGAATTCTTGCGCCATTGCCTACAGCTACGCCAGAATCCGCCGGCTTGTGCGCCTTGGGGTCGGGTTCTATTGTGGATCGGTCGCTGACGAATCAGCGATCGGGTTTAGCGACTCGGTTCGAATTAAAGGTGCATCAGCGTTCCAGACTTGGTTGTGGATCTGTATGTCTGCAATTTCGTTATGGTGGCTGTATGCGGGAGACCTTGCGGTCTGCCGGGTGCCTTTGACCGGTTCGCTAACCTGCGTACAGCCGCCACCTTCCTGTTTAGCGACTGGATCTGGCGGCTCCACCCCAAAGGAGCTTCACCATGATCAAACCAACACCCAACCCACCCGAAACCGATCCTGCTTCGCCCTACGAATCCCTCGATTCCAGAAAGCTTCACGAAGCCGCCGACCGCGCCCTCGATCACTATCTCTGCCCGCCCGGCACCACACCACCACCGCGCAAAAACCGCAGAATGTACGCCGTCACCGCCGACTTCAAAAACGAAGAGCTGCTGGTCGATGCCTGCGAAACCCTGGCTTCCGCCAGAACCATCGTCAATGACTTCACCCATCTCATGCCCGCCTCGCAGCGCAGGACGCTGGTGGGGGTTGCGCAACTGATCATGCTCGGGGAGCTGGCAGTGAATCGGGTGCTGGACAATCTGGAACTACCGACGTCGCCGAATCCTGTGTAACGGTTGAGTGATGTGCCGTGGTTGCTGACGCCTTCGCGGGCAAGTCGAATCGTCGTAACGCCGCTCCCACAGGTTTTTCGTTGATGCCGTCGACTGTGCACGCGCCACCGATCCCTGTGGGAGCGGCGGTGCGACGATTCGACTTGCCCGCGAAGGCAGCCGTTGTCATGGGACAGGTCCAGTATTTATTTACCCCAACTCTGGCTCAGGTGGGAAATAGAGGTTTTCACAAGAAAAAAAGAACGCCCCCACCCTGCGGGGGCTGCGTTCTTTTCTGGGGTGAATTTCAGAAGGTACGAACCATTCGCCTGATCTGGCGCTCCGAGGTTCATCACCTCAATCAGATCGGCTTCCAATGACTATTAGCGCAGGTTTGTCGCTTCATGCGGGTTCGTCGGCGACACATCAAACTCGACAGGCATCCCTGGTGAAATATTGACCACTTTTGCAAAAGCAAGCGGGACAGTGAAGTGGAACTGACGCGATACATCGGATGAGCCCCAATCGATCGCCTTTGACGATACCAGATCCTGCACCCTCGTAAACGAATCCAACTCGTTCGTCCCAGCACCAATATCCTTATAACTATCATCTGTATCATCTGTATCATCTGTATCATCTGTATAACGTATATAATCTATATAACGTATATCATGTATATCATATATATCAATTGTGCCCTTGCCGGTCACAGGGTCATAGCTGCTATACGTGCCTTTCATTGTCTTTCTCCGTATCGATTCAAGGTGCATGCACAACGCACAACACCTTTCACAATCGAACTCCAAAGCCCAAAAAAGCACACCTGTCAGAGTTGACAGGTAACACAGGCTTTCAGACAAACGGCTAATGGGGAGCGAGCCCGCTCGCGAAGGGGCTCGAAAAGTCAGTACAACGCGCCTTCCAAACTCAGTTGTTTAAAAGACACCTTCAGACACGCCTTGGAGGCTACGAATTCTTGCGCCATTGCCTACAGCTACGCCAGAATCCGCCGGCTTGTGCGCCTTGGGGTCGGGTTCTATTGTGGATCGGTCGCTGACGAATCAGCGATCGGGTTTAGCGACTCGGTTCGAATTAAAGGTGCATCAGCGTTCCAGACTTGGTTGTGGATCTGTATGTCTGCAATTTCGTTATGGTGGCTGTATGCGGGAGACCTTGCGGTCTGCCGGGTGCCTTTGACCGGTTCGCTAACCTGCGTACAGCCGCCACCTTCCTGTTTAGCGACTGGATCTGGCGGCTCCACCCCAAAGGAGCTTCACCATGATCAAACCAACACCCAACCCACCCGAAACCGATCCTGCTTCGCCCTACGAATCCCTCGATTCCAGAAAGCTTCACGAAGCCGCCGACCGCGCCCTCGATCACTATCTCTGCCCGCCCGGCACCACACCACCACCGCGCAAAAACCGCAGAATGTACGCCGTCACCGCCGACTTCAAAAACGAAGAGCTGCTGGTCGATGCCTGCGAAACCCTGGCTTCCGCCAGAACCATCGTCAATGACTTCACCCATCTCATGCCCGCCTCGCAGCGCAGGACGCTGGTGGGGGTTGCGCAACTGATCATGCTCGGGGAGCTGGCAGTGAATCGGGTGCTGGACAATCTGGAACTACCGACGTCGCCGAATCCTGTGTAAAGGCTTGAGTGATGTGTCGTGGCTGCTGACGTCATCGCGAGCAAGCTCGCTCCCACAGTGATTTGTGGTGTGCTCATATTTTCAGAGCGACGCTAAACCTGTGGGAGCGGCGGTGCGACGATTCGACTTGCTCGCGAAAGCGACCTCACAGGCAACACAGGTCATCGGGCATGAAAAAACCGCCACCGGATTCAACCGGATGGCGGTTTTTTACTTCATCAGCATCAGGAATCGCGCCGCAAATCCGGCGGAATCGGCAGGTCGTCCTTGAGCGGTTCCGGGCGCTTGCCCTTGCCGGCCTGATGCTGGCGGATCTGGTAGACGTAGGCCAGTACCTGGGCGACTGCCAGATACAGGCCACTGGGAATTTCTTCTTCCAGTTCCGTGGAGTAATAGATCGAACGCGCCAACGCCGGCGACTCGAGAAGCATGACGTTGTTGGCCACGGCGATTTCGCGGATCTTCAGCGCCAGGAAGTCGCTGCCCTTGGCCAGCAGCATTGGCGCCCCACCCTTCTCGGCGTCGTACTTGAGCGCCACGGCGTAGTGGGTCGGGTTGGTGATGACCACGTCGGCATCCGGTATCGCGGCCATCATCCGCCGTTGCGACATCTCGCGCTGGACCTGGCGAATCCGCTGTTTGACCTCCGGCCGACCTTCCTGGTCCTTGTGCTCGTCGCGCACTTCCTGCTTGGTCATCTTGAGCTTTTTGATGCTCTCCCAGATCTGCACGGGCACATCGACAGCCGCGATGATGATCAACCCGCACGCCAGCCACAGCGAGCTCCAGCCCACCAGTTGCAGGCTGTGGATGATCGCCCGGTCCAGCGGCTCATGGGCGATGCGCAACAGATCGTCGATGTCCGAGTTGAGCACCACCAGCGCCACACCCAACGTGATGAGAAACTTGGCCAGCGCCTTGAGCAGCTCGATCACGGCCTTCATCGAGAACATCCGCTTGAGGCCCGCCGCCGGGTTCATCCGACTGAACTTGGGTGCCAGCGAACCGGCGGCGAACAACCAGCCACCCAACGCGATCGGCCCGAGGAAAGCGGCCAGCAACAGGGTAATCATGATCGGCTGGATGGCCAGCAATGCCTGTAACCCGGAGTTCATCAGGAAGGTCGCCATGGAACGCTCATCCATGATCACTTCCCGCGACAGCGTGAAGTTCTGGCGCATCAGATCCATCAACTCCTGCGCCAGCATTCCGCCAAAAACCAGCAGCGCACCCGCACCGGCCAGCATGACCGCCAGGGTGTTGAGTTCCTTGGAACGCGCAATCTCACCCTTTTCCCGGGAGTCCTTTTTGCGCTTCTCGGTGGGGTCTTCTGTTTTGTCCTGACCGCTTTCGCTCTCAGCCATGACTCAGCGCGCCTTTGCCAGTTCGCGTAAAAACTGCAAGGCCTCGGTGGCCAGCGGTTGATACTGATTGAGAATGTCCGCCAGCCCGACCCAGACAATGAACAGGCCGAGCACCAGGGTCAGCGGAAAGCCGATGGAGAAAATGTTCAGCTGGGGTGCAGCGCGGGTCATCACGCCAAAAGCGATGTTGACCACCAGCAGCGCAGTGACCGCCGGCAGCACCAGCAATAACGCGGCGCCCAGCACCCAACCGAGTTTGCCGGCCAGCTCCCAGTAATGCGTGGTCATCAGCCCGCCGCCGACCGGCAGCGTGGTGAAGCTTTCGGTGAGCACTTCGAAGACCACCAGATGCCCGTTCATCGACAGGAACAGCAGGGTCACCAGCATCGTGAAGAACTGCCCGATCACCGCCACCGACACGCCGTTGGTTGGGTCGATCATCGACGCGAAGCCCATGCCCATCTGGATCGCGACGATCTGCCCCGCCACCACGAAGGCCTGAAAGAACAATTGCAAGGAGAAGCCCAGCACCGCACCCACGAGGATCTGCTCGGCAATCATCAGCAGACCGCTGAGATCCAGCGGGCTGACCGCCGGCATCGGCGGCAGGTTGGGCGTGATCACCACGGTGATCGCGAAAGCAAAGTACAGACGGATACGCCGGGGCACCAGCGTGGTTCCGAAGACCGGCATCACCATCAACATCGAGGCGACGCGAAACAGCGGCAGCATGAACGTCGCCACCCAGGTACTGATCTGGGTGTCGGTCAGCTGAAGCAGCGATTGCATGGCTTAGCCGATGACCATCGGAATGTTTTTGTACAACTGCGTGATGTATTCCATGAACGTCTGCACCAGCCACGGGCCGGCGACGATCAGCGTTACCAGCATCACCAGCAGACGCGGCAGGAAGCTCAGGGTCTGTTCGTTGATCTGGGTGGCGGCCTGGAACATCGACACCAGCAGGCCCACCAGCAGACTCGGGACCACCAGGATCGCCACCATCATGGTGGTCAGCCACAGGGCTTCGCGAAAGATGTCGACCGCTACTTCCGGCGTCATGGCGATACACCTCCGAAACTGCTGGCCAGGGTGCCGATGATCAGCGCCCAGCCATCCACCAGCACGAACAGCATGATTTTGAACGGCAGGGAAATGATCAGCGGCGAGAGCATCATCATACCCATCGCCATCAGCACGCTCGCGACCACCAGGTCGATGATCAGGAACGGGATGAAGATCATGAAGCCGATCTGGAACGCGGTTTTCAGCTCAGACGTCACGAACGCCGGCACCAGAATCGTCAGCGGCGCAGCATCCGGAGTGGCGATGTCGGTACGTTTGGACAGGCGCATGAACAGCTCCAGATCGCTGGAGCGGGTCTGGGCGAGCATGAAGTCCTTGATCGGCACCTGGGCCTTTTCCACTGCCTGCTGGGCAGTCAGCTTTTCCGCGAGGTACGGCTGCAAGGCATCGTTGTTCACCCGGTCGAACACCGGCGCCATGATGAACAGCGTCAGAAACAGGGCCATGCCGGTGAGGATCTGGTTCGACGGCGTCTGCTGCAAACCCAGGGCCTGACGCAGGATCGAGAAGACGATGATGATCCGGGTGAAGCTGGTCATCAGGATGACGGCGGCCGGGATGAAGCTCAGCGCCGTCATGATCAGCAGGATCTGCAGGCTGACCGAATACTCCTGGGCCCCGTTGGCGTTGGTGCCCAGGGTAACCGCCGGGATCGACAACGGATCGGCGGCGAACGCCAGTGGCGCGGCCAACATCAGGGCCAGGGTCAAGACGATGCGCAACGCACCCATTACTTCTTATCCTTCTGATCCTTGCCGAGGATCTTCAACAGATGCTGGGCAAATTCCGGAGTCGCTTTTTCGGAGGTGGCCGGGACGTCCACCGGCTCCTTGAGTACGTGCAGCGCGGTGATAGTGCCGGGGCTGAGACCCAGCAGGATCTGTTCGTTGCCGACCTGAACCAGCATCAAGCGGTCACGCGGACCGAGCGCCCGGGAACCGATCAGTTCGATCACCTGCCCCTTGCCCGCCGGCCCTGCGTTCTGCACCCGGCGCAGCAGCCAGGCGAGGAAGAAGATCAACCCCAGCACCAGCAACAGCCCCAGCACCAGTTGCGTCAGTTGACCCGCCACGCCGCTGTTGACGGCCGGGGCAGCCGCCGCTGCGGTGGTCGCCACCGGCTCGGCCGCCAGCACGCTGAACGGCAACGCCAGCGCCAGACCGAACAAAGCCCCCAGAACCTTTTTCACTCAGCGCAGCTTCTTGATGCGTTCGCTCGGGCTGATCACGTCAGTCAGACGGATGCCGAACTTTTCGTTGACCACCACCACTTCGCCGTGGGCGATCAGGGTGCCGTTGACCAGCACGTCCAGCGGCTCACCGGCCAGACGATCAAGCTCGATCACCGAACCCTGGTTGAGTTGCAGCAGGTTGCGGATGTTGATGTCGGTGCTGCCCACTTCCATCGAGATCGACACCGGGATGTCGAGAATCACATCCAGATTCGGGCCGTCCAGCGACACCGGTTCGTTGCTTTTCGGCACGCTGCCGAACTCTTCCATCGGCAGACGGTTGGAGCCCGAAGCGCTGGCGTCGGCGGCCAGCAGCGCGTCGATGTCGGCCTGTCCGGCTTCACCGGTTTCTTCCAGGGCGGCAGCCCATTCATCGGCCAGTGCCTGATCGTCCTGGGTGTTCATATCGTCGTTCATCATTTGTCCTCGGCGGGCAAAAAACCGGTAAAAGAATCAGGGAATGAGGGCGCCGCTTCAGCGGCGCTCGATCGGCTCGATCACTTGCAACGCGAGGTTGCCTTTGTGCGAGCCCATCTTGACCTTGAAGGCCGGCACGCCGTTGGCGCGCATGATCATGTCTTCCGGCATTTCGACCGGAATCACGTCACCCGGCTGCATGTGCAGGATGTCGCGCAGTTTCAACTGGCGGCGAGCCACGGTGGCACCGATCGGCACGTCGACGTCGAGCACGTCCTGGCGCAGGGCGTTGACCCAGCGTTCGTCCTGGTCGTCGAGGTCCGACTGGAAACCGGCGTCGAGCATTTCACGCACCGGCTCGATCATCGAGTACGGCATGGTCACGTGCAGGTCGCCGCCACCGCCGTCGAGTTCGATGTGGAACGTGGAAACCACGATCGCTTCGCTCGGGCCGACGATGTTGGCCATGGCCGGGTTCACTTCCGAGTTGATGTACTCGAAGTTGACTTCCATGATCGCCTGCCAGGCTTCTTTCAAATCGACGAACGCCTGCTCCAGCACCATGCGCACCACGCGCAGTTCGGTCGGGGTGAATTCACGCCCTTCGATCTTGGCGTGACGGCCGTCGCCGCCGAAGAAGTTGTCCACCAGCTTGAACACCAGTTTGGCGTCGAGGATGAACAGCGCGGTGCCGCGCAGGGGTTTGATCTTGACCAGATTGAGGCTGGTCGGCACGTACAGCGAGTGCACGTATTCGCCGAACTTCATCACCTGTACGCCACCGACGGCAACGTCCGCCGAGCGGCGCAGCATGTTGAACATGCTGATACGGGTGTAGCGGGCAAAACGCTCGTTGATCATTTCCAGGGTCGGCATGCGTCCACGGACGATGCGATCCTGGCTGGTCAGGTCGTAGCTTTTGACACTGCCGGGTTCGGCAGCGTTATCGGTCTGTACCAGACCATCGTCGACGCCATGCAACAGCGCGTCGATTTCATCCTGGGACAGCAGATCCTGCACGGCCATGTCGTGTTCCTACTGCAGTACGAAATTAGTGAAAAGCAACTGTTCGATCACCACTTTGCCCAGCTCTTTCTGCGCCACTTCCTGGACGCTGGCTGTAGCCTTCTGGCGCAGCATCTCTTGACCGACCGGGGTCGCCAGCGTGGCGAAATCCTGACCGGAGAAGAGCATCACCAGGTTGTTGCGGATTACCGGCATGTGCACTTTGAGCGCTTCCAGATCCGCCTGATTGCGCGCCAGCATGGTGATGCTCACCTGCATGTAGCGCTGACGGCCGTTCTGGTTGTAGTTGGCCACGAAGGCCGGCGCCATCGGCTCGAAAATCGCCGGTTGCTTGCCGACCGGGGCCGCTTCGGCGGTCGCCGCAGGCTTGCTCTGGGCACTGTGCATGAAAAACCAGGTCGCCCCCACGGACGTACCGATCGCCAGCAACAGACCCAGCACGATCATGATGATCAGCTTGAGTTTGCCTTTGGTTGCGGGGTCTTTTACTGCTGCAGCTTCGCTCTTCGCCATGCCAATAATCCGTCACTAATCGGGTTTTCACAGTCGCACGGCAAGGCAAGAGCAAGTGTTATGCCAGAAGTGTTGGAGGGGTAGACAGGGGCAGCGCAAACAACTGTGGGAGCGAGCTTGCTCGCGAAAGCGGTTTAACATTCAACACAGGTGTTGTTCGTCAAAAAGCCTTCGCGAGCAAGCTCGCTCCCACAGTTAATTTGCCTTGAATATCAGGCGTAGTAGTCGACAGCGCTGGAGCCGATCACGTGTGTGGCCGTAGCGGTCGCTTCAGCCACGGTGGCAGACGTCAACTCTTCTTCCGAAGAGTCCAGGCGACCACCAGCAGCACGGGTGCGCCCCGTCTGGCCTTGTTGCGCCTGCTCCTGGCCCTGACCCTGCCAGCCACGGTTCTGGTCGGAAACGTTGACGTCGACCTGCCCCATGCCTTGCTGGGTGAACATCTCGCGCAGGCGGTGCATCTGACCGTCGAGGGCTTCACGCACGCTCGGATGCGCACTCATGAAGGTCACCTGGGTCTGCTGGTCCGGCACCATGTTCACCCGAATATCCAGCCGTCCCAGCTCGGCCGGCTGCAACTGGATGTCAGCCGCCTTCAGGTTGTTGCTCGACAGGTACATGACGCGGTTGACCACTTCTTCGGTCCAGCCGTTCTGGTGCATGGCAATCGGCTGGTTCACCGGCACCGCGTTGGCGGTTTTCGGCGTGGCAGCCTGAGTCAGCGCCGCCAGACGGTTGGCGAAATCATCCACGCGGGTATCGCTGGTGGCAGTCTTCAGGTCTTTCAGGCCGTCATCGATCAGACCGCTGAATGCCTTTTCGCCGCCCTGGCTGGTGCTGTCCTTGTCTGCCTGCACATCAAGCATGCTGGCCATGCCGGCAGCGAAGTTCTGCGCCGAGGTCAATTCACCGTCAGCCTGAGCCTGGGCCGGGGTGGCCTTGGGTTGAGACTGACTGGACGCGGAAATGTGCCCACTTTGCTCCATGGCCATGCGCACGGCAGGCAGTGAATCCAGCGGATCCGCCTCGGGGTCGAAAGCCGGGTCAGTGGCCGGTGCCGGATCCTTGACCATACCCGGCAATGCCGCCACGGCTGATTTGTCGGTTTCCGGTTTTGCGGCGGTATCGACGACAGGGGTGGCGGCTACCGGTGCGGTAACGACGGGCTCTACCGCTGCCACCAGTGCCGGATCCACCGGTGCTGTGTCGACAACAGGAGTCGTTGCGGTATCGGCAGTCTCATCATCAGCAGCAGTCTTGTCGTCCGTTGCCGCCGTCGCCGGTTTGTCGGCGGGCAAGGCTTTGCCGCTATCGGCAACCGCCGGCGCCGGGGCGGCAGACTGATCCTTGCCCAGGTCTTTCTTGCCGCTGTTGTCAGCAACCTTGTCACGGGCAGGTTTTGCCGGATTGTCGATGCTCACCGAGGGTTTGTTCGGGCCTTGATCGGCGAACACCTGAGCGAAGCTGGAGGCCTTGTCCCCGGGCTCTGCGGCCACTGCCGATGATTTGGCCGAGGCAGCCTGCGCCTTGGCCTGGGCGGCGGTCTGAAGAAGAATGTTGGGGCTTGCAGGCATGGCACGGTCTCCGCTGCACTGGGATCGTAGGTACAGTTGGGATAGATGACTGCAAGTGCCGGGCCAGTTTCGTCAGAATTGCGACAAAACCGCCCGACGGCAGGTTCAGTGGGTCAGCGAGCGCTGCCGCTCGGCGACATAAACGGGCCGCACATCGGCGAATTCGCTATGGATATCGGCGACCAGCTTGATGATTTCAGAAGGGCTTTTGTCTTTGGCATGCTGTTCCAGCTCCTGGCACAACACCGCAAGACGAATCGCGCCCATGTTGCTGCTGCTGCCCTTGAAGCTGTGCGCAACGGATGACAATGCATCGGCATCGGCAGTCTGCTGCAACTCCCGCAAGCGATTTTCGGAATCGGCAAGAAAGGTATCCAGCAGTTCCGGATAGCTGTCTTCCATCACTTCCCGCAGCGCGCTTAGCGCCTCGTGGTCCACATGTGTATCAGCCACTTGTTCACTCCTTGATCAAGAATGCGCGGATTATGCCAGAGCCTCCCAGAAAAACTCCACGCGAGCACTGCGACCATCGTCCGACCAGCTCGGGTTTTTGCTCAACTGCCGGATCAGACTGACACCGCGTCCCGACAGACGGACATCGTCGAGCGGCTGTTCCATCACGCGCGAGACATCGAATCCCTGGCCGCTGTCCTCGACCCGCACCACCAGACAACCGCCCTCGCCTTCCGGCCGCACCTGCAAATGCACGCGCACGTAACCGTCCTGCAAGGCCTCGAGGCGCGCATTGCGCTGCTCGTAATAACGGGCGAAACCTGAGGCATCGCGCTTGAGGCTCGAATCCAGACCCAGCACGCCATGTTCCAGCGCATTGGAATAAAGCTCGGCCAGCACGCTGTACAGTGCGCCACTCTGCGCCCGCAAGCCATGCACCTCAAGCAGCAACTGCAACAGGTAAGGCAGCGGATTGAAGCGTTTGAGCGTGGCACCGCGAAATTCGAAGCTCACCGACCAGTCCAGCGGACAGGACTGGCCACTGTCGGAATACACCGGCGCCGTTGGATTGACCTGCGCCATTTCCAGCAGGCTGACCTCGACCATGCTCACATCGTCCCGGGCCTGGCCGCGAAAGTCCTGCAACGCCTGCTCGATTTCCTCGAACAGCCGATCCGGCTGGCGATTGGCGGCGAACACCTTGTGCAAGCGCTCGACACCGAACAACTGATCGTTGGCATCGCAGGTGTCGATGACCCCGTCCGAGAGCAGGAATACCCGATCGCCCACCGCCATCGGGTGAACCTCGGTGCGGTCATCGAAGGTCTGCGGGCTGAGCACCCCCAACGGCAAGTGGCGTGCCGCCAGCGGCGTACGCTCCCCGGTGGCGAGGCAATGCAGATAACCGTCAGGCATGCCGCCGTTCCAGACCTCCACCGAACGTCGCTGAAAACTCAGGCACAACAGCGTGGCGCAACAGAACATGTCCACCGGCAGGATGCGCTTGAGCTTGGCGTTCATTTCCCGCAGGGTCTCGGCCAGACCGTAACCTTTGGCGGTCATGCCATAGAACACTTCGGCCAGCGGCATCGCGCCGACGGCCGCGGGCAATCCATGACCGGTGAAGTCACCGAGCAACACATGCATGTCGCCGGACGGGGTGTACGCGGCCAACAACAGATCGCCGTTGAACAGCGCATAGGGCGATTGCAGGTAACGGATGTTCGGTGCGCTCAGGCAACCGGAATGCGCGACCTTGTCGAATACGGCCTTGGCGACCCGTTGCTCGTTGAGCAGATAGTCGTGATGCCTGGCGATCAGGTCGCGTTGCTGAAGAACCGTGGCCTGCAAACGCCGCAAGCGATCCATCGCCTTGATTTTGGCGGCGAGGATCACCTGGTTGTAAGGCTTCGCCAGAAAGTCGTCACCGCCGGCCTCAAGGCAACGGGCCAAGGCTTCACTCTCGGTCAGCGAGGTGAGGAAGATGATCGGCACCAGGCTCTCACCCGCCAGCTTCTTGATCTGCCGCGCGGCTTCGAACCCGTCCATCACCGGCATCATGGCGTCCATCAGCACCAGATGCGGCTTTTGCCGGATAAACGCCTCGACCGCCTCCGCACCGTGGGTGGCCGTCAGCACTTCATGCCCCTGACGACGGACGATGGTCGACAACAGCAGCCGGTCGGCGGCACTGTCTTCGGCGATCAGGATTGTCAGCGGCTCTTGCGGCTGCATGGCCGTCAACTGATGTCGAACAGTTTGTCGAAGTTGGAGATGGCGAGGATTTTCTTCACGTCGGAACTGCTGTTGACCACGCGAATTTCCGAGTCGTCGCCACCGACGTGATCACGCAACAGAAGCAGCATGCCGAGTGCCGAACTGTCGAGATAAGTCGCCTCCTTGAGGTCGACAATCACCGACTCGGGCTGCTCTTTTTCGTAGGATTGGCGAAATTCCTGATGTTTGGCGAAATCGAATCGCCCCTTGACCGAAATCGTCAATTTTTTCTTGTCCGCAGAGACTTCTGTAACGACTGACATGTACTGGCTTCCTTGTCATTGACGAACGTGTACAAGGTTTAGCACTTGGAGGGGCCATGGGCAAGGCGCGATGGCGTCGGGATTTGTGCGAGATCTGCCCGTCAAAACGCCTCGTGGCGCGGCAAACGCTGGGACAATTCGTCCAGCAGCTTCTGTTCGCGCTTGTCTTCGGCGCGCTGCGCTTCTTCCATATAGCGTTGTACAAGCTTGCGCAGACCTTCCACCCGGGCGAATGCCTGCTGCCAGGCATCACGAGCCTTGTCCAGGTTGTTCTGGTGCCATTGCAGGCTCTGGCGCTGCTGATCGACAGCGGTGTCGAGTTGCGCGAGAAAGCCCTGAAAACCGAGCAGCCATTGCCCGGACACGCCGGTGCTGCCACGCACGATCCATTGTTCGGAGTAATCCAGACGGAAGGCATGCAAGTCGGCGAGTTTGCTCTCGGCCACTTTCACCTGCCCCTGAAAATAACCCAGGCGCTGCACGGCGGTTTTCTCGGCCTTCTCGGCCATGTCCACCACCGGCGCCAGGCGCGCGGCTCGACTCAGGGCCATGACGGATTACCCGCCGGCCGCCGGGGCGAAAATCGTGCTGAGGTACGCCTCGCTTTCACCCAGACTGATGTTGTCGTTGAGACCCTGACGCAGATACCTGACCAGCTGCGGTTGAAGGGAAATGGCCGTGTCGGTTTCGCGGTCGCCGCCCGCGACATAGGCGCCGACGCTGATCAGGTCGCGACTCTGTTGATAGCGCGACCACAGCTGCTTGAAGTATTGCGCGCGCGTCATGTGTTCCGGCGACACCACCGCCGGCATCACCCGACTGATCGAGGCTTCGATATCGATGGCCGGGTAATGACCTTCCTCGGCCAGCCGCCGCGACAGCACGATGTGCCCGTCGAGTACACCCCGCGCGGAGTCGGCGATCGGGTCCTGCTGGTCATCGCCTTCGGACAATACGGTGTAGAACGCGGTGATCGACCCACCGCCCTTCTCCGCGTTACCGGCGCGCTCCACCAGTTTCGGCAGTTTGGCGAATACCGACGGCGGATAACCCTTGGTCGCCGGCGGCTCGCCGATGGCCAGGGCGATTTCCCGCTGGGCCTGGGCGAAACGGGTCAGGGAATCCATCAGCAACAGGACGTTCTTGCCCTTGTCACGGAAATACTCGGCGATCCGCGTGCAATACATCGCCGCGCGCAGACGCATCAGTGGCGCATCGTCCGCGGGCGACGCCACCACCACGGAACGCTTGAGGCCTTCTTCACCGAGGATGTGCTCGATGAATTCCTTAACCTCACGACCCCGCTCACCGATCAAGCCGACGACGATGATGTCGGCTTCGGTGAAGCGGGTCATCATGCCCAGCAGCACCGATTTACCGACACCGGTACCGGCGAACAGGCCCAGACGCTGACCACGACCGACCGTCAACAAACCGTTGATGCAACGGATGCCGACATCCAGCGGCACGCTGATCGGGTCACGGTTGAGCGGGTTGATGGTCGGGCCGTCCATCGGCACCCAGTCTTCGGCCTTCATGCCGCCCTTGCCGTCCAGCGCACGTCCGGCGCCGTCCAGCACGCGACCGAGCATGCTCATGCCCATCGGCAGGCGACCGGTGTCAGCCAGCGGCACCACACGGGCGCCCGGCGCAATGCCGGCCACGCTGCCGACCGGCATCAGGAACACCTTGCTGCCGGAAAAGCCCATGACTTCGGCTTCAACCTGGGACGGGTGATAGGTGTCGTCGTTGATCACCATGCAGCGGGTGCCCATGGCGGCGCGCAGGCCTTCGGCTTCGAGCGTCAGGCCGACCATGCGCAGCAGGCGCCCTTCGAGGATCGGCGCCCCGGCGATTTCGGTGGCCTCGGCGTAAGTGCTCAGGCGCTTGGCGAAACTGGTGCGTTCAAGGCGCATCGGGGGCGTCCGCGAGCGGCTCTTCTGCGATCGGTGCCGGTTTTGGCGACTCCGGCAGGTCCAGGCTCAGGTCCGGCGCAGCCGGGTGCAGGGCCTGTTCGTGCAACTGGTCGAACAGCTTGGCCATGACCTGGCTGACGCGGGTTTCGATGCTGGCGTCGATCCGGCTGTGATCGGTCTCGACCCGGCAACCGCCCGGCAGCAGCGATTCATCCTCAACGATGCGCCAGGTTTCCTCATGACGTTCGCGCAAGGCTTTGACCTGTTCGAAATCCTGCGGATTGACGTACAGCCGCACATTGCCCACGCCCAGCGGCAACAGCTTGAGGGCGTCGCGCATGACGTGTTCGATCTGCGTCGAGTCGATGGCCAGTTCGCGCTGGATCACCTGACGGGCGATGTGCTGCACGAGGTCGACCAGCGACTTTTCAATCTGGGTGTCTTGCTCGGCGATGGGTTCGAAGAGGTGGCCCATCAGTTGCTCAAGGCTGTTGACCTTGGCCGTCAGGACCACTTCGGCTTCCTGGCGCACCTTGAGGGTGGCGCTGTGAAAGCCTTCCTTTTCGCCGATGGCGAAGCCCTCGTTGTAGGCTTCCTGACGGATGCTTTCGAGTTCTTCCAGAGTCAGTGGCTGGACCTCTTCCAGCGGCACTTCTTCCATTTCCGGCGGTTCAGGCTCCGGTTCCGGCTCGGGCTCCGGTTTCGGCGGGTCGAAGCTGGGCAAGGCCCAGGTATCGAAGCCGCGGACGTCCCGGGCACGGATCAGGTCCGTCACATCGTCGTCATGCTTGTCCATGGGCTTAGATCATTTCCTCGCCGCCCTTGCCACCGAGCACGATTTCTCCGGCTTCGGCCATACGGCGGGCGATGGTGAGGATTTCCTTCTGCGCGGTCTCCACGTCGCTGACGCGCACCGGGCCCTTGGCCTCGAGGTCGTCGCGCAGCAGTTCGGCGGCACGCTTGGACATGTTCTTGAAGATTTTCTCCTTGACGCCTTCGTCCGAACCCTTGAGGGCCAGCACCAGCACATCGGAAGACACTTCGCGCAACAGCGCCTGGATTCCGCGGTCGTCGACATCGGCCAGGTTGTTGAACACGAACATGAGGTCTTCGATCTGACCGGACAGGTCTTCGTCGACTTCGCGGATCGAGTCCATGAGCTGACCTTCGATCGAGCTGTCGAGGAAGTTCATGATGTCCGCCGCCCGCTTGATGCCACCCAGGGTGGTGCGCGAGGCGTTCGAGTTGCCGGAGAACTGCTTCTCGAGGATCTGGTTCAATTCTTTCAGCGCGGCCGGCTGTACGGTGTTCAACGACGAGACGCGCAGGATGATGTCCAGACGCACCTTGTGGTCGAAGTTGCCCAGCACTTCACCGGCCTGATCCGGATCGAGGTACGCGACCACGATCGCCTGGATCTGCGGGTGCTCGTAACGGATCACGTCGGCAACGGCGCGCGGCTCCATCCATTTCAGGCTGTCGAGGCCACTGGTGTTGCCGCCCAGCAGAATACGGTCGATCAGGCCGTTGGCCTTGTCTTCACCCAGGGCCTGGGTGAGCATTTTGCGCACGTAGTCGTCGGAGCCGACGCCCAGGCTGGTCTGGTCGCCGACGATGTCGACGAACTCGCTCATGACCTGCTCGACCTGCTCACGGTGGACGTTGCCCATCTGGGCCATGGCCACACCCACGCGCTGGACCTCTTTGGGGCCCATGTGGCGCAGCACTTGTGCGGCATCGGTCGAACCCAGGGACAGCAGCAGGATCGCGGCTTTATCGACCCGGGACAGTTTGGCGACGGCGGCTCGGTTATCACTCATCTGCGTTAATCCACTCTTTCACGACCTGGGCCACACGACCCGGATCTTCTGCCACCAGACTCTTGATTGCGTTCAACTGAGCGTCATAACCCTCGCTCGGGCTCGGCAGCAGGATGCTGGTCGGGCCGCCGAGGCTGACGCGATCGTTGGACAGTTCACCATCCAGACCGCCCATGCCACCGAGTTCCATGTCGCCGCCCAGACCGGCCAGCTCCTTGCTTTTGCCGCCACCGGTGATGTTGTTGAGCACCGGACGCAGCACGCCGAACACCAGCACCAAGATGAACAACACGCCCAGCACTTGTTTGACGATGTCCCAGAACCATGGCTGGGAGTAGAACGGAATGTCGGCGATCACTTCGCCGCGCTCGGCGGAGAACGGCATGTTGATCACGCTGACGCTGTCGCCACGGCTGGCATCGAAGCCGACGGCGTCCTGCACCAGACGGGTGAAGCGCGCCAATTCGTCGGCGCTCCACGGCGCACGGGTGGTTTCGCCGTTGGCCGGGTTGATCTTGACCTGATCGTCCACCACGACCGACACCGACAGGCGATTCAGGCGACCCTGCTGTTGTTTGGTGTGGCTGATGGAACGGTCGAGCTCGAAGTTCTTGGTGGATTGTTGACGCTTGTCCGCCGGGTACGGCGCGAGCATTGGCTGGCCGGTGGCCGGGTCCATGATCTGCTGACCGTTGGCATCAACCAGTGGCTGGCCAGGTTGCACCATGCTCGCCGGGGCCGCTGCGCCACCGGTGGTTTGCGGTGCCGAAGCCGGCGACGGCGGCTGGTTGCTCAGGGCACCCGGCACACCTTGCGGGCCATTGCTGGCGGTGCGTTGTTCGTTGACCGACTGCTCGCTGCGCAGGGCCGGTTGATCCGGGTTGAACTGCTCGGCGGTCGATTCGACGGCACTGAAATCAATGTCGGCCGAGACTTCAGCCTTGTAGCGATCGTTGCCCAGTACCGGTTGCAGAATGTTGTGCACACGCTGGGTCAGCATGCTTTCCATGCGGCGGCTGTAATCGAACTGCTTGCCGGCCATGGTCATTTCGGCGTTTTCCGCCTGATCCGACAGCAGGTTGCCCTTCTGGTCGACGACGGTGATCTGCGATTTGCTCAGCTCGGGAACGGAGGTCGCCACGAGGTTGATGATGGCAACCACCTGGCCAGGCTCCAGCGAACGACCGGAGTACAACTCGACCAGTACCGAAGCGCTTGGCTTGCGTTCGTCACGCACGAACACCGAACTTTTCGGGATCGCCAGGTGAACGCGCGCGCCCTTGACGTTGTTCAGGCTGGAAATGGTGCGGGCCAGCTCACCTTCGAGGCCGCGACGGTAACGGGTCGCTTCCATGAACTGGCTGGTGCCAAGACCCTGTTCCTTGTCGAGAATTTCAAAACCGATGTTGCCGTCGCTGGGAGTGACACCAGCGGCCGCAAGTTTCAGTCGCGCACGGGACAGGTCATCGGCCTTGACCAGCAAGGCGCCGGAGTTCGGTTCGACGGTGTAGGGAATGTCGGCGGAGGCCAGAGTGTCCATGACCTGCTTGGCGTCCATGCCGGCAAGGCTGCCGTACAGAGGCCGGTAGTCCGGTTGCTGCGACCACAGCACCACGGCAAAGCCAATCGCCACGCTCGCGGCCAGGCCGACCAACAGGCCCACCTGACGCAGCACGGTCATCTCGGAGAGGTTTTCCAGGAAGGACAGGCCGAACAGCGGCGGTTTGCCGTCTATCGGGGTGGCCTTGGCCGGAACGTTATCGGCGACTGCTTCTGCCATGACTCAATCTCGTCCTTAAACCGGCATCTGCATGATGTCTTGATAAGCCTGAACCAGCTTGTTGCGCACCTGGGTCAGGGCCTGGAACGACACGCTGGCTTTTTGCGAGGCAATCATCACGTCCGTCAGATCGACGCCGCTCTTGCCGATTTCGAACGCGTTGGCCAATTGACTCGAAGCCTGTTGGGTATCGTTCACTTTGTTGATGGCCTGACCGAGCATGTCGGAAAAGTTGCTGCCTGCCACTTCCGGGACAGCGGAAGTCGATTTCGGCTTCGACATGGCGTCCATTTGCATGGCCTTCATGTCCATCATCAACCGATTAAATTCAATACCTTGGCTCATGGTCTACTCTCTTGGGCGGCCCGCAATTTTTTGACACTCACTCGGCGGGTACTCAGGTGTTAGCAACAACGGTGCCAGCTCATGGGCACCGCTTTCAGAAAAGCCGTTTCAAACGTTTGCGCCACTGGTCAGGTCGCGAACAGGTAGCCTTCGACATCCATGCCCGCATCGCGCATTTGCGCCAGTTTGTAACGCAGGGTGCGCGGGCTGATGCCGAGTTTTTCCGCCGCTTCCTTGCGCCGGCCGCGCTCGGTGCGCAGGGTGTCGATGATCATCTGGAACTCGCGGCGACGCAGGTCATCGCCCAGCGCACCGGCCGAGTCCGCCTCGATCTCGACTTCGCGAATGACCGGTACAACCGGCGCAACCGGCGCAACCGCCGGCAATGGAGCGAACAGCGCAGGCCCGGAGAGACAGAAATCCTGCGGCTGGATCAACCCGCCCTGCTGGAGAATCAAGGCCCGCTGGACCGCGTTATCCAGCTCGCGCACGTTGCCCGGCCACGGATAACCGATCAGGCACGCTTGCGCCTCGGGCGAAAACTTCGCCATCGCATGCTTCATTTTATTGACGTGTTTGGCCAACAGACGCTCGGCCAGCGGCAGGATATCGGCGGTGCGCTCGCGCAACGGACGCCAGGCCAGGGGAAATACCGACAGACGATAGTAAAGGTCTTCACGAAACCGCCCCGCCGCGACTTCGCCGGCCAGATCCCGGTTGGTGGTCGCCACCACGCGAATATCGAGGGTGATCGGCTTGCGCGCACCGACCCGCTCCACTTCCCGCTCCTGCAACACCCGCAGCAACTTGGCTTGCAAGCCCAGGGGCATTTCGGAAATTTCATCGAGCAGAATGGTGCCGCCGTCCGCCTGTTCGAACTTGCCGGCCTGGGCTGCGATGGCGCCGGTGAACGAGCCTTTTTCGTGACCGAACAGGGTCGCTTCGAGCATGTTGTCCGGGATCGCCGCACAGTTGATCGCAATGAACGGCTGACTGGCGCGATGAGACTGCTGGTGAATGTAGCGCGCCAGCACTTCCTTGCCGGTACCGGACTCGCCGGAGATCAGCACGGTGGAATCGCTGCGTGCGACCCGCGCCGCCAGATCCAGCAATTGAGCACTGGCGGGCTCGACCGCGATCGGCCCTTCAGCGTCGCTGATACCGAGACTGCCCAGGGCGTGACGCGCTACCAGATCCAGCAGGGCCTTGGGCTCGAACGGTTTGACCAGATAATCCGCCGCCCCCTGGCGCATCGCATCGACCGCGCGCTCGACCGCGCCATGGGCGGTCATCAGCAGCACCGGCAATTGCGGCTGCCGCGCGCGCAGCAAGCCGAGCAATTGATGGCCGTCCATGCCCGGCATGTTGACGTCGCTGACCACCAGACTGAACGCTTCGCGCTCGACGGCCTTCAGCGCCTCTTCGGCCGAACCCACTGCGTGGTAGTCGTGGCCGGCCAGCAACAGCGTATCGGCCAGCGCCTCGCGCAACGAGCGGTCATCCTCGACCAGCAGAACCTTGATGCCCATGACCTTCACTCAGCTCCCTGTACAGCAGAAAACAACGGCAGGATGACCTGCGCGCACGTACCGCGCCCGACCCGCGAACGCAGCTGCAATTCTCCCTGATGCGCACGCGCCACGGCCTTGACCACGGTCAGGCCCAGGCCGGTGCCGGTGACTTTGGTGGTGAAAAAGGGCTCGCCCAACCGCGCCAGCACTGCCGCATCGATACCGCTGCCGCTGTCACTCACACACAGGCGCAAGGTGTTGTCGCGGGTATAACAATGCACCTTCAGACGCACCTCGCCGGCACTCGCCTGAATCGCGTTTTCAATCAGATTGAGTAACGCCCCGACCAGCGTGTCGCGGTTGCACAGCAACTCGCCGGCGTGGCTGTCGCACTGCCAGCGAATCGGCAGATCCTGCACATGGGGCAGCGCCGCAGCCTGTAACGACTGCATCAAGGCGCCTGGCGTGACGCGGTCGGTCAGCGGCAGCTCACCGCGAGCGAACACCAACATGTCGCGCACCTGATGCTCCAGCTCGTGCAGGCGCTCCTTGAGGCGCCCGGCAAAACGCTGCTGGGTGGCGACCGGCAATTGCTGCTCGGTCAAATGACTGGCGTATAACAATGCGGCGGACAACGGCGTGCGAATCTGATGAGCCAGCGACGCGACCATCCGCCCCAGGGACGACAGTCGCTCGTGGCGGGCCAACTGATCCTGCAAGTGACGGGTTTCAGTCAGGTCGTTGAGCAGCACCAACTGCCCCGGCTCGGCATCCAGCGAGCGGGTGGCAATCGACAGGCGTCGACCGTTTTTCAAGGAAATTTCGTGGCCGTCATCTTCACGGGGCGCGAAGCAACGGGCGATGACATGGCGCCACAACTCACCTTCCAGCGGCAGGCCAAGCAATTCGATGGCGGCGGGATTGGCCTCGCACACGATGCCGTGACCGTCGATGACGATGACGCCACCGGGCAACAGATCGAGAAGGTTTTGCAGACGGTTGGCCAGCCGTTCTTTTTCCGCCAGTTCCTGCATGCGCTGGGCGCTGACTACGGCCAGCTCGCCCTTGAGCTCGGTAACCCGGGCTTCGAGCATGCTGTAGGAGTCGGTCAGCTGGCTGGACATCTGATTGAACAGGGCGAATGCCTGCTCAAGCCCTTGGCGGCTCGCCTGCTCTACGGACGGCAGTTGCCCCGAGGACTCGGGGACAGAAGACATCTGGGAGGCTTGGGGCATTGTGCTCTCTCGCTTGGCTGACCGTCAGTTAAACGGAACGTTGCGAGGGATGTAGCAATACCCGTGCCTAAAAAAAACCGCTTATAAATGAAGCAGTTGAAAAACAGGCGTCAATCATCCGCCTGTTCATCTCCTTCACGACGGCTCATGCCGTACTTGCGCATCTTCTCCACCAGCGTGGTGCGGCGAATGCGCAGGCGTTCGGCGGCGCGGGCCACGATGCCGTTGGCGTCGTCCAGCGCCTGCTGGATCAAGCCCTGCTCCAGACCACCGAGGTAGTCCTTCAGGTCAAGACCTTCCGGCGGCAGCATGGCATTGGCGGTGAAGTCCGGCGTATGGCCGTTGATCGCCACACGCTCTTCCAGATCGCTGCGCAGGCTGTCGACCATTTGCTCGTCTTCGTCGTCGACGTAGCGGAATTTCTTCGGCAGCTCGACCACGCCGATCACCCCGTACGGATGCATGATCGCCATGCGCTCCACCAGGTTGGCCAGCTCGCGGACGTTGCCCGGCCAGCCGTGGCGGCACAGAGACATGATCGCAGCAGAGTTGAAGCGGATCGAACCGCGCTTCTCGTGCTCCATGCGCGAGATCAGCTCGTTCATCAGCAACGGAATGTCTTCGACGCGCTCACGCAGCGGCGCCATCTCGATCGGGAACACGTTCAGGCGATAGTAGAGGTCTTCGCGGAAGGTGCCGATCTCGATCATGCTTTCGAGATTCTTGTGGGTCGCCGCGATGATGCGCACGTCGACGCTCTGGGTCTTGTTGCTGCCCACGCGCTCGAAGGTGCGCTCCTGCAGCACACGCAATAGCTTGACCTGCATCGGCAGCGGCATGTCGCCGATTTCATCGAGGAACAGCGTACCGCCGTTGGCCAGCTCGAAACGACCGGCACGGCTGGTGATCGCGCCGGTGAAGGCACCCTTCTCGTGACCGAACAGCTCGCTTTCCAGCAACTCGGCCGGGATTGCGCCACAGTTGACCGGCACGAACGGCGCGTCGCGGCGCTTGGAATGGTAATGCAGGTTGCGCGCAACCACTTCCTTGCCGGTGCCGGACTCGCCGAGGATCAGTACGCTGGCGTCGGTGTCGGCCACTTGCTGCATCATCTGACGCACATGCTGGATCGCGCGGCTGGTGCCGACGAGACTACGAAACAGGTTGGGCTCACGATGACGGCCGCGCTCGCGGGCCTGGTCGTACATCTCGCGATAGACCTGGGCGCGGTGCAGGGAGTCCAGCAGTTTGCTGTAGCTCGGCGGCATTTCGAGGGTCGAAAGTACCCGGCGGCGCTGGTCTTCGGGCAAGTCAACCGAAGAATTATCGCCCATCAGCAAAACCGGAAGGAACTCATCCCAGGTTGAGAGTGTCTTTAACAGGCCCAAAAGCGCACCAGGAGCATTGACCGTCCCGATCAGTACGCAAATGACCTCACGACTAGACGACAAAGAGCCGACTGCCTGCTGCCAGTCATGGCTTCCGCAGGGTAAATTTTCTTCGCCAAGAAAATTCAAGATCACCGCCAGGTCGCGGCGGCGGACGCTATCGTCATCGATCAGCAGAATTTTGGTTTCACGCCACATGCAATAGCAACTTCCCTAGTCAACTCAATGCCCAAAATGAGGGGCAAGCGAGACGCTTGCAGGACACCTTGTGCCTGTAGACGCCTGAAATCTGAAAACAGCCACTAGTTAAGTCAAAAAACCGTGCACAGTCAAATTTATGGCGCACATGTCTGGATTAACTGAGGGTTAATTAACCAAACAGATGGTAAACCTTTGCCGCATTCTGCGCTTGGGTGATCTGCGACATCTCGTCGACTATCGCCTGACGCTCACCCATGGCGACTTCAAGCAGCTGCTTGTACACGTGCAGCAACTCCTCAAGATTGTCCCGCAGCGCTACCTCATCAAGAGACGCCTCACTCATGACATCTTCCATGCAGGAACGGCAATCGAGATCCAGTTGACCGATCGCCTCCCAGTTGCGCTCGGCCAGGGCACCGACCAACGCCACTCGGGTTTCTTCGATTCGCTGCAATACAAGACTCATGATGATCTCCTTAAAACTGAGGAGCAGGCGTAGGAGCAATGGCATCCCAGCCTTCTTTTACCGTGCTCAACAAGCCGGCAACCTCGTCCAGAATACGCGGGTCGCTGCTGATGTTCGCCTCGGCGAGACGCTTCATCATGTAGATGTACAGACCATCCAGATCTGCCAGCGTATCCGCGCAATTTTCCAGATCCAGGCCTTCACGCAGGCCGCTGACGATGCCAATGGCCTTGCTGATCGACGTGCACTTGGCAGGAATATCCTTGCGCTCGATCGCACCCTTGGCCTGGGCGATACGGTCCAGGCCGCCTTCCATCAGCATTTGCACCAGGCGATGAGGGCTGGCTTCGGACGTCTGAGCCTGCGCACCTACTTTCTGGTATTGCCGAAGGGCTAACATCGGATTCATGTTCTACCTCATTTGCCACAATGACTCGTATGAACAGTGTATCGCCAGCGAGTCGAAAAACTTTAGACCATAAGACAAAAACCCGGCGCACGCTCGAAAGCGTAGCCGGGTTTTTGTCGCTCTTGCATATTACTTCGCGGATTGCTGAGCATTCAGCGAGCTGAAGAACGACGTGATGTTGCTCGCCGTAGCCTTCATTTGCCCTACCAGCAAGTCCATGGCGTTGTACTTGGCAGTCAACGTCTTGGTCAGGTTGGCCACACGCAGATCCAGCGCCAGTTGCTGGGAAGTGAGGTTACGTGTGTTGTTGTTCAGGATAGTCAGGCGCTGATCCAGCAGGCCGGTGGTGGTCTTGCCATCGGCCGAAGCCTTGAGGTAAGGATCCACGGCCTTGCTCATGCGCGCCAACAGACCATTGGTGTCGTTGGTGCCAGTGAACATCTCCTGGACCTTGCCGCTCATGCCCGGAGTAGCCATGGCCTTGTTGAATGCAGTCGTGTCGAACGTCAGGTTACCGGTATTGCGGTCGGTCATGACCCCCAACTGCGACAGATAGGCTATCGGGCTGCCAGCGGTTGCACTCGGGGCGGTAATTTGCCCACGGATATCGGCAACCAGCGAGCGCGCCAGGGAGTCACCGGTGAACGCCGCCTGAACGGTCAGCTTGCCATCTTCGTCCGGGGTCGCCTTGGACAAGGTGTCGATGGTGTTTTTCAAGGTGTTGTAGGCATCGACGAACGCCTGAACCGACGTCTGCAAACCTTTGGTATTACCGTCGACAGTCACCGTGACAGGTGTCGGTGGCGTACCCGGGCTGGCCGTTACCAGGTTCATCGTCAGACCGCTGATAGCACCGGTAACCGTGTTGCTCTTGCTGGTCACCGCCAGACCATCAATGGTCAGCGACGCATCCTTGGCGAGGCCATTGACCGCGCCGGAGTCACCGGCGGCCGGGTTGGAGCCCATCGACTGGGTACCGTCGATTTCCAGGCCGGCAATGCCGCTGACTTTCATGTCGGAGCCGGCGCCAGTCTTGCTCGAACTGATCACCAGGCGCGAAGCACCCGAGCTGTCGGTCACAATGTTGGCGGAAATACCGTTGACGGCCTGAGCCGAGTTAATCGCATCCCGGGTACTCTGCAAGGTGGCATTGGCCGGGATCGTGACATTGTAATCAGTGCCATTCTGAGTGATTTTCAGGGTACCACTCGGAATGGCACTGGCAGCACCGCCGGCAAAGGATGCACTGGCTATTTTCGAGCCGGTAGCCAGATTATTCACAACAACACTGTAAGTACCCGAGACGGCGGTGTTATCCGCAGAAACCCCCAGAACGGCCGGAGTGCCCGAAGTTGCCGTGTAACCGGCAAACGCTGGATTGGTCTTGCTGCCCAGATTGGTCATCGCGGTCTGGAATGCGGTCAGCGCACTCTTCAACGTACCGATACCGGAAATCTTCAGCGTGTTGGTTTTAGTCGCATTATCGATCTGCGTCTGCTTCGGCGACTTGTCGGCATTGACCAGCGCAGTAACGATTGCACCGATGTCCAGGCCGGAGCCCAGGCCCGAACCCGGTAAAATTGGACTTGCCATGTGCATCTCCCTTGGGGTTGTTGCCAGTCTTTTGACCCTTGCCGGCGCCTAAAGAACTTCAAACACTATTCATGCCAGTTATCAGACTTTGGCGTCGAACAACACGTGACTTGCGTTGGCGAGGCTGTCTGCCAGCTTCAGGGCTTCTGCGGAAGGGATCTGTCGTACGACCTCGCCCGTCTCGCTTGCGATCACCTTGACGATGACCTTCCCGGAATGCTCATCGATCGAGAACTCCAGATTGCGCTTGATCGACTGAACGAACTTCTCGATCTCCTGCACCGCCAGCTTCAGCTTGTTTTCATCGGCTTCCTGGCTCTTTTTCGAGGCAGGAACCGCTTCAACGGTCTGAGGCTTCGTTTCCACCGGCTTGTCAGCAACGGTATTGGCTGGCTTGGGAGCCGGATAAGACACGTTAAGCTTGACGCTCATGTCCATGCTCATCACCTCATAACGTAAAAAGCGAGAGAGCACGCAAGCGCACTCCCCCGCTAAAACTCATTCCGAAATTACTGAAGCAGCTTCAGTACAGCGGAAGGCAGTTGGTTGGCTTGGGCCAGAACAGAGGTCGAAGCCTGTTGCAGGGTTTGCTGCTTGGTCAGGTTAGCAGTCTCTGCGGCGAAGTCGGTATCTTGTACGCGACCTTGTGCAGCAGTGGTGTTCTCGGTGATGTTCTGCAAGTTCTGGATGGTGCTGGTCAGACGGTTTTGCGAAGCACCCAGGCTGGCACGAGTTGCACCGATTGCAGCGATAGCGGCGTCGATTGCAGTGATCGCGTTGTCGATGTTCTGCGCAGCAGAACCAGCACCAGTACCCGAAGTACCGGTCAGAACTACAGTACCGCTACCTACGGACAGGCTGACGGCGTCGAACTTGGAGCTCAGTACCAGATCGATGTGGTTAGCCGAACCGGTGTTTGCACCCACTTGCAGAGTCACAGTACCAGCCGAACCGTCCAGCAGGTTTTTGCCGTTCAGGTTGGTAGCGGCCGAGATACGGGTGATTTCGTCAGACATCTGAGCGAATTCAGCGTTGGTAGCGGTCTGGTCAGCAGTACCGTTGGTACCGTTACGTGCTTTAACAGCCAGTTCACGCATACGCTGCAGAATGTCGGTCGAAGCTTGCAGAGCGCCTTCAGCGGTCTGGGCAACGGAGATACCGTCGTTGGCGTTCTGGATTGCCTGGGTGTTACCGCGGATCTGGGAAGACATACGGTTGGAGATCTGCAGGCCAGCGGCGTCGTCTTTAGCGCTGTTGATTTTCAGGCCGGAAGACAGGCGCTGCATCGAAGTCGACAGAGCGTCGGAAGCGCGGTTCAGGTTTTTCTGAACGTTCAACGACGTGGTGTTGGTGTTTACTGTTAAAGCCATGACGAATTCCTCGTTGGTTGGGTACTGCGGCTTCCGGCCCTGGCAACCGCCGGGTATGGCCTAGAGAACCTTCGTAATAGTTATCGTCGGGTTTGCAGGTTGCTTGAGGGCTTTTTTGAAAAAATTTGCCATCAACCTGCCACCCCCAAGAAAACAAAGACTTAGCAGCACTTTACCTTCGAAAAAATGACGTCATAAAACCGTCCGTGGCGCAAACCTGCGGGCCAGTGCTGTCGGCTTTTCTCAAGCCGCAGAATTTTCCAGCAACCCGATCAATTCGTACTCCATGAAATCGGCGAGCCCGAGCCAGTCCTGGCACTCCTGACATTCGAGCATTCGCGTGAGCACTTGCGCCCACGACTGCTGGATATCCGGCGAAGCGGACACCAGCAATTGCTGTGCACCTTCGAATACATCCACCATCTCCAGCGCCGCTTCGACATCGCGCCCCAGGCGAAACAGGCCGGCGCACCGCCGGCATTCGTCGATACAGCCTTGCAGCGCACTCATTGCACGAACTCCTGATTGAAACGCGTCCCGGCAATCAACGCACCTGCGCGGCTACTGTTGAAAAACTCGACGTGCGGCTGACTGGCGATGTATCGCTCCAGCACACACAGATAACCGCGAAAATTGAGCTGCGTACTGACACGCTCGCCGAAGCCGTCACGCACCCAGTGTCGCGCCTGATTCACCGAGGGGCCCAGGTCACCGTCACTCCAGCCGGCGTGGGTCTTGTTCATCGGGAAGGCAAAATCGGCGCCGAACAGCGTGATCCGCGCCGCGCCCATCTTCACCGCCAGATCCACCGCCGGATGAATCACACTGCCGCCCACATGCAGCAGCGCTCTTGGGTGCTGCTCACGCAACGCCGCATAGACCGGACTCAGCGAATAACCGCCGTAGCGCTTGCCCTTCCATGCCCTCAACACCTCAGGGTCGCTCATCGGCAAATACACCAGCGGGATGCCGTCGGACTCTTCAAAGGGCAAATGCCGGAAGCTGATGCGCTGGTCGATGCTCACCACGTAGTCGGGCACGATCCCGTGCTCACGCAGCGGGCGGTAAGCGGTATCGACACAGATGAACAATGGACGCCCGGCCCGCTCGCGAATCGCGGCCAGTCGCTCGAAATGCTGCTCAAGGGTCGGTCCGGTGCCGATCACATAAATCTCCCGACCGGCACAGGTACCGAACAACGTCGCCACATCATCGTCAGCGAGCAATACCGGCAAGCAATCCTGCAGACGCTGTTGAATGAACGGTGACTGCGGATCGAATTCACGGTTGTTGAAGCTCAGGTGCACTTCGCTGACCAGTCGATCACGAATCTTCGCGTTGAAGTCATCGGCCAGCAGCATTTCGGCAGGCAATGCGAAGAACGGCGTGCAGATGTCGGGCAGGTCGCCGGCGAAGAGCAATTCAACCCGCGAATCCTGCAGCCACTCACGCTGATCGAGCAGTTGCAGCACCAGAGCAAACAGCGCGCCATTGAGGATGTGTACGTAAAGTCGCTCAAGCCCGGCGCGCTCCAGCAGCACCGTGGGCAGATCACCCAGGCCGGTGCCGTAGACGTGCAGCTGCGGCTTGTCCGTCGGCAGGCTGGCGGCCTGAATCTGCGCCTCCCGGACACGATCATGACGACTGGTGAGCTGAATGCCGCCGATGCTCAGCGTCGAGCCCAGCCCTTGCGTCAGTTCGGCCTCGATCGCCGAACTGTCTTCGTTCAGCAATCGTGCGAACAGCGCCGGCCAGCGTCGTTCGATGACTTCAGCGTTGGCCTGGAAAAACTCGCTCATGGCGCCTCGGGCTCCCTTCAGGCAAAAAAATAGCGTTCAAGGTTACCCCTTGAACGCTCTTTTTGTATCCGTCGTTTTTGGTGGATTCAAGGACGATAGATAATCGCCGAACCCCACGACAGTCCGACACCGAAACCACTGATCGCGATGCGATTCCAGTCGGAATCAAGCACGTGCTTTTCCAGCAGCAACGGCACGCTGGACGACACGGTGTTACCGGTCTCGACCATGTCCTTGATGAACTTCTCCGGCTCGCCTTCGAAGCGCCGCGCCACGGCGTCGACAATCGCCGCACTGCCCTGGTGGATGCAGAAGGCATCGATGTCATCGGCCTTGAGACCGGAATCGTCGAGCAGTTCGTGAAGATGCGCCGGCACTTTGAGCAGCGCGAAGTTGAACACCTGACGCCCGTTCATGAAGAACACGCCATCGGTGACTTTCAGGTGCGGTGCGCCGGAACCGTCGGTGCCGAACTTGGCCTTGCCCAGCGCCCAGACCGGATCTTCGCCCATCCAGGTGGCGGTGGCGGCGTCGCCGAACAGCATGGTGGTGTTGCGGTCTTCCGGATCGACGATCTTGGAATACGGGTCAGCGGTGATCAGCAGGCCGTTCTTCAGGCCGGCGGCTTCCATGAAGCCCTTGATCGCGTAGATGCCGTAGACGTAACCGGAGCAGCCCAGGGAAATATCGAACGCCGCGACATGGGTCGGCAGGCCAAGCTTGTCCTGCACGATTGCAGCAGTATGCGGCAAGCCTTCTTCGTCACCGTTCTGGGTCACGACGATCAGCGCATCGATGGATTCACGTTTCAGCTCAGGGTTGTTGGCAAACAGCGCATTGGCCGCTTCAACGCACAGATCGGACGTTTCCTGTTCTGCGTCTTTACGTGGCAGGAAGGCCGAACCGATCTTGCCGAGGATGAATTCTTCATCCTTCTCGAATTTTGCACCTTGTGCGTAATTGTCCACGCCGGCTACAGGAACGTAGCTCGCAATGCTTTTTATGCCAATCATTACGGCTTCCCAATAATAAACAGCCCAATACCACCGCTCGCAAGGATTCGAGGGGCGCCGACAAACAGAAAAACGGCCGCCACAAAGGGCAGCCACGGGGAGCGCAAAGGGCTATCACTGGAACCGATAACGGGCCAGGCGCCATCTCCCCGGTCAATACAATACAGTGAAGATGCGCGTTATGACTCGCAGGTCACGCTATTTTGCCGAATCGGTGCAGATCGGGTTATTCGACCAGCGACCAGTCCAGTGGCGTGCCGCGTTTGATCGGCGCGCGCGCGCGGCGGCCGAGGACGGCATCGGTGTGCCTGGGCGGCAGACCGAGACCGGGACGAATGGCGCGCAGGTTGGCCGCCGTAAAGGGTTCACCGGCCGCCATATCGGCCGTGACGTACAGCGACCGACGGTAAACCAGCGACTTCTGCTCAGCCTCGGTGACGCCGTAATGCACCTGGCCCATGGCCTGCCAGGCGCGTTCGGTCTCGACCACCAGGCTGGCCAGTTCCGCCGGTTCCAGTGAGAAACTGGCGTCCACGCCACCGGCTGAACGGTCGAGGGTAAAGTGTTTTTCCACCACCGTGGCGCCGAGGGCCACCGCCGCCACCGATACGCCGACACCCATCGAATGATCGGACAGCCCGACCTCACAGCCAAACAGCTCACGCAAATGCGGGATCGTGCGCACGTTGCTGTTGATCGGCGTCGCCGGGTAAGTGCTGGTGCATTTGAGCAGTACCAGATCCTTGCACCCGGCCTCGCGGGCAGCGCGTACGGTTTCGTCGAGCTCGGCGATGCTGGCCATGCCGGTGGAAATGATCAGCGGTTTGCCGGTCGCTGCGACACGGCGAATCAACGGCAGATCGGTATTCTCGAAACTGGCGATCTTGTAAGCCGGCACATCGAGGCTTTCGAGGAAGTCCACGGCGCTGTCGTCGAACGGCGTCGAAAACGCGAGCATGCCCAGTTCCCTGGCCCGGGCGAAGATCGGCGCATGCCATTCCCAGGGGGTGTGAGCCTTTTCATACAGATCGTAGAGCGAGGTACCGGCCCACAGACTGTTCGGATCCTTGATGAAGAATTCGCCTTCAGCCAGATCCAGGGTCATGGTTTCGGCGGTGTAGGTTTGCAGCTTCAAGGCATGGGCACCGGCCTTTGCCGCCGCCTCGACAATCTGCAAGGCGACGTCCAGCGACTGGTTATGGTTGCCGCTCATTTCGGCGATGATGAACGGCGGCGCATCGGCACCGATCCGGCGGTTGCCGATCTTGAAACTGCTCATTGACGGGATTCCTTCAAAACCTTGGTGAACGCACAGGCACTCTGAGTGAACCCGGCGTCACGAAAAACATTCATCGAGGGCCGATTGGCCGGCAGCACCTGGGCGGTGATGGCGGTCATCTGCGGCCAATGCGCAGACACAAAAGCCTCACCCTGCGCCAGCAACGCCCTGCCCCAACCCAGACCGAAACGCCCCTCGAGCAGATACAGCGAAACCTCTGCCTCCAGGCCGCGCAAATCGTAGCGCAGGACGCCGACCGGGCCGTCATCTGCTTCGGCCACCAGCAACAACCGCTGAGGATTGCGCAGGCTCGCACCCAGCCAGTTCAGATGTTGCGACCAATCGATCACGCCGCTGTCCAGTGACCAGCGGCGCACTGCTTCGGCATTGCGCCCGTCGAACAACAATTGCGCGTCATCCGGCGTCGCCAGGCGCAACTTGAGCACCGCACCGACCAGTGCCGCCGCTACCCGCAACGCACCGCGCCCGTCGACCAGTTGTCGTGAACGCTCGGCCAGGCTCTGACGCAGATAAAAATTGTCGACGACAAAACCGATGGCATCACGCAGTTGCTCGACACTCACCTGCTCTCGCGCGCCCATAAACACATGCGCTCCGGCCGCCGCCATCACCTCGCCGTTGGCCTGCTGGTTGTTCGATACCGCAATGCAGATCGTCGGCAGGCCCAGAGCTGCACGCTCCCAACTGGTGCCGCCGCCGGCACCGATGAACAGGTCGGCCTCGGTCATTCGCCGATGAAAATCGCTGACGAAGCTGTGCAGACGCCAGTGCGGCCGCGATTCGGCCAGCGCCTGCATCTCTGCCCAGGCCGGGTTGTCGGCGCCGGCGACGAAATCCACTTCAAGCGCCGAAAAATCCGCCAGCGCCAGCATTGCGTGATGGGTCTGACGAGCCGCATCGAAACCGCCGAAATTCACCAGCACCCGGCGCGCCACCGGTTTGATCTCGATGGTCGGACCGCTGAATTCTTCACGCAGCATGGCAAAGCGCGGGCCGAGCAGCGTCCGGCACCCGGCGGGCAGCAGCGGCTGATAGTTTTCGCTGAGCCCCGACAGATTCTGATTGAGCAGCAGATCCACGCTGTAGCGACGGGTCGCCAGATCGTCGACGGCGGCGATCCTTGGGGCAAAACGACGGGCAGCGGTCTGCCAGTGATGATCGAGGCCGTAATGGTCGGCGATCACCCAGTCAAACTCAGGCTGCCCTTCCAGTTGCATTGCCAGCGCATCGATATCCGCCTGCCACGGCAGCATCGATTCGATGGCCTGCTCCGGGTCTTCACCGGCATAGCGATCCGGCAACGCGAAGGTCTCGAAGCCTTCGCTCTGCAACGCATCGAGCCGATGGCCGGGCAACCGACGGCAGGCGAACGCGACATGGCTGCCTTGCGTGCGCAGTACTCGCGCCAGCGTCAGGCACCGGGCGATATGGCCGCTGCCGATGGTCGGCGAGGCGTCAGCGCGGATCAGTACTCTCATTGCAGCTCTCCGCCAGCCTTGAGGGCGGCGTAAAGGTATTCAGCGCGTTTCCAGTCCTCGGCCGTATCGATGTCCTGCACCAGATACCGGGGCAGGATCACCGGCAGGCTGGCCGACGAATACAGCACCTCGCCCCCCAGCCACGCTTCGCTGCGCCCCCAATAGAACTGGCCGGCATCCTGAAAGGCAGCCGGCAGATCCTGTGAACGGGTATTGCGAAATTCGGGGTACAACGCCGTCAACGCACCCTGTCCGTCGAGGGTCAAGGCGCGCTGCACCGGAAAGCCGAAATCGGTGACTGAAAAAGCAAAGGACTTGTCCGGATGCTGCGCCAGCAATTCAAAGCCCTGACGCAGAAACCGCGCCTGCAACAACGGCGCGGTGGCGTACACACAGCAGGCGTAATCGAAGGCCGGCAGTTGCTGCAAGGCATGCACGATCACCGCTGCGGTGCCGGTGAAATCATCGGCCAACTGCGCCGGACGCATGAACGGCACGTCAGCACCGTTGGCCCGCGCCACGTCGGCGATCTCTGCATCGTCGGTGCTGACCACCACCTGCTCGAACAACCCTGAATCAAGGGCGATGCGTATCGAGCGGACAATCATCGGCACACCGTCGAACGGTTTGAGATTCTTGCGCGGGATGCGTTTACTGCCCCCGCGGGCCGGGATGATTGCGACGTTGTTCAAGGACGTTTTTCCAGCAGGAACCAAGTGATGTCGTCCACCGGAAATTGCGGATCGCGGTGATAACCGAAGCCGTAATCCAGCAGTTGCAGATCAGGATAGCGATCGAGCATTTCCCCGGCGAAGTCGCGCTTGAACAGCTTGCCGCTGTTGCCGCGATAGGACACCTCCACCGGCGACGGATTGTAGTACTCGGCGATCAGGATGTAGCGCGAACTCAACTCATACAGTTGCGCATAGGCCGTCGCCAACAGCTCCGGCGCCAGATGGATCAGCACGCCTTTGCTCAGGGTCAGATCGTATTGGCGCTCACGGGGAAAGTCGAACAGCGAGCCGTGCCAGATGTTCGCAATCTCCAGCGCCCGGGCCTGGGCACAGGCGCTGGCGTTGATTTCGACTCCGAACAGTTCGCAGCGCGGCAACAGCTGACGCAATGCCTGCAAGTTGTTGCCGGCATTGGTGCCCAGTTCCAGCAGGCTGTCGATCCGCCCGGCCCGGGTCAGCGCCTTGGCGAACAACGCCAGATTGGCCGCCACCAGTGGCTGGCCGACGTTGCGGTCAACGTACTGGTTGCCGAACTCGCCCTGCCAGAATTGTTCCTGCTCGCTCAGATCACGCATTACCGTTTTCCATCCACCGCCGCGGCGGCAATCATTCAGTCAACCGACGCAATTGCTCGACCACGTAGTCCTGCTGCTGATCGCTCAGCAACGGAAACAGCGGCAGACTGATCGCTTCGGCGTAATAACGCTCGGCTTCGGGAAAGTCGCCCTCGGCAAAACCCAGGTCACGATAGTACGGCTGCAAATGCAGCGGAATGTAGTGCAGGTTCACGCCGATACCGGCGGCGCGCAAGCCTTCGAATACCTGACGGTGACTGAGGCTGATGCGCTCGGTCTGCAAACGCACCACATAAAGATGCCAGGCCGATTCGGCGTCCGGCTGGATGCTCGGCACGGTGACCGGCAGGTACGCCAGCAGACGGTCGTAACGCGCGGCCAGTTCCCGACGGCGTGCAATGAACTCATCCAGTTTTCTCAGCTGCGACAGGCCCAGCGCGGCTTGCAGATCGGTGATCCGGTAATTGAAGCCCAGCTCGACCTGCTGGTAGTACCAAGGGCCGTGGCTGGGCTCGGTCATCTGCTGCGGATCGCGGGTCATGCCGTGGCTGCGCAGGCGTTGCAGGCGCTCGGCCAGTTCCGGGCGATTGGTCAGCACCATGCCGCCCTCGCCGCTGGTGATGATCTTCACCGGGTGGAAACTGAACACGGTCATCGCGGCAAATTCACCGCAACCCACCGGGCGTCCGGCATAGTTTGCGCCGACCGCGTGGGACGCATCTTCGATCACGGTAAAGTTGTAGCGCTCGGCCAGTTCGGCAATCCGTCGCATGTCGCAGCTCTGCCCGGAGAACGCCACCGCCACCAGCACTTTGGGCAGCGTACCGTCGCGTTCGGCAGCATCGAGTTTGTTCGCCAGAACTTCGGCATCGAGGTTCCAGGTCAGCGGATCGATGTCCACGAAATCCACGTCGGCACCGCAATAACGGCCGCAGTTGGCCGACGCGAGAAAGGTGTTCGGCGTGGTCCACAAACGATCACCCGGGCCCAGCCCCGCCGCCACGCAGGCAATGTGCAACGCCGCGGTGGCATTGCACACCGCCACGGCGAAATCGGCCTGACAACGCTCGGCCATCGCCTGCTCGAAGCGTTCGATGGTCGGGCCTTGAGTGAGCCAGTCGGACTGCAACACCTCGACAACCGCGTCGATATCCGTCTGATCGAGACTTTGCCGACCGTAGGGAATCATACCGACAGCTTCGCGTGCAGGTCGGCGATCTGCCCCACCGAGAGGAAGTGCGGGTTGGTGTCGGAGCGGTACTCGAAATCTTCGCCGACCGGCACGCCACGTTCACCGAGTTTGTCCTCGGCAAAATCCACGTTGACGCTGGTAAAACGAATCGACGGCTGGATCGTGTAGTGATCGGCAAATTCCAGGGTCATCCGCGCATCGTCCAGCGGCACCATCAGCTCGTGCAGTTTCTCGCCCGGACGGATGCCGACGTTCTTGTGCGGCAGGTGCTCGGCCATTCCCCGCGCGAGATCGACCACGCGGATCGACGGGATCTTCGGCACGAACACTTCACCGCCGTGCATGCGCGCAAAGCTGTCGAGCACGAATTGCACGCCGTGATCGAGGGTGATCCAGAAGCGGGTCATGCGCTCGTCAGTGATCGGCAGTTCTTTTGCGCCGTCGGCGATCAGCTTGCTGAAGAACGGCACCACCGAGCCGCGCGAACCGGCGACGTTGCCGTAGCGCACCACGGCGAAACGCGTCTGCTGTTCGCCGGCGATGTTGTTGGCGGCAACGAACAACTTGTCCGACAGCAACTTGGTGGCGCCGTACAGGTTGATCGGGCTCGCGGCCTTGTCGGTGGACAGTGCGACGACTTTCTTCACGCCGTTGTCGATGGCGGCAGCGATGATGTTTTCCGCGCCGTTGACGTTGGTGCGGATGCATTCGGTCGGGTTGTACTCCGCCGCCGGCACCTGCTTCAACGCCGCAGCATGCACCACGTAATCGATGCCGCGCATGGCCTGACGCAGACGATCGGCGTCGCGCACGTCACCGAGGAAGTAACGCATGCACGGCGCATTGAACGTCTGCTGCATTTCGTATTGCTTGAGTTCATCCCGGGAGAACACCACCACGCGCTTGGGCTGGTATTGCTCGAGCAGGCGCGCAATGAACTTGCGCCCGAACGAGCCGGTGCCGCCGGAGATGAAAATCGATTTTCCGTTGAACATGTCTTGAGTCTCGTTCCCTGTCGACCTAGGCGATCAACTGTGCCCAGTTCAGCGAAGCACTGTCGTTCAAAACAAAGCCTTTGCCGATCAGGCTCAGGTTGGCGTTGTAGGCTTGATCCCCGGCGAAAGTCGCCGCCCATTTTTCCTGCAATGCAGCCAGTGCCTGGCTTGCCTGATCGATCTCGCCCTGATGGATGACTTGGACCGATGGCGTCCAGACGGTCAGGTAACCGGCCTGGCCGGCCTTCAGGCACAGGTCGACATCGCTGAAGCCGGCAGCGAACGTGCTGTCGTCCAGACCGCCCAGAGCCTCGAACAATTCTTTGCGCACCATCAGGCATACGCTCGAAACCGCCGAGTAGTTCTGATCCACGGACAACCGGTACAGATAGCCTTCGGCATCGTGTTTCTCGCCGACGAATGCCGAACCGACGCCACCGTTCATGCCCAGGATCAGGCCGGCCTGGCTGACCTTGCCGTCGCGGTCGACCAGTTTCGGGCCAACTACGCCGACTTCCGGACGCAGAGCATGGTTGAGCAGCGAGTCGAGCCAGTTCGGGTTGACCACTTCGGCGTCCGCCGCCAACAGCACCAGGAACTCGCCCTGAGCTTGCTGGCTGGCCGCGTTGCACAGTGCGGGCGTGCTGAGCGATTGATCGGCACGCAGCACACTGACTTTCGGATGCTGATAAGTCCCGAGCCAGTCATTGACCTCGGCCGATTGAGAAGCCTTGGTTGCAATCAGGATTTCGTACTTGTGATAACGGGTGCGCAACAGCACACCTTCCAGGCAACGTTGCAGAGCAGGCAGATCGTCCCCGGCCGCTATAACGATCGACACCAGAGGACGATCGCTGTGGTGATAATCGATCTGGTAAACACCCGGCAGCGCCGACGTGACCTTGGCTTTGTAACCGCGGTTGCCTAGATGACGCAGCAATGCCAGACGCTCATGGGCGTTCTCTTCCAGCTGCGGTGCCTGAGTGATAAGCAGCGGTTCATCGAGGTGCGCCAGGCAGTTCAGGCCACCTTGCTCAATGATGCGCAGTAGCAGGTCGAACTCCAGCGCCTTGCTGAAATCGGCGCGGTAGCCGTCGACTTCCAGCAGCACTTCACGCCGGACCAGCCAGTGCCGCGCCATCAGGCCCGGCAGGCTCAGCAACAGGTCGAGATTGAAGCCCGGACGGAACACGTCCATCAGCGCACCGTTTTCCCGTCGCTGGATCTCGTCCGTGGAAACCGCATTGATGCCGTCGGCATTCATCAACTCCAGGCTGGCGCGCAAGAGGCCGCCGGCGGTGAACTCATCCCCCGCTTCGGCCAGAAGCAACCAGTCGCAAGGCGACTGACGAGCGCTCTGGTTAAGCTTGTCGACAAGATTGTCCGGCGTAACACGGACAAAGTGCAGGGTGTTCTGCGCAGTGGTCGCTGCCGGGGCGTCACCAGTGGTGAACACGACAATGCGGAACGCCTTGGATTGACCTTCGAGCAGGCTGTCGAGGCTGACCTGCAACTTGTCGATATCGTTATCCATGTCCACCAGGAAGATGCCGAACTGCGGGCCACCACCGTTGGCGGCCAGGTGTTCGGTAATCGACGCGATCTGCCCGGCATCCGCCTGACGCGACGCCAGCCACTTGAGCAGACGCCCGGACTGCATCTTGTCGAACACCTGATGATGGTCGGCGACGGTCAACGCTTCCATGCGGGCGATCCAGTCACGCATCGTCTGCGCTTCGTCATCCTCGCCAGACAGTTCCAGTTGCACCGCCAGGCGTTTGGCGACGGTGCGGTTGAACGCGTTGAGGTCGTGGGCCTGCCACAGACGGTCGAGCACACTTTCAGGGGTATCGTTGTTGCGCGCCTCGATCAGATGCGCCTGACGGGTCCACACCCCTTCAAGACCTTCCAGTTGAATGCGGCCGGCCGGCATCGCGTGCAGCATGAATTCAAACTGCGCGAGGCGATCAAAGAACGCCTGGTTGTAGAACGGCATTTCGACGTACTGCAGAGGTCCGAAACGGCGATCCGGACGCTTGAGTTCCTGGTTCCAGGTGGACTGGATAATCAGCTCTGCCGTCAGGGCCCGATTGGTTTGAAGGCTGTCGACCATCGCCTCGAAACTTTTAAGGGCAAAGGCCTTGCCCTGCTCTGCATTCAGATCCTTGATACCAGTCGGCAATCGCGCCAGAAACTCGGCGAAGGCTTCGCGCTCGGCCACCGATTTAGGATCGATGTAAGTCAGCGAGTGGTACACCTCGGTGCTGTGCTCGGAGTTGCCATAGTTGATCTCCCGCACCACATACGGTATCGGCAGGATCCGTGCCTTGGCACTGGCCAGCAGGAAGTAAACATGGCCGATTTCCTGCCACTGGAAACTGGTGCCCGGCGGCAATGCCGAATGCCAGGTTTTCATCAGGTCGGTACGGGTCACCGCATAGAACGGCGGGATGTACTGACTCATGTAGTCCAGGACCCGATCCTGCGCCCGCTCGGAGGCATAGTCCTCCTGCACTTTCTTGTCGCGACGGTAGTAGCTCACGCCACCGGCCAGTGTCAGGTACATCAGGCAGTAACCGTGGCACATGCCGTAGTCGCGATTCGCCTCCAGGAAGCCCACCGACTCGGCGAGCGAATCGTGCAGGATGAAGTCGTCATCGGCTGCCAGCACCATGTATGGCGTGGTCAGTTGCTCCACGCCATAGGCCAGTTTGGCCTGCATGCCCCAATAGGCGAATTGCGGCACGTGGTGGTAATCGACCGAAGAAAAGTCGCCTTCAGGCCGCTCGGCGGTGGAGTCCAGCACCATGATTCTGCAGGGCAGGCTGCTGTAGTACTTGACCGCCCGACGCAGGAACGCCGGACGATTGTGCGTAATCAGCACCACGGTCAACAGCTCGTTGAGCGGTAGCGTCAATTCAGAACCGAACTTGCCTTGCATAACTTCTCTCCACAACCGGCGACTCGCCGAGACAACGCTTTTGTGATGTTGCGAATTAACGAACGCGACGCAGATAGCCGTCCGGCGCCACGGTGATCAGCAGCTTGTTCTGCAACTGAACATCGATCTCGAAATCCTTGTTTTCTTCCAGGTATTTCCACACGGCGGTCTTCGGGTTGTCGCCCGGGCCCCATGGACGATCCGGGAAGAAGTCGGCCGGCATGTCTTCAACCACGGTGTCCATCACCACGCAGTAGCTGTCGACCGAAACCAGTGGCGCGTAGAGGCGCAGCTCTTCGAGCACGTGGTCGTGGGTGTGGTTGGAATCGAGTACCAGAATGACTTTCTTGCCTTCGGCTGCCGCGCGTACCTGGGCAGCGATGGCCGGGTCGATGCTCGAACCTTCGATCATCTTGATGCGCTTGCTCATCGGATGGCTCTCAATGGCTTCGCGGTTGTGCGGGCGGATGTCCAGGTCAATGCCCAGCACTTCGCCGTGACCCTGCAGCTCCAGCAACGAGGCGTAGTAGATGATCGAACCGCCGTGGGCGATGCCGCACTCGATAACCAGATCCGGCTTCACCTGCCAGATGATTTCCTGCATGGCCATCATGTCTTGTGGCAGCTGGATGATCGGACGGCCCATCCACGAGAAGTGGTAGCTGTACTTGTGCTTGGCCGATTCGTTGAAGAAATCCCGGGCCAGGCCGGTGAGTTTCTGGTCGTCACCCTGTTGGGCGATCTGCTCGCGGCATTCGGCTTCGAAAGCTTTGTTGATGCTGTTGTCGGTCATTTTCATAATCTCAAGGGTCACTGGAACGAAGCGCTGTCGACGGCGTGATAGACGTAACGTCCACCGGTCATCCGCTTGATCTCTTCGAGGTAATTGGAATTCATCACAAACAGGTTGGCGCCCTCGGGCAAGGCATCCATCGCCTCTTGCGGCGAGGACACCCGGGCGCCGCTCAGGGGCAGGTAACGCCCCTGCTTGGCCGGGTTGATGTCGACCACCCGGTCCACCGCCACGCCGGCGCGTTGCAGGAACAGCGAATAGATCACGCCCTTGGACGAGGCGCCCCAGATCGCCGAACCCTGCTCGGGCGCGCCCTGGATGATCTGCACCGCGCGCTCGAGGCTGGCAGTGAAATCGTCCGGCAATGCCAGGCGCGGCACCGGTTGTTCGGGGGTCAGGCGCAGCGTGGCAAGGTCAGCGACGATGTACAGGTATTGGCCACCGAACAGGTGACCGGCCTCGTGCACGGTGCCGAACATCCGGCGCAGGTCGTCGAGGCGGAAGTAATTGACGTGCTCGTAGAACAGGTCGAACCAGGCGCGGTGTTCGAGGATCCAGTCGAAGCACGGCACTTCGATGTAGATCTGCCCACCGCCCTGATTGGCTTCGGCGATCACCGCCAGAAAGCTCAGCGGATCCTGGATGTGTTCCAGCACGTGACGCAGCACGATGGCGTCCGCTTCCAGGCCCAGACCACGGGTGAACGGGGCCTTGATCACGTCGGCGTTCTCGCCTTCGTAGGCCGGGTCGATGCCGGTGATGCGGTAGCCCAGGCCTTTGAGCAGCTCGAGGAAATAACCTTTGCCGCAGCCGACTTCGATCAGCTCCTGACCCTTGAAGTGCCGGGCGATGATGCCTTCGACATCGCTCAGGTGTTTCTGGAACTGGCCGGAATGGGCCTGCTCGTTCTGGTAGTCGGCGTCGTAGCTGAGTTTGTCGGCATCGAACGCTGCATTGAAGATCAGCCCGCTGCGTTCATCCTGCACCAGCAGCATGTCGGCGCTGGCCGATGCCTTCGCCGACTCGGGATCGGCAAAGGTGCGGTTCTGCAACACCGGCAGGTCGGTAACCCGATACAACTCGTGCCTCATTGCGGCTCTCCCAATAACTGTTGCAAGCGCTCGGTCACCGCCCAGAACGCCAGCGGTTCGTGGGTGGGATACGGGTAGTGGCCGAGGTTCAGGGCGATGGTCGCGCCGCGCTCACGCACGCGCTGTTCGACCAGCGCCCGCACCGAAACCGGCTGGCCGCTGGCGCAGTTGAGCGTGCCGTCGAAATCGCGTTTGTGCAGGATCGCGGCGAGGTACGCGGTGGCCGTTTCAATTGCCAGGAAGTCCCGCAGCTGTTCACCGGCCGACATGTTGAACGTCGCATCGCCGGCATCGATTGCCCGGTCCAGAGCCGCCAACAGACTGTTGGGGTTCTGCCCGGCGCCGTGCAGATAGAACAGCCGTGCCCATTGCAGGGTGAACGGATGCTCCTGCTGCAAATTTTTAAGAAACAGGTGCAGCGTGTGCTTGGCCAGCCCGTACGGATTGGCCGGCTGTGCGTCGTTCTGCTCGCTCAGCGGGCCGCTCTGCATGCCGTACTCGAAACAGGTGCCGGTCACCAGAACCTGCTTTACCCCCGCCTCTACCGCGCCTTTGATGAAGCGATAGTCGGCCATCAGGTTGTGCTCGAAATGGAACAGCGCCCGGTAGTTCGGCAACCCCGGCCAGGCCAGGTGCGCGAGTGCATCGACGCCCTCGGTCAGCGCGCTGGCATCCAGATCCGCCGCGTGAATATCCGCGCTCACGAACTCGACGTCATTGATCCATGGCATGTCCGCGGCTTTTTGTGCATCACGCGCAACCGCCCGCACCGTGCACCCACGGGCCAGCAATGCCGCGACCAGGTGACGACCGACGAAGCCCGTGGCTCCGGTGACCAGGACTTTCACAGCACGCTCAACTCAGGCACGGCGATCACGAAGCGACCGTCCCATTGGCGCACTTGAGCCAACTGCTGGCTGACTTCGTGCAGCAGGTTCCAGGGCAGCACCAGCACGTAATCCGGTTTTTCGATATCGATCTGCGCCGGCGCCACGATCGGAATGCGGCTGCCCGGCAAAAACTTGCCCTGTTTGTGCGGATTGGCGTCGGCGACCCAGGCCAGCAGATCCGGCTTGACCCCGGCGTAGTTGAGCAAGGTGTTGCCCTTGGCCGCAGCGCCGTAGCCGACCACACGCTTGCCATCGGCCTTGGCCTGCAACAGGAAGCGCAGCAGGTCATGCTTGATGCGTTCGGCAGCCGGCGCCAGCGTCGCGTAGTACTCGGCGGTTTTCACCCCGGCGTCGAGCTCGGCCTGCAACTGCTGTTGCACGGCCGGCTGCACGGCGCGGCGTTGGCCGTCCTTGCGCTGGACGAACACCCGCAACGAGCCGCCGTGGGTGGTCAACTGACTGACGTCGAACACTTCCAGGCCATTGCGCTCGCACAACGTCTGCACAGCAGTCAGGGACAGGTAGGAATAGTGTTCGTGATACAGCGTGTCGAACTGCGCGCCGGCCATCAGCGTCAGCAGTTGCGGGAATTCGAAGGTGGCGACGCCGGTCGGCTTGAGCAGCGTGGCGAAACCGCCGAGGAAATCGTTGATGTCCGGCACGTGAGCGAGCACGTTGTTGGCGGCCATCAGGTCGGCGGCCCAGCCTTCGCTTTTCAGCTGTGCGGCGGTGTCGCGACCGAAGAACAGTTCACGAATCTCCAGGCCTTTTTCCCGTGCCGCCTTCGCGGTGCTGTGGGTCGGCTCGACGCCCAGGCACTGAATGCCGCGACCGGCCACGTATTGCAGCAGGTAGCCGTCGTTGGCCGCGACTTCCACCACGCGGCTGTCGGCGGTCAGGCCAAAGCGCTCGACCATCTCGGCCACATAACGCTCGGCGTGAGCCAGCCAGGTGCTGGAGAACGAACTGAAGTAGGCGTACTCGGCGTCGAACAGGCTGTCGGCGCTGGTGTAATCCTCGGTCTGGACCAGCCAGCATTGCTGGCAAACGGCAACCTTCAGCGGCACCCATTGTTCGGCCTGCTCCAGCCGATCGGCATGCACGTAGGCGTTGGACGGTGGCGAGGTGCCGAGGTCGATCAGCGGCAGGCTCAGCGGTGCGGCGCACCCACGGCAATTCATAGACGCACTCCAGCAAAGTGTTGATCGAGCGCGGGATGGCTGGAATCCCGCGCCGACAAATTATTGACAGGCAACGGCCAGGCGATCGCCAGCCGTGGATCATTCACCGACAGACCGCCCTCGTGCTCCGGTGCGTAATCGGCGCTGTGCAGGTAAAGCAGTTCGGCATCGTCGGTGAGGGTCTGGAAACCGTGGGCGAAACCGGCGGGGATCAACAGGCTGCGACCATCGCCGGCCTTCAGGTGCTCGGCGTGCCAGTGCAGGAAGGTCTCGGAATCCGGGCGCAGGTCCACCGCCACATCCCACACTTCGCCGCGCAGGCAGGTGATCAGTTTGGCTTCCGGCGCGTTGGCGTTCTGGTAATGCAGACCGCGCACGCTGCCCTTCTCGCGGGTGCAGGAATGGTTGATCTGGCGGATGTGAAATTCACTGCCGAACGCCTTCAGGCTGCCCTCGCAGAACAGCCGGGCGAAGTGCCCGCGCTGGTCTTCGAAGCGTTTGTGCTGGACGCTGAACAACCCGGCCAGCGGCAACGATTTCAAGGAAAATTCGCTCACAGCGCGCCCCGGTACAGGTTCAATTGGCCGAGGGTCACGGTGCGCATGTCGTCGCCGTTCTGCCACGCCAGATGCCAGTCGAGGGTCTGGGTCAGGCATTGCTGCAACGACCAGCGCGGTTGCCAGCCCAGCACCTGACGCGCGCGACTGCTGTCCAGACGCAGCAGGCCGGCTTCGTGCAAGTCACTCTTTTCGATACGCAGGCCACGGGCCTGAGGCCAGCGGTGGGCGAGCAGTTCGACCACTTCGCCGACGCTGCACATGTCCGCTTCCCCCGGACCGAAGTTCCACGCCCCGGCGTATTCCGGGCCTTGTTCGTAGAGCCCGGCGGCCAGTTGCAGGTAGCCGGCCAGCGGCTCCAGCGCGTGTTGCCAGGGACGTACGGCTTGCGGGTAGCGCAGGGTCACCGGCTCGTCTGCGGACCAGGCTTTCAGTACATCGGGAATCAGACGCTCCGGCGCGAAATCACCGCCGCCCAGCACGTTGCCGGCGCGGGCGGTGGCCAGCGCCAGGCCGTGTTCGGCGTACTTGTCCGCCGGAAAAAAGGATGCCGCATAAGACTGCGCCAGCAACTCGCAGCAGGCCTTGCTGCTGCTGTAAGGGTCGTGGCCACCGAGGGCTTCGTCTTCGCGATACGGCCACAGCCATTCCTTGTTGGCGTAGACCTTGTCGGTGGTCACCAGCACACAGGCCCGCACGCAACCGACCTGACGAATCGCTTCGAGCAGGTTGAGGGTGCCCATGACGTTGCTCGAATAAGTGCCGAGCGGATCGCGATAGCCTTCGCGCACCAGCGGCTGGGCCGCCAGGTGCAGAACGATCTCCGGCTCGGTGTCAGCGATGATCTCGAGCAAGGCACCGAGGTCACGCAGATCGCCGCGCTGATCGTTGATGCCTTCGCTCACGCGCGCCAGTTCGAACAGGCTCGGTTCGGTCGAAGGATCCAGGGAAAAACCGCTGACTTGCGCGCCGAGGCTTTGCAGCCACAGGGTCAGCCAGCTGCCCTTGAAACCGGTGTGACCGGTGACCAGAACCCGCTTGCCGCGCCAGAACTCCGGACTCAGACCCATTGCTTCCATGGGGCCTCCCCGCTCTGCCACAGCGCTTCGAGATGGTTCTTGTCGCGCAGGGTGTCCATCGGATGCCAGAAACCTTCGTGCTCGAAGGCTTTCAGTTGTTCGTCCTGGGCCAGTTGCGCCAGCGGTTCGGCTTCCCAGGTGGTTTCATCGCCGGCGATGTACGACAGCACTTTCGGCGACAGCACGAAGAAGCCGCCATTGATCCAGCCACCGTCGCCCCGTGGTTTTTCGGTGAAGCCGAGTACCTGATCGCCCTGCCTCTCAAGGGCGCCGTAGCGGCCCGGTGGCTGCACGGCGGTGACGGTCGCCAGACGGCCGTGGTTCTTGTGATAGTCGACCAGTTGAGCAATGTTGATGTCGGAGACGCCGTCGCCATAGGTGAAGCAGAACGCTTCTTCGTCCTTGAGGTAACGGCCGGCACGCAGCAGACGGCCACCGGTCATGGTTTCCTCGCCGGTGTCGATCAGGGTGACGCTCCACGGCTCGCTGTAGTTCTGGTGAACGTCCATGCGGTTGTTGCGCATGTCGAACGTGACGTCAGAGGTGTGCAGGAAGTAATTGGCGAAGAAGTCCTTGATCGCGTAGCCCTTGTAGCCGAGGCAGATCACGAAGTCGTGGATTCCGTGGGCGGAATACTGCTTCATGATGTGCCAGAGAATTGGCTTGCCGCCGATCTCGATCATTGGCTTGGGCTTGAGGTGCGACTCTTCACTGATGCGCGTGCCGAGGCCACCCGCCAAAATAACTGCCTTCATCGTCTCCCCTCTTCTACGTCACAGGGCTCGGCCTCGCTGTTGCAGGCCTTTGCGGCTGAACCTTGCCAGTCCGGGCGCAGGTCAATGACCGCGAGCGCTCGTTTTATGGCGATTTGAGGGGGACTTGCAGGAAACGCGCCAGCTCCGCCAGCCCTGCGTCGGCGGGACATCCGGGCATGAAAAAGGGATGAGTCCGTTGCCGGAATCATCCCTCTCATCAAGCTACTTCACTGCATCGAACGGATCAGACAAACATCGCGAATCCATCGATCGTGGCCGGCAGGTCGTAAACCTGGCCGTCAGCGGTCTGCAGATGCTCGATGTTGTTGTACCCGGCGTACCAGCCCTGCAGCTTCACGCCGCTGTCGGGAACGCCGGTGCCGCCGTCGTTGGCGCCGTACAGATAGGCGTCATCACCGATGCGAGTGACGTTCAACTGGTCGAGATTGGCGACGGTGTTCAGGATCAGCGTGTCATTGAGGTCCCAGCCTTCGTCCTGGATCGTCACCAGCCCGGTGGTGTTCACGATATAGGTGTCATCCCCCATACCACCGAGCGCGACGCCGCCAGTACCGGACTGACCCGCCAGGTTGAGAACCAGCACGTCATTACCGCTGCCACCGGACAACAGATAATTGCTGCCTGTGCCGGTCAGCACGTCATTGCCGTCATCACCGAAGGCACTGCCGCTGTTGACCGTGACGGTGTCATCGCCCTGGTCTCCATGGGCCACTGTACCCAGGTCATTCACGGCACTGACGATGACGTCATCACCCGAACCGCCAGACAGCGTGTCGGCTTGCGCAACATCGCCGTCGAGACCGGACTTCAGTCCGCCATAAAGGTGATCGTTGCCTTCGCCACCGGTAAGCTGGTCATCGCCGGTGCCGCCTTCAAGGATGTTGTCGTCCGAATTGCCTTGCAGCGAATCGTTGTACTTGCTGCCGCGCAGGCCTTCGATATCAATGTAGGTGTCGTAAAGCGCGATGCCGCTTTGCGGCCCCCAGTCAAGAGAAGCACTCAACCCTTCGCTGCTGTCGTCATAGCTGACGATGTCGATACCGGCCCCGCCTTCAAAGCGATCACCGCCCGCGCCACCCAGAAGGACGTCATTGCCGGCGCCCGAAACGATGACGTTGTCCCCGTCATTGCCGTAGCCAGTGAAGTTTGCCGTGCCGGTGTAGGTCATGTTTTCAATGAACGGATCCATGTGCATCGACGACAGGCTGGTGTACACGTGGTCGGTACCACCGAAGAGGTCCGTCTCGACAATACTCACACCGGCGCTGTTGATGATGTACACATCGTCGCCCCTTCCACCTTCCAGCGTCACGCCCGCGACGTTGGCGGTGAATCGGTCAGTGAACGACGTCCCGATGACTTTCTCGACGTTCAGCAACGTGACATCCGGACCCGCTTGCTGACCAATGCCGATACTGACGCCATCAAAGGAGTGGCGGTAGCTCACGGTGTCGTAGCCATCGGCGCCATCCACGATCATCGCGTTATCGAGCAGATACACCATGTCATCGAAATTCGATCCCTGAATCGCCTCGATGCCAGTGAAGGTGTCGCCAGCAGCGATGGTCAATGCGTCGTAGTTCTCGAAGTCCTGGACTCTCACACCTTCAAGGCTGTCGGAATAGCTGACAGTATCGAAGCCTTCGCCACCCACGAAGTGATCCGCGCCGGCGCCACCCCAGAACCAGTCGTTGCCGGCACCGCCGATGATCTCGTTGTCACCGGCATTGCCGTAACCCTTGAAATCGCCGGTACCGGTGAAGGTAAGTTTCTCGATGAACGGGTCCATCTTCATGGTGTTGAGGTGAGTGCGCAGCTCACCCGCAGCGACTGTCGTCGAAGCATCGTTGAACTCGACGCTCACCCCCGAGGACAAGGCGTAATAGCTCGCCGTATCAAATCCATCCCCGCCATCCAGCAGATCATTACCGGCACTTGCCAGCAACACATCATCCGACTCCAGTCCATTAAATTGGTCATCACCGTCGGTGCCCAACAGGACATCGGCATCACTCGTTCCATTCACTACTGACATTTGCGTCTTCCTTGCGTTGTTGTTGAACCGGAACCTGCCTCGCGGGCACAAGCCGATCACGCCAGCAGCCACCGTCCGAGGTCAGCGAATAGAGAAGTATCGACAGGGAAATCCCAGTGCTTGAGGCTCTGCGGTGAAAAAGTATCGATACCGATACAAATGGAATGCTGAAGACGCAAAAAAGGCGACTCGATAGTCGCCTCTTTTCCAGCAGTGCCGGTCAGTCCGCCAGCCAGCCGTTTTCCCAATACCGCAGGTTGTCGCCGCGCAGCACGTAGTCGCGCAGTACGACTTCACGTAGTTGATCCCCCATGCGGTAACTGGCATCCGGATCGGCCAGGTGCATACGGATCGCTTGCAGCCACTCCTCAGTGGAATTGGTCTTGACCCGGGTGCACGGCAGGTAACCCTGATAGGCCTCGGTATCGGTGCAGACCACCGGGTAGCCGCATGCGCCGTACTCCAGCAGACGCAGGTTGCTCTTGCAGTCGTTGAAGATGTGGAACTCCAGCGGTGCCAGGGCCAGGTCAAGGTTGAGGCTGGCCAGTTTCGCCGGATACACATCCAGCGGGATCACGCCGTGGAACTCGTGCATGTACGGACGCAAGTCGTCCGGACACATGCCGAAAAACACCCAGTCGACCTCGTTCGCCAGTTCGCGAACCACATCGGCAATGACCGCCAGATCACCGTGGTGACTGGTGCCGCCACCCCAGCCAACGCGCGGCTTTTTCGAGGTGCGACGCTGGCTGCGCAGGTCGGTCCACAAATGCTGCGACAACATGTTCGGTACGACCCGGATGTCGTGGTGCATGTTCGACAGGACATTGGCCAGCGGCTGGGTAGACACCACCACACGATCGCAAAGACCGATTGCCCGCCGCACCAACCGCTCCATTTCGTGCTTGTTCGGCATGTTGCGGATATGCGCATTGCGATGAGGGACATCGATGACATAGTCATCGAGCTCGTAGATCCGCCGGGCGTTGAAAAAGTTTTTCAACGGTGGAATTTCCTCGATGGCACCTTCCGAGTAGCGCCCTTGCAATACGATCACGTCGGGCGACTGGCGCTCGATATCGATGATCGAAGGCAAGCCGTAGCAGATCCGTCCTTCGGCACGATTGGCCGCCTCAAGCTCGATCATCGGCTGACTGATGCGGTAGTGACCGATGGCGGAAGCGTTGATCGGTACCGCCAGTACGTTTGGCAACTGCGTGCGCAAAAACGGGCTCCAACCGGTACGCAGGCCCGGCTCCAGACTGAAGCTGGAAGCGCCAACACCTTGCACCGCCAGATTGACGTTGAACGCAGGGTCGCGCGCGATGAGGGGCAACCAGCGCTTGTAGAACGTCTCGTGCTCCTGAAACTGCTGTTGCTGCTCTTCTGCCGTAGCCTCGATCGTTGGCCGCGCACCCAGCGCCAGCTTGGCGTAAGGCGTCCAGACCACCAGATAACCTTCCCGCCCCACACGCAGACAAAGATCCGCCACATTGAGGGCCTGCGCCAGGTCCTGCTCGTCGAGCCCGTCGGCAGCCTCGAAAACGGCCTTGCGAATCATCAGGCAATCACCGCCGACAGCACTCAGGTCATGCACCGCCTGCAAGCGGAACATGTACCCGTCTGCCTGCAACGCTTGACCATAAAAGGGCAATCCCACGGCACCCTGCATGCCCAGAATCAGGCCGGCATGCAGCACGCAACCGTCCGGATTGTAGATCTTGGCGCCGACCACTCCGACTTCCGGGCGCTGCGCATGATTGAGCAGTTCGTCCAGCCAGTCGGACTGGGTGATGACTGCAAAGGAATTGAGCATCAGCACGTACTCACCGCGTGCCTGACCTACCGCAAAGTTGAGCGTGGCGGCTGCGTTGCCCTGCTGCGCAAAATTCAGCACGCGAACCCGATCGCTGCCCAACTGCGCCATGCCGTCCAGCCAGGCCAGCGCTTCGGCACTGGTGCTGCCGTTATCGACCAGCAACAGCTCGTATTCGGTGTAGGCGGTTTTTTCCAGCAGCGTCTCGACGCAGCGCTGCAAGGCGGCAGTCTGATCCTTGGTCACGATAATGACCGAGACCAGCGGACGCCGTGCGTGATGATAGTCGACGCGATTGAGCAGCTCGGAGCTGCCACTGCGAATGTCATGGGCCAGCCCGAGCCGTTGCAGATGCGCTTCGAGCACGCGCGGATTCTGTTCGATGACGCCTGGGTCCATGAGCCATTTGGACAGGTCGAAAGGCGACTCCAGCATGACCTCGGCGATGTGGCCGATAACCTGGGTGCCTTCTTTCTCGACCAGTCGCCACAGCACATCGTGCGGCGCCAGCTGAGCGAATTCAGGAGCAAAACCACCGAGTGCCAGAAAACGCTCGCGCTCGAATGCCAGTGCCCGCCCGACATAGGGGTAGCTGCGCATCAGGTCGAGGTTGAAATCCGGCTTGAACGCAGGCTCTGCCGACTCCCCGTTACGCAAACTGCCCTCGTCGCTGTACAGGCACTTGAGCGACGGGAAGTGTACGATGCGCTCGGCCATGATCAGCAACGCCGGGGCCACCGGACGATCGCCGGCCTGCAGCAGGTAGAACCAGTCGGCTCCCTCCAGTTGCGGCAGCAGCGTATTGATCTGCTCCATGCCGTCGTCTTGCAGGGGCATGCGAAACACTCGCCCGTCGAGTTCGGTATCGGTACACGAGGCAGACAGGACCAGAATCAGCTCTGGTGGATAATCCTGAGCGGCAAGCGACGCCAGCGTGCGTTCGACACCGTCACGGCTGCCCTGCCGGTCGATGACGATCGGCACGATCCGTGGCTGATGCGACCAGCCGGCGAGGGTTTCCGGCAGCAATGTGCGCTGACCTTCGGTCAGCACCCGGCAGCCGAGCCACTGCGCATAGAGCTCGGCAAAACTCCAGCTGTCGATGCCGACGCTCCACTCCTGACGGCTCTGCTTGGTGCCAAGGGTGCGACTCAGCGGCAACTCTTCCCAGACCCGAGGCTGTTCGTCGGCCTTGGCCAGTGGAATGTAACGAACCCAGCCCGGTGCAGGTGCCGACTCACCGCTGCGGGCCTTGAGCATCTGCGTCATCCACTCACGCTCGACTTCGAGGGCATCCTTCATCGGCTGTTGCGCACTCAGGCGCTCCGGGTATAACCGCTCGGCGCTGAGTACGTTGTTGGACACGGCAAGGTTGCCGCGCCGCAGCAGGCAGACATACAGGGCAAAATCCAGCGACGCGACAAAGCAGTGCCCGTCCTGAGTCAGGGCCGGCAACAGCTCTTCAACGTCGGAACGCCGGAACAACGCGTTGGTGAAGCCACCGAGGACGTTGACCGGGAACTTCTCGAAGATGCCCAGCAGATCGTCGCCCTTGAACAGCCCGCTATGTGGCGACAACGAGGTGTTTTCCAGGCGCGCGGGCAGGATGATGTCCTGCGCATCCCAGAACAGTCTCTGGGCCAGCACCAGGCTCACCTCCTCACGCATCATCTCCTGGGCCTGCTGCCGGATGCAGTCGGCATACAAGTGATCATCGTCGCACAGGAACTTGATGAACTCGCCCCGCGCCTGACTCAGGCATGCCTTGAGGTTGCCGATCATTCCCAGGGTGCGCGGATTGCGCACGTAGCGCACCTCGACGCCGGACTCCTTGATGACCGACGCAACGATACGTTCGATCTCGGACCCCCGGCTGTCATCGCAGACGATGATCTCCAGAGGGCTGTAAGTCTGGCTGACGGCACTGTTCAATGTCCGCTCGAAAAAGCGCGGGTTGAAGGAAGGAATGACCAGACTGACAAGGGGGAGTGAATTCACGGCGGACTCGCAAGCGGCGGGAACCCGCCCGGAACAGCGAGCCCTTTGAAACCGCAAAAAAAGACGATTGATACAGAGCGATCAGAGCAAGCGGGCGCTTGCGCGCCCGCTCAGGCTTCAGATCTTGTTGAACAGGCCCAACTGAGAGATTTTGCTGAACGCCAGTTGCGAGGCCTGCAGCATGGTCTGCTGCAAGGTCAGGCGGGTCATCACTTCGGCCGGATCCGAATCACGGATCGTGCCCTGAGTGGTGGAGTTTGCCAGCTGCAGGCTCTGGTTGGTGGTGCTCTGGTCATCCAGCGACTGCCCGCGGGCACCGATGGAGGTTACCGCGCTGCCGATCTGGTTGGCGGCGCTGTCGATGTTGCCGAGGCCGGCTTCCATGGCACCCTGGAATTTCTGCTTGGCCACCGGATCACCGTCGATCGGGGTGTTCAGTGCCGTGACCATCTGGCCCAAGGTGTCGAGCACGTTCTGGGTCTGGTGGTTGTTGGACTGGATCGAGAACTGGTCACCGGCCGCCGGCGTGCCACCGAGGGCGAAGGTCACACCCGCTGCCGTGGCGTTGCCGCCCGCTACGGTACCCGACGAAATCGGCTTGCTGTCGGCAGTGACAGGCGCTGCGTACAGGTCGAACGCGGTGGCGCTGGTGAACTTCAGGACTGCGCCGCCGCCCGACGGGAAGGCGGCGTCGTAGGCTGCCTGGCTGGTGACGCTGGAACCGGTGATGACCGCGGTCGACGGGTTGCCCGGGCTGCGCGAAGCGGTGAACGAGTCCGGCGAAGCCGACAGCTGGAAGCTGTGACCGGCAATGACCGCGTCCGGGTTGGTATCGCCGGCCTTGAGGTTGATGTTCAGCTTCATGTCGACGCCACGGAAGCTGACCGTCTGGTTGGCGCCGTTGCTGTTGCTGATCAGACCGTTCTGACTGGCCTCGGAAGTCACGTCATTGCCCAGGGCATCGGTGATCTTGATTTGAGTGCTGCTGATGAAATCCACGGTGTACGGCTGGCCGGCGGTGAATTTCGCGTTGTAAGTCGCAGCGGTGCCGACGATCCCGTTGGTCAGCACCACACGACCGTCATCGACCGCCGGAGCCGTCATGGTGGTCTGGGTCCGGGCGGTATTGATCGTCTGCTGGAAAGCATCCCAACCGGTGGTGTTGGTGGCCACCGACAGGCCGTCGCCAATGCCCAGGTTGATCTGGGTCTGGTCACCGTTGTAGGTGTAGGTGCCGTCGGCGTTCTGCGAGTACGGCGCGGTATCGGTCTTCGAACCGGAGAACAGGTAATTGCCGTTGGCATCCTTGGAGTTCATCAGGCCCAGCACTTGTTGCTGGATCTGGCTCAGTTCGGCGGCGTAAGCCTGGCGGTCCTTGTCGGTGGCAATGCCGTTGTTGGCTGCCAGTCCGATTTCCTTGGCGCGCTGCAAGGCATCGGTGATAGCCGTCAGCGTGGATTCCTGAACGGTCAGCGCGCTCTTGGTGGTATCGATGTTGCCTTTGTACTGATCGAGCATCGCGGCCTGCTGGCCGAGCTTCAGCAAGCGACCGGCACCGATCGGGTCGTCGGCGGCGGTGTTGATGCGCTGCAGGCTGCTGGCTTCGTTCGCGGTCGCGACAGCCTTGCTGTAGTTGCGCTGATATTGAGCAGCTTGCGTCGCGTAATACTGAGCGGTGGAAATGCGCATGAATTACGACTCCTTAAAGACTGTTGATCAGCGTGGCGAAGGTTTCCTGCGCAGCCTTGATGATCTGCGAAGACGCTGTGTAGTACTGCTGATACTTGACCAGGTTGCCGGTCTCTTCGTCCAGGTTGACCTGAGACAGCGAATCACGCGCGCCCTGCGCCTGATCCAGAATGGCTGTGGTGGCTTCGATGTCGGACTTGCTTTGCGCGGCCTTGGTACCGACGTTGGTCACCAGTTTGTTGTAGGCGTCGGTCAGGCTGATGCCCTTGCTGCCCGAACCGGTGTCCACGGTCTGCTTGGTCTGCAGGCCGACCAGCGCCTGGGCGTTGCGGTTGTCCGAAGACGCCGCGCCGGTCAGGCTCATGGTGAAGGTTTCGCCGGCCTTCGGGGTTGCGCCCACGGTGGTCTGCACGGTGAAGGTTTTCTGCACGTTCGGCGTGACGCTGGTGTCCATCACCGGCGCGCCGGTGGAGTCGACCATGCCGATCTTCAGGTTCAGGGTGTTGGCCTGCCCCGGCACGATGGTCCCGGTGCCGATGGTGTTGCCCTTGGCGTCGACCATGTTGTACGACTGGCTGCCGCTGGCGACCGCGCCGAACACCAGCTTGACCGGGGTCGAATATTTGAGTGCGTTCTGCAACTCGGCCTGCGAGGTCGGGTTGTAGATGTCGATGGTGTCAGTGAGCGTCGGCTGGGTGTAGGTGCCGGAGTTATTGGCACTGGCCACGCCGGTCAACGGTGCCGCCGCCGCGATTTTTTTCGGGTCGGTGAGCACGGTCTGGATGCTCGAGGCCGCGCCACGGGTCGGGGTCACCTTGAAGGTGTCGCCGGCGCTCAGGGCACCGCCATTGAGGGCCAGGGTAAAGCCGTCAATAACCGGAGGCGGCGTGGTCGTGGTGCTGAACGAACCCATGTCGGTACCGTCCGAGCGCTTGACCGTGTAGTTGGTCGCGCTGGTGAAAGTGACCTGGTAATCGTTGGTGGTCAGCTTGCCGGTGTCGCTGATGGTGACGTCAAGGTTGCCCGAACCTGCGCTGTTGCTCGCCTGGGCAATGCTGCGCTGACTGATCAGCGCGGCACTGTTGATGTTGTTGAAAATCGCTGCGCCGAAATCACCGTTCTTGTCGATGCCCTGGGCTTGCTGACGGTTGACCTGATCGGCGATCACCAGCGCCACGCGGCCCAGCTCGTTGAGCGACGGGTCGAGCACTTCCTTGCGATAGCTCAGCAGACCGCCGATTTCGCCACCGCTGATCACCGAAGTGATGTCGATGGTGCTCGAACCGCGGTCCATCTGGATGCCCATGCGCGACGGGTCATCCTTGCTCGGCACGGTGCTCAGGGTGTTGGTGGTGTTACCGACAACCAGCGGCTGACCGCTGCCGACGTAAACGTCGAAGCTGGTGCCGCGCTCGACGACCTGCGCGCCGACCAACTGGGAGAGCTGACGCACGGCTTCGTTGCGGGTGTCGAGCAGATCGTTCGGCTGGCCGCCGCTGGTGGAAATCTCGCCGATCTTCTGGTTGAGATTGGCAATCGAGGTGGCCAGTTTGTTGACCTGGGCCGCCATGTCGCCAAGGTTGCCGTTGATCGTGGTGTTCTGGTCGTTGAGCTGCTTGGCCAGTGCGTTGAAGCGGCTGGTCAGGGCTTGCGCGCCGGTCAGCACCGATTGACGCGAAGTGTCGTCGGTGGCCGAGGTCGATACGCCCTGCATCGAGGTAAAGAACTTCTGCAGCACGCCGGTCAGGCCGGTGTTGGTGTCGGACAGCGAGCCGTCCAGTGCTGTCGCCTGCGCGCCATAGGCGTCGGCTTCGCTGCTCAGCGAGGTGGCGGTGTGCAGCTGCGATTCGAGGTAGGAGTTATACACCCGGCGCACGTCGGCGAGGGTCGTACCGGTACCGATGAACACGTTGCCGTACTGAATCGAGGACTTGGTGCCCTGCACGGTTTGCTGACGCGAATAACCGGCGGTGTCGACGTTGGCAATGTTGTTACCTGTCACAGCCAGAGAGGACGAACTCGCGGCCAGCCCCGACATCCCGATATTGAGCAAACTCATGATTCAAACCTTACCTTGTGTTTATAAGGGCGTTGTTGAAACGCCGGCCGCAGCGTAGTTCTGATTGACCGTCATCTGCCTGGCAATCTGCGAAATCTTCGTCGCGTAGTTCGGGTCGGTCGCATAACCGGCCTTCTGCAATTCGCGTACAAACTGTTCTGGGTTATCGGCCGCCTTGAGCACATCTTGATAGCGATTATTGCTCTGCAGCAAAGTCACCAGATCGTGGAAGCTGTCCTTGTACGAGGCGTAGGAACGGAACTCGGCCGTCTCCTTGACCATCTGCCCATTGCGGAATTCGCTGGTGATCGCCCGGGCCGAATCGCCCTTCCAGTTGCCGCTGGCCTTGATGCCGAACAGGTTGTGACTGCTGCTGCCGTCCTGGGCGCGCATGACCGACTTGCCCCAACCGGTTTCCAGCGCGGCCTGAGCCACCAGATAACGCGGATCGACACCAATGCGTGCGGCGGCTTCCTGCGCCATCGGCAGCATGGTGTTGACGAATTGGTCAGCGTTGCTGAACGCGCGTTTGGCCGGCGCCAGCGGAATCTGCGCCATGGCGCGACCGTAAATCTGCATCTGTCCGCCGGAGGCCTTGTCCGCCTCGGCGCGGTCCAGCCAGTCGCCGTTGTACAGCGGGCCGGAACCGGTGACAGCGGCAGTCGTGGCGCGTTGCGGCAATTGAGTGGCCGCTGCCGGCGTGGCCGACGGCACCAGGCCTGCGAGCAAGCGATCCGCCAGTTTCGGCGGCAACGCCAGACGACGCTGGTTGATCATTTCCATGTCGTTGCGATGGGTCAGTTCGGTGTTCGGCGCATGCACCGAACGCGACGCCCACAACGGACGCTCGCCATTGAGTCGCGACAACGGGCCATGGGTGGCCACGGTGCCAGCGGCAATCGGCGTTTCCACCGCAGCGGCCCTGGCCAGCGCTTCCTGCTGCTTGGCAGCGGACGCGGCCGCAGCCTCGCCCGGCACCATCGGTTTGTTCTTCGACATCTGCTTTATCAGCACGTCGGCCAGGCCAATGCCACCACCCTCGCGGGACATGGAGACCGCCAGTTGCTGGTCATACATTTCCTGGTATTGCTTGGCGGCCGGCGTGTTGAGCGGGTTGTCCTGGCCCAGCGCCTCGGTGGCCGAACGCATCGACTTGAGCATTTCACCGAGGAACAGCGATTCGAATTCCTGCGCGACCTTGCGCATGTTCGCATCGCTGTTCTTGTCGCCGACCTTCAGTTGGTTCAAGCGATTGAGGTCGGAGTACGAGCCCGAATCGCTGCTGCTGACCAGACCGCTTTTGCGCATATCCATGGTCGCGGTCCTCAGATCACGATCAGGTCGGCTTGCAACGCGCCGGCCTGCTTCAGTGCTTCGAGGATCGCCATCAGGTCACCCGGCGCGGCGCCGACCTGGTTCACCGCCCGCACGATCTCGTCGAGGGTGGTGCCCGGGCCGAACTTGAACATCGGCTTGGCTTCCTGTTCGGCATTCACCCGCGAGCGCGGCACCACGGCGGTCTGGCCGTTGGACAGCGGACCCGGCTGGCTGACGATCGGGTCTTCGGTGATGGTCACGGTCAGGCTGCCGTGGGTCACGGCGGCTGGCGATACCTTCACGTTCTGGCCGATGACGATGGTGCCGGTACGCGAGTTGATGATGACTTTCGCCACCGCCTGACCCGGATCGACTTCGAGGTTTTCCAGGATCGACAGGTAGTCGACACGCTGGCTCGGATCGAGCGGCGCGGTCACACGAATGGAACCACCGTCGATGGCCTGGGCGACACCAGGGCCGAGCATGTCGTTGATCTTGTCGACGATGCGCTTGGCGGTGGTGAAGTCGGAACGGTTGAGGTTCAGCGTCAGGCTGTTGCCCTGGTTGAACCCGCTCGGCACCGAACGCTCGACCGACGCACCGCCAGGGATGCGACCGGCCGACGGAACGTTGACGGTGATCTTCGAACCGTCACGACCTTCGGCATCGAAACCGCCGACCACCAGGTTGCCCTGGGCGATGGCGTAGACGTTGCCGTCGATACCCTTGAGCGGAGTCAGCAACAGAGTGCCGCCGCGCAGGCTCTTGGAGTTACCGATAGACGACACGGTGATGTCGACCTGTTGACCCGGTTTGGCGAACGCCGGCAGATCGGCACTGACCGACACCGCCGCGACGTTTTTCAGCTGCACGTTGCCCGATCCCGGCGGCACTTTGATACCGAACTGCGAGAGCATGTTGTTGAAGGTCTGCAGGGTGAACGGGGTCTGCGTGGTCTGGTCGCCGGTGCCGTTGAGGCCGACCACCAGGCCATAGCCGATCAACTGGTTGGAACGCACGCCGGAGATGCTGGCGATATCTTTCAGCCGCTCGGCGTGGGCACCAAAGGCTGCGGACATCAACGCCGCAGCGAGCATGAGGCTCTTGAAATTCAACGTAGCCACCTAGAAAGGGAACAGCGGGCTGAGGAAGAAACGGTCGAACCAGCCTGGCTGACTCGCATCGGCGAACGAACCGGTGCCCGAGTAGGTGATGCGCGCATCGGCAACCCGGGTCGACGACACGGTGTTGTCAGTGGCGATGTCATCGGCGCGCACGAGGCCGGCGATCCGCACCAGCTCGTCGCCGGTGTTGAGGGTCATCCACTTCTCGCCACGCACGGCGATGATGCCGTTGGGCAAGACATCGGCGACGGTCACGGTGATCGAGCCGGTCAGGGTGTTGCCCTGTGCGGCCTTGCTGTCGCCCTTGGTTGCGCGGTCGCCGCTGTAGCCGACGTCCAGGCTCAGATCGTTACCGCCCAACGGGTTGTTGGTGGTGCCACTGCCGCCGAACAGCGACGTCAGGCCGATGCCGGTCTTGCTGTTCTTGGCCACCTGCGAGTTGGCGTTCTTGCTGGCCTGGGTCTTCTCGTTCAGGGTGATGGTGATGATGTCACCGACCCGGAACGCCTTGCGGTCGCTGTACAGGTTCTGCTCGAAACCGGCCTGATAGATCGAGCCGTTGTTGGCGGCCGACGGCAACGGTGTGCGCGGCAACACCGGGGCGTAGTAAGGATCATTGGGCTTGGGCGTCGGGGCGACGCAGCCCGCGAGCGAGACGACCCCACTCAATGCCACAACAGATACAAAGCGCTTCATGACCCTTACCTCACGGTGTTGCAGGCGACCTCATGGCCGCCTCATAGACTTGATTACAGATTCTGCGTTACGAACGAGAGCATCTGGTCGGCGGTGGAGATCACCTTGGAGTTCATCTCGTACGCACGCTGAGTGGTGATCATGTTGACCATCTCTTCCACAGTGCTGACGTTGGAGGTTTCCAGGGTGTTCTGCAGGGTGGTACCGAAACCGTTCAGGCCCGGAGTACCGACTTGCGGTGCACCGGAAGCGGCGGTTTCCAGGAACAGGTTGTTGCCCACCGCTTGCAGACCGGCCGGGTTGATGAAGTCGGCGGTTTGCAGGTTGCCGATCACTTGCGAAGCGGCGTTGCCGGCAACGGTGATCGACACAGTGCCGTCACGGCCCACAGTGAAGGTCTGGGCGTTGTTCGGGATGACAATCGCCGGCTCCAGGGCGAAACCACTGGCGTTGACGATCTGACCATTGGAGTCGAGGTGGAAAGTACCGTCACGAGTGTAGGACGTGGTGCCGTCCGGCTGCAGGATCTGGAAGAAACCGCGACCGTCGATGGCCATGTCCAGCGGCTGCTCGGTGGTCTGCAGGCTACCGGCGGTGAAGTTTTTCTGGGTGCCGACGATGCGCACACCGGTACCCACCTGCAGACCCGACGGCAGTTCGCTGTCCTGGGTCGACTGGGCGCCTGGCTGACGCTTGATCTGGTACAGCAGGTCCTGGAATTCGGCGCGGTCACGTTTGAAACCCGTGGTCGACACGTTGGCCAGGTTGTTGGAAATGGTGGTCAGGTTGGTGTCCTGGGCGGACAGACCGGTTTTGGCAACCCATAGAGCCGGAAGCATTCGATTCTCCTCGTGCGCCTGTTTTACGGCGCGACGTTCTGATAATTAGCTGATCTGCAAGACCCGAGCCATGGCCTGGTCATCGTCTTTGGCGGTGTTCATCATCTTGACGTGCAATTCGAACTGCTTGGCCAGGGCCAGCACCGACGTCATTTCTTCCACGGCATTGACGTTGCTCGACTCCAGGAAACCCGACACCAGTTTGACGTTGGCATCGGCCGGCGCAGGCTGGCCGTCCTTGGTGTAAATCGAACCGTCCAGGCCCTTGTTCATGTTCTTGATGTCCGGGTTGACCAGCTTGATCCGGTCGACTTCGGCCATGACGCGCGGACCTTCGCCCATCGCACGGATACTGATGGTGCCGTCTTCACCGACTTCCACCTGCTGTTCCGGCGGCACGGCGATCGGCCCGCCATTGCCCATGACCGGCATGCCGTTGCCGGCACGCAACACGCCGAGGGCATCGATATTGAGGCTGCCGGTGCGCACGTAGCTTTCCCCGCCATTAGGGTTCTGCACGGCGATCCAGCCGTTGCCCGACACGGCGACGTCGAGGTCGCGTCCGGTCTGCACCAGCGAGCCCGGCGTGAAGTCGGTGGCGGGCCGTTCGCTCATGGCAAACGCACGCGCCGGAAAGCTGTCACCAAACACCGGCATCGAACGCGCCTGCTCCAGGTCGCGCTGAAAACCATTGGTGGAGATGTTCGCCAGGTTGTTGGCATGAGCCTTTTGCGCCAGTGCGTTCTGGCTGGCGCCGGTCATTGCCACATAAAGGTACTTGTCCACACTCTTTCCTCTGCATGCCGGACGTTTGCCGCCCACCGCTGTACTGCTGAGCCATAAGCAATTTGCAGACCAACTTTTTTCTGGCGGCCAAGGGCCCGGTAAACAAAGGACTTGAGGGATTTTGCGGGAAGGAGGGAAATGTATCGAAGACGAAAAACCGGCGGTGTCATGCCGCCATGTGGCAAGGCATTACCTTTTCACTGCCTGTAGCGCCGCCTTCGCGAGCAAGCTCGCTCCCACAAGGTCTGCCGCCAAATGAAGCTTTACTGTGGGAGCGAGCTTGCTCGCGAAGAGGCCATAACAGACATACATCTGCAGGCTATGACTCCGCCTTGCCGACTTCGTATTCACGCAGCTTGTTGGCAATCGTGGTGTGCGAAACCCCGAGCCGCTTACCCAGCTGCCGGCTGCTCGGATGCTCGGAATACAGTCGCTCCAGCACCGCTTTCTCGAAGCGCCCGACAATTTCGTCCAGCCCGCCTTCGAGGGAGAAATCGCCAAGCGGCTGACGCACACCATAATCCGGCAGGCGAATATGCTCAGCCTTGACCGTGCCGCCGTCGCACAGCGAAACCGCCTGGAACAGCACGTTCTCCAGTTGCCGCACGTTGCCCGGCCAATGGTAGTGACTGAGCCGGTCCATCGCCGCCGGCGCCAGTTTCGGCAGCGGGCAACCGATCTGCCGGCTGGCCTGATCGAGAAAGTGCTCCACCAGCGGCGTCAAACCGTCGAGACATTCGCGCAGTGGCGGAATGTGCAGCGACAGCACGTTCAAGCGGTGATACAGATCCTGGCGAAACTCGCCCCGCGCGCACAGCTCCGACAAGTCGACCTGGGTTGCACAGATCACCCGCACATCCAGGTAAACCTCTTCATCACTTCCCACGCGACGGAAGCAGCCGTCCTGCAGGAAGCGCAGCAATTTCACCTGCAAGCGCGGGCTCATTTCGCCAACGCCATCGAGGAACAGCGTGCCGCCCGCCGTCAGTTCCAGCAGCCCGAGCTTGCCTTCGGCCCGCGCCCCTTCAAAGGCACCGGGGCCGTAGCCGAACAGCTCGGTCTCGGCCATCGACTCCGGCAGGCCCGCGCAGTTGAGCGCCATCAACGGCGACTGACCACGCGGACTCGCCAGGTGACAGGCCCGCGCCAGCAATTCCTTGCCGGTGCCGGTTTCACCTTCAATCAGCAGTGGCGCATCCAGCGGCGCCATGCGTCGTGCTTCGCGCACCACCGCCGCCATCACTTTCGAGCTCTGGAAGATGCTGTCGAAGCCACGCAATTCCTGCTTGCGCACGTTGTAGATGCGCTCGCCGACACGATCCGCCCGGTGCAAGGTCAGCACGGCACCGGCCATGGCCTCGCTGTCGTCGTGCTCCGACTGCAGCGGCGCAATGTCGGCCAGAAAGATGTCGCCCTTGACCTTGACCCGCATGCCATTGATTCGCGATTTATTGGCGCGCACCAGCTCCGGCAGGTCGAAATCTTCGGCGTAACGCGACAGTGCAATTCCCGGCACCTCGTCCACTCGCACCCCGAGCAACTGCGCCGCCGCCCGGTTGGCCGCGACGATGGAACCGCCCATGTCGATCGACAGCACCGGAAACTCGAGCGCGCCGAGCAGCGCATTCAACTCCATATGCCGCCGTTCGCTGGGCATCAGCCCTACCCGCTTGACGCCGAACACACCGGCGATGGCCTCGAACTTGGGTCGTAGCGCCTGGAACTGAATGTTGATCAGGTTCGGGCAATGCAGATAGATCGCGTTGCCGTGCTCACCGCCGACCTCGCCCCGGGCGACGTTGATCCCGTACTCCACCAGCAAGTTGAGGATGTCGCGCAGGATGCCGATGCGGTTCTGGCAGTGGACTTTGATACGCATATAAAGGCCCGACAAAGAAAGGATTGAACACAATCCCTGCGAGAGCGAGCTTGCTCCAACAGGTTTTTGCCGCGCACCTTGGTCTCTTTTTCTGCCCGGGCGCGCAAATAGTCGTCAAGATTATGTGACAGCCATCGACCTTTTCAAACCCGGCAGTCGGCACAAACACGATGCATCGCCCGAAGCGTAACGAAAATTTTACGAATTATAGAGACTTTTCCTACTCGCCCGATCTTCAACCTGCTGCAACAACGAACGTTCCGGGGTATTTCTCAGTCCATCGCAGGACATAACAAGAACGAAATTCCCCTCGCAGGAGAGCAGTATGAAGCAGACGCAATACGTGGCCCGCGAGCCCGATGCGCAAGGTTTTATCGACTACCCCGCCGAAGAACACGCGGTGTGGAACACGCTGATCACCCGCCAGATGAAAGTGATCGAGGGGCGTGCGTGCCAGGAATACCTGGACGGTATCGAAAAACTCGGTCTGCCCCACGACCGCATTCCGCAACTGGGCGAGATCAACAAGGTGCTCGGCGAGACCACCGGTTGGCAGGTCGCCCGCGTCCCGGCGCTGATCCCCTTTCAGACCTTCTTCGAATTGCTCGCCAGCAAGCAGTTTCCGGTGGCCACGTTCATTCGCACCCGCGAAGAACTGGACTACCTGCAAGAGCCGGACATTTTCCACGAGATCTTTGGCCACTGCCCGTTGCTGACCAACCCGTGGTTCGCCGAATTCACCCACACCTACGGCAAACTCGGCCTGCAGGCGACCAAGGAAGAACGCGTTTATCTGGCGCGCCTGTACTGGATGACCATCGAGTTCGGCCTTGTGGACACCCCGCAAGGCAAACGCATCTACGGCGGCGGAATCCTGTCCTCGCCAAAAGAAACTGTTTATTCGCTGTCGGACGAGCCCGAGCATCAGGCTTTCGATCCGCTGGAAGCCATGCGCACCCCATACCGCATCGACATCCTGCAGCCGCTGTATTTTGTCCTGCCGAACCTCAAGCGCCTGTTCGACCTGGCCCACGAAGACATCATGGCCATGGTCAAGCAAGGCATGCAGCTGGGTCTGCACGCACCTAAGTTTCCGCCAAAACCAAAAGCCGCGTGACCCGCGACTTTTGCTTACAAGTGAGTCTGTCAGTCGTCGCCACTTTGGTTTAGCGTGGCGACATTGACCGCCAATATAAAAAAACACCTTCAGATTTCAGGAAGTCCACCATGTCCACTTTGAACCAAGCCCACTGCGAAGCCTGCCGTGCCGATGCCCCACAAGTCAGCGATGAAGAATTGCCGATCCTGATCAAGCAGATCCCTGACTGGAACATCGAAGTACGCGACAGCATCATGCAGCTGGAAAAAGTCTTCCTGTTCAAGAACTTCAAGCACGCCCTGGCGTTCACCAACGCCGTCGGCGAGATCTCCGAGGCCGAAGGTCATCACCCGGGCCTGCTGACCGAGTGGGGCAAAGTCACCGTGACCTGGTGGAGCCACTCGATCAAGGGCCTGCACCGCAACGACTTCATCATGGCCGCACGCACTGACGAAGTGGCCAAGACCGCAGAAGGACGCAAGTAATGCACTTCGACGCCATCGGCCGGGTGCCCGGCGACCCGATCCTCGGTCTGATGGAGGCCTACGCGCAGGACTCCAACCCGCGCAAGTTCGACCTCGGCGTGGGCGTCTACAAGGATGCCCAGGGCCTGACGCCGATCCCCGAGGCGGTGAAAATCGCCGAAGCGCGGCTGGTCGAAAGCCAGGACACCAAGACCTACATCGGTGGCCACGGCAATCCACTGTTCGGCAAGGTCATCAACGAGCTGGTGCTCGGTGCCGATTCGGCACTGATCGCCGAGCAACGTGCCGGCGCCACCCAGACCCCGGGCGGCACGGGCGCCCTGCGTCTGGCAGCGGACTTCATCGCGCAATGCCTGCCGGGCAAGGGCGTATGGCTGAGTAACCCGACCTGGCCGATACACGAAACGATTTTCGCGGCCGCCGGCGTCAAGATCAGCCATTACCCGTACGTCGGCAGCGACAACCGCCTCGACGTCGAGGCAATGCTCGCCGTGCTCAACGAAGTGCCGAAGGGCGATGTGGTGCTGCTGCACGCGTGCTGTCACAACCCGACCGGCTTCGATCTGAATCACGACGACTGGCAGCGGGTGCTGGAGGTGGTGCGTCGCCGCGATTTGCTGCCGCTGATCGACTTTGCCTACCAGGGCTTTGGCGACGGTCTGGAGCAGGATGCGTGGTCGACCCGACTGTTTGCGGCCGAGCTGCCCGAGCTGCTGATCACCAGTTCCTGCTCGAAGAACTTTGGCCTGTACCGCGACCGCACCGGTGCGTTGATCGTCAGTGCGAAAACCGCTGACAAGCTGATCGACATCCGCAGCCAGCTGGCGCACATTGCCCGCAACCTGTGGTCGACGCCACCGGATCACGGCGCAGCTGTCGTCGCCACGATCCTCGCCGACCCGGAGCTGAAACGCCGCTGGGCCGACGAAGTGGAAGCCATGCGCTTGCGCATCGCCCAGTTGCGCAGCGGCCTGGTGGAAGCGCTCGAGCCGCACGGTCTGCGCGAGCGCTTTGCGCACATTGGCGTGCAGCGCGGGATGTTCTCCTACACCGGCCTGTCGCCGGAACAGGTGAAAAACCTGCGCGAGCATCACAGCGTGTACATGGTCAGCTCGGGCCGGGCCAACGTCGCCGGGATTGATGCAACGCGTCTTGACCTGCTGGCCGAAGCGATCGCCAACGTCTGCAAATAACCCGCCCGCTGATCCTGCTCACTCCCACGTTGATCGTTCCCACGCTCAGCGTGGGAATGCCTCAATGGACGCTCCGCGTCCGCTTCGGCAGGGACGCGGAGTGTCCCGGCTGCATTCCCACGCGGAGCGTGGGAACGATCTGGCGCACTCATCGCGAGCAGGTTCGCCCCCACACTTGCCCTGCGTCACCCTGTCGCACTTGTCTAGACAATCCCGCCCGTCGAAACAGATGGATTTAAAAATCTGTTTGTCACTTTTCCTGCTGTATCCTGCGCAGGCTTTCTGAAAGCGCGGATCTACCAGATCTATCAACAGACTTAGCGAGGAGCGCAACCATGCACGAGATTCCGAATCTCCCCTTCCCAAGCCTGCACGTACCTGAGCAGACGACCACGCAACAAGCCGGTGCCCAACAGCCCGAGCCGAAAGAAGCCGCCGAAAGCCGTCCGGCCGACAGCGAAGAGTAAGCAACACCCGCCGTACAGACCGTGTGGAAAGCGCTAACATGCGCTTTCCACACTGCCTGAAACCTGAGCCTGCCATGACCGACGAAACCTTTAACGAACAACAGGCTGAAATCCTTATCGGCGCCACCGAGAAGATGATCGAGATCTGGAGCCGTCTCTCGCCCGAGAAACAGGCCGCGCTGCTCGCTCGTTTCGGCAGCGAAGAAAACGCACTGGCCGCACTGGTCACCACGCAATTGGTCGCCCCGGCCAAATAGTTTTACTTTTCCCCGCCCCAGACGCGTCCGCATCGGTATCATGAGCAGCCTATCTATTCTGCTCTTCCCGTGGATCGTAATTCATGTCGTCCTCTATGCCAGAACCCCAGCGCCCGCTGGCAGTCACGTTGCAAGTCGTTTCCATCGTCCTGTTCACCTTCATCGGCTACCTGAACATCGGCATTCCGCTGGCGGTGCTGCCAGGTTATGTCCACAGTGACTTGGGCTTCGGCGCGGTCATCGCCGGGCTGGTGATCAGCGTGCAATACCTCGCCACCCTGCTCAGCCGTCCGTATGCCGGCAAGATCATCGACAACCAGGGCAGCAAACGGGCGGTGATGATTGGTCTGGCCGGTTGTGGCTTGAGCGGTGTGTTCATGCTGATTTCGGCATGGACGCCCAACCTGCCGTTGCTGAGCCTGATCAGCCTGTTTGCCGGCCGTCTGGTGCTGGGCAGTGCGGAAAGTCTTGTTGGCTCAGGCTCGATCGGTTGGGGCATCGGCCGCGTTGGTGCCGCCAACACCGCCAAGGTCATCTCGTGGAACGGCATTGCCAGTTACGGCGCACTGGCGGTCGGTGCGCCGCTGGGGGTATGGCTGGTCAGCCGTTTTGGTCTGTGGAGCATGGGCGTGAGCATTCTGCTGCTGGCCACGCTGGGGCTGTTGCTGGCCTGGCCGAAAACCGCCGCGCCGATCGTGGCCGGCGAGCGCCTGCCATTCATGCATGTGCTTGGGCGGGTATTCCCCCACGGCTGCGGACTGGCGCTGGGCTCGATCGGCTTCGGCACCATTGCCACCTTCATCACCCTGTATTACGCCACGCAGCACTGGGACAACGCTGTGCTGTGCCTGAGCCTGTTCGGCGCCAGCTTCATCGGTGCGCGACTGCTGTTCGGCAACCTGATCAACCGCCTCGGCGGCTTTCGCGTGGCGATTGCCTGCCTGTCGGTGGAAACCCTGGGCCTGTTGTTGCTGTGGCTGGCGCCGGACGCGCACTGGGCATTGGCCGGTGCGGCATTGAGCGGTTTCGGTTTCTCACTGGTGTTCCCGGCGCTGGGCGTGGAAGCGGTGAACCTGGTGCCGGCCTCCAGCCGAGGAGCAGCGGTCGGGGCCTATTCGTTGTTCATCGACTTGTCGCTGGGCATCACCGGACCACTGGCGGGAGCGATTGCGGCGGGCTTCGGTTTTGCCTCGATCTTCCTGTTCGCCGCCCTCGCAGCGCTGAGCGGTCTGGCGCTGAGCGTCTATCTCTACCGCCACACGGCGAAATACCGCGAAGACTAGAAATCCACCTTGCCGCGCCCGGCCTTGATACTGCCGCGCTTAGTCTTTGACTCCAGCCGACGTTTCTTTGAGCCCAGCGTCGGCTTGGTCGGCCGGCGCTTCTTCTCGACCTTGGTGGCGCTGAGAATCAGCTCGGTCAGACGCTCCAGCGCATCGGCGCGATTCTGTTCCTGCGTGCGGTACTGCTGGGCCTTGATGATCAGCACCCCGTCACTGGTAATGCGACTGTCGCGCAGCGCCAGCAGCCGTTCCTTGTAGAACTCGGGCAAGGACGAGGCGCGAATGTCGAAGCGCAGATGCACGGCGCTGGAGACCTTGTTGACGTTCTGCCCACCCGCCCCTTGGGCACGGATGTACGTCAGTTCGATCTCGGCATCCGGCAGATGCACGTTGTTGGAAATCACCAGCATGGAAAAGCGTCCGTATTCAGAACCCGCAGGATACCGCGAAAGCACAAAAAACCCGGCACTTGGCCGGGTCTGTTGTTTTTGCAACGACGCTTACTTGGCAGCGTTCGCGGCGTGCAGCACCTGTTGTGCACCGCGCTTGTTCTTGATCACGTAGCAGACCCACATGAACACCACCCACACCGGAATCGCGTACACCGAGACCTGAATGCCCGGGATCAGCAGCATCACGCCGAGGATGAACAGAACGAACGCCAGGCAGATGTAGTTGCCGTACGGGTACCACAGCGCCTTGAACAGCGGCTTCTGGTTGGTCTTGTTCATGTGCTGGCGGAACTTGAAGTGCGAGAAACTGATCATCGCCCAGTTGATCACCAGCGTCGCAACCACCAGCGACATCAGCAGTTCCAGCGCGTGCTGCGGGATCAGGTAGTTGAGCAGCACGGCCACCAGGGTCACGGCTGCCGACGCCAGGATCGAACGCACCGGCACGCCGCGCTTGTCGATCTTCGCCAGCGCTTTCGGCGCATCACCCTGCTCGGCCATGCCCAGCAGCATGCGGCTGTTGCAGTAGGTGCCGCTGTTGTACACCGACAATGCGGCGGTCAGCACCACGAAGTTGAGGATGTGCGCGGCCGTGTTGCTGCCGAGCATCGAAAACACCTGCACGAACGGGCTGCCGCTGTAGGAATCGCCCGAAGCGTTGAGGGTTTCCAGCAGGCTGTCCCATGGGGTCAACGACAGCAGGATCACCAGTGCGCCGATGTAGAAAATCAGGATCCGGTAGATCACCTGGTTGATCGCTTTCGGGATCACGGTTTTCGGTTTGTCGGCTTCGGCTGCGGTGAAACCGAGCATTTCCAGGCCGCCGAAGGAGAACATGATGATCGCCATGGCCATCACCAGACCGCTGACGCCGTTCGGGAAGAAGCCGCCGTGGGACCACAGGTTGCTCACCGCCGCCTGCTCGCCGCCATGGCCGCTGACCAGCAGGTAGCTGCCCAGGGCGATCATGCCGACGATCGCCACGACCTTGATGATCGCGAACCAGAATTCGGCTTCACCGAAGACTTTGACGTTGGCCAGGTTGATCGCGTTGATCAGCAGGAAGAATGCGGCAGCGGTGACCCAACTCGGGATCTCCGGCGCCCAGTAGTGGATGTATTTGCCGACCGCAGTCAGCTCCGACATGCCGACCAGGATGTACAGGATCCAGCAGTTCCAGCCCGACAGGAAGCCGGCGAAACCGCCCCAGTATTTGTGCGCAAAGTGGCTGAAGGAACCGGCCACCGGCTCTTCGACGATCATTTCACCGAGCTGGCGCATGATCATGAAGGCGATGAAGCCGCAGATGGCATAGCCGAGGATCATCGACGGGCCGGCGGATTTCAGCACCCCGGCCGAGCCGAGGAACAATCCGGTACCGATCGCGCCACCGAGGGCGATCAGTTGAATATGGCGATTTTTCAGGCCGCGTTTCAGCTCGCCTGATTGCGAGTTTTGTCCACTCATGAAAAAGGTCTCACGCAAGGTTTGATGATGTTCAGTAGACGTTGCTGCAAGGTGGCGATTTCAGCCAACCTTGATCAAACCCCAGCGCAGGCACCAGGAATTCAGCTTTTTTACAACGGTCATGCGTCACCTGTTTGTTTTTATCTGTGACGAAATCGAACCCGACACGCTTGTGACGCGGCGGAGTGAACAAGGCGGATAAACCTTGAGGTTTGCGCGATTACGCAGAGGGTCACAGTTAAAACGCGGCGCATTGTACACCGCTAACCCCCTGCTGCCAGACCTCGCCGGATCAGCGTGTCGGTTGCCGGGATTGCATGTGTCCACCCCGGGAAGCCCGGGCGGCTGCAAAAATTGAGTCAGGCCTTTGCAGGCCATCGGCGTGGACGATGGAAAATCCGCCCCACGTGGAGAAGTGAAAATGGATAACGGCGTTCATTGCGCCTCCTTCTTGTTATGCACCTGCACGACAGGCATGCAGCGCATCTCACCCTCCAAACGACACTGAAACAAGCGCGCAAGAGCGCTGCGCAACACCCGGCGGGGCTGGTTCCGGCAGATTTTCCTTACAGCTCGACACAAGATCCCGAGTCACGGGGCGGCGACGGCTTTTTCGTAAATATTCACTGACAGCGCGTAACGTAAAGTTTCCAATCCAGACCCATCCAAGCCGTGCCCGGCGACTGACGTTAGCTGGCTAACTATTTGAAAGGCGTCAGGTTTTTTTGTTTTAAAACAAGAAAAAACACCTCAAAAAAAGAAATAAAAAAATCAAAAAAAAACGCCAACTCCAAGAGTTGGCGTTTTCTGTTTCAGCTTGAAGCTTGCCGCTCGAAACTTGCAGCTGCCTTATTCCGGCTTCTTGCGACCGAAACCCGGACGCTGGCCGGAACCGGCCGGTGCACCACGGCGCTTGCCCGATGGCTTGTCATCGTCTGCCAGCTTGATGCCTGGACGCTTCGGCGCCGGCTTGGCCGGGCGCTTGGTGTCGGCTGGACGATCCGCCACCGGTGTACCGCGACCTTCGCCGCGCTCGGTACGGCCATTGGCCGGACGCGGAGTACGTGGACCACGCTCGCCATCCGGACGTGCTGCCGGTTTGCGACCTGGACGCTCGCCTTCGATCTGCGGCTCCCGGGCCGGACGCGGACCGGCGCCAACCGGCGCACCGTTGGCCGGACGCAGCGTGCGTACGCGCTCGGTACGGGCCATCGGACGCGACGACTTGCGCTGCATGCGGTCGAGCTTGTCTTTGCTCTTGGCGTTCAGTTGCGGCATGGCCACCGGGGTCAGGCCGACTTCAGCGCTCAGCACGTCGACTTCGTACTGGCTCATTTCGCGCCAACGGCCCATCGGCAGGTCGGAGTTGAGGAACACCGGGCCGAAACGCACACGCTTCAGGCGGCTGACCACCAGGCCCTGGGATTCCCACAGGCGACGTACTTCACGGTTACGACCTTCCATCACCACGCAGTGATACCAGTGGTTGAAGCCTTCGCCGCCCGGCGCCTGTTGAATGTCGGTGAAACGCGCCGGGCCGTCTTCCAGTACCACGCCGGCCTTCAGGCGCTCGATCATCTCGTCGTCGACTTCGCCTCGTACACGTACCGCGTACTCACGATCCATCTCGTAGGACGGGTGCATCAGGCGGTTGGCCAATTCACCATCGGTGGTGAACATCAGCAGACCGGTGGTGTTGATGTCGAGACGACCGATGTTGATCCAGCGGCCTTCTTTCGGACGCGGCAGCTTGTCAAACACGGTCGGACGGCCTTCCGGGTCGTCACGGGTGCAGATCTCGCCATCGGGTTTGTTGTACATGATCACGCGGCGAACCGACTCGGCGGCTTCTTCGCGCTTGATGACCTTGCCATCGATGGTGATGGCGTCGTGCATGTCGACACGCAGGCCCAGGGTGGCGTCTTTGCCATTGACCTTGATCCGGCCCTGGCTGATCCAGGATTCAACATCGCGGCGCGAGCCAACGCCGATACGGGCGAGGACTTTCTGCAGCTTTTCGCCTGCTGGGCCGATTTCCTGGTCGTCTTTCTGCTTGATGTCACTCATCTGGGCACCTCCCGGTGTGGTCTGTTCAGCGGCGCTGAGAATTGAGCCGCTAAAGCGTTGAAATCTGGGTTTTCGGGCGAAGGGATCGCCGAAGGGTCGCGAATCATACGCGGATGTGGCCGCGCGCGCATCAGAGACTAGTCGATCAGGGCAAGGTTATTTCTTTTTCCGCCGACCGGTGGCCCCGAGCTTGATCAGACGCAGCGCGGCTTCGGCCAGTACGGTGCGCTTGTCGTCCTTGTCGAGTTTCTTCCAGGCCCGGATCTCGCGCTTGCTGCGGCCGCAACCGACGCAGATGTCGTCGCTGAACTTGCAGACGTTGATGCACGGGTCTTTGGTCGAGCTCATGCTCAATCCTCGAACTCGCGACGTTCGGCTTCGATGGCTTCGGCCAGGGCGCGGGCTTCGGCTTCCTCTTCGCTCAGTTCTGCCTCGGCGGCAGGTTCTGGTGCTGGCTGTTCCAGACGGGCGACGGCAGCCAGCAGTTTTTCCCGGGCTTCGGCCACGCCGAGCACATCGTCTTGCTGCTCAGGCTCGGGCTCGGATTCGGATTCGGATTCGGGCTCATGCGCAAATTCAGGCTCAAATTCAGGCTCAAATTCAGATTCAGGCTCACCCTCGTCCGGCGGCTCGACCGGATCGGATTCAAACCCCGTCGGCATGGATTCGGCGCCCGCGCCGTCACGCAGCAAGTCGTCGAAGTCGGTCTTGATCCCCTCCTCCATGCTGTCCAGCTCCAGCAGCAGGGTGTGGAAACTGGTTTCTTCCTTCGGTTCTTCCGGCTCGGCGCTGGCGTCGGCCAGTTCCTGCAAGCCCGGCGGCACCGGGGCGTCGTCGAAGTCGAGTACCGGATCGGCCTCCATTTCGCGCAGCTCGGCCAGTGGCGGCAGTTCGTCGAGGCTTTTCAGATTGAAGTGATCAAGAAACAGCTTGGTGGTGGCAAACATCGCCGGTTTGCCAGGCACGTCGCGGTAACCAACGATGCGGATCCACTCACGCTCCATCAGCGTCTTGACGATGTTGGTGTTGACCGCCACGCCCCGCACGTCCTCGATTTCGCCCCGGGTGATCGGCTGGCGATAGGCGATCAGCGCCATGGTTTCCAGTAGTGCCCGGGAATAGCGCTGCGGACGCTCCTCCCACAAGCGACCAACCCACGGCGCGAACTTCTCGCGGATTTGCAGGCGATAGCCGGAGGCGACTTCCTTGAGCTCGAACGCCCGGCCCTCGCAGGAATTGCCGAGCAGGGTCAGGGCTTTCTTGAAAACCGGCGGTTCCGGGCGTTCACCTTCTTCGAACAGTTCATACAGGCGCTCAAGGGATTGCGGCTTTCCCGAGGCCAACAGAAAGGCTTCAAGCAGGGACGCCAGCTCGCGGGGTTCAGTCAGATTCATATCGGGACTCGTTATTCGGCTCGGGCTCGCACGTGGATCGCGGCGAACGGCTCATTCTGCACCAGCTCGATCAGGGATTCCTTGACCAGCTCAAGGATCGCCATAAAGGTCACCACCACGCCGAGCTTGCCCTCCTCGGCGGTGAACAGCTCGACGAACGGCACAAATCCGCCGCCCTTGAGCCGCTCCAGCACGTCGCTCATGCGCTCGCGGGTGGACAGTGCCTCGCGGCTGACCTGATGGCTTTCGAACATGTCGCCACGGCGCAGCACCTCGGCCATGGACATCAGGATTTCTGCCAGTGCCACGTCCGGCAGCAGCTTGCGCGCGCGGGCTTCCGGAGCGTCGAGCTTGGGCACGATCACGTCGCGACCGACCCGGCTCAGGCCATCAATGCCTTCGGCAGCAGCCTTGAACCGCTCGTACTCCTGCAGGCGGCGGATCAGTTCGGCGCGCGGGTCTTCTTCTTCGTCTTCGACGGTTTCGGCCCGGGGCAGCAGCATCCGGGACTTGATCTCGGCCAGCATCGCGGCCATCACCAGATATTCGGCGGCCAGTTCCAGACGCACCGACTGCATCAGCTCGACATAACCCATGTATTGGCGGGTGATTTCCGCCACCGGGATGTCGAGGATGTTGATGTTCTGCTTGCGGATCAGGTACAGCAACAAGTCGAGCGGGCCTTCGAAGGCTTCGAGGAAGACTTCCAGGGCGTCCGGCGGGATGTACAGGTCCAGCGGCATTTCCGTGACCGCCTGGCCATAGACCATGGCAAACGGCAGTTCCTGCTGGGCACCGGCCTGGGGATCAACGGTTTCCACTGCGGACATTCAGGCCTCGACCATGAATGGCGCCGGATCGCCGCAACCGACGCGGATCACTTCCGGATCATCGCCCGTGAGGTCGATCACGGTGGAGGCCTTGATGCCGCCGGAACCGCCATCGATGATCAGGTCCACCTGATGCTCGAGCAACTGGCGCATTTCGTACGGATCGCTCAGCGGGTCTTCTTCGCCCGGCATGATCAGGGTCACGCTCATCAGCGGCTCGCCCAGTTCGGCCAGCAAAGCCAACGCGATGGGATGGCTCGGCACCCGCAGACCGATGGTCCGCTTCTTGGGATGCAGCAACAGACGCGGCACTTCGCGAGTGGCGTTGAGAATGAAGGTGTACGGTCCCGGCAGGTGGGCTTTGAGGATTCGAAAGGTCCCGGTGTCGATCTTGGCGTAATTGCCCAGTTGCGACAGGTCGCTGCAGATCAGCGCGAAGTTGTGCTTTTCGTCGAGCTGACGCAGGCGTCGAACGCGCTCGATGGCGTTCTTGTCGCCGATCTGGCAACCGATTGCGTAGGAAGAGTCCGTTGGATAGACCACCACCCCGCTTTTGCGGATGATTTCGACCGCCTGTTTGATCAGGCGCGCTTGCGGGTTTTCCGGATGAATCTGGAAAAATTGACTCACATTCTCTACCTGTTCAGACGGCGGCAATAACTGTGTCATGTTTGAACCGACACCACAGGGGTGGAAGGTCCTCCGGCACCGGCCGGTACTGGCCGATCTCCGACCAGCCACCAGGGCCATGGAAATCACTGCCGGCAGTGACCAGCAGACCGAACTCACGGGCAAGGATTGCAAGACTGCCCACCTGTTCCGCAGGCTGGTGACCGTTGACCACTTCGATCGCATGCCCGCCCGCTTGAATATAGTCGGCAATCAGCTTTCGGCGCTTGCTGCGGGTGAAATCGTAGTGCCACGGATGCGCCAGGCTGACCCAGGCGCCGGCGGCGCGCAGCGTGCCGACAGTGTCTTCGAGGGTCGGCCAGTGCTGTTTGACGTCCCCCAGCTTGCCGGCGCCGAGCCATTTGCGAAACGCCTCGGCGCGATCCTTTACAAAACCTTCACGCACCATCCAGTCGGCGAAATGCGGACGGGCCGGCGCATTGCCGCTATCGCCCAGTTCCTGCTGGATCTGCCGCGCGCCATCGAGCGCATTCGGCATGCCCTTGAGGGCGAGCTTGCGGCTTATTTCCTCAGACCGCAGCCAGCGGCCGTCGTGCAATTGCGCAATCGCCTCGACCAACGGTGCGGCGTTGACGTCGAAACCGTAGCCGAGCACGTGAATGGTCGCCCCGCCCCAGGTGCAGGACAACTCGACGCCATTGACCAGTTGCATGCCCAGTTCTTCGGCCGCGATACGTGCTTCGGCGAGACCTTCGAGGGTGTCGTGATCGGTCAGGGCCAGGACTCGCACGCCGTTCTCGAACGCACGCGCAACCAGTGCCGCAGGCGCCAGGGCGCCATCGGAGGCCGTGCTGTGGCAGTGCAAATCAACATTCACGGGGATGAGTAACCTCAAATCAGCTGGCGCTATCGCGCGCCCATATGTTTGTTATTATGCCGCCACATCCAGCTTCTGGCTCTCACTGTGAAACAATTCATCGATTTCATCCCGCTTCTGCTGTTCTTCATCGTCTACAAACTCGATCCACGCACCGTCGACGTTGCCGGCCATGAACTGACGGTAGGCGGCATTTACAGTGCCACCGCCATGCTGATCATCAGCTCCCTGGTGGTGTACGGCGCGCTCTTCATCAAGCAGCGCAAGCTGGAGAAGAGCCAGTGGCTGACGTTGGTCGCCTGCCTTGTGTTCGGCAGCCTGACTCTGGCCTTTCACAGCGAAACCTTCCTGAAATGGAAAGCCCCGGTGGTCAACTGGCTGTTTGCCCTGGCCTTCATCGGCAGCCATTTCATCGGTGACCGCCTGCTGATCAAGCGCATCATGGGCCACGCGCTGACCCTGCCGGATCCGGTCTGGACCCGGCTGAACATCGCCTGGATCGCCTTTTTCCTGTTCTGCGGGGCCGCCAACCTGTTCGTCGCCTTCACCTTCCAGAGCATCTGGGTGGACTTCAAGGTGTTCGGCAGCCTGGGCATGACCGTGCTGTTCCTGGTCGGTCAGGGCATTTACCTGTCCCGTCACCTGCACGACGCCGATACCACAACGCCAAAAACCGAGGACTGACATGCTCTACGCCATCATTGCCACCGACGTCGCCAATTCCCTGGACGCTCGCCTCGCTGCGCGCCCGGCGCACCTTGAACGCCTGCAAGTGCTCAAGGGCGAAGGCCGCATTGTGCTGGCCGGCCCGCACCCGGCGATCGACAGCAATGATCCGGGCGCAGCAGGTTTCAGCGGCAGCCTGATCGTTGCCGAATTCGACTCCCTGAGCGCGGCGCAAGCCTGGGCCGATGCCGACCCGTACATCGCCGCTGGCGTCTACGCCAACGTGATCGTCAAGCCGTTCAAGCAAGTCCTGCCGTAACCTCCCCCGCCAATACCGCAACGCGATGAACCTTGTCGGCTCATCGCGTTCTCAATCGCTCATTATTCTCGTTTGCCGGCCGACAACCTGCCCAATATCCATTTGGAAACAGGAGTCGCGATGCGCAAGGGTCCGTTGTGTCTGATGTTGGTCACGTTGTCGATCGTGGCGCCCGCTCATGGTGAAGAAAGCACCGAAGACGGCAATTCCACGCCGCTTTCATTGAGCGCCGGCAGTCAGATCACTGAGTTGCAGCAGCGCCTGAAGGTCAGCGAGCAGCAACGGGAAGAACTGAGCAGACAACTGCAAAATGCCGACAACACCCGCGAAAGCGCCCAGCTTGCCCGGCTGCGCCAGGAGAACCAGCGTCTGAAGCTGCAACTCAAGGAAGCCCAGGCCAGCCCGCTGCCGCGCCTGCTGACCGAACAGCAGCAATGGTTCGTCACCGGGGCCGGGGTAGCGCTATTGGCGCTGCTCTGCGGTATCTTTGCCAGTGGAGCAAGCCGAAAACGTCGGCAATGGCTAAATTGAGTGAGTCATGAGCGAGCTGTTACTGATTGATGATGACCAGGAGTTGTGTGAACTCCTGAGTAGCTGGCTGAGCCAGGAAGGCTTTCAGGTCCGGGCCTGCCACGATGGTCAGAGCGCCCGCAAGGCGCTGGCCGAGACCGCGCCGGCGGCCGTGGTGCTGGACGTGATGCTGCCCGATGGCAGCGGCCTGGAACTGCTCAAGCAACTGCGCAGCGATCACGCCGACCTGCCGGTGTTGATGCTCTCGGCGCGGGGCGAACCGCTGGACCGGATCCTCGGCCTGGAACTGGGCGCCGACGATTACCTGGCCAAACCCTGCGATCCGCGCGAACTGACCGCCCGCCTGCGTGCCGTGCTGCGCCGCAGCCACCCGGCTGCCGTGTCGACCCAGCTCGAACTGGGCGACCTGAGCTTCAGCCCGGTGCGCGGCGTGGTCAGCATCGACGAAAAGGAATTCACCCTCACTGTCTCCGAAAGCCGCCTGCTCGAAGCCCTGCTCAAGCAACCGGGCGAGCCGCTGGACAAACAGGAACTGGCGCAGATCGCCCTCGGCCGCAAGCTGACCCTGTACGACCGCAGCCTCGACATGCACGTCAGCAACCTGCGCAAAAAGATCGGCCCGCACCCCGACGGCCGCCCACGCATCGTTGCCCTGCGCAGCCGTGGCTACTACTACAGCCTCTGATTGTCTGTAAGTTTTGTCAGGTCGGCGCGAAAACGTGTTTACCCAAGCTTTACACAGCGCTGACCGCCGCTGACCTTGATCTCCGTAATCTGTATTCATCCGGAACGTACCGGGAACGAGACAAAGGAGATTCACCATGCGCAAGACACTTATCGCTCTGATGTTTGCCGCTGCCCTGCCGACCGTCGCCATGGCCATGCCACAAGATGGCGGCCCGATGGGTGGCCCGCTGGACGGCCCGCGCCATGGCGGTCAGATGCACGGCATGCACGGCAAAGGCCCGTACAGCGAGCTGGACCTGTCCCGCGAACAGCGCGAGCAGATCCGCAAGATCATGGGCGAGCAGATGCACGAACGTAAGCAGACGGTCGAAAAATACCTGGAGAAACTCTCGCCAGCCGACCAGAAAGCCATGAAGGACGAGATGGCGGCCAACCACAAGAAAGCCGAGTCCGATGTCCGCGCCGTGTTGAAACCGGATCAACAGAAGAAATTCGACGAGATCCAGAAGAAACAGGCCGAGCGTCGCGCCGAATGGGCCGAGTTCAAAGCCTGGAAAGCGCAACAGCCGCAAAAAGCGCAATAATGTTCTGACCCGACGGTTCACGCCGTCGGGTCCTTGTTTATCCAGCCCGATGTGGGAGCGAGCTTGCTCGCGAATGCGAAGTGTCAGTCAGCATGTTCTTGTCTGATCCACCGCATTCGCGAGCAAGCTCGCTCCCGCAGGGTTTTGCGTGTGTTCTGAGGAATAATTGTGCGTTCATTGTTCTGGCGTATTCTCGCCAGCTTCTGGCTGGCCATCGCTCTCGTTGCAGGGCTTTCCATTCTGCTGGGGCACATGCTCAACCAGGACGCATGGATCCTCAGCCGCCATCCGGGCCTCAACACCCTGGCCGCCGATTGGACGCAGACTTACGAAGCCCAGGGCGAAGACGCCGCACAGGACATCCTCGAACAGCGCAAACGCCAGTACCACATCGACGTTCAAGTGCTGAACGAAAGCGGCGACCCGCTGGTGCGCGGCACCTTCCCCCGGCGTGCGGCCGCCTTCGAGGCGCGGCAGCACAACGATGACCGACGCCTGCCATGGAGGCGTCTGACCGACGAATTCACCAGCGACAAAAGCGGCGACACCTACCTCTTCATCTACCGCATCCCGCACCCGGAACTCGACGCCTGGCACCGCGAAAGCCTGCTCTGGCCGTTGAGTGCGCTGGGCATTGCGTTGGTGGTGCTGACCCTCTTCAGCCTTCTGGTGACGTTTTCCATCACCCGCCCGCTCAGTCGCTTGCGCGGCGCAGTGCACGACCTCGGCCAGACCACTTATCAGCAGAACAGCCTGGCGCAACTGGCCAACCGCCGCGATGAATTCGGCGTGCTGGCCAACGACTTCAACCGCATGGGCGCCCGCCTGCAAAGCCTGATTGGCAGTCAGCGCCAGTTGCTGCGCGACGTATCCCACGAATTGCGCTCACCGCTGGCACGGCTGCGCATCGCCCTGGCACTGGCTGAACGGGCGAGCCCCGAAGAACGGGAAAAACTCTGGCCGCGACTGACCCGCGAATGCGACCGGCTGGAAGCGCTGATCAGTGAAATTCTGGTGCTGGCGCGGGTCGATGCCGACAACGCCAGCGCCGAGGACGTGGATCTGAATGCCTTGCTCGCCACCGTGCAAAAGGACGCGCAACTCGGCTCGCCGGAGCAGACGGTGCGGCTGGAGGCCGAGCCGGCGCTCAATCTGACAGGCTGGCCGACCATGATCGAACGCGCCGTGGACAACCTGCTGCGCAATGCCCAGCGCTTCAACCCGGTCGGGCAGGCAATTGAAATGCAGGCGTCACGTCAGGGCGAGCGGATCGTGGTCAGCGTGCGTGATCATGGGCCGGGGGTGCAGGCAGAGCATCTGAGCCAGTTGGGCGAACCGTTTTATCGGGCGCCGGGGCAGACCGCTGCCGGGCATGGCCTGGGACTGGCGATTGCCCGACGGGCGGCGGAGCGGCATGGCGGGACGCTGGTGCTGGCCAATCATCCGCAGGGCGGTTTTGTGGCCAGTCTTGAGTTACCACTGGAGCCGGGAGCTGTTGTACAGCCCTGATGGAGTCAAGCCTTTGCCGGCCAGGCGCTGACAAACTCCGCCAGATCAACCTTCTCGGCCACCCGCGGTTCTTTCTGCGGCGTGCCGAGGTACAGGAAGGCAATCACCTCTTCGTCATCCGTCAGGCCCAGGCCCTTGGCGACATGTTTCGAGTACGCCAGATCACCGGTACGCCACACCGCGCCAATCCCCTGCGCGTAAGCCGCCAACAAAATTCCGTGCGCTGCACAGCCCGCCGCCAGCCGTTGCTCGGCCTTCGGGTATTTGACGTGATCCTGCAACCTGGCGATGACCACGACCACCAGCGGCGCGCGCAGCGGACCGTTGCGCGCCTTGTCGATCATCGCTTCAGTGACTTCGCCTTCCTGCATTTTTGCAGCTTCGGCCAGCAACTCGCCCATCTGCTCACGCGCCGCACCTTCGACGGTCAGGAAGCGATACGGCTGCAAATGGCCGTGATCCGGTGCGCGGGTCGCGGCGGCAAACAGCACTTCGCGCTGTTCGGCGGTAGGGGCCGGATCGATCAGTCGTGGAACGGAAACACGGTTGAGCAAAGCGTCGAGAGCCTGCATCGGCCACCTCCTGAAAAAAATGTCCGGCTATTCTAGCTGCAAGTGATCCAGACGCGTCGGTTTACATGCCTTGCACCGCAGGTAGAATGGCGCCCTTCCCACATCAGCCCGAGCGGACTTCATGGCGTTGCCGACCTTACGGATCATTGGTTTCATCATCGGCATCTTCCTGATCACCCTGGCCATCGCCATGGTCGTGCCGATGGCCACCCTGGTGATTTTCGAGCGCACCGGCGATCTGCCGTCGTTCCTCTGGGCGAGCATGATCACCTTCGTCGCCGGCCTCGCGCTGGTGATTCCGGGGCGTCCGGAACACATCCACCTGCGCCCCCGGGACATGTACCTGCTGACCGTCAGCAGCTGGCTGGTGGTGTGCATTTTCGCCGCACTGCCGTTTTTGCTGACCCAACACATCAGCTACACCGACTCGTTCTTCGAAAGCATGTCCGGCATCACGGCCACCGGGTCGACCGTGCTCAATCATCTGGACGACATGTCCCCCGGCATCCTGATGTGGCGCTCGCTGCTGCACTGGATCGGCGGCATCGGCTTCATCGGCATGGCGGTGGCGATCCTGCCGCTGCTGCGTATCGGTGGCATGCGCCTGTTCCAGACCGAATCCTCGGACCGCTCGGAAAAGGTCATGCCCCGCTCGCATATGGTGGCGCGGCTAATCGTGGCGGCCTACGTCGGCATCACGATTCTCGGCAGCCTGGCGTTCTGGTGGGCCGGGATGAGCCCGTTCGATGCGATCAACCACGCGATGTCGGCAATTTCCACCGGCGGGTTCTCGACTTCCGACCAGTCCCTGGCCAAGTGGACGCAACCGGCGGTGCACTGGGTGGCGGTGGTGGTGATGATCCTCGGCAGCCTGCCGTTCACCCTGTACGTGGCAACGCTGCGCGGCAACCGTCGGGCGCTGATCAAGGATCAACAGGTGCAGGGTTTGCTCGGCATGTTGCTGGTGACCTGGCTGGTACTCGGCACCTGGTACTGGTGGACCACCAACCTGCATTGGCTGGACGCGCTGCGCCATGTGGCGCTGAACGTGACGTCGGTAGTCACTACCACGGGATTTGCATTGGGGGACTACAGCCTGTGGGGCAATTTCTCGCTGATGCTGTTCTTCTATCTGGGTTTCGTCGGTGGCTGTTCCGGATCGACGGCGGGTGGGATCAAGATCTTCCGCTTTCAGGTCGCCTACATCCTGCTCAAGGCCAACCTTAACCAGCTGATTCACCCACGGGCGGTGATCAAGCAGAAGTACAACGGTCACCGCCTCGACGAAGAAATCGTCCGTTCGATTCTGACCTTTTCGTTCTTCTTCGCCATCACTATCTGCGTGATCGCCCTGCTGCTGTCGCTATTGGGCGTGGACTGGATGACTGCGTTGACCGGCGCCGCCAGCACCGTGTCCGGCGTCGGTCCCGGCCTGGGCGAGACCATTGGCCCGGCCGGCAACTTCGCCAGTCTGCCGGATGCGGCCAAATGGATTCTGTCGTTCGGCATGCTGCTCGGCCGATTGGAGATCATTACGGTGTTTGTACTGTGTATTCCGGCGTTCTGGCGTCACTGATCGCGTTCGGCGCTCCCAGCAACCGCGCCCGGTAATCGCCGGGCGTGGTGTCGAACCAGCGACGGAAGGCGCGGAAGAAATTGCTCGGATCGGCAAACCCCAGCAGATAGGCAATCTCCAGCAAGGTCATGCTCGGCTGCGCCAGGTATTGCTCGGCGAGTTCGCGGCGGGTGTCGTCGAGCAACTGCTGAAAACTGGTGCCCTCCTCCTGCAAGCGCCGTTGCAAGGTTCGCTGCGACAGATGCAGGGTCTGCGCTACCGTATCGCGCTTGGGCTCGCCCTGGGGCAGCAAACGACACAGGACCTGGCGTGCTTTGTGAGTCACGCGACTTTCCGAAAACCGCGCCAGATATTCCCCGGCAAACCGGTCGTGCAACAGCGCCATCGCTTCGTTGGCGGTGGGCAGTGGCGCTTCCATGTCGGCCCGTTCGAAGATCAGCGCGTCGTACGGCGCGTTGAACACCAGCGGTGCATGAAAGGCTTGTTTGTAGGGTTCAAGATCATCCGGCTCGTCGCCCTGCACCAGCACTTTGCGCGGGTGCAGCATGCGCCCGGTCAGCCAGCCGCACAGCGCCAGCGCGCAGGCCAGCGAGGCTTCGGCACTTTGCCGGGTCGGCGGCAGGTGATCGCCATGCACCGTCAGAATCAGCGCATAACCTTCGTCGAGCAGGCGAAAACTCAGGTCGGCACTTTCGGCAATGATTCGCTGATAACGCACCAGTCGCTGAAAACCTTCGGCCAGCGTATTACTGGACATCAGCGCATAACCCGCGACATGGAACGAAGCCGGCCGCACCACTTTGCCCATGTTCAGGCCGATGGCCGGATTGCCGGACAGCTCGACCGCCCGTTGCCAGAGTCGGGTCATGGAATCCTGTGGGAAGCGTGCATCCGGATCATCCAGCGCCGCGTAATCGAGCCCTAGCTGTTTGAACAGAACCCGGCAATCCAGGCCGTCCATTTCCAGTGCTTTGACAATCCCCATTGCCCAGCTTGCAGAAGTCGTTCGTTCGCTCATGGCGTTTTTTCTTGGATGACATGATGAGCCGCATTCTACGGCGGATTTTCCAAGGATAGTAAAGTGGCGCCGATTGTCACTGGCCGACGCCATTGATCACTCTAGACTCAAATAAGCTACCCGCCGAACAACTTGCAATCAGAACAACAACCACAGAGATCGCAGTCGTGGAAACCATCAGGCATTTCAACAGCTTCGCCGAGTTCTATCCGTATTACCTCAGCGAGCACAACAACAGCACCTGCCGTCGCCTGCATTTCATCGGTACGACGCTGGTGATCTTCATTCTTGCCCTGACCATTGCCAAGGGCGCCTGGCTGCTGTTGCTTACGTTACCGCTGGCGGGCTACAGCTTTGCCTGGGTCGGCCATTTCTTTTTCGAGAAAAACCGCCCGGCCACCTTCCAGCACCCGTTCTACAGCCTGCTCGGCGACTTCGTCATGTACCGCGACATGATCCTGGGCCGCGTGCCGTTCTAGAAATTCCGACCAAGAGGATTGCCGATGAATGCCACTGCCCGTTTCACCCACATGAAGGACGGTACACAGGACGACTGGGCGATCATTGCGGCGGACTTCAGCGCCTACGCCCGCCAATTACCGGGCCGGATCATGGCCCACCTGAAACTGCTGGAAGGCGATTTCGGCGGTTTTCCGGTGGATCGCCTGACCCACTCGCTGCAAACCGCAACCCGCGCCTTTCGCGACGGGCGCGACGAGGAATACGTGGTCTGCGCCCTGCTCCACGACATCGGCGACACCCTCGGCTCCTACAATCACCCGGACATCGCCGCCGCCATCCTCAAGCCGTTCGTCAGCGCCGAAAACCTGTGGATGGTGGAAAAGCACGGAATCTTCCAGGGCTACTACTTTTTCCATCACCTTGGCATGGATCGGCACCTGCGCGAGCAATTCAGCGACCATCCGCAGTTTCTGGCAACCGCAGAGTTCTGCGCCAAATACGACGCGGCGGCGTTCGACCCCGAGTACGACACCTTGCCGTTGAGCTTCTTCGAACCGATGGTGGAAAGACTGTTCGCCCAGCCGAAAAACTCGATCTATAAAGCGGCGATGGAAGAGCACACCCCCGCATAAAGACAATCCCGATCCATTGTGGGAGCGAGCTTGCTCGCGAATGCGGAGTGTCAGTCAATACTGCTTTGTCTGATGTACTGCATTCGCGAGCAAGCTCGCTCCCACAGGGGCCGTCGCTCAGGCCAGCTCGGCAACCTTCGCGGCTTTCAATTCGGCTTCCCGCGCCTGTGCATCAGCCAGGCGATACAGTTCGATCGTGCCGTCCCAGTGCTCGATCAGCGCCGTGCAGGACTCCACCCAATCGCCACAGTTGAGGTAATCCACCTCGCCGACCTTGCGGATCTCGGCGTGGTGAATGTGCCCGCAGACCACGCCGTGCAATTCGCGCTTCACGCATTCGTGGGCGATGGCTTCTTCGAAGTCGCTGATGAAGCTCACCGCCGTCTTCACCTTGTGCTTGAGATAGGCTGACAGCGACCAGTAGCCGTAACCGTATTTCGCCCGCCAATGATTGAGCCAGCGGTTGAGGGTCAGGGTGAATTCGTAGGCCGAATCGCCGAGAAACGCGAGCCAGCGGTGATAGCGGGTGATCACGTCGAACTGGTCGCCGTGAATCACCAGCAGATGCCGGCCATCAGCCGTGACGTGCACCGCCTCGTCGACCAACTGGATATTGCCCAGAATCAGTTTTGAATAGCGGCGCAGGAATTCGTCGTGGTTACCGGTGACGTAAATCACCTCGGTGCCGCGTTTGCTCATGGTCAGCAAACGGCGGATCACATTGGTGTGCGCCTGCGGCCAGTACATGCCACCGCGCAGCTTCCAGCCGTCGATGATGTCACCCACCAGGTAGATCTTGTCGGCGTGATAGCCCTTGAGAAATTGCGACAGATGCTCGGCCTGGCAATCCCGCGTGCCCAGGTGCACGTCAGAGATCCACAGGGTGCGAACCCGTTGTTTACGGCTGGGTCTGGCGAGCTCGGCGCTGGTCATGGGCAACCCTCTGCGATGTTTTCGCCACTGTGCGCGCGCCCGGTTAATCGACCATGACAAGCATGCGTCAGTCGTGTGACAAACGCGCCGCCCCTGTGCCGGTGTAGACTGGCGGCTCGCCCGGAGACCACCATGCAACCGATCCTGACCCTGCGCCATTACAGCCACGACCTGATCGCCCACAGCCACAACCACGCGCAACTGGTGTTCGGCCTGTCCGGCGCGCTGGATTTCGAAGTCGCAGGGCGTGGCAGTCAGGTAATGCAGCAGAGCTTCGTGGTGATCCCCGCCGGTGCGCATCACGCGTGCGGCAGCCCCAAGGGCAGCCGCTGTCTGGTACTGGATGTGCCCGACGAACAATGGCTGACACGCTCACTGGGCGATCACGCCGATGCCAGCCGCCGACTGCTGGACAACGCCGCCCGTTTGTCGCTGGACGCGGGGCAAGGTCAATTGGTCAACTGGCTGGCGAACAGCCCGGTGGACGATCCGTTGATTGCGCAACAGGGCGCGGTGTTGCTGCTGGCAAGCCTGAACCACGTGCCACCCACCGAGATCACCGCGCGCCGCCTGCCCTTTGCGGCACTCGATGCGCACATCGAGCAGTACGCGGCTTATCCGCTGCAAGTCGCGGATCTGGCGCGCGTCGCCGGGTTATCCAGCGCCCGGCTGCATGCGCGGTTCGTCGCCGAATGCGGGCAAACACCGATGGACTACATTCGCAGCCGACGCCTGCACAAAGCCGTCGCGCTGTTGCGCAACACCACGCTGCCCGTCGGTGAAGTGGCCTGCCGAGTCGGCTACAACTCGCAAAGTGCGTTTTCGGCCGCCGTCCTGCGTGAATTTGGTATCTCTCCTACACAATTGCGGCGCGAGGCTGACGACAAAAGTCGATAGCCTGCCGACAGACTTTCCCGTCGGGACACGCTTCAATGTGTGCCTGTAATGGTGTTTGAAAAAGGACTGCAATGACTCCCCGTACCGCCCTGGGCGCCCTGCATATCGGCGCACTGATGTTCGGCCTGACCGGCGTCTTCGGCAAACTCGCAGCCGCAACGCCCGCGGTCATCGTGTTCGGACGCGCCGCGTTCGCCGTGCTGGCCCTGGCCTTTTTCGCCCGTTTCGCCCAACAGGGCGGCTGGCAGAAATTGCAGGCCGTCGACTGGCGACGACTGGCCCTGAGCGGCGTGCTGCTGGCCGGCCATTGGGTAAGTTTCTTCATTGCGGTCAAGGTCGCGGGCGTCGCCATCGCGACCCTGGGTTTCGCCAGTTTCCCGGCCTTCACGGTGATCCTCGAAGGGCTGATCTTCCGCGAGCGCATCCGCGCCAATGAAATCATTCTGGTGGCGCTGGTCAGTGTCGGGCTGGTGCTGGTGACGCCGGCATTCGATCTGGCCAGCGGCGCGACTACCGGCCTGCTCTGGGCAATCCTGTCCGGCCTGCTGTTTTCCCTGCTGTCCCTGACCAACCGCGCCAGCTCCGGACGTATCCCGGCGGTGCAGGCGGCGTTGTGTCAGAACGTGGTGGTGGCGCTGTGTCTGCTGCCGGTCGCGGCGCCGCAACTGAGCCAAGTGCGCGCCATCGACTGGGTGTGGATCGGTCTGCTCGGGGTGTTCTGCACCGGCGTTGCCCACAGCCTGTTTGTCGCCAGCCTCGCGGTAATCAAGGCCCGCACGGCCGCGGTGGTGTTCGCCATGGAGCCGGTGTACGGAATTACCGTGGCCTGGCTGCTGTTCGATGAAAATCCGACCCTGCGCATGTTGATCGGCGGCGCGTTGATCATCGTTGCCATCGTGGTGTCGAGCCGGATGTCAGGCAGCAACGACAAGAAAACCGTCGAGGCCGAGGCGACCTCTCACTGAGTACGATCGTTGTGGCCCAAGTCGCGATCAGGGTCGATCTGGTCGCGCACCCGCTGCTTGAGCACCTTGGCCTCCGGGAAACCGCCGTCGGCCTTGCGTTCCCAGATCTGCACGTCGTTGCAGGTAATGTGGAATATCCCGCCGGTGCCCGGCACCAGCGACACTTTGCCGAGATCATCGCCAAAGGTGCTGAGCAGTTCTTGCGCCAGCCACGCGGCGCGCAACAGCCACTGGCATTGAGTGCAATAGGTAATGACGATTTCCGGTTTTGTGTCGGTCATGCGCTGAAACTCCTGAGCCAGAGGGGCGCCGCTATAATAGCCGGCTTTATCGCTCGCCCCGAGACTCACGATGCGTCGTCTTCTGATCTGCCTGCTGCTTGGTTTCCTTCCCCTGTTCGTTCATGCCAGTGAGGCAACACGCCCGAAAGTCGGCCTGGTGCTGTCCGGCGGCGCGGCCCGTGGCCTGGCGCACATCGGTGTGCTCAAGGCCCTGGAAGAACAAGGCATCAAGATCGATGCGATTGCCGGCACCAGCATGGGCGCGGTGGTCGGCGGCCTGTACGCCTCGGGCTACAAGATCGACGAACTGGAAAAACTCGCCCTGACCATCGACTGGCAGCAGGCACTGTCCGACGCCCCGCCCCGGGAAGACGTACCGTTCCGGCGCAAGCAGGATGACCGCGACTTTCTGGTGAAACAGAAACTGAGCTTTCGCGACGACGGCAGCCTCGGCCTGCCATTGGGCGTGATTCAGGGCCAGAACCTTGCGCTACTGCTGGAAAGCCTCTTGGCCCACACCAGCGACACCCGGGATTTCGACAAGCTGCCGATCCCGTTCCGCGCCGTGACCACCGACATCGCCAACGGCGAAAAAGTGGTGTTCCGCAAAGGTCACCTGCCCCAGGTGATCCGCGCCAGCATGTCGATCCCGGCGGTGTTCGCCCCGGTCGAACTCGACGGCCGCCTGCTGGTGGATGGCGGCATGACCGACAACATCCCCCTCGACGTGGCCCGGGAAATGGGCGTCGACGTGGCTATCGTGGTCGACATCGGTACCCCGCTGCGCAACCGCAAGCAACTGGTGACCGTGGTCGATGTGCTGAACCAGTCGATCACCCTGATGACCCGGCGCAACTCCGAAGAGCAACTGGCGACCCTGCATCCCGATGACGTGCTGATCCAGCCGCCGCTGGCCAGTTTCGGCGCCACCGACTTCGGTCGGGGCCAGGAGATGATCGACGCCGGCTACCGCGCGACCAAGGCTCTGGACGTACGCCTCGCCCGCCTCAAACCCGTGCAGTCGCAGGACGCCGAACTCAATGCCGCCCGCGCGCCGGGCCAGCGCACGCCGATCATTACCGCAATCAAGGTCGAGAACGACTCGAAAGTCGGCGACGACGTGATCCGCTACTACATCCGCCAGCACATCGGCGAGCCGCTGGACCTGGGGCGTCTGCAAACCGACATGGGCACGCTGTATGGCCTCGACTACTTCGAGCAGGTGCAATACCGCGTGGTCCACAAGGGCGCGGATCACACGCTGGTGATCAGCGCGCGGGGCAAACGTACCGGCACCGATTACCTGCGGGTCGGCCTCAATCTGTCGGATGACATGCGCGGCGACAGCGCCTTCAACCTCGGCGCCAGTTACCGAATGAACGGCATCAACCGCCTCGGCGCGGAATGGCTGACTCGAGCACAAATCGGCGATAAACAAGAGTTGTACAGCGAGTTCTATCAGCCGCTGGATGTGGGCTCTCGCTATTTCGTGGCGCCTTATGCGTCGTTCGCCGCGCAAAACGTCGACTCGGTTCTGGACAACGATCCGATCGCCCAGTATCGCGTCGAGCGCTACGGCTTCGGCCTCAACGTTGGCCGGCAGATCGGCAACAGCGGCGAAGTGCGCTTCGGCGTCGGCGAGGCCTGGGGCAAGGCGGATGTGCGGATCGGCGATCAGGATCTGCCGAGCGAAAACTTCAACGAAGGGTTCTATGCGCTGAAGTACTCGTTCGACTCGCTGGACAACGTCTACTACCCCCACGAAGGCGAAGACATCGGCCTGACGCTGGTGCAGTTCGAACCGAGCCTGGGTTCCGACACACGCTACCGGCAGTGGGAGTTCAAACTGGACAAGGCCATGAGCAGCGGCCCGGACACGCTGATCCTGGGCGGTCGTTACGGTCGCACGCTGGACGATGCCAACGTGGTGACCTCCAGTTTCCTGCTCGGCGGCGCCCGGCAATTGTCGGGTTTCCGCGAGGATGCGATCTCCGGGCAAAACGTTAGTCTGATGCGCGCGGTGTACTACCGCCGCCTCACCCCACGCTCGTACCTGCCGCTGGACTTCCCGTTGTACGCCGGTGCGTCACTGGAACGCGGCCGGGCGTGGAACAACGACAATGAGTTCGACAGCGGCTACATCAACGCCGCCAGCGTGTTCATCGGTTTCGATACGCCGCTGGGGCCGCTGAATTTCAGCTATGGCCTGAACGATGCGGATGAGCAGGCGGTGTACCTGAACCTCGGGCAGACGTTCTGACCGTCGTCAGCGAATCCCGGCCAACAGCGTGCGCGCCGTTTGCTTGAGAGGTTCGTCAGCCTCTTTGAGCAGTTCATTGAGCAAGGCAATGGCGCTATCGATATCGCCGTCATCGATGCAGGTCTGGGCCTGTTCGAGTTTGCCGGCGTTCTCGGCGTCCGAGGGTTCGGGTTCCGGGGCTTGCAGTTCCAGTGGCTCCAGTGAGAGCGCTGGGCCGGGATCGCCAAACTCGTTAAGAAAGTCCTCGTCCAGCGGCTGCGTTTCTGGTTCGACGATCCATTCCAGTTCAGCGGTTTCGGCATCGTCGGCCAGGGTTTCCGGCAGCTCGAAATCCTGTGGCAATACCTGCAGATCGGAGCCCAGCGTCGATGGAGCCTGCTCAGGTTCGGCGCTGGCCGGGCGAGTTTCCTCAAGATCCCAACTGGAGGCCATCGAGAGCTGGTCCAGATTCAGTTCGAAATTGTCTTCGACTACCGGTTCGACAGGCCCGGAGGATTCGATCGGCAGCTCGGCAATCACCGGGGCCGCCGCCACCAAAGGTGCGGCGCTGACCAGTTTCGGGTAGCGGGCGCGAATCTCCTGCAAGCGCTGATCCTCGACCCCGAGCTGACGCAGACGGGCTTCCTGCTCGTCATAGGCCGGCGAGTCGCCTTGCCGCCCCAGCACTTCGAGCAACTGCACGCCGAGGTCAATGCGCTCCGGCTCCCGCTGCAATGCATCACGCAATAAACCGGCAGCCTCGCTCAAGCGACCGTAGGCCAGATAAATGCCGACCGCTTCCAGCACATCGCCGTTGGCGTGGTCTTCGCGATGTTCGACCGCACTGTGCACGGCACTCGGCTGCATCGCTTCGGTGTCGTCGACCGGGAGTTCGTTTCGTACCGGCAGGAACGGCAACGGCGCAGCAGTCCCTTGCGCCTGCTGGCGTTGCCGGCGCACGTACAGCCCTGCCACCGATAATCCCAGGACCAGCAACAATCCGCCGAGCAGCGGCCAGTTGAGTAAATCCTCCTGAGACTCGACCGGGGCAATGACCGGCGCCGGCACAGGCGCCACGGGTGTTGCGGGTGCCGGTGGTGCCTGTTGCACTTCAATCAGACGGGCCTGCAGCTCGCCGAGCTGTTTCTTGCCGTCAGCGATCAGCACTGCCTGGGCCTGAAGCTTCACGTTCAATTCATCGATGGTTTTTTGCAGTTGCTGGTTCTGCACAAGGCTCGCCGCCAATTGCTCGGCCTGCGCGTCAGCGACCGGGGCCGGTGGCTGCACGGGTGCAGCAGGTTTGGCCGGCGTCGTTGCGGAGGGAGCCTCGGGGGTCGGGAATTCCGACGATTGCGCACGCGCAGTCGGCTCGTCGGTGGCCGGGACTATTCCCGGTGAGCCCGGCGGGTCGATCAGCACGGTGTATTCGCGCAGCAGGTGCCCATTGGGCTGATCGAGTTGCACCAGGAAATTCAGAAAGGGTTCATTGACCGGTTTACTGGAGGTCACCCGGATCATGTTGCGATTGCCGCGCAGAATCGGGGTGAACTTGAGGTCATTGAGAAAGAACACGCGTTCGATACCGGCGCGGCCAAACTCGTCCGCCGAGGCCAGACGGATCGCCAGATCGCTTTCGCTGACGGCCCCGACATCCACCAGGGCGATGTCAGCCTTGAGTGGTTGATTGAGGGCCGAATGCACGGTGATGTCACCGAGCCCCAACGCCAATGATGCGGTGGACCAGGTGAGAACACCGGCCACCAACAGTGAGTTGGTGCAACGCAGTACCACGTGCCGACTTCCGAGCATGAGCATCCCTTAAATAAGCAAAACCGACTTCTATGCGTTCGCACATCCGGTACGAACACGATATTGCCCAGTAGTTCTTATAGTCCGCCCAGCGCGATCTCTCAAAAAAACGGCACGCGGTTATGCCTCAAGACTTTTCCAGGTTGGCCAGAATGTGCCCGTGAACCCGCATGCACACCTTCATGTCGGCCTCATCGATACCCTCGAACAATTCCTTGCGCAGTTGCGTGGCGATGGTTTCAATCTGTTCGATCAGCGGCAGGGCCGGTGAGCACAACACGATTTTCTTTGCCCGACGGTCTTCCATTACAGACTGGCGTTGCACCAGTCCCTGGCTTTCCAGGCTGTCGAGCAGACGGGCCAGGGTCGGCCCTTCGACGCCGACGCTTTGCGCCAGCTCACGTTGGGTCGGCGCCTCTTCGAAACGCGCCAGATGCAGCAGCACCAGCCAGCGCGCCTGGGACAAACCCAGGCCGGCCAGCCGGCGATCCAGTTCGGCACGCCAGCCTCGGGACATCTGGGCCAATTGCATGCCAAAACGGTGTTGATCGGTTAACGGCATAAAACACTCATGATTAGACTGAACAAATAGAGAAAAACTAATTATTAGTCAGCTAAGCATGACATTTGCCTATAGGCAAGAGGCGCCCCGTACTGAATCGTTACAACCGCATGAGGGTTGGCACAAACGCCCTCTTACATTTCAAACTCCGATTGCAGCGCAGCCCGCACGCAGTACAGCACGCCTTCCGGTACACGACCGGCAAACAGCTCGGCCACTTCGGCGACGGACGGCAGTTCGCCTTCGCCGTCCAGGAATGCGTCCTGGACTTCACCCATCAGGTCTTCCGGCAAATCCAGCGCCTGTTCCAGCGACAACTGCTGCTTGCCGATGGCTTCGGCGAGCATGGCGTAGACGTTTTTTTCCGAGCACTGCAACTGACCGGAAATCTGCAACGGTGTCATGCCGGCGCGGGCCAGAGTGATCAGTTCGTGGCGCACGTCGGCCACGACTTTCGGTGCCTCGGCCTCGCCGCCGAGCACTTCGAGGAAAGCTTCGCCGTAACGCTCCAGCTTGCGCGCACCGACGCCGCTGACCCGGGCCATGTCGGCCAGCGAGGTCGGCTGGCTGCGGAGCATTTCCAGCAGGGTCGAGTCGGGGAAGATGACGTACGGCGGCACGCCGTGTTCTTCCGCCAGTTTGCGCCGCAGGGCACGCAACGCTTCCCACTGTTCGCGCTCTTCGCCACGCACGAGCTGGCTGGCCTGGCTCTTGCTGCCGCTCTTGGCGGTGATTTGTGGCTTGAGGTCGCGGCGCAGCTCCAGGCTCACTTCGCCCTTGAGCAGCGGCCGGCAGGTGTCGCTCAAACGCAGCCCGCCGTAGCCTTCATGATCGACGTCCGCCAGGCCACGGGCGACCAATTGGCGGAACAGCGAACGCCATTCGCTCTCCCCCAGCGCCTTGCCCACGCCGAACACAGACAGGTGCTGATGGCCGAAGCTGCGAACCTTTTCGTTGTCTTTGCCCAGCAACACGTCCACCAGATGGCCGACGCCGTAACGCTGCCCGGTGCGGTAGATCGCCGACAGCGCCTGACGCGCAGGCTCGGTGGCGTCCCAGGTCTGCACGCCGTCGATGCAGTTGTCGCAGTGGCCACATGGCTCGGGCATGTCTTCGTCGAAATACGCCAGCAGTGCCTGACGGCGGCAGCGGGTTTCTTCGCAGAGCGAGAGCATGGCGTCGAGTTTGTGCTGCTCCAGACGCTTATGGCGTTCGTCGCCCTCGGAGTTCTGCAGCATCTGCTTGAGCATCACCACGTCTTGCAGACCGTAGGCCATCCACGCGTCCGCCGGCAGGCCGTCACGGCCTCCGCGCCCGGTTTCCTGGTAATAGGCTTCAAGGGATTTGGGCAGATCAAGGTGAGCGACGAAGCGCACGTTAGGCTTGTCGATACCCATGCCGAACGCCACGGTGGCGACCATGATCAAGCCTTCCTCGTTGAGGAAGCGCTTCTGGTGATAGGCGCGCAGATCGTTGGGCAGACCGGCGTGGTACGGCAGCGCCGGGAAGCCCTGCTCGGTGAGAAACGCGGCCACCTCTTCGACCTTCTTGCGCGACAGGCAGTAGACGATGCCGGCATCGCTGCGCCGCTCGGCGAGGAACGCCAGCAACTGCTTGCGCGGCTGCTCCTTGGGCACGATGCGGTAGAAGATGTTCGGCCGGTCGAAGCTCGACAGGAAACGCTCGGCGTTCTGCAAATGCAGCCGGGTGACGATTTCTTCCCGGGTACGCTTGTCGGCGGTGGCAGTCAGGGCGATGCGCGGCACGTCGGGGAACATTTCCGCCAGTTGCCCCAGTTGCAGGTATTCCGGGCGGAAGTCGTGGCCCCATTGCGACACGCAGTGCGCTTCGTCGATAGCGAACAGGGCGATGTTCAAGCCTTGCAGAAATGACAGCATCCGCGGCTGCACCAGACGCTCCGGCGCCAGATAGAGCATTTTCACTTCGCCACGCTTGATCCGGTTGGCGAGGTCGCGCTGTTGTTCAGCGCTTAATGTGGAGTTCAACGCGGCGGCGGCCACGCCCAGCTCTTCGAGGGTGGCGACCTGATCGTCCATCAGCGCGATCAGCGGCGACACCACCACCGCCAGGCCGTCGCGCAGCAGCGCCGGCACCTGGAAGCACAGCGACTTGCCGCCGCCGGTCGGCATCAGGACAAGGGCATCACCACCACTGGCCACGCGCTCAATGATTGCACCCTGACGGCCACGGAAACTGTCGTAGCCGAAGATGTCCTTGAGGACGCGTTGAGCCTGTTCGAGCATAAAAACTCCAAAAATCCACCGAAACATCCCTGCACAGGCTGGTTCAAGACAGCCGAGGCTGCTTTAAACAAAACGTAAGGGCGCATTGCATGACGCCGTACGGATTCAGCCGCGACACCGGCAGGGATCGCAAAGCGCGGCAGTATACCCGAGCCCTCCCCGGCAAAGGGCACCGCCGATAAGAAGCTTGTGCGGGCAAATCTGCCGTGCGGCTGGCTTGAGGGCTCAAGAAGGCCTAGAATTCCCGCATTGTTTATTCCCCAAGGTAGCCCTTTAATGTCCTTCGCCGAGCAACTAACCCGCCTGCAAGTCTTCCTCGACGCCGACGAGCTGCATGAAGAGGCGCTGGACTACGTGGCCGCTCACGGTTACCTGACTGCTTTGTCGATCTGCGCCGATGTGGTGCCGGATCGTGAGTGGATCGACGCCCTGTTCGCCGAAGAGCCGCATTACAGCAGCGAAGCCCAGCGTGAAGAGATCGAAGCCACGCTGATCGGCCTGAAAGCTCACATCGCCCGCCAACTGGCGTCGGATGAAGAATTCGAGCTGCCATGCGAACTGGACCTGGGCGACGACCCGGACGACTCAGAGCTGCGCGGCTGGTGCATCGGCTTCATGGAAGGCGTGTTCCTGCGCGAAGCGGCCTGGTTCGAAACCGCCGAGGAAGAAGTCAGCGAAATGCTCCTGCCGATCATGGTCGGTTCGGGCCTGTTCGACGAACAGCCTGAATTCGAAGACATCGCCAAAGACGCCAACCTGATGGACGACATGATCGTGCAGATTCCAGAAGCCCTGACCGCGCTGTACCTGCTGTGCCAGGCACCTGACGAAAAACCGGCGATCCTCAAGCCACGTCACCACTAAGATCCGGCCTATGGACAACCCCATAGGCAAGCGCCCCCTGATGTTGCGCTACATCCTGCTGGCCACCGGCTGGCTCAGCGTGGCATTGGGGGTGATCGGGATCTTCCTGCCTGTTCTCCCCACGACTCCCTTCCTGCTGCTGGCAGCTGCCTGCTTCGCCCGCAGCTCTCCGCGTTTCTATCAATGGCTGGTCGAGCATCCCCGGCTCGGGCCATGGATCCGCGACTACCTCAATGGCAACGGCATTCCGCTCAAGGGCAAGGTCTACGCGATCGGGCTGATGTGGGCGAGCATTCTGTTCTCATGCTACCTGGTGCCGCTGCCGTGGGCGCGCGGGTTCATGTTGACGAGTGCGGTGTTGGTGACGGTCTACATTCTGCGACAGAAAACCCTGCACAAACGCTGAGCGCTCACCAACCGTTCGTCGAAAAAACCTGCGCACCTGTCAGATCTGACAGTAGCCAGGCGATCGATTTCAATCCTTAAATCACTCCGTCGCCCATCCCTCGACAGGAGTGTCAGCCATGTTGAAAAAACCTGCGAAAAGAGTTGCCACCCTGGCTCTTGCCGAGCTGGAAATCCCCGACAAGCAACCAGAACCATTGCCTTCCGGTGAGTGGGGGATCAATCGGGCTGCGGCGATGGGGGTACACCCCGAACAAGGACTGCAGACTTACATCTCGCCATGGACCGAGATGGGCATCGGTGACGACGTCGAACTGTTGAAGGATGGCAATGTCGTTGCCCAGACCACCATCAGGGAAGCCGCCGAGGTGGGCCAGCGCGTAACGCTGTTCGTCGCCCCCCGGCACGCCCAGACCGGCTCGCATACCCTGAATTACCGAGTCAAACGACTCAATCAAGCGTGGGAAATCCAGACTCCTCCGACCAAAATATACGAAAAACTCGAGATTCCGGGGGGGCAAGATACGTTGCCAGGCCCTGGCCACTCTGAGTTGTATATGTATATCGATCCGGAAATCGTCAACGGTGTCGTAGATAAGGACATAGCAGAGGCGGGTGTGCCGATCATCATCCGTTCCGAGTCCGGCACCGCCCCGCCTTACCCCAATGCCGCCGTCGGCGATATTCCGGAGATTACCTGGGGCGGTTATCCCAAAAAATCCGCACCGCTGACCGCCGAGCAGATCAATGACCCCAACAACAACCCAATCGAAATCGTGGTGGATAAAGCACTCATCGAACTCGCCGGCGACAGCGATGAAAGGGGCCTTGGTGCGGCCTTCATTGTGAAGGACATAGTGAAAAACGTCGCAGACGACTGGTCTAAGGAAACCCGGATCGTAGTCTCGGTGGGCACAAATCTTCTGCTCGCCCCTATTGTCCAACAGGCCATCAACAACGTGCTTGATCTTGAGAAACTGGGTGACGACAAGGTCATCATTCAAGTGGTGGCCAGAGCCCCAGACTTCAAGCTAGGCGACAACATCGGACTGAAGATGCGCGGTACCACGGTAGAGGGCGATCCGATCGAAGCCGTGGCTCCCTTAGTGGAGATCGACAACTTGCCACACACCTACGAGTTGCTAATCGAGAACTCGGATGCGCGAAAGCTGGCAAAAACCCAAGCCACTTTCTCTTACCGCCTGGAACGCAATGGCAGCACCGATCCGCTTCAATCCAAAGGCCAGTTCGTGCAGATTGTGGGCGAAGCCGATCAACTGGCGGCCCCGATTCTCGACGACGCACAAAATGGTGCGATTCCCGACGACCTCCCGAGTACCACTTTGCGAATCCCGCACAATCCGGTCATTGAAGTCGGTATGGCAATCGAAATCAGATGGTTCGGCACGCGCCCCAATGGCACTACCTATGATCCCAGCTTCGAAGATGAATGGTATTTCCCGGACCAGTCCGAGGTAGACAACCCGAACGGTTTTGGCATCCCCATTGACGGCAAACACATTCACACCCTCAAAGGCGGAAAAGTCGTCGCGTCCTATACATTGCTGATGGACAAGGACGGCGAAATCATCAGGCGCCTTTCCCGACCTGCTACCTCCGTCAATGTCGGCGAACCGCAGTTTGAACTGGTCAAGCCCATCGTTCTGGGAGAAGTGAATGGTGGACTGGAACCCGGCGACTTGCCCGCAGGCGCCAGCAGACTGACCGCACCAAGACCCACAGGTACTCCAAGTAAAGCCAAGGACGAGGTGACGTACACCTGGGACGGTGAGGTCACCGGCAAGATCGAAGACACGATCACACTGAATGCACTCTCGGCCAACAAGGATGTTAATTTCACACTGAATGCCGCATTCGTAGCTGCGCATATTGAGCCCAACCGCGGAAAAAAAATTACTGCGTCCTACAGGATCTGGCGCTTCGAAACCGATACCACCAGCTACTCCAATCCGCTGACCTTTGTCGTAGGCCAGGCAGAGCAACCACTGCTGGATCCAGCGGAAGTGGTGCAAGCCCCCGATGGAATCCTCGACCCCGCCAATGCCCCGGACGGTGCAACCGTCAGAATTGCCGCAAACCGGCCAGAAAACGCTGGCGATCATTTCTACATGACGTGGGCCACCACGGACGGAGTGACGGTGCACACGGACGACAAATCCATCAGCGGAAACAACAAGGGCAAACCCGTCGAGTTCCCGGTTGACCGGGCCACCGTGCTGGCCTGCCTGAACAAGAATGTGGTGATCAGTTATTACGTGGAACTGTTCGAGGGTGGCCAGCGCCGCGGTGATGATTATCCGCTGAGAGTCGAGGCAACGGAGTCCAAACTGCCAGACGCCACGTTCAAGGAGGCAACCGGCCCTCAAAAAGATCAGTTGAATCCGGATGATGTTTATCCAAACGGCGCGACGGTGGTGATACCGGCAACCGCCCTTCTGAAGGCAGACGATAAAATCACGGTAAAGGTAGAGGGGAAAACCACTTCCACGTACCCGCATACCGTGACACCCGGGCAGGCCGACAAAGAGCTGGCCGTGATCAAGGTGCCGCATAGCGTGATCGACGCCAACGACGGGCTAAGCATCGCCTTGAGCTACGAAATCCAACGCAAGGCCGGCGGAACCGATGGTCCTTCCAACCCGACGGTCTACGATGTGCGCAAGGTGATCGGCAGCGGCAAGTTGCTGGTCATGGGAGCCCGCTACAACAAGGGGATTTATCGGGAGAGCAGTTCCAGCTGGCTCATATCCGCCTTCAATGCACAGACCCTGCAACGCGTGCAGGCCGAGTGGAAATACGCCGACGACAGCACCTGGACAAAAGCGGATACCTGGGTTGATAGCGATCCGTATGCCCCCTTGCAAGTTCGCACCAGCGACGACCAGGTCACCCTGAACAGAGTGAATGTATTTGGCACCGGTGGCCCGGGCACTCCCGCCGATGACGGGGCATTCGTGGCGTTGCGGGACAAAAACAATCTGGCAGCCTGGGGTAACCCGTTGAATGGCCAGAAAATCCCGCCAACCTTTCAGACGTTCACCGACATTGCCAAGGCTGCTTGTTCCGGCAGTTCTTATGCGGTGATTCGTACCAACAACTTCACTGTCGCCTGGCCCGGGTCTGCAGGTCAGGGTGGAGAAATGGGCTCGGTGGTTCCTACGGACTTCAAGCTGCTCGCCGGCAACAGCGTGGCTATTGCAGGCATCAAAACCAATGGAACAGTCCATGCCTGGGGCAATGTTGAGAGAGGCGGGACCCCGTCCGCCGAAATCCTGGCCTTGAGAGATGCAGTCGAACTGGCGCCAGCCGGATATGCTTTCGCCGTCCTCAGAGCAACCGGTCAAGTGATGGCCTGGGGACTTGGGGCGGGGTATGGCGGTGTTGTTCCTGCAGAGATCGCCAGCCTCACCGATATCAAACACGTGATTGGCAATGGCTTCGCTTTCGCTGCACTTCGGGAAAGCGGCAGTGTGGTCGCCTGGGGCGATACTGCGAAAGGCGGCACCGTATCCGACGATGTCGCCGGCCTGACCAACATCAAGGCGCTTGCCTGTGCAAATGCTCAAGCTTTCATCGTCATACTCATGAGCGGACAAATCGCGGGTTGGGGACCTGCCACCTATGGCGGGACAATACCTGCGGATATCCGCTCCTTGACGGATATCATCTCAGTCGTCGCCAGTTCGAATGCGTTTGCAGCGCTTCGGCACAGCGGTCACGTCGTCGGATGGCCCGAGGCTAATTCGGGTGGGCTGATACCTGACACGATCGCCGGCAGGGACGATCTTGTTCAACTGGCCGCCACCGCTGGAGCGTTCGCCGCCGTGTGCAAAGATGGAACCGTGGTGGCCTGGGGAGACCCATTGCTCGGAGGAGATACCACGCCCGTCGTCACCAAGTTGGTAAATGTCACTGCAATCTACGCCAACCGTCATGCCTTTACCGCACTCACTTCCGACGGCGAAGTCGTGACCTGGGGCAATGCTCTCGCCGGCGGCGACAGCAGCGCCGCTCAAGACCGGCTCAAAGGCCAGGTGTCGTACCACGCCAATGCGGCCACCCGCGGTCTGGCGCTCAAGGCCAGCCGATTGGCCAGGCTCAATACCCTCTGACCCCCTCGACGATGCCTTGCCGTGCGGCGCTCACCCGAGCGCCGCCTATCTGAATTAAGGAGAGGGTGACATGAGCCAGACCAACAACAATCTGCGGGAGCCAACTGTAGACGAAGCGCCCAACGGTATTCTGGATCCGCAAACGCTTCCTCCGAAGGGAGCGACCGTCAGGATAAAACCCTGGATACCCATGGTGTTCCGCGATCACGTTTACTTGTACGTCGGCGACACCTACACCGATGACCTGCCCATCAGCGCCAATGCCGTCGGCAAAGATGTCGAGTTCAATGTAGAAGCCCGGGAATTTGTTGCCGATGAGAATCACATCGTGCGGATTCGCTACGAAGTACAGCTGTACCAGAGCACTCGCGAACGTTCGAACATCCTGGATCTGAAATTGCAGACGGGTTTCGACGCCGCCGCCACACTGGATCTGAGCAATGACAACTACGTCGTCTCCGTCGACAAGCCACCGCTTGCCCCTCCCCCGGCGGCGCGCATGACCCGTGAAGCCACTTGGGGCCAGGCTCCCTACACCTGGGACAGCACCGATCCGCTGATTGCCAGTGCCGATGCACAATCGGGCGAGATCACCGCCCTGCGCAACGGCACCTGCAGGATCCGCGCGACCGACAGCCAGAGCCAGAGCAGAGAGTACCCACTGACCGTCAAGGGCATTCAGGAGGTGCACTTCCTAAGTGCCGGTGCGGATTGGGAGGGCATGACCAGAATCTGCACCGCTGCAAAGCTGCAACCGATCACCCTCGCCCAGACGAAACGGCTATGGACGCTTTACTTCCCCGACAGCGGACCCGTCGCGGATTTCCTTGAGTGGTTGAACTACCCGGTATGGACCGCCGACGTCTTGGGCGCCAACACCGCCTGGACGTACGACCTCAACGGCTCCTCGGTCAATGACAACGCCACCAGCCAGGACACCGCCTCGTTCTGGCAGGTTCTGGGTGTCTCCAGAGATTGAACGCGGTGACCGAAAGCTTGTGGAGCACACCATGCAAAAGACGTCTCGGATCAAGTTTCTGCTGCTCGCGTTGTTGCTGTTCAGTGGTGTCAACCACGCAGCAACCGGTCCAGAAACCGCACATCTGCTCAACCAGCGCTACCAGAACACCACAACCCAGTGTCCTGGCGACAACCCGGCGTATTTTTGCAGCGGCGTGTTGCTGCGCGGCAGTGAGGGCACGCAAGTATTCTGGAAACACTCGGCAAACGCCGTACAACTGGGCGCCGAGGGTTTCAATTACCTGCGCGCCGATCTTGATACTCGCTCGCTGTCGCAAGCATACGGTGCCGTGTTCAGCGATCAATTCACGGCCATCGGCCAGGACAAGGCACTGGATGTGCTGTGTGCCTACCCGTTCGAGTTTGCGGTTCAGGGCACGCGCCCCGATTTCGGTTGCGGGTGGACAGCGACGGTCAAAGCTCAGGATGCCAGCTCCTGCACGACTCAGGGTGCGACCGACGTCCAGAGCTGGCTTGCGCACTTTGCACAACAGGGCAATCAGCCTGCAAAGCAATGCTCGCTCAGCACTCAAGACCCTGCGCAGTTCAGCGCCAGCCTGGTCGCACACCAACGGATCGGCACCGAATGGTCCGTCCAACCTACGCTGCTGCAAATAAAGAACTGGGACGACCAGGCTCCGAAGCAACTGCCACTGCAAGGCCTGTTCTACGACGTGACGAAGAGTGGCTCATTGCTGGGCGCACAAAAGGATCAACGCGACTATTTCAACGCCACCGGCGACTGGCTGCCGATCCTGCGCATGGACCTGAGCCGGAAACCGGATGCGGTGTTCGGGTTCAATCAGCAGGATCAGTTGTACATCGGCTATCAGGTCGCGGCGAATCTGAATGCCCGCTACGCCAATACGACCATGACATGCCCAAACAACGAAGCCGCCTACAAATGCAGCGGAGTCTTGATACGCACGACCAGTGCAACACCCGAATACCATGCGTGGAATTCCAGTCCCGGGTCGGTGGAGCGCAACGGCGTTTCTTTTTCCTATTTGCGAGCCGACATTTACCTGCCCATTCTGGCCTGGTCAAAGCCGCAGGGTCTGATCCTCAAGGAGCTGTCTGCACCTGCGGCTTATCCTCTGACACTGCGCTGCGCATGGCCACATGACGCTGCTACGTTTTATCGAAGCGATAGCTGTAATGAATCATCACGAACCCCTTTACCCAGTCATCCATGCGATGAGCAAGGTATTACCACGGTTGAGGCATACCTCACTCATTTCAACGCACTGACCGATCGTTACGCCGGATGCAGCCTCAAAGGCGAGCAAGCGCCCTTCGCCGTAAGCATTCAAGTTCGTGCATTGTTTTCGGCGCAGGATCAACGGGTGCATAACGAATCCATCATCGCGGACTGGCCGCAAAACATTCCGGAAAAAATTCCGCTTCAGGCGTTTTTCTACACCAGTGTCTTGGGTAAGCCGAGCGCCCGTTACTTTCAGAAGGATTACTTCGAGCAAACCGCAGGTTACCTGCCGGTGGTGCAATTGACTTTCAACGCAGCAGATAACGCCTACAGGTTCGAATTCGATCCGCAAGACCAGCTTGTTGGCGGGGAAACACCGTGAGTCTGGACCATTGGTCGAAAACCTGCGCTCACCTGTCAGATCTGACAGTACCTCTCCCTCCTCCCCTCAGGTTCAATAAAAAACCGTCTGCGATCCCATTGCGTGCTCGTTCAGGAGTTTCGTCATGCCCACCAAAAGCCTGCTTCTGTTTCCCGATCTCAATCAGCCCGTTACAAGGGTGCTTCGGCCCATGCAGATCAGCGGCGCAGTCGCGCCAGTCGTGGATGCCGATGGCGGGATCAATATTGCAGTGGTCGAGGAAAGCGCCAACGGCGTGTTGTGCGTAATTGTGGCGTACCTCGACATGCTGGAAGGAGATAAAAATATTGTTTACTGGGACGATGTCCCGGTGTTCACCCGAATGGTTGAAGCGGGGGAAAAAGACAAGCACCTGTTCTTTTATCTGCCCAAAGCGCTGTTCTCTCCCGGTCTGCATGAATGCTTTTATGAGTTGACCCGGTTTGGCGAAACCGCGCCGGACGATCCCTCTGTGTTGTCACTGTTTCGGATCAAACTCACCAGCCCCGGTGGCCGAGACAGGGAACCCCATCTACCCGACGGGCACTCCGAACTGCACATCGCGCAACTGCCGCAGGAAATCATCGATCAGGGAGTGATCGACGCCGAGTGGGCGAAAAAAGGCGTTCCGCTGACTGTTCGTGCCTACCCGGAAATCACACTGCGAGACACGATTCTGATGCGCTGGGGCAGCCATACCCTGGCGCCGCACCTTGTTACACAAGCTCAGGCAGAGGGCAAGGACCCCATCGTGATCGTCGCCAAACAGGAAGACATTCTGGCCGGTGGCGACAGCCCGACGCTGGAAATCAAGTACGACCCTCACGATGAAGTATGGAACTGGTCTTCCCGACACTCCAAACGCACTCGGATTGCCGTCGACGCCGGCGCCTGGCGGCTGCAAGCCCCGATCATCAAGGAATCGGTTAATGGGATCATCACCATCATCAACTTGAATAAGGAGAACGTCACGGTCCAGGTCCCTATCGCGGGTTCAGATTTCGCGCTGAAAGATTCAATTGAAATGACCTGGATCGGCACCCCTTTTACTGGCAAGCCGTTGATTCACACCGAAACCAAACTGGTGGAAAGCATCCCGAGTGTCTTGCCATTCGAGGTGCCGTACGCGCAAGTCCGCGCCATCGCCATGGGCCGGGCTGATGCCTCCTACGTGCTGACGAAAGCGGACGGAAGTCCGCCGCTATCCTCCAAACGCGAATTTGCCGACGTGGTGGGTGACGTTTCAATGCCGGACGCACCGACGATTCTCGAGTTGCTGGGCGACATACTCGAGCCGCACAGGCCTTACGCCACGGTGCGAATCGGGTACGCAGCCATTGCCAATGGCGATCTGGTCGCCGGTCACTGGATAGGTGAAAAGTCCAACGGTCAGCCCTATGTCCATGAGTTCACTCATGCCGTCAGTGACAACGAGGCAAAAGAAAGCTTTTTCACTGTTGACGTCGGCGCAGAGCACATCAACGTGCTCGACAACGGCCGTCTCGATCTTTGGTATACCGTGTCCAATGACAAACCGGAGTTCTACGGCGTCAGTGATTCAGAGCATCTGTTGGTCAGGGTACAAGGCGTCATCGCGACACTGCGCAGGCCCGAGGTGGAGGAAGCCGGCAAAAATCCAGATGTGCTCGACCCATCCAAAGTCTTCGATGTCGTCCACATATTCATCGAAAATCCGCCGACGCAAAAAGACGACATCGTGACCTGGTATTGGCAAGCGACCCATCCGTTCGGCAGCATCAGCGACTGGGTGCCCATTACGGCGCTGAGCGCCGGTAACCCGCTGCGTTTTCGAGTGCCTGCAGAGTACGTCACGCGCAATATCGGGCAGTACGTCAAGGTGCGTTACTCGCTAAAGCACGCGACCACAGGTTTATACAGTCACTCCGCCGTACTCGACCTGCTGATCGGGTCGCTCGTAGGTGAATTGCCACCGCCACAAGTCAAACAGGCACCGAACGCCATACTAAAAGCAATGGATGGGCTGAATGGTGTTGATGTCAACGTCAGCTACGACACTATGGATCCGGCCCTCGATATCATTCCCCTACATTGGATCGGCACTCCAGGCGCTGGTACATCAACAGATCTTGAGCTGCCCGGGCACAGCAGTGGTAGCGTGAACTTTCACCTTCCCCTGACGATTATCGGTCCAAATATCAACAAAACTGTGGACGTGAAGTACTTCGTGCGCCGCTATGGCCACGAGACAGAATCAGAGTCGTTGGGCCTGAGAGTAACGGGATTCGACGACCCCGAGAACGATCTGCCTCGCCCACAAGTGCGTCAGTCAGCCAACCAGATTCTCGACCTGATGACGTTCAGTGGCGATGCCAACACGCTCGTATCCAAGTGGCATTACATCGCACTCAAGCAACGCATTTGGCTGAGGCTGGAAGGCAAGACAGCAGCGGGCAGCGACCACGTCATCCGGATGCTCGATGGCGTCGAGATCACGCCGGCGCAGGTCAGCAGCGGGCTGAATGAAGTGCTGCTCAGAAGCGAGTTGATGAAACTGGGGCATTCCACACCGGCAAACGTGATTTGCAAAGTCTCGTTTGATGGCACCAATCAGGAAGTCAATGCGATTGAGTTCCCGAAATTATCGCTGACGATCAGAACCCGGTACGACTGGCTGACGCCGAAGATCACCCATGTGACTGACGCCAATGGGGAGGTTACAGAGGGCGGCGAAACCTTCTTTGAGCAGGTCACCATCAAAGGCACCGCGACCCGGGATGAGAAGGTCGAGATTTTCGATGGCTCCACCTCGCACGGCAATGTTGACGTTGGGGTTGATGGCATCTGGAGCAAGACCCTGCTCAACCTCCAGATCAAGGATTATCACATTACAGCTCACGCTCTATATGCAGCGGACCCGGTTTCCAGCCTGATACGGGCCTTTACGGTGAAGGCGGCGGTGCCACCCACCATCACCAATGCCCAGGATTCCAAAGGCACCGTGATTCCAGATCGCGGCACCACCGTCGACACAACCGTGAAACTGACGGGCAGCGCCAGCAAGGGCGAGCAGGTGGAGATCTTCGACGGCGCCGCCAGCAAGGACAACGCCACAGCGGACCCATCGACCGGCATCTGGACCAAGGACCTTACGGGCCTGAGCGTGGCAGCGCACAGCTTCACCGCCAAAGCACTGTATGGCGCGGGTCAGACTTCGGGGGCACGGACACTGACCGTGACTGCGGTGGTGGCCCCCACCATCACCAATGCCCAGGATTCCAAAGGCACCGTGATTCCAGATCGCGGCACCACCGTCGACACAACCGTGAAACTGACGGGCAGCGCCAGCAAGGGCGAGCAGGTGGAGATCTTCGACGGCGCCGCCAGCAAGGGCAACGCCACAGCGGACCCATCGACCGGCATCTGGACCAAGGACCTTACGGGCCTGAGCGTGGCAG